>NZ_JBYFBS010000064.1:0-241 GCF_057652315.1 Prosthecobacter sp. Pr1 | reverse complement strand
CCTCGCATGGGCCACCGGTACGCGGCTCCATGGTCTTTGGGAGCTGGCAGCATGTCAGTCTATGGTATGAAGTGACTGATCATGAGTTCAATAGAATACATCATTTTGTGAGACTCATCACCCCGTTGGGGAACCAGTGAAAAACCATCCTTTCATCTTGCCAGACCATTCATCCTTGTCGCATAAAGGGCGCTGTCTCTGCGCGGGTGCGCATGGTGCAGCCATGTCAGGCATTTCTAAA
>NZ_JBYFBS010000063.1:0-300 GCF_057652315.1 Prosthecobacter sp. Pr1 | reverse complement strand
GAAGCACTACAACACCTGGCGGCCGCACGAGGCGCTGGCGAACAGCACACCCGGAGCAGAGTATCGTCCCAAGGCCAAGCCCAAGGCCAGTCAGAAAACCCAAGCCATGAAGAAGGCGGCATAGGAATAACGTCCATGTAACGCGAAGAAACACCAACCGAGGCGGGGGGCGGCGACCGCATTTTGAGCTGTGCTCCACAAGGTGACTCGCTCCGCTCGCAGCCTTGTGGAGCACAGCTCAAAATGCGGAGCTAAGCGATCCCAGAGACACGAACCATCACCACTCCCAGCCGTGAGCAT
>NZ_JBYFBS010000062.1:0-301 GCF_057652315.1 Prosthecobacter sp. Pr1 | reverse complement strand
CCGCATGGCCCAACCGGCCACGGTGATGCAGAGGGCGGTACTGATGGCCATGAGCACTGCCAGCAGCAGCCCCAGCCGCCAGGTGGACGGCATGCGCTCAGGGAACAGTTTTGATAACATAGCCTTTGCCTCGGACGGTTTGCAGGTGGGACGGCTGGCCGGGTGGGTCGATCTTCCGGCGCAGGCGACAGATCATCGCATCCACGACATTGGTGCCGGGGTCAAACTGGATGTCCCAGACTTTTTCGAGCAGGAATTTTTTGGTGAGGGTGCGGCCTTCATTGGCGAGCAGCACCTCCAG
>NZ_JBYFBS010000061.1:0-518 GCF_057652315.1 Prosthecobacter sp. Pr1 | reverse complement strand
ATTAGAAGCGGACGCTGAGGGTCACGCCGTAATACACAATGCTGTGGAACGGGGTGGCAGGACCACCGACTGGGGTGCCAGGGTAGTTCGTGGTCGAGTGTGCCAGATTCTTCATCGGACCCATTGGCAGGTTGGCTGCAACGTATGGGGTAAGGGTCGCACGGCTGTTGAGCTTGATTGGGAAATCAATGCCAACGTTCAGAGCGGTCCAACCGGAGATGCCACCTTGAGCAGCGCTGTTGGTCGCGAAGCCGCCGCCACCGACGAGGTTGCGGGAAGCCTGGGTCCAGCCAGCGTTGTAGTTCAGACCATAGCCCAGACCAGCGTGAGGGACGATGCTGATGGCATCGGTCACGGCGATGATGGACTTGGCGGTGAGGTCGAAGTACCAGCCACCGTTGACGAGGTCATAGTTCGCGCTCGAAGCCAGATTGATCGGGCCGAGGTTGGTGTTGACGCCAAGAGTGAGCTGCTGGATGTCGTTCATGCCGAAGCCTTGGCCGAAAACGCCATTCATA
>NZ_JBYFBS010000060.1:0-634 GCF_057652315.1 Prosthecobacter sp. Pr1 | reverse complement strand
AGCGGTGTTGCTGATGCCGACGCCCTGCAGGCCATTGGGGGAGAAGTGGTCCTGATCACCTGCGAGGGAGCCGTAGTTGACGTCCCAGAGGAGGGCGGTGCTGCCAGCGCCGTCTTCGGCGGCACCGCCGACGAGGGGGATTGCGCCATTGAGGCCGGCACGCACCCAATGCTGACCGTAGTTGATGCCACGCCAGACATAGTTGGAGTCGTAGCCGATGGAGGCGATGATACCGAGGTCATCGTTCACCGGAGCGGGAGCGATTGGGTTTTTAGGAGCGGGTGCGGAGGGTCCGGCCACAACGGGAGTGGCGGCCAGAGCCAAGAATCCCAGCGTTTTCAGCAATGCGTTCAATTTCATAGTCTGAGCAGTTTTTTTTAGGTTTTAGAGTTTGAGGTCAGACACTCGCAAGAGATGGAACAAAAACAGGAGGATTGATTCCACGCATGTGAGCCGTTCAAAGGGTTTGCTAGCAGGTGTCGTAAATACGGGAAAGCATTTTCCCTCACCTGATAGGATGCTCAGGGGCATGCCTGATCCAATCCACTTGCCCAAGCAACAGGCACAAAAAAACCTCCCGGCTTGCGCCGGGAGGTTAACCTTGAAGGGTTGAATCGTTCAGAGAACGATCTGA
>NZ_JBYFBS010000059.1:0-772 GCF_057652315.1 Prosthecobacter sp. Pr1 | reverse complement strand
GGCAGTGTTTTAAAACTTCTTGAAAGGCTGCATCCAATCGATGACGGCGGCAAAAGCCAACAGAGAGGTGAAGTGCAAGGCAAGTTTATCGCGGCGCAATGACAAGCAGGCCCAAAGCTTGATGCGACAGAAGAAGTTCTCCACCCGATAGCGTTGGCGGTAGAGAGGTTTGCTGTATTTGATCTTATGCTTACGGTTCTTCTTGCCTGGAAAACAAGGTTTGTGACCGCGCGCCACCAAAGCCCGGCGCAGTTTGTCGCTGTCGAAGCCCTTGTCACCAACCACGCGCCACTTCCCCCCTCGCGGCAACAACCCGAGCACATGAGCACCTTCATACGCCTGTCCTTCGATGAGTTTCATGCTCATGAGCCGCCCGCGTTTGTCGGTCAACGCCATGAGCTTGCTGTTGCGCCCGCCACGGGTCTTGCCCAGCGCCTGGGCTGCCGCGCCGCCGCGTGGATTGGCCGCGCTCTGGTGCGCCAGAATGTGTGTGCCATCCACCAGCACCACCGTGCCGCGAACCTTGCGCGCGAAGCTCTTGAGCAACTGCATCCACACTCCAGCGCGCGCCAGCTTGCGATGCCAGCCGTAGAGCGTCTCCCACGGACCAAACTGGGGCGGCAGGTCGCGCCATGGCCCGCAATTGCGAAGGCGGTAAAACAAACCGTCGAGCACCAGATCCATGGCAGCCTGTGGCCGGCCACCCTGTTTCACAACGCGACTTTTTTTAAGAGCCGCTGCTTGAGCGGCCCCCACCAAGAGAATCGTTGAT
>NZ_JBYFBS010000058.1:0-958 GCF_057652315.1 Prosthecobacter sp. Pr1 | reverse complement strand
TTATATAGCCATCCGGGTAGAGGCCTGCTATAAAGTGGTATGGCAACACTCTCTCTGGATTTACGTGAACGCATTGTCAGCGCCTATGACAAAGGTGAAGGCACGCGTGACGAGATCGCACGGCGCTTTCGCGTCTCCTTGGGCATGGTCAAAAAGCTGCTCCAGCAGCGCAGCAAGACCGGCTGCATCAAGTCCCGGCATCATCTTGCAGGACGCAAGAAGACCATCGTGGCAGAGCACCGCATTGCCATGCGGCAGCACCTCAAGCGCAAGCCTGACATGACGCTGGCCGAGCTGCGCGAGGCACTCGGCCTGGAGTGCACGCTGCCGGCGATCCATTACGTGCTTGCGGACATGGGGCTGACATATAAAAAAAGACACTCCGCGCCGCCGAGCAGGACCGGGAGGACGTCCGCAAAGCACGCCGCCGCTGGAAGCGCAAGCAAGGCGGACTAGAACCCTGGCGGCTGGTCTTTATCGATGAGAGCGGAGCCAAGACAAACATGACCCGCCTGCGTGGCAGAGCGCCACGCGGCAAGCGGCTGCATGCCGCAGCTCCCTGCGGCCGCTGGCAGAGCACGACGATGATCTCCTCCATCCGGCTGGATGGCACCACGGCCTGCATGCACCTCTCAGGAGCAGCTGACACCGACGCCTTTGTGGCCTACATCGGCCAGGTGCTCTGTCCCACGCTGAAAAAGGACGACATCGTCGTGATGGACAATCTTGCGGTGCACAAGAGCCCGGAAGTGCTGCGCTTGGTGGCAGAGGCAGGAGCGGAGGTGAGGTTCCTGCCAGCCTACTCGCCCGACCTCAACCCGATCGAGAAGATGTGGAGCAAGATCAAGGCGCTGCTGCGCACTGCGGAGGCACGCACACCAGCAGAACTCGATGCGGCCATCAGCCTGGCATTCTCAAAAATCACAGAAAAAGACGCCAAGGGTTGGTTTGCCTCTTG
>NZ_JBYFBS010000057.1:0-1138 GCF_057652315.1 Prosthecobacter sp. Pr1 | reverse complement strand
TGAGGTGGACCCCGAAATTCGGGCCAGTAGTGAAGTTATGCGACTATGGTGGCCGAGGCTTGGGGGCAACCCAAGACACGACCCAACGAAATGAAAGCCAAACGCAAAAGACACGACGCCCAGTTCAAAGCCCGGGTGGCATTGGAGGCCCTCAAGGGCGTCAAGACAGTCCAGCAAATCGCCAAGGAGTTCGACGTGCATCCCGTGCAGGTCAGCGACTGGAAAAAGAAGCTCAGCACGCAGGCAGGCAGCGTGTTTGAAACCGGCAGGCAGCAGGAGCAGGAGGACTTCAGCGCGGAGCGCACCGACCTGCACTCCAAGATCGGCGAACTCACCGTGAAGCTGGACTTTGTGGTAAAAAAATCCAAGCAGCTCGGAGTGTGGAGCGGACTGCCGGACTCATCGAACCTCAACACCCGAAGCTGAGCATGAGAACCCAATGTGAACTGCTGGGCGTGTCACGCTCCAGCCTGGACTATGTGCCGGTGGCGGAGACCAAAGAGAACGTGCGGATCAAACGCCTGCTCGATGAGATCTGCCTGCGCGACCCCTGCCTGGGATCACGCCGGCTGGTGACGGTGCTGGAGCGCGATCATGGGCTGGCGGTCAATCGCAAGCGCCTCCAGCGCCTGCGACGCGAGATGGGCATCGAGGCCATTTACTGCAAGCCGCGCACCAGCATCCTGGACAAGGCCAGTCGCATCCATCCCTACCTGCTGCGTGATCTGGCCATCACGCGGGCCGACCAGGTGTGGTGCACCGACATCACCTATGTGCCCATGCCGCGCGGCAGCGCCTACCTCTGCGCGGTGATGGACTGGCACACGCGCTGCGTGCTGGGCTGGGCGGTGAGCAACACGATGGACGTGTCGCTGTGCCTGCTGGCGCTGGATCGGGCGAAGGCGTTTGCAGGCTGCGTGCCGGAGATCTTCAACACGGATCAGGGCAGCCAGTTTACCAGCGAGGAATGGACCGGCACGCTCAAGGGATGGGGCGTGCGGATCAGCATGGACGGGCGCGGCCGGTGGATGGACAACGTGTTCATCGAGCGGCTGTGGCGGAGCATCAAATACGAGGAGATCTATCTTCGTGAGCACGCCACGGTGGCTGCGCTGGAGTGCGGCGTGGAGCGCTGGAT
>NZ_JBYFBS010000056.1:0-1244 GCF_057652315.1 Prosthecobacter sp. Pr1 | reverse complement strand
GTACGACAGGCACTCCTTGTATGTTGGAGACGTCCTGATTCCCAAACGCTGCGAAGTAACAGCGGGCTTGGAACTCAGGCTGGGTGGTGACGGCCAACCAGCCTGAGCGTGTGCGGGACAGACCGGAGGCACTCCTGATCCTTTGAGATCGTCAGGCAGCCAGTCACCCGCACACCAGGACAAGCTCGAACTCGAACAGTTGACTGAGCCTGCCAAGGGCCATGCCCGCAGCAGAAGCTCGCATCGCAAGGAAGAAGTCGAACACTCAAACCCATCCCATCCATGAACACCCATTCTACCTCCACCCCGGAGGTTGTCCATGTCGGCATCGATGTCTGCGCCCAATGGCTCGACATCCACGGCATTCCCCGCAAAAAGAAGGCCTTCAGACTGGCCAACACCACTGCCGGCCACCGCAAGCTCATCGCCATGCTGCCGCCTGGTGCACACGTCATCATCGAGGCCACCGGCGGCTACGAACAGGCCCTCTGGCTGGCCCTGCTGCGCGCAGGCAAAACCGTGAGCAAACTCAATCCCGCCCGCGTGCGCCACTTCGCCAAGGCCAGCATGAAGCTGGCGAAGACCGACGCCATCGACGCCGCTGTGCTCGCCGCCTTCGGTGCCGCGCTCAAGCCGCAGCCCGACATCCTGCCTCCTGACTGGGAGCTCGAACTCTCCAGCCTGGTCGGCCGCCGCGAGCAGCTGGTCACCGCACGCGCCATCCAGAAGACCCAGCTCCTACAGCTGAGCCATCCGCAGATCATCGCGCAGGCCAAGACCCTGATCAAAGCTCTAAGCAAGCAGATCACGCAGCTCGACAAGCTCATCAAGACTGCGCTAAACCACCAGGACGCACGGGAGAAGGCCGGGCGGCTCCAGCAGATGAACGGCATTGCCGAGGTGGCCGCAGCCACCCTGATGACCGAACTGCCCGAACTCGGCAGCCTCGACGACTCTCGCATCGCCTCCCTCGCCGGTCTCGCCCCGCATCCCTACGACAGCGGGCCGATGCGCGGCCAGCGCCACATCCAGGGCGGACGCAAAAAAGTGCGCCGCGTGCTCTACATGGCCGCAGTGCGCTGCGTGAGCATCAACCCCATCCTCAAAACTTTTTACCAAGGCCTGCTCAAACGCGGCAAACCCTTCAAGGTCGCCATCACTGCCGTCATGCGCAAAATGCTCTGCGTGCTCAACCGCTTGATCACCGACCCAAAATTCCAGCTTGCCAACTGACACAGTTGCTG
>NZ_JBYFBS010000055.1:0-1277 GCF_057652315.1 Prosthecobacter sp. Pr1 | reverse complement strand
TGAGGTGCGCTAAAATCCTGGACCGGGGAATAAGGGACAAGCACCATGAAGACCGTGAATCGAAAACGATACAGCAATGATTTCAAAGACCGTGCCCTGACACTGGTAGGTCTTGGCAGGCCGGTGCCTGAAGTGGCCCAGGAACTGGGCATCGGCACCAGCATCCTTTACCGCTGGACTCAGGCCCAGCGCCAGGGCACGCAAGACGCCCCCGCGCAGCTCGGCGGCGTAGTTCAGCGAGCCGTAGGCGAGCTGGACGAAGCCGCCGAGCTGCGCCGCCTGCGCAAGGACAACGCCCAGCTCCTCCTGGAGAACGACATTTTAAAAAAAGCCGCTGTCATCCTCGGCACTCACACTCAACCCCAGAGCAAACCCGCACGATGATCCAGCAGCTTCACTCACAGACACAGGCCAGCATCCGCCTCATCTGCCACGTCTTGGAGCTCCCACGCAGCAGCTTCTACCATGCCGCCGAGGCCACAGCCACCCGGCTTGAAGACCGCCGCCTCTCTCCGCTCATTGAGGAGATCTTCAAACGCAACCGCCGCCGCTATGGCTACCGCCGTATTGAGCAGGAACTCAAGGACCACGACATTGTCTGCGCTCCTGCCAGGCTGCGCCGTCTCATGCGCCAGAGCGGTCTGCGTGCCATCCAGCCGAAGAACTACCTGCCCAAAACCAGCGATGGCAGGGCTGACCGGCCTTCAGAGAACCTGCTCGCCGAGCAGGCCATGCCCACCAAGCCCAATGAAGCCTGGGCCGGTGACATCACCTTCATCCCCACCACCTCGCGGTGGCTCTATCTCGCAGTGGTCATCGACCTGGGCTCACGGCGCATCATCGGCTGGAGCCTCGACACCCACATGCGTTCGGAGCTCGTTGTAAGCGCTCTACAGCAGGCTTTGAAGTCCCGCCCGCAGACCCGCAGCCAGCGCACCCTCTTCCACAGCGACCGTGGCAGCCAGTATGGCAGCAGCGCCTTCAGGGCCGTGCTGGCTGACGCTGGCATCCGCCAGAGCATGTCGGCAAGGGCCAACCCGTATGACAACGCCTGGACTGAATCCTTCATGGGCACGCTCAAGCGCGAGATGCTTCAGGGCGGCTGCTTTGAAGATGCCACCGATGCCAGGCTCGAACTCTTCGATTACATCGACGCCTACTACAACAACCAGCGCAAACACTCCGCCATCGGATACCTCACCCCCAACCAGTACGAAGCTCAGCACATCAACCTCAACTAATTAAGAGACTCTGGTCCAATATTCGATTGCACCTCA
>NZ_JBYFBS010000054.1:0-1466 GCF_057652315.1 Prosthecobacter sp. Pr1 | reverse complement strand
CAATAGTGTTCGGCACGGGGAGTGCTTTCGAGCGGGAAGGAAAGAACCATGGCGCAGCATCTTGGCGACGCAGAGATTGGCAAAGGAGCTCCAATGACGGCAGCGCGGTATCCAGACACGCGCAGCCCTGGCGTTCTGTGCGCCTGCTTTATGCCCTAGCGTGAAGGCTTCCAATTTTGCAAAGACCCATGCCGCGGCTGGCGCACACGGGTGGTGCGCTCCACTTCAAGCCGCAGAGCATCGGCAAGCTCTTCTGCCGTTGCCGTCTGCATCTGATGAAAAGCCAGCATCTCAAGCATGCGTTTGCTTGGCCGCCGTCCCAGCCTGCGCGTCAGCAGCACCGCGCAGATCAGCGCGGCATAGATCTGGATGGCCACGCCGTTTTCGCTCTCCGCAAACCAGTGCCGGCAGGGCAGCAGGCATTTGAGCCAGCGGAAAAATCCCTCCACCTCCCAGCGCTGCCGGTAGAGTCCGGCGAGCTCCCCGGCGCTGAGCTGTTCTGCTGTTTGATTGCTCACCAGCCATACGGGCTCCTCCATGTCGGGCCGGTCCACGACCACCAGACGGAACGGGCCGCGCCTGCACAGGGCCCTCTCCCCGAGCATGACGCGCTCATCCCGGCAGACGCCGGCCTCAATGTCGCGCTGGCTTAGCGGCAGCTCCTGGAGCGTCTCCACCTTGACATGGTTCTGGCGCAGGCGCATCAGAAAGCCGCATCCGGCGCTCTGGAGCTCCTCGAGGTAGCGGTAGTTCATGCCGTAGTTGCGGTCGCCGATGTAGAACTCCCCGGCCTTGAGCTGCTGGCGCAGGGCTTTGCGCTCGCACAAAACCCCGTTGGAGGGCAGGCCGCCGGCAGGCAGGCCGTCGGCCAGACGGTATTTGATGTGCAGGCGCACGGCGCGCTGGTCCTTGTACTGGCTGCGCCAGGTGGCCCAGTCCATGCGCGGGAGCACATACCACAAGGTGCTGTCGACCACGCGCAGCGCGGCGAGGTCCACGCCGCCGGGACCGGGCTGCGGGGGAAGGTCCGCCACCAGGCGCTCCAGCACGGCCTGGAGCAGCCGCGCATCAAAGAGGCTCTGCGCCTCCGAGAAGCTGCCCAGGCTTGCGGGCAGGGTGCCCAGGGAGCGTTGCGTGCGCTGCAGCCTGCTGGCCTGGCAGAGCCCGCGCATGGAGGTGATGACCGGGTTGAACAGGCCGAGCAAAAACAGCGAGAAGTAATCGCGCTGGTGGAGGGTGCGCCGCGGGTCGTGCTCGCTGCGGTGGGGCTGATGCAGCGGGCTGACCTCGTCGAGCACACGCTGGAACTGCTCGATGAGCTTCCAGTGCCGCAGCTGGGCGGCTTCAATCTTGGGGGCTGGGACTCGGGCTGCAGCCATCAGCAACTTCATGCCACCCTTCGCCCAAAGGTACAGCAACATTTTTGTCACATCACCCCACCTCAAACCCTGTGCCGAACACTATTG
>NZ_JBYFBS010000053.1:0-1486 GCF_057652315.1 Prosthecobacter sp. Pr1 | reverse complement strand
CACAGTCATCCCATAGACGGATGAGTTTTTTTGAATGAAGTGCGCTGACTGAGGGCGGGAAGCGGCTTGATTTGGATTACGATGTCAAAACCAACACACGCTCCAACCACTCAGCCAGCACGCCACCACATCACTGTTCTGGGGCAGCTTCTCAAGCTCATTCCGCGCGGCATCATTGACACAGCAGCCCGGGAGACGGGCGTTGCCGCCAAAGCCCGCAGCTATTCCGTCCTCAGCCATCTGGGCACGATGCTCTTCGCTCAGCTCGCCCACGCCCTGAGCCTCAACGATGTCTGTGACTGGCTGCGGCTCAAAGCACGCGCCATCGCCTCCTTCGGTCTCACCCCGCCCTCGCGCAACAACCTCTCCAACTCCAACAAGGCCCGCGACGCCACCTTTGCCGCTCTGGTGTTCTGGCGCACGCTGGACCATCTCCAGCACTGCGACCGAAGCTTTGGAAAGCAGCGCCCCGGCGGCGGACGCGGCCCGCTCCACCGCTTCAAAGTGCCGGTGCACGCGGTCGATTCGACGGTCATGGAGCTGGTGGCCAACTGCATGAGCTGGGCAAAGCATCGCAGACGCAAGGCGGCGGCAAAGCTGCACCTGCGCCTGGGCCTCAATGGCTTCCTGCCCACCTTTGCCATTGTTGACACCGCAGGCGAGCATGACAGCAGCCGTGCGCGCGAAGTCTGCGCCGGACTCCAGGACGGTGAGGTCGTCGTCTTCGACAAGGCCTACGTGGACTTTGAGCATTTGCATGATCTCGACGCGCGGGGCGTCCAATGGGTGACACGGGCCAAGGACAACCTCTGCTGTCGCAGCCTGCGCAACCTGCCCGTCAAAAAAGGCGGCAAGGTGGTCAGAGACCAGATCGTCAAGCTCACCGGCGCCAAATGGAAGAAGTTCAAAGGCTGGACTTTCCGCCGGGTGGAGGCGTGGGTGGAAGTCGATGGCGAGGAACGGCTCATGGTCTTCATCGGCAACAACACCCAGTGGAGTCCGGCGAGCGTGTGTGATCTCTACCGCGCACGCTGGGACATCGAAGTGTTCTTCAAGCAGGTCAAGCAGACGCTCAAGCTCGGCGACTTCCTCGGCCACAGCGCCAACGCCATCCGCTGGCAGGTGTGGACCGCGCTGCTGGTGTATGTGCTGCTGCGCTACGCGGCGCACCTCAGCCGGTGGGGGCAGAGTTTTACACGCCTCTTTGCCGTGGTGCGTGCGGCCATGTGGGAGCGCCTGGACCTGCAGGAGTTGCTGCGAAGTTATGGGACAGCAGGCGGAAGATTTACCCTGCTGGGAGCTTCGCATGCCGCCTGGCTGCCAGGCTTTGCGCCAGCCGGCACGCCATCGCATGGGACAGCATCGGCCTGATTTGCCAGGCAAACGCGCCAAAATCTCAACTCGACCTCCGCCACTTTCCAGCCTGTCCCCCTTGTTACTTCAAGGATTGCCACTCATTCGGCACGGCCTATGGGACGGCTGTGAA
>NZ_JBYFBS010000052.1:0-1488 GCF_057652315.1 Prosthecobacter sp. Pr1 | reverse complement strand
CAAGGTTGGCCGTTCATAACTTGGCGTAAAGGGCTATGAGGACTGCACAGGCTTGCTGCCAGGGGATGGAGTTCCAGAGCTGGGCAGCCACCCAGCGGATCAACTTGACGCTGTGCTGCGTGATCTGCTGCATCAACCGCAGCGTTTTGGGCAGCACCGCTTGGGCCTTGGCGGCGACCTCGACCGCCTGCTTCAGCCTTGCCGCGCGGCGCTTCTCCTCAGGCTCGTTGCGGATGCCCTGCTCTCCGAGTTCGTGTTCGAGCAGCTGCAGCAGGTTCACGCTCAGGCAGATGAACTGCGCCTGCATGCTCTTGGCCGTGGCGCTGGTGGCCCAGGCCTTCTTCTCACCGAGCTTGTTCTTCACTTCATCAAAGCTCTTCTCGATCTCCCAGCGCATGCGGTAGAGCTGCGCCAGCACGCCCGGCGGCACGGCGCTCTCCAGCACATTGGTGAGGAACTCAAAGTGCCGCTCTGCGGCCACGTCATGGAAGGTGATGCGCCGCACCATCAGCCCGCTGGTGGCGGTGCCCACGAGTTCGTCGCGCTGCACGCCGGCGTTGATCTCATCGGCCCTGTCAAAGGGCAGGTTGCCGCAGGGCAGGAGCTTCAGGTTGGTCTTGGTGCGGCTGAGCATGTAGATGCCGCTGCCCTGCTTCCACTTGTGCCACTGCTTGAAGTCGATGCCGGCGCGGTCCCAGACGTAGAGCACCTTGCGGCCCTTGGGCGCGCCCTGGCGCAGCGTGGCGATGTCCGTGCGTTTGAGCCCGCGCATGTCGTGCTCCTTTTTGCGCGCCTGCTGGTCGTTGACGGTGAGATGGCTCAGGCAGCCGCTGCGCAGGTTGCGGCTGTAGAGATGGCCCACGGCGAGGCGCACGCCCTTGCTGTCGGCGGGATCATGCGCGGCATGGGCGTGGAAGTGGCCGTCACCGGCATGCACATCGAACCCGGCGAGCGCGGGGAAGGCCGCCAGCGCATCGGGCAGCACCGTGCGTGCATGGGTGCAGAGACGAGCGTTGATCTCGGCGCACAGCGCCAGACGCCGCTGACTTTTGAGCGACTCGAAGAAGTGCGAGTTCTCCGGGCGGCAGGGGGCTGCCAGAGCGGCGAGGGTTTGCAAAAATCCCCTGCCACTGGTCTGTGGCTGAAGACAGCGCTGGACGCCGAGGCGCAGCCAGTCCGAGTCTGAAAGGTCGGGGCAGTGCCGCCGGTGCGCGCAGGTGGCAAGAAGGTCGAGCAGCGGAGTGAAAAAGCGTGTGGAGAGAGTGGCGTCAGCAAGTGGGGGAGGCATAAAAACAAAAATTTTGCGACCCTCATGAGTCAAGCATAAAGCACCCGTTCTTTTGAGCTCCTGGCACCGGACAGGACGAGTTTAAAGCATGCGCTCAATCATCCATACACTCCTCAATAACCGACTCGGCAGCAACCCAACGATGGCTGCGCATCGACCTTCATGCGGGCTTTTTGCTCCCCGTTCGTTGGACACCGTTG
>NZ_JBYFBS010000051.1:0-1599 GCF_057652315.1 Prosthecobacter sp. Pr1 | reverse complement strand
GCTGATCTTTACCCACAAGTTGGTTGGGGGCGCAGTCTGCGCCAGACATCGGTGATGGTATCGAGCTTGTTGAGGCCCTGCCATAGCACCTGCGCTCCGGGGTGGCCGTCACCTTTACGGCCCAGGTGGCCGCCGAGACGTGCGATGCTTTTCACTGCGGCTCCCAGGCTCATTGGCGGTGCATCCTTCACCGGCTTCTTTCCCTCGCGTTCATACGCCTCCAGCGCGCTGATCTCGTCCTCATCAAGCCAGTCTGTGGCGGGGTCTTGCGGACTCTGCCGCGCCCCGGCGCTCATGCCCATGATCCGGCAGGCCACCAGCATGTCCAAGGCCATCATCGGCCGCAGCCGCTCCAGGCTGCGCATCTGTCGTGCCTCCACCCGGCAGCCTGTTTTGAGGATGCGGTGGAACTCTTCGATCTGCCAGCGTTTCGCATACCACCCGGCCAGCTTCACGGCGCTCTCCAGCGTGTCCACCTTCAGCGTGCTCAGCAGCCGCCAGCAGATGCCCTTGCCCTCAGGCGCGTCCTGCTCGCGGAGTTCCACGATGCACACCTCCACCGGCGTGTCCTTTTTCATATGCTTGGCCTTGTTCACGGGAACGGCGATGGTCACGGTTGTGTAGCGCACACTCAGCGTGGCCTGCCGCGCTTTCTGCCCCTGGCTGCGCGGCAGCTGCAGCGTGTGGGTTCCTGCTGGCTCGCTTTGTTCAAGGTGCCGCCACATCTGCGCCTCACCGCCCTCCAGGCTGCGGTTGTGCTGCGAGCGCACCAGCAGCCCGAGCCCTTGTTCGCGGTGTTGCTGCGCCTCGGCGAGCAGTTCATAAATATCCGCCTCCCGGTCTCCCACGCTGACCACGAGCGGGGCCTCTGCCGGCTTTGTGGCAGTCGTTGAGCAAGACGCAGAGGCCTCTGCACAGGACTCAAGCCATTGCCGGGCCTCATGGGCCAGCTCCAGGCTCTCAAGCCAGCGCACACTTTCCTTGCTCTCGATGGGTTCGCGATTGCGCGCCCCCACGCTGCGCCCTTTGCCCGGCAGTTTGCGGGCGTAGAACTTGGCCCCCAGCAGCCCAAAGACGGCGTCCTCGTCGGCGGCGCTCAACAGGGTGCTGTGGACATGCAGCCCGGCGATGTTCGGCCGCACCTTGTTGCTGGAGATCGAGCCGAGCCCCTCAAGCGAATGATGAGTGTTGAAGTTGCACGCCGTGGTGTCCTGGATGGCCAGCAGGACGCGGCAGCCGCTCTGCTGAGCACGACGCAGCACCGCCTGCCGGTGGACGTTGAAGAGCAGCGTGTCGGTGAGCTCCTCCACATCGAGCAGGCGGTAGAAGGCCTTGGCCTCGGCCACGCTGCGGGAACACTGGGGAATGGATTTGCCGGGAGAGTTGAGCATTTGATTGAAGACCTTGACCATGCGCCGGTTGCTGCGCGCGTCACCCAGCTGGATGGAGCCGAGCTCTTCTGCCGCCCACTGGGCGTTTGCCTGAAGGTCATGCGAAAAGGCGGGAAGCGTGCGGGTGGTGGAAATAGACACCCGCCCGAAGATAGCCTGCTCCAGCAGAGTACAATTTCTATCTCCAACTTTGTGGGTAAAGATCAGC
>NZ_JBYFBS010000050.1:0-2021 GCF_057652315.1 Prosthecobacter sp. Pr1 | reverse complement strand
CAGATGAAAGGAGCTGATCGGAAACGATGGGAGTTAACCGTAGCCGAAGGACAAGGCAGCGGCCGCGAGGCCGTGGCTGAAAGAAGTCCGGGGCAAACTCTCGACCACAGGAACACGAAGGACCAGCGAGGCAGGATGCGGGCGACGAGCGTGCCAGGAAACGCGAAGTCCGAAGACCATCAAGACGCATCAAGCAGAGGTCCGTGGCACGAGGGGAAAGCTCATGTTCTTACCCAGGAGGCCTGTCTGGCGCGAGCCGGACAGGAGTCAGCAGAGGCCATAGTAGTGAGGAGAGCCGCCGAAAGGCGGAGGGAGCGAAGGGCCGACTGCAAAGCGACCCGGGAGCCTGTGACCCGCGCAAAACCCGCCCCAACGTCAGCCGGCCTCAGCGCCGCAGGCGCGACACCCGGCACGAACCCGAACCGCCCCGATGGTGCAGCCATCTCCAGCGGCGAGGAGAGCGGCACTGCGGAGATCATGCGACACCCGGGGAACAAGCCAGCGATGCAGGAGGCAGCAATGGAGGCAGCCGTCGAGGCGGTCAACTGGGAGGCGGCGCTGTGCGCAGTAGAGCGCAACGCGGGCGCCCCCGGCCCCGACGGCATGCGGACCGAAGAACTGAGGGATCACCTCGCCAGGCACGGAGCCGGGATCAAGGCCAAGCTGCTCAAGGGCAGCTACCAGCCCGGAGCCGCGCGGCGCAAGGAGATCCCCAAGCCCAATGGCGGCATCCGGCCATTGAGCATCCCCAACGTGCTGGATCGCTTCGTGCAGCAGATGCTGCTGCAAGTGATGCAGCCTTTGTTCGAGCCACACTTCAGCGAAGCCAGCCACGGGTTCCGACCCGGGCGCGGAGCGCATGGAGCGATCGAGGCCGCACAGAGGCAGGCACGGGAAGGGAGGGAGTGGGTGGTGGACATGGACATCACCGCGTTGTTGCCAGCATTATTGAAAAAGACAGGCTGGCTGTCTCGCTGCGCTCGGCTCGACCGGGTGAACCACGACATCCTCATGACGCAGGTCAGCCGCGTCGTGCGGGACAAGCGGATGCTGCAGCTCATCGGACGGTTCCTGCGCGCAGGGATCGTCCTGCCAGGGGGATGCAAGGTCAGCAGTGAGCAGGGCACGCCGCAAGGCGGGTCGCTCTCACCGCTGCTGGCCAGCATCTATTTGGACAAGCTCGACAAGGAGATCGAACGCCGGGGGGTTGAAGCACGTCCGCTACGCGGATGACTGCAACATTTACGTGAGCAGCCAGAGAGCCGCGCAGCGGGTGTTGGAAGTCATCAGCCAGTGGACAGGCCGACATCTGAAGCTGGAGGTCAATGTGGAAAAGAGCGGCACAGGGCGGGTCTGGGAACGCAAGTTCCTCGGCTTCATCCTGACAGCGGCCCTGCTCATCGCCGCGTCACCACCGGCCATCACGAAGTTTAAAGACCAGGTGAGGGCGAAGTGGGATGCGCGGCAGTCATTGAGCAGCGGGCAGTTGCGCGACCAGTGGAGTCAATATCAACGCGGCTGGTGGGCCTGCTAGGGCCGGGCCTAGGAGCAGCGGAACATGGTGCAGTTGAGCGGCTGGATACGCCGCCACATGCGCAAATGCTTCTGGCAACGCTGGCACAACGCCCGCAGGCGCAAAGCCGCCCTCACCCGGCTGGGAATCCCGCCAACGCGAAGAGAAGTGGCGCACAGCAGTCGCGGAGCCTGGCGCATGGGGGCAAGCCCCGTGGTACAGGAGGCACTCAACAACCGCACCTTGAAGAGATATGGACTGATCACGCCATCAGACCTCGCCTCGCGGGACAAGCCCCGCAAAGTTGCCAACCGCCGGATGCGAAAAACCGCACGTCCGGTGGTGTGGGAGCCCTGACAGGTGCAATCCTGTCAGGGCGACCCGATCCACCCAGAGCAGCGCGTGCCGAAGGGCTGGTAGGGAACCGCTGCTGCGGGTCCGAAGTTTCGGGTCTGTCGTATCGCAGGCGATGAAAAAGGTGCGCCGTCCTGAGGGCGGCGAAGGGGGG
>NZ_JBYFBS010000049.1:0-2170 GCF_057652315.1 Prosthecobacter sp. Pr1 | reverse complement strand
CTTCTTCGCGTTACATGGACGTTATTCCTATGCCGCCTTCTTCATGGCTTGGGTTTTCTGACTGGCCTTGGGCTTAGCCCTGGTCGAACAGGGATTGTTGATTTGCGAAGTGGGGATCCGACCCGCTACACCTCCAGCTGAATCCCCAGCTCAATGACCTGCCGTGGTGGAAGATCAAAGTAACCCGTCGCAGGGCGGGACATGCGCGAGAGCATCACAAACAGCTTTTTCCGCCACGCCGCCATCTTGCCGGGCCCGTTCGTCAGCAGCACTTCGCGGCTCTGGTAGAAGGTGATGCCGTTGCGCTTCACCTTGGTCTTCTCAGACATCGCCATGCAAAGGTCATTGAACACATCGGGCGACTCGGAGAAACCGTAGCGCAGGATGACGCGGTAAAACTCCTCGTGATACTCGCTGATCTCGTGGCGCGACTCTTCGCGGACATACGGGACATCCGCAAACTTCACACTCAGCAGCACCACCTGCTTGTGCAGCGCCTTGTTGTGTTTCAGGTGGTGCAGCAGCGCGAGCGGCAGGCCGTCGGCGCTGGCAGACATGAAGACCGCCGTGCCGGGCACGCGTATGATGCGGTCCTTTTTGATTTCATCGATCAGATGCACCACCGGCAGGCGCCCACGCTGCATGGCCTGAAACAGAATGGCGCGACCATCCGTCCACGTTTTCATGATCACCCAGATGCACGCCGCCACGGCCAGCGGAAACCACGCACCCTGCATGAATTTGATCAGGCTGCCGGAGACGTAGCCCAGCTCAATGATCGTAAACACCAGCACCGGCAGAAAGGCTTTCCAAAACGCCCAGCCCCAGATGCGGCGGGCCACAAAGAAGAACAGAATGCTGGTGAGAAACATCTCCATCGACACCGAGAGACCGTACGCGGAGGCAAGATTGCTCGATGTCTCAAAGCCGATCACCAGCGCGATGCAGGCCACCATCAGCAGGAAATTCACCTGCGGCATGTAGATCTGCCCGCGCACATCCGGATTGGTGTGGATGATCTTCAGACGTGGCAGATAACCGAGCTGCACCGCCTGCTGCGTGAGGGAGTAAACACCCGTGATCATCGCCTGCGAAGCGATGATCGTCGCTGCCGTCGCCAGGATGATCATCGGCACCAGCAGCGGCTGCGGCACCAGTTTGAAGAAAGGATGCTCCAGCGCCGCCGGATCGCTGATCACCAGCGCACCCTGGCCGAGGTAGTTCAGGATGAGCGAAGGATACACGAGCATGAACCACGCCCGCTTCAGCGGCTTGGACCCGAAGTGACCGATGTCCGCATACAGCGCCTCACACCCAGTCACCGCCAGCAGCACCATGCCCATGATGACGATCCCATGATATCCATGATGCATCAGGTAATAAATCCCCCAGTGCGGAGACAGCGCCACGATGACTTCCGGATGCTCAATGAAACGATAAAATCCCAGTGACGCCAGTGCCGCGAACCACAGGATCATGATCGGGCCAAACGCCACGCCAATCCGCGCCGTGCCGTGCTTCTGCACCATGAAAAGGCCAAAGATGATCGCCACGGAGATGTACACGATCACGTGCTGGGGCAGGGTGGAGCTGATCTGCTTCATCCCTTCCACCGCAGAGAGCACCGAGATGGCCGGGGTGATCATGCCATCGCCATACAGCAGCGCCGCACCAAACAGCACCACCAGCACCACAAAGGCGCTGGACTTGGGGCTCAGGGCCTCCTTTTTGGAGCGCAGCAGGGACAGCAGCGCAAACATCCCGCCCTCACCCTGCGCCGTCGCCTGGCTCAGCAGCCCGAGGTATTTGATCGAAACCATCAGCGTGAGCGACCAAACCATCAGCGAGATCGGCCCGTAGATCATGTCCACTCCATCCCGGCCTGGCACGTAACCCGCATGCGTCAGGCACTCACGCAGCGCGTAAAGCGGACTCGTACCGATGTCCCCGAATACCACACCCAAGGCAACTAGGGCCAGGGTCCAACTGTTTGAGTTTTTGTGTTCTGACATGAGGAATCTTCAGGACAATCCCGAAGCCCTGTTTGAATCAGGGACCAATGCTGTTAGCCAGTGTGGTCAAAGATGCAAGAGACAGTTCGGCGCACCGGACTGTGTGTATGAACAGCTGCATGCACAAGGTAATCACGAGCTTCAGCTCGTTCCGGGCA
>NZ_JBYFBS010000048.1:0-2476 GCF_057652315.1 Prosthecobacter sp. Pr1 | reverse complement strand
GTAAGCGTCACACGGAGTGCCATCTGAAAGTGCTGGCATCATAAACGTCGTAGCTGATCAGCTACGACGTTTATGGATACGACATTGATCATCTTGAAGACAGACAGCCGTGGGCGGGTGCGCGTACCGCCGCAGCGGCGTGAGGAACTGCTGCTGGAGTTTGAGCGCAGCGGGCTGCCGGCCACAAAGTTTGCTCAGCTCGCCGGGGTGCGCTATCAAACCTTTGCGACATGGGTGCAGAAGCATAAAAAGCGGCGTGCCACGACAGGGGCGGCAGCCAGCGCAGCGCCGCTGCGTTTTGCCGAGGTGGTGCCCGCCACCGCAACGCCTGCCTGCGGGATGCTGCGTGTGGTGCTGCCCGGCGGTGCCTGCATCGAACTGCGCGAGAGCTCGCAGGTGGGCCTTGCTGTGCAACTGCTCAAAGCCCTTGCCTGACCCCTGCCATGCTCAGCTTCACCGGCAGTTTGAAAGTGTTCGTGGCGCTCGATCCCATCGACATGCGCAAAGGCTTTGAAGGCCTGCAGGCGGCGGTGGGCGAGAAGCTCAGGGCTGATGTGCGCGGCGGGGCTATCTTCGCCTTTACCAACAAGAGGCGCACACGTTTGAAGATCCTCTACTTCGACGGCACGGGGCTGTGGCTGATGACCAAGCGGCTGGAACAAGGCACCTTCTTCTGGCCGAAGGCGGCAGAGTCCGGGCTGGCCGGGCTCAAGCTCGCACCGGAGGCTTTTGCGCTGCTCACCGACGGCATCGACATGCACGGGGCAAAGCCGCGCGGATGGTATCAGCGGGAGTGAAAAAACAGTTCCTGAACCGCATCATCCGGGCGCAAAGTTGGTACGGGTTTTGCTCCTCTCCAGGCCATCATGATGACGCCGCTGGAAGCCCGACTCACCGAGGAAGTCGCGGCGCTGCGCACCCAGCTTGAAGCGGTCACTTTGGAGAACCGGTTGCTGCGCGAAAAGATCGACCTGCTCATCCGCCGCATCTTTGGCAAGAGCAGCGAACAGCTCGATGACAACCAGCTCATGCTGCTGTTGCAGGGCGGGGATGACGGCGCAAAAAAAGACCCGGCCTCCAGCGCAAGCCCCGGCGCCTTGGAGGCTGAGATCAAAGAGCGCGGCAAGGACAGCAAGCCTTCCAGGGCACGCAAAGAGCGCGAGGCACGTGTGCCTGAGCATCTGCCCGCCGTGGATGAAGTGATCGAACCTGCTGAAGTCATCGCTGCGCCCGAGGCCTGGCGGCACATTGGCGAAGAAGTCACCGAGCAGCTCGACTACCAGCCCGCACGGTTCCTGCGCCGCCGCATCATCCGCAGGAAGTATGTGAAGCGCGACGAGCCCCACCAGTCCCCCGTTATCGCCGCGCTCAACACCTTGCAGGAGCGCGGCATCGCCGCACCGGGACTGCTCGCGCAGATCATCGTGGCGAAGTACTGCGATCATCTGCCGCTCTACCGGCAGGAGCAGATCTACGCCACCCGGCATGACATCCATATCCCACGGCAGAGCATGGCACGCTGGCTGGCGCTTGCCGCTGACTGGTTGAGACCGGTCTATGAGCACATCCACACCGGTGTGATGGCGGGAGGGTACGTGCAGATCGACGAGACTCCTGTCGAGTATCTGAGCCCCGGCAACGGCCAGACGAAACAGGGTTACCTCTGGGCCTGCAAACGGCCCGGTGCCGACGTGAGCTTCACCTGGGCCACCAGCCGTGCCGCGCTCTGCCTGGAGCGCATCATCCCCGCTGACTTCACCGGCACCGTGCAGTGCGACGGCTACCAAGCCTATCCGTCCTTTGCCAAGCGCAGTGAAGGCCGCATCACCCTGGCGGCGTGCTGGGCACATGCCCGGCGCAAGTTCCATGAGGCCATCGAGAGCGCTCCGCAGCACGCCGGCTGGCTGCTGCTGCAGATCCAGCATCTCTACCGCATCGAACAACATCTGCGCGCAGCCAAGGCCGGCCCTCGGCAACGTCAGGCCATGCGCGCCAGTCACAGCCGCATGATCGTGGAGCGCATCCATCGGGCCCTCATACGCATGAAGCGCAGCCGCCGGCATCTGCCCAAAAGCGCGATGGGCCGTGGCATCGACTACACGCTGACAATGTGGCCCATGCTCACGGTGTATCTCGAAGACGGCAGGATCGAGATCGACAACAACCCTGTGGAGAATGCCATCCGGCCCACAGCCATCGGCAAGAAGAACTGGCTGTTCATCGGCGAGGCTGAAGCCGGTCAGCGCAGCGCGGTCCTCTTTACGATCATCGAAGCCTGCCGCAGCCGTGGCATTGATCCGCAAAGTTATCTGCGCGACGTGCTCACCCGTCTGCCCACAATGACCAATCGGCAGATCAAGGACGTCATACCGGCAGCCTGGGCCAAGGCACAACAGCTCACGGATCATCGCAAAGCGGCGTAGCGATCCAAGTTCAAACGCAACCTCAAATCTGAGGTGTTTGGCGTGACGCTAAC
>NZ_JBYFBS010000047.1:0-4142 GCF_057652315.1 Prosthecobacter sp. Pr1 | reverse complement strand
TAAAACCTCAGCAGCATCGCCCGTGAGCACCAGGCCCGCTGGCAGCGTGAACTTGTAATCATAGACACCGGGTGTGCCGGTGGGCGTCTCGCTGGCGGCGTTGTTCGTGTGCCACACGGTGCTGGGGCTGATGCTGATTTTGAAATCCACCGGCACCGAGACCGTGCGCGTGCCGCGCCATTGGATCTCGCGCAGCGTTTGCGTCGTCGCCGGGGTGAACGACTCGATCACAAACGACTCCAGATTGCTGCCGCCATTGACCTCGGTGGAGGAAAGGAAGCCCGTGTTGCCCGCCGCCGATGGCTGGCTGTAAATCTCCGCCGCCTGGGGGCCGATGGAAGTCAGGATGAATGCGAGGAGGGAGACGAATGTTTTCATGGATGGGAGAGCCGGAAAAAACGGCTGCCAGTGGGATTCGGGATGGAGACTTGGTTTTGCCCGCCGCTGGTGGTCACGGGCAGCGTCGAGGCCGTCCAGCTCGCGGCACCGAGGTCGGTGCTTTCCTGCAAAACCCATCCGGTGGCCGAATCAGGCCATGCAAAGACGATGGAGCCCGGCGTGGCGTTCGTGATGCCGACGATGGGCACGAAGTTCGCGATGAGTGCGCGGTTCGAGGTCGCGTTGAAGGACAAGCTGTTGCTGGCGCTCACGACGATGACTCCTTCGGTCCAGCCGGTGAATTGATAGCCCGAGGCAGGTGTGGCGAGCAGCGTGACCACACCGTTCGTGGCGTAGCCGCCGCCTCCGCTCACGCTGCCGCCGGGTGCGAAAGACGGAGTCGTAGTGACGGTGAATCCGGCGGCAAAATTTGCCAGCAATGTGCGCTGAGTCAGCAGCGTGAAGGTGTAGGCAGGCGTGGTGCTGACGATGTTGCCAGCCTCGGTCCAATTGAGGAAAACATAGCCCGGCTTGGCCGTCGCGGTGGCGGTGATGCTGCTGCCGATGAGGTAGGTGCCCGCGCCTGCAACGGTGCCCATCGTCAGTGATGAACTCGTCAGCACGAGTTGATAGGTCGGCTGAAAATTCGCGACGAGCGTGCGATTCTCCGCGGCAGGAAACGAATACAGCGCAGACGAACTCACGACGGTGCCGCCCTCGGTCCAGTTCACAAAGGCGTAGCCCGTTTTGGCCGTGGCGGAGAGATTTACGACGGCATCGAGTGCGAAGGTGCCCGCACCGCTGACACTGCCGCCATTCACTGAAGACGACGTGGCGGCGATGGCGTAGCTGGTGGGCACATCCGCCGAAAGCGTGAGCGCGAGGTCGCCCGCGCCGCCGTAGTAGCTGTTGCCCATGCGGCGATAGTGCCCGTTGTCGCCGCCAGCGCCGGTCGCATGCCCCCAGGTGAGCGGATAGCCGTATTGCGAGGCTTCAATTTGAATCCAGTAGCCAGTGCCTGCCGTGGCAACGAAGGACGTGGGCAGCGTGACCGAGTAATCAAACATCTGCACGCCGCCGAACAGACCTGCTGCTGTCTCGCTGGCGTTGCCAGTGATGGTGTATTTTTTCAGAACGGGATTGGCGATGTCGGGATAAAATCCATTCGCGGTGGATCCGTAGATTTTGATGATGAACTCCACCACCGGATTGCCCGCCTGATTGTTGCCAACGTAACCGCCGCGCCAGCGCAGATGCGAGATGCCCGTGGTGGTGGCGAGTGTGAACTTTTCAAAGCGATATTCCATGCCATCGATGTTCCCATCTGGCAGCATGTAGGAGGAGAGTAGCAGCGTGCCGGAAGTCGTCGTCGGCTGTGAGAAAACGATGCCGGGGTTGCTGGCGGATGAAGTGAAGTTGGCGACGAGATCGCGATCTCCGGTGGCGGTGAAGGTGTAGCTCCCGCTCGCACTCACGGGCACTCCATTTTCGGTCCAGTTGACGAAGTTGTAGTTCGTGGAAGCCACCGCCTGAACGGTGACGCTGCTGCCATTCGCAAAGCTGCCGCCGCCATCTGTCGTCCCACCCGTGAGCGGCGATGATGTCGTCGTGATGAGCGAGCCCGTGGCGAAGTTGGCCACCAGCGTGCGGTTTCCCGTCACGGTGAAGGTGTAGTTCGGATTCGTGCTGACCACGTTGCCATTCTCCGTCCAGTTCACAAAGGCGAAGCCCGCGTTCGGCGTGGCGATGAGCGGTGCGGCAGAGTTTTGCGGATACAGGCCCGCATTCGTGATCGTGCCGCTGCCGATGGGTGATTCAGTCGCCGCGATGCTGTATGTCGGCCCATCACTGGTAATGATGCTGAACGCCGCATCGCCCGGCGCATACTGAAAATAATAGTCCGCCTGCCCGGCGATACGCCGGAAGTGCGAGCCATTGCCCGTGCCACCCGCAAAGCCCCAATACGGCAGACCAGCCGTGAACTCGGCCTCGATCTGCACCCAGTAGAGCTTTCCCGCCTGCGCCTGAAACACCGTGGGCAAAACGAAGTGGTAATCATACATCGACACACCGCCAAACACGCCCGCGCTCGTCTCTCCCGCCTTGTTTCCCGTGTCATAGGCCACCAGCGTCGCAGGCGTGCCTGGATAACCCGGACCCAGATGCGGCTGCGACAGGCCCGGCGTGGATTCATAGATCGACACGCGGAAGTTCACGATGTTTCCACCCCAATAAGCCATCTGCGGATCGTAACCGCCGCGCCAGCGAATCTCCGTCACCGCCTGCGCCGTCGGCACGCTGAACGAGTCCCACACAAACTGGTCGTAGTCCGTTCCATTCGGCTGATAGCGCGATGATGTCAGCAGCGGCCCGCTGCCATCATGCGGCTGCTCAAACACCACGCCCGCCTGCGCGACGAGCGATGTCAGGAACAGCAAAAATGTGAGGAAGCGTTTCATAATTTCAGTCGTCGTCGCGCTCGCGGCCTTGCTTGCCTTTGCCGCCCTCGTTTTCACCGAGTTGCAAAGTCACTCCGAGGCCCGGCAGTTTGACCGTGGCCGTGCTGGCATTGTGCCCGGCAAAGAGCGCCGCGATCCACACACCGGCCACGATGGCGATGATCACGCCCCAGACCGCATGACTGGATGAAATGGCATCCTCCGCCCTGCCCGATTTTTTTCCCGTGACCATCGCTGGCGAGATGTTCTCCCGATGCCGAATCGTATGCCACGCCAGCCCAGCCAGATGCATCACGATGACCACCAGCAAGGCCCACGCAAAGGCTTCGTGCAGTTCTTCGATCGCCTCACCGCCGTAGCCGATGCCCGAGATGAACAAGGCAGGAACGAGCAGGAACATCAGCACGGCTGCCGTCGCCGATCCCGGATTGTTTCCCGCGTAAAGTTTCGTCTTCGAAACAGCGGCGCTGATCATGTAGCTGGCGACTTCGCGCGGATGCACCGGGTAACTCGAAAACCGCGAATAGCGTGAGCCGACGATTCCCATCACCACACGCACGGCGAGCAGGAACAACGCGACGATGCCGAACAGCATGTGCAGTTGAAACATCGGCGCATCATCATCGACAAGGAAGCCGATGGCGATGGCAGCGGTGAGTGAGCCAGCAAAGGCCCAGTGAAAGAGGCGGGCAGGGATGTCCCAGACGAGGATTTTGTTCATAGCAGTTGGATTTCTGGGGTGGTGGCCCGAGCATCAGCGTCGGCAGCATGCCGCATCTGATACAGGCCATTTTTTTGCGCAGCCATTTCCCACGCACTTGACCATGGGGTGTTACCCGAACGACGTGCCCCACCGAAATGCTGGTGAGTGCGGAGGTATATGCCCGTGCGGAACTCCAAAATCACTGGGTGCCAGGGGATCAAGCCGCCATGAATGCAGGATGCGTTATTCACCCTTCATTCCGCCACGGTTATCGGGGCCAGACACGTTATCATTTGGTAATGGTGATGGAATCGAGTGTTGCGGCCGCAACTCCTGTGCAAACTCAGCGCCACCGCCCACATGCACCTGCTCCTCGTCGAAGATGACACCAAACTTGCCCGCCAGACCAGCCTATGGCTTAGCGAGGCAGGGCATTCATGCATCTGGCGGGAAAAAGGCGGTGCGGCGCTCATCGCGCTGGGCACGGAGTCCTTTGACGCGGTGATCCTCGATGTCGGCCTCCCAGACATGGATGGCTTCGCTGTCGTCGAACAAATGCGCGCACGCGGGTTCGGCCTCCCGGTACTCTTTCTCACCGCCCA
>NZ_JBYFBS010000046.1:0-5462 GCF_057652315.1 Prosthecobacter sp. Pr1 | reverse complement strand
GTTTGGTCTCGGAATGCGGGCACAAAAAATCCCGCATCTCTTACGAGATGCGGGATGATGTTTAATCTGGCAACGTCCTACTTTCGCATAGCCTTTCGCCATACTATCATCGGCGCAACAGCGTTTCACTTCCGTGTTCGGAATGGGAACGGGTGGTACCACTGTGCCATGGTCACCAGACTGCGGCTCATCATGCGGGTGAGGCATATGAACCGAGTGTCTGGAGACACTTCAGGGAGTGTTCTCTGACAACTGCATACAGGGTATTGGCAAATTCTTTTGAGCCTCGAACCAGGCTTCAGTTTGGTTGAAATGGAACAATGTAAGACAAACGGATGATTAGTACCACTAAGCTGAACGCATTACTGCGCTTGCACCCGTGGCCTATCAACGTGGTAGTCTTCCACGATCCTTCAGGGAAAGCTAATCTTGGGATGGGCTTGGCACTTAGATGCTTTCAGCGCTTATCCCTTCCGCACATAGCTGCCCAGCGATGCTCTTGACAGAACAACTGGAACACCAGAGGTGCGTCAATTCCGGTCCTCTCGTACTAGGAATTGAACCCCTCAACTTTCCTGCGCCCACAGAGGATAGAGGACCGAACTGTCTCGCGACGTTCTGAACCCAGCTCGCGTGCCGCTTTAACCGGCGAACAGCCGGACCCTTGGGACCTTCTCCAGCCCCAGGATGCGACGAGCCGACATCGAGGTGCCAAACTTCATCGTCGATATGAACTCTTGGATGAAATCAGCCTGTTATCCCTAGCGTACCTTTTGTCCGTTAAGCGATGGCAATTCCACATTAAACCACCGGATCACTTTGGCCTGCTTTCGCATCTGTTCGACTTGTAGGTCTCACAGTTAGGCTGGCTTATGCCAATGCACTCAACACGTGATTACCAACCACGCTGAGCCAACCTTCGCGCTCCTCCGTTACTCTTTGGGAGGATACCGCCCCAGTAAAACTGACCGGCTGACATGGTCCCACATCCAGATTCATGGACTGCGGTTAGATCGTTCAATACCCAAGGGTGGTGTTTCATTGACGACTCTGCGTAACCCGAAAGTTACGCTTCAAAGTCTTCCACTTACGCTAAGCATGGAAACCAAACGACCAGTGACAGCTTACAGTTAAGGTGCATAGGGTCTTTCCGTCCTTCTGCGGGTAAGCAGCATCTTCACTGCTAATACAATTTCACTGAGCCCCTCGTTGAGACAGCGGACAACTCGTTACACGATTCGTGCAGGTCGGAACTTACCCGACAAGGAATTTCGCTACCTTAGGACCGTTATAGTTACGGCCGACATTCACGGGGACTTGGGTTCAGAGCTTCGCCTTGCGGCTAACCCCTTGCCTTAATCTTTCCGCATTGGTCACGTGTCACATCGTATACTTGGACTTTCGTCTTGGCACAATGCTGTGTTTTTGATAAACAGTCGGTTGTCCCCTTTCACTGCGACCCTCCTAAGAGGGCATCCCTTCTTCCGAAGTTACGGGACTAGATTGCAGAGTTCCTTAACGAGGTTTCACTCTTTCGCCTTGGTATATTCTACCCACCCACCTGTGTCGGTTTGCGGTACGGGCGGCCATGGAAAGGGCCAAAACGCTTTTCTCGGTGGTCGGATCAAAAGACCGGATTTGGGTTGCCCCGCCTCCTTCTGCCACTTTCAGCCGGCATGCTTTCTCAATTTCCACGAACGTCCTGGTTTAACCATAGCCGGTTTGGGAATATTAACCCAATGTGCATCGCCGACGCCATACGGCCTTGACTTAGCTCCCGACTAACCCTGGGACGAATATCGTTGCCCAGGAAACCTTGGGTTTACGGCGGGGCGGGATTTCACCGCCCTTAACGTTACTTATGTCTGCATCCTCACTTCTGTGAACTCCACGGTCAGTCGCCTTCACGCTTCGACGCTCACAGAACGCTCCCCTACCACTGTATCAACCGTAGCTGATACAATCCAGAGCTTCGGTATGCCGCTTAATCGCCAATCATTTTCGGCGCGAGATCTCTCGATGAGTCAGCTATTACGCACTGTTTAAATGGTGGCTGCTTCTAAGCCAACATCCTCACTGTCAATGAAATCTCACCTCCTTTCCACTTAGCGGCATTTGGGCACCTTAGCTGCAGGGCTGGGCTGTTTCCCTTTCGACAATGAAGCTTATCCCCCACTGTCTTACTGCCATGCTACATTCGAGGGTATTCGGAGTTTGATTGAGTTTGGTAGACGGGTATGTCCCCTAGCTCATTCAGTGCTCTACCCCCCTCGATCAGCGCATGACGCTGCACCTAAATACATTTCGGGGAGAACCAGCTATTACGGGGCTTGATTAGCCTTTCACTCCTACCCACAGCTCATCCGAGAACGTCTCAAGGTTCACCAGTTCGGTCCTCCACGTCGTATTACCAACGCTTCAACCTGGCCATGGGTAGATCGCCTCCGCTTCGGGTTCAGCCCGTGCGACTTGTCGCCCTGTTCGGACTCGCTTTCGCTCCGCCTCCGTCCCAGAAGGACTTAGGCTTGCCACACAGACTGACTCGCAGACTCATTTTGCAAAAGGCACGCCATCACCGGACAAGCCGGCTCTGACACCTTGTAGGTATGTGGTTTCAGGTACTATTTCACTCCGCTCACGGCGGTTCTTTTCACCTTTCCCTCGCGGTACTTGTTCACTGTCGGTCACTAGCGAGTATTTAGCCTTATGCCGTGGTCGGCACATATTCATACGAAATGCCACGTGGATCGTATTACTCTGGGAATCCCTAGGCGTTGTCAAGTTTTCGGTTACGGGCCTCTCACCCTCTTTGGAGCGATTTTCCATTCGCTTCACCTAACTCTTCAACTACCACATCGGGCCCCGAACCCCGGAAGTAAACTTCCGGTTTAGGCTGTTCCGCTTTCGTTCGCCACTACTGACGGAATCGCATTCGCTTTCTTTTCCTCGCCTTACTGAGATGTTTCACTTCGGGCGGTATTGCGTCGACGCTCCTATGTATTCAGAGCGTCACGTAACGAGATGAATCGTTACAGGTTATCCCATTCGGAGATCTCCGGGTCAAAGCCAGTTTGCGGCTGTCCGGAGCTTATCGCAGCTTACCACGTCCTTCATCGCCTGCTAGTGCCAAGGCATTCACTACATACCCTATAAATCTTACATTGTTAAAATCCATTTCGAATAGCGCGGCTTTCACCGCGCCGAAATGTTTTCGCCTGATTCTTAATTTTACTTATCTTTACAAACCTCACGGTTCTCAAGATGGCTCAATTGAATTTGTTTTCTACCCTATATACAGTTGTCAAAGAACATGATTCCCAAAAAAACAGATTGTGCACAATGAATGGTGGGCAGGACTGGACTCGAACCAGTGACCCCCGCCTTATCAAGGCGGTGCTCTAACCAACTGAGCTACATGCCCGCTGATCATTGATGGTGGAGGTTAGGAGACTCGAACTCCTGACATCAAGCTTGCAAAGCTAGCGCTCTACCAACTGAGCTAAACCCCCGCTCAAGGCACAGAAAACAGAAAAACTAAATTGTGCGCTGCGACTACTCATTCGCAGTATTAAGGTTTGTGAGGACTTTCATCATTCACACACTTTGCCATTGCTGGCAGTCAGTGTCGACCTTGTCCGTTATCAGGCGTGAGCCATCGGACATTCTCCATAGAAAGGAGGTGATCCAGCCGCAGGTTCCCCTACGGCTACCTTGTTACGACTTCATCCCAGTCACCAGTCTTGCCTTAGGGCACTGCCCCCTTGCGGTTGGCGCATGCACTTCGGGCGAAACCAGCTTCCATGATGTGACGGGCGGTGTGTACAAGACCCGGGAACGTATTCACGGTACCGTAGCTGATGTACCATTACTAGCGATTCCAGCTTCATGGAGTCGAGTTGCAGACTCCAATCTGAACTGAGCCCAGTTTTATTGATTTCCTCCACCTCGCGGTCTCGGTTCACATTGTACTGGGCATTGTAGTACGTGTGCAGCCCTGGTCGTAAGGGCCATACGGACTTGACGTCATCCCCACCTTCCTCCTCGTTGATCGAGGCAGTCTGATTCGAGTGCTCGGCATACGCCGGTGGCAACAAATCACAGGGGTTGCGCTCGTTGCGGGACTTAACCCAACATCTCACGACACGAGCTGACGACAGCCATGCAGCACCTGTGCAAAGCGGGTATTGCTACCCTATCCGGCTTTCACCGGAGACACAATGCATGTCAAGACCAGGTAAGGTTCTTCGCGTTGCATCGAATTAAGCCACATACTCCACCGCTTGTGCGGGTCCCCGTCAATTTCTTTGAGTTTTAATCTTGCGACCGTACTTCCCAGGCGGCACGTTTAACGCGTTAGCTCCGGCGCGGACGCGGTCGATTGCGCCCACACCAAACGTGCACCGTTTACTGCCAGGACTACCGGGGTATCTAATCCCGTTTGCTCCCCTGGCCTTCGTGCCTCAGTGTCAGTAACTGCCCAGTGACCTGCCTTCGCCGTTGGTATTCCTCTCGATATCTACGCATTTCACTGCTACACCGAGAATTCTAGTCACCTCTTCAGTACTCTAGCATGGTAGTATCGGATGCTATTCCGAGGTTGAGCCCCGGGCTTTCACATCTGACTTACCACGCCACCTACGCACCCTTTACGCCCAGTGATTCCGAACAACGCTTGAGACCTCTGTATTACCGCGGCTGCTGGCACAGAGTTAGCCGTCTCTTCCTCTTGTGTTACCATCAATCTGCCATGCTATTAACACGGCAGCCTTGTTCACACATGACAGGAGTTTACAATCCGAAGACCTTATCCTCCACGCGGCGTCGCTCCATCAGGGTTGCCCCCATTGTGAAAGATTCTCGACTGCTGCCACCCGTAGGTGTCTGGACCGTGTCTCAGTTCCAGTGTGGCTGGTCGTCCTCTAAGACCAGCTACCCGTCGTAGCCTTGGTGGGCTTTTACCCCGCCAACTAGCTGATAGGCCGCGGACCAATCGGGAAGTGGCAGGCCTTGCGGTCCCTGCCTTTAGTCTTTCGACCACATGCGGTATTAATCCAAGTTTCCCTGGGCTATCCCCCGCTTCCCGGAATGTATCCACGTGTTACGCACCCGTTCGCCACTAGACACCACTTGTATTGCTACTCATGGTGTCCCGTTCGACTTGCATGTCTTATCCACGCCGCCAGCGTTCGTTCTGAGCCAGAATCAAACTCTCCAAAAATTTCGAGCCGTCTCTTTTCAAGACGCACTCTATTGACTGCATCTGTTTAAACCACAGATGCCTGCGCATTTTCATGCACAGCGCACAATTTAGCTTTCTGTTTTCTAGCAGTCTTCACTCGGCTTTCGCCTCGCTCCAAACTGCTTCTGTGTTTTCTAAAAGATCGTTTCTGATTCCAAGTTTCATGAGCCGCTTTTCGCTTCCCAATCCTCTTTTTCTCAGCCCGCGTTTTTCGCTGCGGGTT
>NZ_JBYFBS010000045.1:0-5908 GCF_057652315.1 Prosthecobacter sp. Pr1 | reverse complement strand
GGCCTCGCATGGGACGTTGCCGAGAGGGGGCACTGAGGGTGTGAAAGCCCCCCTTTCATCCGCTGCGGGTCGAGGAAACTAGGCGGCCAAGGAGCGCGGACTTCCAGTCCGCAGCACTCCGCCGAAGCGCCAGATTCTTATTCGCGAATCATTTTCATCACACCGATGTGGTGCTCGATTGCGACGAAATCGCAATGATGATCATTCATGGCTTAAAGCGGATGTGTTAGAAGCTCGGGGCCGCTGTACGCTTGCGGAGTGCTGCGGAATAAATTCCGCGCTCCATTTCTCCAAACAAAAAGCCCCGCCAGGGATGCTGACGGGGCTGAAGGAGTGAGAGAGACTGGGCTGTCCTAAACTCAGGCGGCGGCTTCGGCGCCTTTGTGGCCGAGCTGCTTCACGGCGAGATTGAGCTGATCGTACTCGATCGGCTTCTTGATCACCGTCACCGGTCCGTGGGAGAGTATACGGCTGAGGATTTCGCTGTCAGGGTAGCCGGTGATCACCACGATGGGGAGATCCGGATACAGCGCCTTGAGCTGGGAATACACTTCATCTCCGGGAACGTCCGGGAGTTTGAGGTCGAGGAAGACGAAGTCAAACTTCTGCTTCTTCGCCATGGTGATGGCTTCAGCGCCGGTGCCGACGACGAGGCGTCCGAAACCCGCCTTCTTGAGGAACTGCTTGAAGAGGGCCTGCAGGGCGGGGTCATCATCCACCACCATGACGGTGGGCTGCCCGGCTTCGTCTTCCTTGCGCAGCACATCGCGGTCAAGCAGGCTGCGCTTGATGCGCCAGCGACCGCCGATTTGCACAGCGGGCAACTGGCCACGCTGGACGAGGTAATAAACCGTTGGAAGAGGGATGCGGAGGTATTCCGCGGTCTCTTTAACGGTCATAAGTTCGGGTGCTGCTAGATCGGCCATAAAATTGGGGGGTGTGTCTTGTTGCCTGCGATTAACTGTAAAAATCGAAACTGAGTCTCGTTGAGAAGTTGTTAACAACGTTAACCGATAATTTCTATCATTACGGGGTAAATATCGGGATGTGGCTAAATGTGTGGTTCCAGATAATTGGTAGATTTGCGAATTATTGCCACAATTGCAAACCAAAAGTGTGTGCTAGCTAAAAAACTTCGGAAATCCTGAAGAATATCATACAATTGCTATCAATCCAGAATGGGGAGCATCGAGCGTGAGGAATAGAGCCAGTCCAATGGTCTAAATTTTATTTAGATGGTGGCTACGATGAGTGTTTGTATTCCAATATGTTACGCGTGCCCATGGGGAGATGGCTTTTTTGCAGTGGGTGTACCTGAGGCAACCCATTTGCCAAGTCGCCAGGCTTGGCCTAGATCAATCCTCCCATGTCTGATTCCATCCCCAATGTCCTCGCTGAACGTTACGCCACCGCCTCCATGCGCGCCCTTTGGTCGCCTGAAGGGAAAGTCAGACTGGAGCGCGATTATTGGATCGCAGTTCTGAAAGGCCAGCGCGATCTCGGCATCGGCGTGCCGGATGGCGTGATTGAAGCCTATGAAAAGGTGAAGGATCAGGTAAACGTGGCCTCCATCATGGAGCGCGAGCGCGTGACGCGGCATGACGTGAAGGCACGCATCGAGGAATTCTGCGACCTCGCAGGCCACGAGCACCTGCATAAAGGCATGACCAGCCGCGACCTGACTGAGAACGTGGAGCAATTGCAGGTCTTCCGCTCGCTTCTTGAGATTCGGTCTAAATGCGTGGCGGCTCTCGTGGGTCTCGCACGTCGCGCCAAGGAGACGCGTGACATTCCGCTGACCGCGCGTACGCACAACGTGGCCGCGCAGGTGACCACCCTGGGCAAGCGCCTGGCGATGTTCGGCGAGGAACTGCTCGTGGCCTTCGGCGATCTGCAGCATCTCATTTCCAGCTACCCGGCCCGTGGGCTGAAGGGTGCCGTGGGCACCCGGCTGGATCAGATCACTCTCTTTAATGGAGACGCGAAAAAAGCGGCGGAGCTGGAAAGCAGCATCCTGAAGCACCTCGGCATGCCGGCGGCCTTCAATGCCGTGGGGCAGGTGTATCCGCGCAGCCTGGATCTGCAGGTGGTGGCCTCGCTCTGCCAGCTCGCCAGCGGTCCGTCCAGCTTTGCGCGCACGCTGCGCCTCATGGCCGGGCAGGAACTCGCCAGCGAAGGCTTCGCGAAAGGGCAGGTGGGTTCCTCCGCCATGCCGCACAAGATGAACAGCCGCTCCTGCGAGCGCATCAACGGCCTGCACGTCATTCTCAAAGGCTACCTCACCATGGCCTCCGGTCTGGCGGGGGATCAGTGGAATGAAGGGGACGTCTCCTGCTCCGTCGTACGCCGCGTCATGCTGCCGGACGCCTTCCTCGCCATGGACGGCCTGCTGGAGACGCTGCTCACCGTGCTCAATCAGATGGAAATCTTCGAAGCCGTGGTGGAGCAGGAGCTCATGCGCTACCTGCCCTTCCTGCTGACGACCACCGTCATGATGGAAGCCGTCAAAGCAGGGGCTGGTCGCGAGACCGCTCATGAAGTGATCAAAGAGCACGCCGTGCAGGTGGCCAAGGACCTGCGCACCGGCAAGGTGCGCGAGAACGACCTCCTCGCCCGCCTCGTGGAAGACGTGCGCCTCACCCTCACCGCCGAAGACATGCAGCGCCTCGTCGAAGCCGGCAAAGCCAACGCCGGCGACGCCCCCCAGCAGGTGGACGCCTTCTGCGAACACGTGGCCGCCATCAAGAAAGAGTACCCCCAAGCCGCGAAGTATGAGCCGGGGGTGATTTTGTAGTCTTCAATCGAGCACCCGTGCACGAATGCCCACCGCAGGTAGGGCGGCTGGTCCTCCAGCCGCCGTTGCCCAGCGTGTTACGGTTCAGAAGTTCATCCTTGTGCTGCCCCGTGCAGTGGCTGAGCTTGAGGCGTCGTGCGTTTCTGCGCGTTTTCTGCAATCATCGGGTCATGATGCCGTCGATTCAAACCGCCATGCCAAGCCGGGAACGTTTAGTTCGCACGCTTTTCTGGACTCTGTGGGTCATGACAGCCGCCCTGACCTTCTATGCTTGGGGTGTAGCTTCATTCGGCATCGGAATGTTTCTCCAAGACGCCCCCTCGGTTCCGAAGCTTTACATGCGTGCCGAGGTTCGAGTGGCCGAAACGCTCAGTTTGGTAACTGCCGTCGGTCTTGCCTTGATCAGCATGATCATCGCCCGGCGGAGCCGTCCACTTTCGTTGCTTGGCCTGGTGCCGCTCGCCTTGTGGTTTCTCTATCTTAGCATCCCCCGCTTCTAGCTGCCCGTGTGCATGCAGACGCTCCTCCTTTCAGTCCCATCCATGAAACCCACCTTCCACTCCATCACTCCCATGATCCCCACCTGCGGCAGCCTGGCGGACGCGCTGAGCTTTTACACGGACCACATGGGCTTCACCATTCTCTGGCAGGGCGGTGGCATGGCCGGCATCGAGCGCGATGGCGTGTCCCTCAAGCTCGTCGAGAACGACAACCAGAACTGGGCGGACAACGCCAGCTTCAGCATCGGCGTCTCCGACCTGGATGCCCTCTACGATGAGTATCAGGCGATCCCGGCCCGGGTCGGACCGCTCGAGCTCAAGCCCTGGGGCAGGCGCGAGTTTCACATGATCGCGCCCTCAGGCGTGTGCTTCCAGTTTTACCAGCGCGCAGCCGCCTGACCCTGCGCTGCTGCCCGAGCCGCCAGCGGAGAAACTTCCGCAACTTCCACATCTTCTGCGGGGGGGACGCAAGTGCTAAGCTTTGACCATCCCGGCAAGCTGGAGGCTTGTGCTACGGCCGGTGTCGCCACCGTTGCAGACTTCAAACATTTCAACCATTTCAACGGGGGGTGGTTTCCACACGCCATCCGTCACGGGGTAGACTGCAACTAATTCAACTATTTCAACGGGGGGGATACGCACGCGTTGAGCGCGGCCCGTCCCGGCAAAGCCGGAAGCTTTATTGAGACTTGCTCAATAGACTGACGCACTTGTCTTGAAGGCCAACGGCCTTCCGTCATACAGCCCAGGGGTGCCGAGCATTAGCGAGTGCTCCCCTGGGTTCTGGCAGCCAGGCTGGGAAGCAAACCCAGCACTCCGCCACACTTCAAGCCTGCCAGCAGCGTCTGCAATGAGCCCCGCAGCAAGTTTGCCGCATTCAGGCACCGAGTCCACTTCCACCAGGAACGCTCTTCTTGTCAGTCAATTGCGCAAGGCTCAATAGGAATGGGGTGACAGGCTGGAGTGACAGACGGCGCCGGGACGAAGGATTCTACGGACGCGACACAACCTAACTATTACTCACAAGTTTGAGGAAGGATCGCTGTACAAAGACAGGCGCGGTCAAACTATGGGGGATGGCAGCAGCAACGTCATCGATAAGCAAAAGTATTGGCAGTCCATTGGCGGCGGGTTGGTCGCAACGCGAGCTGGCGCATCTCAGTGGCATTGATCCGCGTCTTGTGAGACGTTTGGCCATTATGCTTGAAGATTGGGCGGCTCAGCCGCAGGCATCCATCCCTGAAGGCAGCCGCAGCAAGGCGGCTGCCAAAGCTTCCTACCGTCTGCTCTCCAATGAGCGGCTCGAAGCTGCTGACATTGGGCAGAGTCATCGTGAAGCGACCTGGGGGCGCATGGCCGGCCATGCAGTCGTGCTGGCCGTGGCTGACACGACAAGCTTCAATCATACGACTCATGCTGGCACGGAAGGAGTCGGCCCCATCGGCCAGGGCAATGGCAGCGCGCAGGGCTTCTTGCTGCACAGCGTGCTGGCTTTCAGCGAGCAGGGCGAGGTCCTCGGCGTGCTCCATGCCCACACCTGGGCGCGCGAGCGTGACGGCCCCTCGCGGCGGCAACGGCAGGCGCAAAAGAACCGCAAAGCGCTCGATCAGCGCGAGAGCCACCGCTGGATCAGCGCTTATGAGGCCATCGTGGCCCAGCGTCAGGCTGCTTCTGGCAGGCAGCCTCGTCTGGTGCTCGTCTCTGACCGGGAGAGCGATCTTTACGAGCTCTTTGTGAGCAACCGGCAGCACGACGAGCAATGTGCCGTGCTCGCGCGCGCCCTGCATGCACGCCGCCTGCACGCCGCCTGCACGCCGCCTGCACGCCGCCTGCACGCCGCCTGCACGCCACCTGCACGCCACCTGCACGAAACGGGAGAGGTGGTGTGGGATCATCTCGAAGCGCAGCAGGAGCTGGCGCGTGTCGAGATCGTGGTGCCAGCGCAGGGCACGCGCAAGGAGCGCACGGCCACGCTGGTGCTGCGCAGCGCGCCGGTGAAGCTGGGGGTGCCGCGGGACAAGGCGCGGTTCTTTGGCGCGAGCACACCGCTGGATCTCTGGGCCATCGACGCGGTGGAGACGGGCGCGCCGGAAGGCAGCGAGGCTCTGCACTGGAAGCTGCTCACGAGCATTCCCTGCGCAGATGCGGCACAGGTTCAACGACAGCTGCAGTGGTATGCGAAGCGCTGGGGCATCGAGGTGTTCCACCGCACGCTCAAGAGCGGCTGTCAGAGCGAGGCGCGGCGTTTGGGCAACATGGTGAGGCTGCGCCGGGCACTGAGCCTGGATTTGATCGTGGCCTGGAGGCTCATGGCATTGCGCGATGCATCGCGCCAACAGCCGCAAGCACCCGCGACACAATGGCTGCAGGTGGAGGAATGCGCCGTTTTAAGCGCCTGGGCCACGCGTCAGTTCAAGGCGAAAACTCAAAGTCCACCCAGCATCGCCGAGGCGGTGTGCTGGATCGCGCGGCTGGGAGGCTACCTGGATCGCAAGAACGACCCACCGCCGGGCATGGAAGTTCTCTGGCGAGGTCTGCGCCATCTTCACGACATGACCGAAACCTGGAAGCTCGTTCATGTTGTGGGTAATAGTTAGGACACAACGCGTCCCTA
>NZ_JBYFBS010000044.1:0-6039 GCF_057652315.1 Prosthecobacter sp. Pr1 | reverse complement strand
TTTGGAAAACACCCCGCCGCAGGAAATATTGCCCCTCATCTCCCGCCTCTGGCCGCACAGTGCTGGCGCCGATGCCACACACACCGCACTGCGCCACGCCATGGCCCGGCGCACGCACCAGATCCTCAACACCCATTTGAAATCCCACCCGCTGGACGAGCCCCTGCGCAAAGCCCTGCACCCCCTCGCCACCCAGCTTGCCACAGACCCCGCCCCTGACTGCGCCACCGCCCTGCGCGCTGTGCAGTCCGCGCTGAAGGCGGGTGAAAAGTAAGATGACAAGCATGGCCGGATGCATTGCATCGCCCCCGTGCTCCAGCCAGCCTGCGGCATAGCCTTCCCAATTCCATGAACCTCGCCATTCAGAAGCCCCTCCTCCGCCATCTTCTCCTGGCCTTGCTCCTCGGCATGGGCGGTGTCCAGCTCATGCGTGGGCAGGCCGCCAGAGAAATGACTGAGCAGGAAATCAAAGCGCGTGCCGAGATCTGGCGCCTCGCCACCAGCAGCAGCATGGCTGACAGACGCTCCGCCGTGGAGCAGCTCGCTGACACGTACATGGACTACGCGCTGCTATGGCAGCTCATGAACGACCCCGCCCCCGGCGTGCGGCTGATGGCCATCGGCGCCATGACCTCGGAGTCCTGCACCGCGCACGCAGACCGGCCGCTCTCCGCAGAGCTGGCGCAGAAGATGGCCGCCATGCTGGAGGAGGAGGTCACGCCAGAGCGCATCCGCGCCGCGTTTCAGCCGGGACATGTGAAAGACCACGAGTCCGGCCTGATCATCACTGCCGCAGAGACGCTGAACCAGCTTTATCTTTATGAGCCCCTGCAGCAGAGCCCGGCCGCCTACGCAGGCTGGCAGCGCCGTGTGCTGATGCCGCTCCTCCTCGCCGCCGCCGGTGCTCAGCGCCCTTTTTCAGAACAGCTCCATGCCTGCATGATGAACGTGCTGCGGCTGCTCAGAGATCCCGCACTCCTCAGCGAGGCCCTGCCGGTGATGATGCAAAAGCTCGACGCCCCGGACATCCCGTCACCCGTCCTGCTTGAGACGCTGCGGGTGCTGTGGTCCTACCACGATCTGCTGAGTCATGACAGGCCCCTGCATCTCCTGCTCCTCACGCACATCGCCCCCCGCCTGCACTCGCTGCGCACCCGCATCCTGGACCCCATGAAGGAAGGGCAGGACAAGGAGCAGGCCGCCCTGCTCCTCGGCTATTACGCGGAGGCCGTTCAGACGGCGGGAAAAAAGCTGCCTGCGCCGCCACCGCAGACAAAGCCGCAGGCCGCACCTCCTTCCCTGCCAGCACCCGCTACCGCAGAGCCCGGAGAAACTCCGAAGCCACCGCCTGCCCTGCCGCCGCTTTCCCCGCAGGAGCAGCAGCAGCGGAGCGCCGAGCTCCTGCGCCTGACCACCAGCAAAGCGCCGCAGGACCGCATCTCCGCCGCAGATGAAATGGTGTCCGGCGGCATCGACCCAGACCTGTACCGCAAGCTCCTGCACGATCCCGCGCACGAGGTGAGCGAAGGAGCCATGGAAGCGCTCGTGGATGCGTGCCACGAAAAGCCCTGCCTCATCCCGCTGGAGGAGGCGCGCAAGATGGCCGCGCTGCTGGAGCCGGAGGTGACCGAGGAGCGCATCACCCCCCTCTATGACGGCGAAGGCAAAGACGCGCAGGAGGCAGAGCACCGCATTCACATGACCTGCCGCGCCGCGCTGTCGCTGAACCAGCTTTACCAGCAGTACGCCCTCCTGCCCAGCCCGGCCTCCTACGGCCACTGGCAGGAGGAGGTGCTGCGCTCCCTGGTCATCCGCATGGCAAGCGACTACCGGAACCCCACAGGCAAAAACGACGAACTCGTCCTGGAGGTGCTCCACGCCATCAGCGACCCCGCCGCCCTTCTGCACACCGTGGACCTCCTGCACGCGTATCCCAATCTGGACGACATCCCCGCCACACGTCAGCTCTATTACCTCGAAGAACTCTGGGCCCACCCGCAGCTCGGAGAAGGCAGACCCATGAACCTCGTCCTCCTCCAGCAGCTCGCCCCCGTCTGGGAACCCGTGCGCGACCACGTCCTGCGCAACATCCGTGACAAAGACCGCCCCGACCTCAAAGCCGCTGAACTGCTGGCGCGCATGGATGCCGCCTTTGCCCACGCCCGCCACCAGCTCACCCTGCGACCCGCAGCGAAGTGAGCATACTGGCCTGACTGCAGCCACACCAGGAAACCAGCGGAGTCATGTCGCGCACGCATTTCACGCAGCGCCGGCCGCGGCCTTGAGCCGCTGACGCCGCACATCCCTCCATGATCACCACTCGCACTTCATGATAAATCATTTCATACCATCTTTTGGTATTATTTAACTTGCATCCAAAAATCCAGGCCCAAGACTTTCCCCATGGCCTTCATCTTCTCCACCTCCCACCTTCCTGAATCCCTTGTCCGCCGCCCTGACCACCTTGAAGACGAGGAGGAAGACGACGTCATGCAGCCCATGCCCCGCGCCGGCGGCGTCCGCGCCTTCAGCCACCTGCCCCAGCCCGTGCGTGCCCAGGCAGACTTCTCAGACCCGCTCTCCACACGCCCCGCCATTCCCGTCGGACGCCCACGACCGCATGCCGAACCGGAGGATCAGGATGACCCACCACCGCCCGAGGCAGAAGCCTACCCCTACCACGATGACGCCCCCGAATCTGACACCGGATCTCACGAACCAGAAGACAGCCGACCATGGTATATGCCGCGCCTTTCCGCCAAGGATCTGCCCGCGCCGCCCCCTGATGAAGATGCACCCGGCGCCGGCGTGAATCGTCCCGGCCCCAAAGCATGGGGAACCCCCGCCCAAGACGCCTCCACCGAAAAGGCCCCCGCTCAAGGCAACAGGCCTGCCCTGCCCTATGGCCGCCTCTTTGAAAGACGCCTGACGCCCGGCTTCCAAACCGCCGCGACCGGCCGGCCTCAAGATTTGACCGGCAAGGCTGAGCTCCACGATCTTGTTGATCGCACTCAAGGCGGGCCATCCTCACCTCCGCCATTCCAGACCCTCGCTGCCGCGAGCCAGTCACCTGGCAATCCGCAGATCCCGCTCATGCAGCCCGATGCTTCAGGCAGGAAAGATCCTCTGGCGCCGCCTCCGCCCAGGAAAGACACACCCAAGCCAGACACAGGCGGCAAGAGCGACACGAAGACACCGCCGCCACAGCAGAAACCAAATTTCACCCCGGCACCCCCAGCCCAATCAAGCCCGCCCGCCCCTTCGACCACCGGACCTCAAAACGGACGGTCAAACATGACGGTGGATGATGACAAAAACACGCCATTCGCAGCGACGGTCCGCTCAGCCATGGAGCGGGAGCTGAAAGACTCTCCCTCATCTGCGGCCCTGCTCAATGCCGTCAAGGGGCTGCCCAACAAGATCAAAATCGTGCCGAAGATTGCAGGCCAGGCAAACACCACCCTGCAAGCGGACGGCACCATCGTCATCAGCGTGAATACGCGCGACATGACAGGCGCCACCATGTCCCACGAGCTTGCCCATGCCATCCAGCAGGCGGTGTATTACAACACACTCAAAGAGCTGGCCAAAAAAGGAGAAGACCCGAAGAAGAAGGAGACGATCGACAAGGCCGTCCAGGCGGGAAGAGATGCGCTGCATCAAGTCCTGCCATTGCAAAACAAGAGCGATCAAGGTCAGGAATTCAAAGAAAATGAAGCCATGCGCGGGGGACACCTCGTCAATGCCGAGCACACGGCAGCCGAGATCGGGGCCAGGATCGGCGAAAATTCCACCCTGTCTCCGGATGAGATTGCCGAAATGTTTTGGCTGGAGCAAAAGAAGAAGGAAGACTCCAAGCACATCAACAATGGATTGATCATCCCCAAAGGCACCAAATATGGTGACTACGATTTCGGCCCCGTGCTGAAGTCTCTGGGGCATGGCGTCACGCGGGAGCATCTGGATAAAGCGAGAAAGAAAGTCATTCCCAACGGCTGGTGAGCAGCCGCAGCGCAGGTGGCGCCAGTTTGAGATTGCAAACCATCCGCTTCTTATCAGCATCCAGCAGCATGGGCCACCCCACCACCCTTCAGACGCGCGCAGCACTGCGCGGCGGCTTCATCGCACTGGCCTCGCTGGCCGGCATGCACCTCACAGCCCTGGCATCTGAACCCATGCCGCGAATGCCGCCGGAAAAGCAGCCCGCCACATGGCAGCAGGCCGGCATCGAGGCGGCGCTGACAGATCCTGACTTTGTGGTGCAGTATCACGCGCTGGACTACTGCCTGCGCAAGAAGTGGGTGGCGCAGCTTCACTTCCCCACCGCGCAGTGGCTGAAGTGGCTGGGGCACGAGAATCTGGAAGTGAAGGCGCTGGCGGCGGAGGCGGCCGGACAACTCGGCGCGCAGATGCCGGCGGAGGTGCAGCGCGCGCTCGCCAGCCTGCGCAAGCCCCTGGACGCAGACACCCAGGTGCGGCAGGCCGCCACCCGGGGACTGCTGCCACTGGGCGCTGGCATGATCCCCGAAGTGCAGCTGGAACTGGTGGCCGCCCTCGACGAAGCCCCCCTGGACTATGAGCTCCATCTGCAGATCTGCCAGGCACTGGGCCAGACCGGCGCGGCCATGGCACCCGCCACACTGGACGCGCTGCTGGCCCTGGTGAAAGACCCGCAGACAGCCGCAGGCACAGGCATCTATGCCGCGAAGGCCCTGGCCCATCTGGGGCCGCACATGCCGCCGCAGGTGCGGGAGCTCATGCTGGGCCTGCTGGGAAACGCCCGCGCGGACATCACTCTGCGCAGCACCGCCGCAGAGGCCCTGGGCCGCCTCGGGCCGCAGATGCCGCCGGAGGTGCGGCAGGCGCTGCTGGCCGCGTATGCCGGGACGCCGCCTGCAAAGACTGACGAGGATGCCAGAAAATACCACGCCCTGTTTGACCAGCAGGTGGCGGAGGCGCTGGGCCTGCCCCCGGATTTTCAGCAGGCGCTGCTGGACCGCTTTCTCAAATCCGCGCACGCCCCGCAGCCACCGCAGCCGCAAGACTTCGGATCCACGCCAGAAAGCGACCTCCCTGGCGCTGAGCTGCGCATCCTGGCAAAAGCAGGCGCGCATGCCAGCCCCGCAGTGCACCACTCACTCCTCGCCGAATTCCAAAGCACCACCGCCAGCGACGCCACGCGGGAGAGCATCGCCGGGTGTTTCTTTCAGCCGCTCGCAGAGCGCGGCGAACTGCCGCCAGAAGTGCAGCGCGTGCTGCTGGCCTGCGTGCAGGATGAAAAAGCCATCCTCCAGGCGCGGAGACTCGCCGCAGAGACGCTCGGGCATCTGGGTGCAGGCATCAGCCCGGAGTCAAAGCAGGCGCTGCTCCTGCTGCTGCAAAACAAGGACCTGGAACACAGCCTGCGCTTCGGCGTACTGCTGGCCATGGAGCAGCTGGGCCCGCACATGCCTCCCGAGGCAGGGCCGGTGCTGGTGGGCATTGTCGAAAGGAACACCGTCGTCGGCAGGGCTCGTTCCTCCGCCCCAGATCCTTCTCAGCCCGTTGTCGCACCGACTCCGGGCAAAGACCCTTTTGGGCCCAGCCCCACGCCTTCCCCAGCAGCGCCACCTCCACCTGCCACAGATCCTTTTGGGCCCAGCGCAGCATCTCCCGCCGCCGTCGCACCTCCCGCAGCCGCAGCGAATTCAGTCTCTCCACCCGCCCCCACAGCAGAGAGTCCACCAGCCCCCGCCGCAAACACCGACGGCATGCCGGACGAGTTCCCGATCGAGCACGCCGTACCCGCCCTCGGAAACCTCGGGGAAAAGATGCCCCCTGAGGCGCAGACCGCGCTGCTCGGCGTCATCCTGCATCAGGCAGGCACGCGCCAGACGCCCTGGGACGCCGCCTATGCCCTGGCGCAAATGGGAGACAAACTCCCGCTGCACATGCAGCAGCTCCTCGTCGCCCTGCTGCACCAGCCAGAGCCGGACTTCGCCCTCCGCCTTGCCATCTACAGGACGCTCGCTGTTTCCGGCCTTCATCCCATCACAGACG
>NZ_JBYFBS010000043.1:0-6465 GCF_057652315.1 Prosthecobacter sp. Pr1 | reverse complement strand
ACCCCCAAACCCTACAGGCCCCCTCTCCCAGGAGACGGAGATCCGGAGAGCTCTGTGCCTTACAGGCCCTGGGATCCAGACTGGCACCCGGATTTCAAGCCGACCCCCAAACCTCGTAAGCCCCAATGGGAGCCACGTCCGAAATTTCCCTGGCAGCACGACCCGATGCCGGCAAGAGTCGATCCCGAAGACTGGTACATCCGTTAGTACGGCAGATGCGCGTGAATGCAGCCAGCCATCCGGCATCAGACAGCGCCGATGGCTGCGCTCTCGTGTACATAATGTCTGGCATCTTTTTCTTTTTCGGTCAATGACACCTACGACTTTGACATCGTGGACAAGGAAGCTGAACGGGCATTCAATGACATGGTGAACGGTGTTGACCATGGCCCCTACCAGGGACGGACTCAATCCGGCCAGCTCAAGCCCCTCCTCATGTCACGTGTTCCAGGAACAGGATTTGCAGTCACCTCAGATCCCGTTACCAATACGCAAAGCTCCGACCAGTCCACCGCGCAGATCATCACCCATGCAGGGACTTATCCGCCACCGCCATCCTCTCCGCCGCCATCCAGGTAGCCTGGGGCTGCTGGCCCTGCTGCTGAGCGCGGCGGCGGCACTCTGCCTCACGCCCTGGGAGCTTCAGCGTCATCACAAGACCTCGGACGATGACATCGAGGTGCTGTATGTGTTTGATGACGAGGCCCTGTTTCAGTACCGCTTTCCCACCTTTGACGGAAAGCGGAGCTACCGCCTGAATCTCGTCAGGGCGGTGCCCGGAGATGAGCCGGAGGTGGCCACTGCCATCGGCGATGAGGTGAGAGCGGAGCTCGTCCAGGAGATCGATGCAGGCTGCCGTGTCAGGCTCAAGACCGGCATGAAGCTGCTGCTGACAGGCTGCGAGCCTCCGCCAAAGCCAGGCATGACGTTTGAGGAGCGCGAGAAATGGTACAAGGTCAGTGAAACGATCTGGTGGCTGATCGATGAAAAGACGGTGGTCAAAGCCCGCACACAGGAGGAGCTGGCGAAGGCTGTGCCTGAACTCAAGCCCGCGCTCGGCAGCCTGAAACTCCTGAAAGCGCCGGATCTTTTCGACCACCTCAAAAAAGAGCCGGACATGGCGCTCCCGAAAAAAGCAGTCGCAGCGCAGTCCGGGCCCTCAAAATAACACTCCCTCCCGCCAGACCACCCGCGCCAGCCCAGTCCTTTGCATACCATTGAATGGTATCTTTTCACCTGCACCCCAAAATCCAGGCCCAAGCTTTCCAGCATGGCCTTCATCTTCTCCACCTCCCACCTTCCTGAAACCCGAGTCCGCCGCCCTGACCACCTTGAAGACGAGGAGGAGGACGACACCATGCAGCCCATGCCCCGCGCCGGCGGCGTCCGCGCCTACAGCCACCTGCCGGTGCGTGACAATCCTGCGCCTTCCACCGGCCCGCTCCGGGAAGACAGCCCACGTGAAGGGATCGCCCCGATCCCTTCACGCTCCGCCACACCCACCAGACTGGAGGATCAGGATGATCCCCCTCTTTCAGAAGCCAACCCCGAGGACGCCCCCGCCCCGCAAGACCACGCAGACGACAGGCCCTGGTACATGCCCCGCATCACCGCCCAAGACCTGCCCCCGCAGGATCACCCTGAGGACGCACACGCCCCCGCCCCCAAGCCCTGGGAAAACACCACCCGCAGCTCCCGCTTCGATGATGCGCCTCCCGAAGCCTCCAGCACCCGCGACAGCGGCTTCTCCCCCTCCCCGCAGGAGTTCCGCGATGCTTTCCATCCTCCCGCTCCACGCTCACCTGTCGGGCAAGCTCCCGCTCAAGACAACAAGCCCGCCCTGCCGAGAGGCCGCTTGTTTGAACAACGCAGCGCACCAGAGGCGTTTTTGAGGCAGCAGATGGGAATGGGTGCCAGCGGGACCTCGTCACAACAACGCCTCCAGGGATCCGAACGAACCCTTGCAGCGCGGCAGCAGCCAGTGCGTGGGTCTACTCCGCCGGCAAACGGCAACAACCCCGCAGCGCCTAGCCAGCCCGTCAGCCCCTATCAGGGACAAGCCTCAGATAAAATGGATGAGGGACGGGGGGCATCACCAAGAAATAACTCAGAGGTTGAGGAGACACCCGCACCACTGCCACCGCGAAACCCAGATGCCCTCCCACAATCAGGTGCGAACAAAATGCCTGGCATTTCATTCACGCAGAGTGACAAGGCGGTCAAAGCCTCCAGCAGCAGTTCGGAAGGCTGCGGCAGCAAGGGCGACCTGTTTGATATACCAGACGCAACGTTTCATTCACTGACTGCAGCGGATATATTTAAGGACCACCAAGACGAAGGCGGCCTTGCAATTACAAGGCTCGGTGGCGGCAAAAATAAAATCAACGCGACGGCGACGGTCAAAAAGGACGCCAACGGCAAGTATGTAGGGTATGTGTGCACCCCGCGTATTTATAGCTACATTTCTTTTTCCAAAATTGCCAAGCCGCAGCTCCGATGGACCTCCGGCAAACCCGGAGCAGACACAGCGGACATCACCGCCAATACGGTGGCTGATTTGACCGAGCACGAAAAAGCCCACACCAAGGTTAATCAATCAGTGGGACGGCGTATCTCCAAATACTATTTGGAAAATGTGTTCAAGATCAAGACCAAGCCTTATGCAAGCGAGGATGAGGCAATAAAGAAAGTGCTCAACATGGAGCAAATGTTCTTTCTCCAATGCAATAGAGAGTTCACAAAGATGAGGTCCACATTCAATGACAAGCATCTTCCCGCCCACATACGTGCCTACGAGGGAGGATCGGGCACCGAGTGGTATGAGCCTAATCCGGACTGGTTTACCAGCCTGGGCCTGGATGACAAGATTCAGAATAAGCCCGTGAATGTCCCGTTGCCCACAGACCTATAATCCTTTATGAACCAACCTATGAAAAATCGTCTTCTACTTCTTGTGTGCTTTTTCATGGCGGCAACCTGCCTCCCCGGGCAGACCCCCGGGCAGACCCCCGGGCAGACCCCAGAGCCGACGGTGTATACCAGTGCCCAGATCCTGCCTTTCCTTAGGCTCTATGATCTGAAGGGCTTGCGCGATCTCATCCACAAGGACTATGACATTTACAACGAAGTGGCTGTTTCATTTGATAATCTCTCCTGGTACAATGTGCCCTTTAAAAAGATGCACGTCGAAGATGACTATGTGTCGCTCAAGACGGATGAAAATGGCTATTATGTCCTGTTCCCCTTTCTTCCGCCCACGCTGGAGAAGCTTGCAGAAGCGCGCACGTTTCAGGAAGTGCTGCAGACTCTGGTGCCGCCTTCCCGTTCAGGAAATGAGGCCTACTTCAACATCATGGATGTTCCCGTTTCCACCCAGAATCTAGAGTTGGACAAGGGCTGTATTGGTCTGCTCCTAAAGGCGGCATACCTCTATCAGGACAGGATTGTTTGGGTGGAGTGCGAGATGTCCTACAATCAAAGCAAAAAAGCGCGCACCGTAGCCACTCCATTTGATGAGTCGGTGATTCAGATCCATGTCTCACCGAAATATAAATGAGCCATTGAATGCCAAATTTTAGCAGATGACTGCTTGTGGCGCTTGAAGGCGAAGAGAGCTGTTGTTTGCGAGCCCATCATCGATGCGCGGGCTATTATCTGATCAACGGAAGATATCATGCCAGTCATTTAGTCGAAGGTGATTATTCAAGGTATTGATTTACAATGCGTCTGACGGATCATTGCAGCTCCGTCCTTGGCGCACGCAGGTGGCGGCATAGGCAGCGTGTGCCGCCGGTATTCATGCGTAGCGCCCGCATCATCTTCGTTCCGCTCAAGCCGTCAGGCTTTCACTTGCAACCACAACGGCTCTTCTCGGCTGCCACAACCAGCTTCCCCGCCTCCCTTCTCAAAACCCGCGCCACTAGCATCCGAGGCAATGATCTGTGATGAGGTTGAAAATGAGAAGTGTAGGCGTCTTACCTTTACTAAATGCCTGGCATCTTTTCGTTTTCGCCAAAACAACGGGACCGGGACCACTACCAATGGCTGATAGACCATCCCGAGAATATCGCCGCCATGTTTTGGGACAAACAACTTGCGAAGGAGCAACCCGTGCATGCAACTAATCAGGGGCGACGCCTCCTCCCTGGGAGAAGCTATGGCGACTACGATTACATTTACCCCAATGTGCTCAACGTGTTGAACTCTCTTGTCATCCCGAAAGAAAAACGTGTGACAGCCGACCACCTGAAAAGGGCAAGAACCGACAGGGTCGGAAAATATTAAGCGACTGATATTTGCAGCTGCAAAAATGTTGGTGTCAGAGCACTCCAACCGGTTCATGATTTTTCGCCTGATTCAGCTCATCCCGGCTGATGTATCCGTCTATTTCTCTTTGCCATTTGCAGATCACCTAGGATGGATAAGCATTGGATATGTTGCACTCAACCCCAGCCAAGGCACTTGCATCACGCTACAGAAACCGTGGACTACTGGCTGTGGCTGCGCTGGCCTTCATGCACCTCGCCGCGCAGGCATCTGAACCCAGGCCGCGCGTGCCGCCGGAGAAGGAGCCTGCGGCGTGGCAGCGCGCAGGCATCGCGGCAGCGCTGAAGGACCCGGCGCCCATGGTGCAGTTTTACGCACTGGCCTACTGCAAGCACAAGCAGTGGGTGGCGCAGCTTCACATCCCCACCGCGCAGTGGCTGAAGTGGCTGGCCCTGCCCGACTGGGACATGCAGTCGCTGGCTGCCGAGGCAGCCGTGCAGCTAGGCGCGCAGACACCGCCGGAAGTGCAGCGTGAGCTGCTGCGCCTGCTCAAGGACGCGAGCCCGAATGACTCCGCGCAGCATTGGGTCAGGAGGGCCCTGTACAAGCTGGGCGGCAGCATGATCCCCGAGGCGCAGATGGAGATGGTGCTTTTTATTCAGCATCCACACCCCGACATTGATCTGATGATGAAAGCCTATGAGGCTTTGGGAGCGCTGGGCTCCGCCATGACACCCGCCACGCAGGAGGCGCTGCTCTCATTCATCCAGAATCCGCAGGCGGATGATGTCGGGAAAATGTTTGCGAGGGATGCCCTGGAAAACGTGGGCGTGGGCATGCAGCCGCAGATTCGGAAGAAGATGCTGCACCTGCTGCTGGAGGCGGACACGCCCCCCATGCTGCGTAGCTTTGCTGCGCGGGCCATGGCCCGCCTGGGAGCGGAGATGCCGCCGCAGGCGCTGGAGTTTCTCCTATCCGTCTTGCGAGATCCCGCCGACAAGGACGACCTGCGCTCCTCGGCCGCCACCGCCCTGGCGCGGCTGGGCCCCCGCATGCCGCCGGAGGTGCCGCAGGCGCTGCTGGCCGCGTATGACGAGGCGCCGCCGGAGAATGCAAACGAGGATACCAGAAAGTCCCACCTCCTGTTTCACCAAAGCATGGCGGATGTGCTGGAGCGGGCGGGGCCTGACATGCCCGCGGCCTTTCAGCAGCGGCTGGTGGCCGACTTTCTGAAGAACGAGCACGCTACGCGCAATGAGCCGCCCGTGGACCCCTTTGGGACGAGTGAGCACGAAGAGAAGCAGTTTGTGGACCTCCCGGCTCTCGCTGGCGTGCGCCCGCAGCCGGACTCCGCCGTCACCCGCGCCCTGCTGGCGGAGTTTCAGGACCCAGAGGCCAGCGGGCACACGCTGAAGACCATCGCAGAACATTTTTTCCAGCGACTCGCAGATCGTGGTGCCCTGCCGCCGGAGGTGCAGCAGGCGCTGCTGACCTGCCTGCAGGATGAGAAGGCAGAAGAGGACGTACGCTGCCTGGCTGCAGAAATTCTGGGCCACCTGGGTGCCAGCGCCACACCTGCGGTAAAGCAGGCACTGCTGGCGCTTCTGCAAGCCAGGAGCGGGCCGCACAGCCTGTACTTCAGCGCCGTGGAGGCCATGTCCTCCCTAGGCCCGCACATGCCGCCGGAGGCCGCTCCTGCACTGGTGGGCATCCTTCGGAGAAACACCAGACTGCGTAAAGATCCCCGCGCAGCAGCGGCTGCTCTCTACCCCACGCCAGATCCCTTTCTGACCAATGCCCCACCGGAGCCTGATGCGCCAAGCGCAGCGCCTCCACCTGCCTCGGCGGCCCCTGCCACAGCAGAGAAAACGCCTGCCGCCGACCTGGAAAAAGACACCTGGAGCACGCTGGATGGGGCCTCCCTCGAGTTCGCCGTACACGCCCTTGGAAATCTGGGGGAAAAGATGACGCCGGAGGCCCAGGCGGCGCTCCTCGAAGTGATCGAGTATCAGCCAGGCAACCACCAGACGCCCTGGGAAGCCGCCTACTCCCTCGCGCAGATGGGTGACAAACTCCCGCCGCAGACACAGCAGCGCCTGCTCGCCCTGCTGCACACACATGCGCTGCCCATGGAAAACGCTCTCTACCTCGCCATCTGCCAGACACTGGGAGTTTCCGGTATTCATCCCATCACAGACA
>NZ_JBYFBS010000042.1:0-6622 GCF_057652315.1 Prosthecobacter sp. Pr1 | reverse complement strand
TCACGTAGCAGTCGCATGGATGCAGACGAATTCGTCCCGACTCAGGGCCAGCAAGTGAATGAAGCCATATTTACTATGAATACTATTAATTAAGGGAATGATTGTACTATTCCATCGCGGAGCCAATTCAGAAAATAAGACCGCAAACAACTACTGAAGGACCCATCCCATGAAAACGTCATTCCTACTTTCCTGTTTGTTGGCTGCGGCACTGGCAAGTTCAGGTGCCAAGGCAGACATCCTGCTCGGCGCACCCGGGGTGCCTGCGGGCACACGCATTGCGACCAAGGTGCCGTTCAAAATCACTTACACTCTGCCGAACTCCTTCAAATTCATCTTTTCCGGCATTCAGGCCAAGGGCGACACCCTGGGGGCTCCTGGTGCCTCGTGCACCAATGGCAATGGCGGACAGTTTCATCTCAAGGCCTCCGTCTCGGGAAACGGTGGTGCTACGGAGCGTGCAGGACAGCTCGAGTTCCGTAACATTCAGGACTACAATCTCTCGCCGCTCCAGACGCTCCTTGTTTCTCCCGTCGCCGTGTTCCAGGCGACCACCACCCCCATCACCATCAGTCTGAAATGGGCGGGCGAAGGGAATGCCCACAAGCCCAACGGGATCTTCAACATTTTGGGTGAGTATCAAAAAGACCCACCGGTCCCAACGGGATCGCTCAGCTTTTCCTCGGGTGCCTGGATTCTTGCTGAGAGTCCCAATCCCGAGGGGACAGTGACCATTGTTCGTCAATGACCCCGGAATCTTCCATGAAGTCCGCCCGTCCATTCCGACCTGCAACACGCTTCGGCGTCGAATGGGTCCTCGGCATCATCGCGATCACGGGCTGCCTGTCGGCCCAGCAGGCGCGGGATGTGGTGAGTGAGGAAGCTCTGCGTAAGCAGGTGGCCGAGGCACCCAGCCTGAAATCTCAACTCACCGCGAAAGCCAGGCCGCTCACCAAGGCAGCTCCGGCCATTCAAAGTTCGCTCTGGACGAATTCGATCATTCTTGCGGACGGTGAAAAGTTCACTCTCGTTCCCGTGGGCTCCATTCTGCATCTTCCTGCGGAACTGCGGGTCCATGTCGCGGCCTCACCCCAGGGTGACTTCACCTTCTGGCCAAGCTTTCTGAAACGCAACACCACTTGGCTGGTTGCCAAGGAGGTGCCCCTGTCACTTTCACGCGGCAATGCCCAGGAGGCGAAAGCTCTGCTCAAAAACCTGTCCTATGACAAGCGCCTCATTGTCGCCACCTACAAGGGAGGGCCGATCACGATCCTTGAACCAGCGCCCGCACATTCGGATTCCAATCGCGCCTCACCGTGAAATTGAAAACACTATTCTGCCTCTGCTGCTTCAGCACCGCCCTGTTCGGACAGACTCCCGAAGCCTGGGTGCGACAGACCGACCTGACCACCGGTCAGATCTACGACACCCCCATCACGGGAAGCGGCGGGACCTACACGGCCCCCCTGAAGGTCGGCACAAGCGGTTCGCTCTTTGAGCTCTTTGCGCGCGGCACGGCCTGGGACAGCAACATCTACCTGCTCGACACCAAGATCATCGGAACCTACAATCCCCAGGTGTCCGTCAGCATCACCTCGGAAGACGACTACGTGCGTGGAGATCCGGCGGGATCGCGCTTTGTGAAACGCACCCGTGCCGACCGGCCCTTCTCCGTGAACATCCAGGTGCAGGGTCTCGTGGCGGACAGCATCGACCCCTCCGAGCACGACGTCTATCTGGGCGTTCAGGGCAAGAATTATGACCCTGAAAACTACTCGTCCTTGAACCAGGCTCAGTATTTGATCGAGGAATCCAATCTGGAAAACGGCAGTTACACCTTCGGCCCCATCTATCATCAGCTCACATCGCCCACGCTGAGTTCAGGCAACGGCGAGCAGACTTTCACCATCGTTCGTTATGCCTCCTACCAGGTGCCAGACACGATCATCGCCCAGCCGAAAATCGAGATCTGGCCCGTGGCCTCGGCGAGCGTCAGCAACATCACTCCTGGGCAGGTCTTCATCGACCGCATTCCGTCTCTTGTGGTAACGCTCAGTCATCTGTACCCGGACTCCCGCACCTACGTGCAGGTTTACAAGGGCAACCAGGCGCTGGGAACCGTCGGCAAGATGGTGAATGGGACCGAACTGCGGTTCGGCGGATACTACAATCCAGACCAGGCGGAGAGCTCCACCAATGTACCTCAGAGCCTGACGGTGTCTGTCGATGACCTTTCCAACTATGCCTCAGAGGATGGCACTTACACGCTGGAGGTCGTCACCTACACGCCGTTCTTTGGGCGCACGGCCGAGCGTTTGTTCCACGTCACCTTTGAAGTGGACCGCGTCATCACTTCGCGCGGCCAGATCAGCACCATGGAGCTCTCCAGCCCTGGTACGCCATGAAACCGCCACGTCGCCAGCGCCTCCGTCCACACGGAAGTTTGCTGATCGAGGTGTCAGCCGCTCTCGCGCTGACCTCCGCGCTGGCGCTGATCATTATGCGCGCCTCCTTGCTCGCGATTTCGGGCAATCAATGGACCATCATGCAGACGCTGACCGACGCCTGTCTCTCACGTGAAAGCGCCCTGGCCAACCGCCTGCCTTTTGCTGATCTCACTGCCTCCCAGTCTGCCTGGCCGGATGTCGCGGTTGATCCGGTGCCGGAACTGACCGTCACCTTGGGCCGCGTCGCCGGCGGTCAGGCGATGCAGGGCACCTTGCGGCGCTTTCGCACAGCCGAGGTCGCCTCCAATGCGGAGACTCCGCTCACGGTATGGCGGCTGCATTCCGTACTGAGCTATCGCATCGGCAGCCAGGAATACCTCAAGAGCCGCTCCACCCTGCGTCTCCAATGAAATGGCCGCCCCATCACTCCCGTCTGAATCCCAGGGGGTTCACTCTGATGGAGATTTCCACCGCCATGGGCCTCATGGTCATGCTCAGTGCTGCCTTGGTGGTCATGCTCCAGCAGCATCTGAGCTTCATGGGAATGACCCGGCGGCAGAACTTCCTTGCTCAAGAGGCTCCGCAGATCGGCAACATCCTGGGCCGGATCTTTCAACAGGCAGATCACTTCTTCATCTACCCCAGCCGTGAAAGCGCGCTCGGCGGTGGCACGCCGGTGATTCAAAATGGCACTGCGGTGCGGCTGTTTTTCAAAACCGCCGTACAGACCACCCAGGAGCGCCTGATCGCAGCGGAGACCAGCAGCAGCGGCACGGCGTTGCGGTTCTACACTCCCCAGCCTGACGGCTCCGAAACTTCCTGGCTGATCTGCAAGGGACTCCAGAGCGCTGCCTTCAATGCCAGCGAAGGAATTCTTACGGTAACGCTCACCGGACCGAATGGCGAAGAAATCACCTACAGCGGAGGCAGCCGATGAACCAACACACGATCAAACGTAACTCAGGTTATATCTCGCTGCCGATCGTTACCGGACTGGCCATCATGTTCACTCTCAGCCTGACGATGCTCTTCAAGACCACGCTGATGAATCGTGACCAGGCCTCGAAGTCACAACTGCGCGTGGACTACCGTCAGCGCGAGGAAGCACTCCTGCATGCGCTAGTCGCCTCCTTTCCAGGCAGGGCCATGGATTGCATGAAAGCCGGTTATGCCGAGGGAGCCAACTATGCATGGAGCAACATCTTTGCCGAAGCCGTGGCACTTTCAGCTTCCTCACAACGCCTGTCCCCTGAAATCCTGCAAAGCCTCAGTTTGGGCGGCAAACTCAGTGGCGATGTCGGCGACAATAACAGCAGCGCGGTGCAGAGCTGGATCACTTCGCTGACAGGCGAACCCGGACGCGTGACGCCCGGCACCACCAATTATTCCGACGTGTTTGCGCTGCCCGCTTTTGCTGGAAAAGTGCCGCCGCTGCTGGAGCTGAGCGCCGAGTTGCAAACCACAGACGCCCTGCGCCCGGTCGTCACACCGCTGAAGCGTTACCCGACGCAAGTTCCTGGTCTGCTGGCGGATGTGACCGCGTATCCGGTTTACAACTTGATCGCCTACCCCAACATCCGTTTTGGATATGCCGCACCCGGGGAGCCGTTCGTGGCGAAGCGCAACTGGTGGGCCTTCACCGTGAACTACGGCAGCAGCACCAGCACCGTGGCACGGCATTACGTGCTGTCACTGTATGAAATTCCATCCCAAATGCCGATTGAGGCCGCCACCTTTGCCGCCATTGGCACGCATCAGGACGGCACGGCGTGGAATGTGGATACGGTCAGCATTCAAGGTTCCGTCTATGCTGCGCGCATGAGTGTTACCGGGGCTTACGGTGCTGCACGGCTTGCCGGTCGGAGCGGCATCGAGATGACCGCCGATCTCGATCTCGGGGGAGTCGCCGTGGGCTCTGATTTTGATGCGATGGGTGAACGTGAACGTCTCCAGGCCGAACAAGGCACGGATGTGCTGCCCATCGCTCTGTCGGCCAACTCCGGACGCCTTGCTTTCCTGCCGCTGCCCACGGGTTCCCGCTACCTGCGTCGCAGCCCGCCGGACACCACGCTGAACGCGTTTGAAGATTACACTGCGGGGGGGCAGCGTTGTCGCATCACCGTCGAGGCCACGGCCATGGTCAGCTATGAAGATCAAACACCGACCAGCATTCGCGTGAGTTTCCCCACTTCCGCCGGCGGCACTGGCACGGTTGTGCTCGAGCGCGGCAACAACTGGCCAACCATCTTTGAACCTGGTGGTGCCGACATTCCATTCCAGACCGAGCTGACCAACAGCAATCGCTCCTGCCTTACTTTTTATCCGTCATTGCTGGATGCATGGTTGCAGGCACGGAGCGCGGGCGGCGTGGCGACGAACAACAGCCTCTACTTCGGCGTGGACTCGTCGCTGGACCCGATCAACGTCCGTGTCGTCAGCGATCCGCCCGCCTTGGAAGACATGTGTGTCATCATCCGTCAGGGCAAAAATCTCACCAACTACACCGCCGGGCTCAGCATCGTCGCCCCGTTGCGGGTCTATGTGGGGGACGACCTGAACGCGATCCCTGCTGCTGCCCCTCCCGTCGGCTCGGGCTTGGCGGCTGGCGCAGAATTTTATCCGCCGCTCTCCATCTACGCCGCTGAACTGCGAGTGGGTACCACCGGATTCAACCGGCCCATCGAACACCACGGGCAGCTCGGCAGCCTCGCCGCTGGCGGTGCCACTGTCTGGCAGCCGCTGGACATGAGGTCAGGCAGTGACGACGCGGTGCATTCCGACAGCATCACCGCCGAGCTCAAGCCTTTACGCAGTCCTGCCGAACTCCCGCCTGTCCATCCCATGAACTGGCTGGTCGTCATCGAAGAGATTCCTCAAGACTGAAACTTTTCATGTGTTCCACGCCCTCCACCAACAATATCCTCGGTGATCTCGCCACCGCCTACGCCGGACGTGAAATCTCCGATGTGCAAGTGCGTACCGGTGGGCTGATCTACCTTCATACGAATCGGGGACTGGAGGTCGCCGAGGACTTCGGCATCCAGGATTCAGAAGCCGTGGGCCGGCTGGCGGAGGCGCTCTTCATGCGCCAGTCCGTCGAGATCTGGACAGAGGCAGATGCCATCGGCGGCGCAGCGCGAATGTGGGAGATGGTGCGCAGCCGTCGGGTCATCGACTTTAGCTGTGAAGAAGGCGCGCTTGGATCTCCGGTGCGCATGCGCGTACAGGTGCATCTCAGCGAGCAAGGCCTGGGTGTCACATGCCGCTGGCTGCGTGCGAAAATCAATCAACTCGAAACGCTCGGCATCGACCCGCTCATCTCCGACAGCCTGCGCGAGCTGATGCAACGTCGCTTTGGCCTCGGGCTCATCACGGGCCCCACCGGCTCGGGTAAATCCACCACCCTCGCCGCAGTCCTCGACTGGGTGCGGCGCCATTTCCCCAAGCACATCGTCACCATCGAAGACCCTATCGAGTATCGCTACGACGCCATGATGGACGATCCCAACCAGCCTGGTGTGCGGCTTCCGGCCCCTTCGCTCGTCACCCAGCAGGAAGTCGGCAGGCACACGCTGTCCTATCAGAGCGGCCTGAAGGAGGTGCTGCGCAAAACGCCCAACATCATCCTCATCGGTGAAATTCGTGATCGTGAAACCATGGAGACCTGTATCGAGGCCGCGCAGACGGGCCACTTCGTGCTCTCCACCCTGCACACCCGGGGTGCGGTGAAGACGATCGACCGTATCCTCGAGTTCTTTCCCAAAGATCAGCAGTCCGGCATCCTGCATCGGCTCAGCGAGACACTGACCTTTGTGCTCTCCCAGGGACTGCTCACCGGGTTCAATGGACGGGTGCTCGTGACCGAATACCTGCAAAACACCAGCGAAGCCGTGGCGGCAGGCATGCGCGCCTATGACGGCAGCGCCACCTCGCTGGCGGATGCCCTCCGCTATAAAGGCAACCTGCGCTGGGACCAAAGCCTCATCAATCTCTACCGCGCCGGCCACATCTCCGAAGACATATTCAACGCGAACTTGATGGGTTAGACCAGTTCTCGAAAAGATTGTCCTATTGATCCGGCGAGCGCAGCGGCCCCAGTGGCAAGGAGAGTGCGCCGCCTGCTATTTGGAAATAACAGGCAAGCACACGACGCAGCCAATGGGGCCGCTCCGCCG
>NZ_JBYFBS010000041.1:0-10907 GCF_057652315.1 Prosthecobacter sp. Pr1 | reverse complement strand
GACACCGTTGCGTCTATAAAATAATGCCAGGCATTTAGTAATTGATTACTGCGAAAAATGACCCAATTTCGGCCGCATGAAATCGACTCAGTCTGCTGATCCCCAAGCGCTCCCGCTCGAAGAGCAACTCGTTGGCGTGAATGCGAAAACGGGCCTCTATCCTGGCGCGCGATCTTGGTCCGGCGGCAGGTTCCGCATCCTGGGAAAGGGACCGCTGGAGTCGTATTGCTATCACGTCATGTCGCGGACTTGCGGTGGTGAGGTGCTGTTTGATGAAGTGGAGAAGGAGGCGCTGCGCCGCGTGATCTGGCGGATGTCGGAGTTCTCCGGGGTCAAGGTGGCGACCTACTGCATCATGGGGAATCATTTCCACCTGCTGGCCGAGGTGCCGCACCGGCAGACGTGGCTGCAGCGGTTTGAGGGAGTGGACGGCGAGGCGCGTCTGTTTGATCACCTGCGCACGCTGTACAGCCGTGCCTACCTGGGCTTGTTGCGGGATGAGTTGAAGGATCTGCGCGAGCGAGGCATGGCCGTGCTGGCAGAGCAGCGGGTGGACGCGCTGAAGAAACGATTCTGCGATCTGTCCCTCTTCGTCAAAGAGGTGAAAGAGCGCTTCAGCCGCTGGTTCAACAAACGGCGCGGCCGCCGCGGCACGCTCTGGATGGATCGTTTTAAAAGTGTCATCGTGGAGGGCAAAGGCGAAGCGTTGCGGACGATGGCCGCCTACATCGATCTCAATCCCGTGCGCGCCGGTCTTGTGAAGGACCCGAAGGACTACCGCTGGTGCGGCTACGCGGAGGCGCTGGGCGGCAGCCGCAGAGCGCAACGCGGACTCTGCAAGGCGCTGAGCAAACCGGTCGATGGTTGGAAAAGTGCGGGCGCAGCGGTGGCGTATCGCTGCCTGCTGCATGCGGAGGGTCGCGAAGTGAAGGATGCGCAAAACGAAAACGTCGTGCGGCGCGGCGTGAGCGTAGAGTCGGCCCGTGCCGTTCTGGCCAAGGGCGGCAAGCTCAGCCCTGCGGAGCTCGTGCACCTGCGTGTGCGCTACTTCAGCGATGGCATCGCGCTCGGGAGCAAGGAGTTTGTCGAGGGCCTCTTCATGGATCAGCGGGAGCACTTCGGGCCCAAGCGCAAACGTGGCAGCCGCCGCATGACGGAGTCAGACGAACCCTTTTACACGCTGCGGCAGCTCCGCACACGGCCTCTGAGCTGACAAAGGTCACGCATCCCGAACCCACGCAGAAGGAGATTCGGACTTATCCAGCATCAAGTGCAGGCGGTAGGCACGACGAACCGCGTGGTGTCAAAAGCGACCGATGTACCACATTGCCAGTGTGACTTTCGGATCCGTTCCCCAAAGGATTGATCCAAACGCTAGGAGCGTCTGAAGTCCTCCAGCCCTCACCCGTGGCACGAAGGTTTCCCCCCCTCACTCAATCTCCTTCGCAAACTCCGCCAGCGCCTCCCTCAGCCGCGCGATTTCATCCGTCACCTCCGCGAGCAGTTTCCCCGCCTGCAGCAGATTTCCATTCCGCGTGCACTGTGTTAGCGCGGACACCGCGTTGAAGGCCGGTGCGGCGGCGTAATTGCCCACCAGTCCCTGCAATGAATGGGCGGCTTGATGCAGTGCTTCGGCATCCAGCTCATGCAGCGCCAGGCAGGCGTGGCCTAGCATGGGTTGCGACTCCTCAAAGAACAGCCGGATCAGCTCCAGCATCAGCGGACCATCGCCAATGTTGTCGCAGAAAGTGTCGGCGTCGAACACAGGCTCATGGCATGCAGCACCAAAGGGCAGGGGATCCGCCTGGGGGGTCTCGCTGAGGCTGGCAAACTTTTCCAGCAGCGGATAAAGCTCCGTCGAGTGAATGGGCTTGGCGATGTAGTCATCCATCCCCGCATCCAGGCACTGCTCGCGGTCACCCTTCATCGCATTCGCCGTCATGGCGATGATGGGCACATGCCTGTCGGTGCCGGCCTCGCTTTCGCGGATGGCCAGCGTCGCTTCAAATCCGTTCATCTCAGGCATCTGGATGTCCATGAGGATAGCGTCAAAAGTCTGGCTGGCGAGCAGCTCCAAAGCCTCGCGCCCATTGTTGGCCAGCGTGACCTCATGCCCCCGATCCTCCAGCATCTTGATGGCCACGAGTTGATTCACCCGGCCATCCTCCGCCAGCAGCAGCTTCATCGGCGCCATGCTCTGCAGCCCCGGCATGTCATAGGCGCTGCTCGTTCTGTCATCGGCCATCAGCCCGCCCATAACGCGGCTGATCGTGTCAAAAAGATCCGAGTGCTTCACCGGCTTGGTCAGGCAGCGCTCATAGCCCAGATCTTCATCGCCGATCTCGGCGGTCAGATTGCCACCGGATGACAGGATCAAAATTTTCGGTGCGCTGTCGCCGAAACGTTCCCGGATCTGGCGGCAAACTTCCGCGCCATCCATCTCCGGCATCATGTAGTCCAGCAGCACCAGCGGGATGGGCGCACCTTCTGCCCGCGCCTGCTCCAAAAGATCCAAGGCCTCGGCACCACTGGCGGCAAGGACCGGTCGCAGCTCCCAAGTCTTGAGCATTTCTTCGAGGATCGTGCGGTTCGTCGCATTGTCATCCACCACCAGCACCTGGAAGTCGCGCAGTTTGTCGGGCAGCATTCGCGCGGCATTCGGCTTCTGGGTGCCCAGTTCAAACTGCGCGGTGAAGTGGAAGATGCTGCCCTTGCCCGGCTCGCTCTCCAGCCACATGCGCCCCTGCATAAGCTCCACTAGCTGCCTGGAAATGGTCAGGCCCAGCCCGGTGCCGCCGAAGCGCCGTGTCGTGGAGCTCTCCGCCTGCGTGAAGGATTCAAACACATTCGCCTGCTTGTCCTTGGCAATGCCGATGCCCGTGTCAGACACCTGCACATGCAGGATCACCCGGTCTTCGGTCCGGCTCTCCACGCGGAGTTCCACCACGATCTCACCACGCGGCGTGAACTTGATGGCATTTCCTACCAGATTCAAAATGATCTGCCTCAGTCGGCAGATGTCGCCGATCAGGCAGTCCGGCACGTCAGGCTTCACCAGGTAGGCCAGCTCAATGTCTTTCTCCGCCGAGCGTGCCGCCAGCGTTTGCAGGGTGTCCCCGATGGAGTCGCGCAGATCAAACTCATGGCTGTCCAGGTCCATCTTGCCCGCCTCGATCTTGGAGAAATCCAGGATGTCATTGAGCACCGTCATCAGCGAATCCGCCGACTGCCGCACCAGGTTCAAGTAACCGCGCTGATCGCCCGTCATGCGCGTGTTCAGCAGCAGCTCCGTCATGCCCAGCACCCCGTTCATCGGCGTGCGAATCTCGTGGCTCATGTTCGCGAGGAAGGTGCTCTTGGCCTGGTTCGCCGCCTCGGCCGCCGCACGCGCCATGCGCAGCTCGTCCTCCGTCTGGATGCGCTGGGTGATGTTTCGCGCCGCCGCATAGATCGCCGTTTTGCCGGCATTTGGCGCGGCGGTCCACTCGATCCACAAGTAGCCGCCGTCCTTGTGCTGGTAGCGATTGATGAAGTTGACCAGGTTCAGCCCCACCTCCAACCGCTCGACCGCCGCCACGGTTTTCGGCCGGTCCTCAGGATGCACAAATTCGAGGAAGGGCTGGCCCAGCATCTCTTTCTCCGTGTAGCCCAGCGTGGTGCAAAAGGCCGGATTGATGCGTTTGAAGTAGCCGTCCATGCCCGCGATGCAGAGCATGTCCAGCGCCACCTGAAAGAAGGGGCCCAGCCCGCTGCTGGCCTCCTCCGCCTCACGCTTGGCGCGCACCAGTTCATCTTCCACTCGCTCGCGCAGCGCCAGCTGCTGCACCAGTTCCAGCTTCGTCTGCTGCAGCTCCGCCATGGACTGCTCCAGCAGCGCCTTCTGCGAAGCCAGCGCGGCATTGGCCTTATAAAGCGCCTCTTCGGTCTCCTTGAGCGCCGTGATGTCCTTGGAAATCCCACAGGTGCCGATGATGCCGCCATCCGCATCGCGCAGCGGGATCTTCGTCACCAGCGCCCAGCCCGTGCGTCCGTCGAGCAGCCGCTTTTTTTCCTCCTTGCCGGTGATGGATTTGCCCAGCCGCATCAGCTCCTGCTCATCCTCCAGCGCCGCCTGCGCCAGTGCGGGATCGAAGTAATCGAAGTCCGTTTTGCCGATCACCTCCGCCGGATCACACGCCCCCAGATACTCGGCCTCGGACCGGCTCACCAGCACAAACGCCCCCTGCTTGTCCTTGAAATAGATGCGGTCAGGAATGTAATCCAGCAGGCAGCTGAGCAGTTTGTAGTGCTCCTCAATGCTCGATAAATTCGGCGCACAGAAAGCCGGAGTGGCTCTGTCCGCCGGTGCATGGGCTGGCTTGGCGACGTCAGGCATTCGCCACCTAATACGCCCCCTCTTCGAAAATGGCAAGGATGGCATGCGGGCATCACAAGCCTCAATCACTCAACGCCATGAGGCGCTCAACGTTGCCGCAAGGCCAGGATCATCCCAGCTCTGCGCAGCAGCTCTGTACTGGGAGCGCCGGTTTTCAACCGGCTCTGGAAAGCTCCGCCACACAGCCAAGCACCTCATGCCACATCTGCACCATCCGCGCTCTCCAAAGCCGACCCACTCTACACCCCACGTGCCAGCCTCATCGGCTGTAACTTTAGTCCGCAACAGAATCCATCTCTGCCCCCTCTGCTCCTCCGCCCCTCTGCGGCAAAAACGAACGTCCCATGCATATTCACCTTCAACCATCCCATATCCCTCCCAATCAAAACAACTCCATCTGCCCACCCGCATCCTTCGGCCGCCGAAATGCCTCCGCACTCACCTCCGGCCTCCGGTGCAGCATGCCGGCACGTTTGATCGACACCTTAAACATCGCGGCGATCTGCTCCGACCACACACCCATGCCCTTGAGCCGCTTGCCAAATTCACCGTGAGACATCGTCTTCCCCTGGGTCTCCTCGATGCGGCTGAGAATCTTGTCCCGCATGCCTGGAAAGTGCTGGTCCAGCCACGCACGAAACACATCCTTCACCGCAAAGGGCAGGCGCACCACCGTGTATCCCGCGAACTGCGCCCCCGCAGCGCGCGCGGCTTCAATGAGCGCGGGGATTTCCGAATCGTTCAATCCAGGAATGATCGGCGCGGTGGAGACGCCCACGGGTATGCCTGCCTCATGCAGCAGGCGGATCGCCTCCAGCCGCATCTTGGGAGATGACGCACGCGGCTCCAGCTTGCGGGCCAGTTCGGAATCCAGTGTCGTGATTGAAATATACACCGCCGTGGCGGAATGCCGCGCCAGCTCGGCCAGCAAATCTATATCCCGCGTGACGAGGTGGTTCTTCGTGATCAGCACCACCGGGTGACGGCACTCGGCCAGCACTTCCAGGCAGCCCCGCGTGATGCGCAGCTTTTTCTCAATCGGCTGGTAGCAGTCCGTGACTCCGCTGAGGGACAGCGTCACCGGCTTGTAGCTCGGCTTCAGCAACTCGGCGCGCAGCAGGGCAGGGGCGTTCTCCTTGACCATGATGCGGGACTCAAAGTCCACCCCGGCGGAGAAGCCCAGGTACTCATGCGTGGGCCGTGCGTAGCAGTAGGCGCAGCCGTGCTCGCAGCCACGGTAGGGGTTCAGGCTGGCCTCAAAGGGCAGATCCGGGCTGCTGTTGCGCGAGATGATGCTGGACGAGTGATCATGCAGGAACTTCGTGGCTACCTTCTCCGGCGCTTCACCGGGATCGTAGTCCACATGCAGCTCTGCGAACCGCTGGTCCGGATTGTGCCCGGCTCCGCGTCCACGAATGCCCTTCGACACGCCCGTAGAGGCGTCATTCCGTTCGCTGTGCAAATGAACAGGCATATGCTCCTTTTACGCTTCGCGAGCTGCGAAGGCAAGAGGTGCCTGCGGGATCTTGGCAATCGGATTAAGCCGCCGCGACCGCCACTGCGTGGGGAGCCTGCGGCACCCCGCGCCGGGCCAGAAATTCATCCGCCAGCGCCCGGTAAGCCTGCGCACCACGGCCGGAGGGCTCATACTCGATGATGCTCTTGCCAAAGCTCGGCGCCTCACCCAGGCGCACCGTGCGCGGGATCAGCGTCTGGTAGCAGGTCTCGGCAAAGTAATTGCGCACGTCATTGACCACCTGGTTCGCCAGATTGGCGCGGCTGTCATACATCGTCATGACGATGCCTTCCAGCAGCAGGTTCGGATTCGCCCCGCACTCGCGGATCTGCTGCACCACATTCACGATCTTGGAGAGACCTTCGAGGCCAAAGTACTCGCACTGGATGGGCACGAGGAGTTCGTCCGCCGCCGCCAGGGCACCCGTCATCAGCACGCCGAGGGAGGGCGGGGTGTCCAAAATGGCGTAGTCGAAATGGCCGGAGTCGCGCAGCGGGGCCAGCACCTCTTTCAGACGGTTCATGTGGTTGCCTGCTTGGGCCAGTTCGATTTCACAACCCGCCAGCTCCTGATGAGAGCGGATGATGGAAAGGTTCGGCAGCCGGGTGCTGCGGATGGCCAGGCGCGGGTCCGTGCCGTCCACCAGTGCGGAGTACAGGCTCCCCCCGTCTTCCTGGGCCAGCCCGAGTCCGCTGGTGGCATTCGCCTGGGGGTCAAGGTCCACCAGCAATACCCGCACCCCGCGCTGGGTGAGGCACGCGGCGAGGTTCAAAGCGGTCGTCGTTTTACCGACACCGCCTTTCTGGTTGGAAATGGCGACAATCCTCATAGGTACTTGGCACTGGACTTTGCAGATAAACCATGGGACACGCCAGCACGAAATGGAAATCACAGAGAAATGGCTCGGAGAAATCGGCGGTTGGGCGGTGATGAAGTCCGCCCGCTCCTTGGTGGATGCAGGTTTGGCCGTCGTCACCAGCAGCAGTGACGGCATGATCCGTGGCACCGCCGGCTCCGGAAAACTGAAATTCACCACCGGCCTGCGCATCCGCACCTCCTCCGATGTGGAAAACCTCTGCACCTGCCCCCACGCCCGTCGCAGCGGCATGATGTGCGAGCACGCCCTCGCCGTGGCCCTCGCCCACGTCCGCGAGCAAAGCGGCGGCTCCCGCCCGGCTTCAGCCGGTTCTGGAGGCCATGCAGCGTCTTCAGCCGGCAGCACACGTTCTGTAGTTCCGCCTTTAGGCGGTTCCGGCGGTCTACGTCCCCCTTCAGCCGGTTCCGTCCCCCACAGCTCCGCTCAAACCAGCGCCACAAAACAGCTCCCCCTGACCCCGCTCAAGATCCCCGGTCACTACTCCCTATATCTCCCCGAGCCCCTCCTGCAGGGACAGATCCGCGAACCCTTCGGCGTCTTCGTGAAATACCTCCCCGGCGGCGAGGGCGAAACCTCCCTCTTCGCCGCCTGGCTCGCCAGCCAGGGAATCAAGCAGCCCCAGAGCCTGCCCATCTCCCTCAAAGGCGCAGGCCTGAACACCTTCCTGGAAACATTGGCCGAGCACCCCCGCGTCTTCGTCGGCAAGCCGAACGGCCAGGAGCGTCTCTTCCACGTCGCTCCTGAGCGCGTCCGTCTGCCGCTGGTCATTGAGTCCGTCGATCCCCAAACCGTCCGCCTCAAACTGGAAGGCGGCCACCAGAAGCACGTCATGGGCGCGTGGTGGATCTGCCAGGAGACCGCCTCCCTCTTTCGCCACTTGGCCGACACCCCCGCCCTCACCACCCTTGCGGGAGAGCTGAGTCGTTCAAGCGTTACCAAGCCGTTACGTTGGCTGGCGGAGCAGGGGGAGTCTCTGGGCGAATGCTTCCAGGTGGAACTGCGCGGCGCTGGCCTGGAGAAATTCCACGTCGCCCCCGTGCCCTGCCAGTTCGAAATCCAGCTCGACGGCTCGCTGCAGGTCGTGGATGCGAAACTCTCCGCCCGTTACAATTCGCACACTTGGCCCGTGCGCCATTCGGATGACAGTCATTCAATCTTCCCACTTCAGGATGAATCGAATGGCTTTGTATTCTACGTCCAAAACATAGAGGCCGAATTCCACCTTTTGCGCCGCTTGGAGGGCCTCGGCTTCAAGCCCGAAGGCCAGGTCTTGCGGTTGCAGGGCAGCGAGAACGTCCTCCGCTTCTACGCCTCCGAACTCCCGCAGTTGCGTAACCTCGCCACCGTTACCGAAGGCGAGCGCTGGCGCTCCGCGACTCGCGGCATCCAGCGCATCGCGCCCAAAACCAAGTTCGTCGCACCCGCCGGACAGATGGGCGGTGGCGACTGGCTCAGCATGGAGTTCGCCTACGAGTCCACCGACGGCTTCCGCCTCCCCCGTGCCGAAGTCCTGCGACTGGTCCGCTCCGGCCAAAGATCGGTCAAAGGGGCCAACGGCAAACAGTACATCCTCGACATCGCCGCCGTGGATGATTTGGAGGAATCCCTGCGGGATGTCCCCATGGAGCTCACCCCCGAAGGTGCCCGCGTCCACGGAGCCCATGCCGCCTACTTTGGCGATGAAGCCACAGGTGCCGCTAACGAGGTTAGCGTTACAAGTAGTGAGGTGCAGGCCGAGATCGGCGATCTCGCCGGCATGCTCCGCCCTTACCAGATGGAAGGCGTCTGCTGGATGACCTCCCGCATCCTCCGTGGTCGCGGCGGCATCCTGGCTGATGAGATGGGCTTGGGCAAAACCGTCCAGAGCATCGCCGTGGCCCTCTTCCTTAAGCAGCGCAAAGGCGACCAATGCGGCCCCATGATCGTCGTCTGCCCCAAGTCCCTGCTCGGCAACTGGCAGGCCGAGTTCGAGCGCTTCGCTCCCACCCTTAAAGTGCTCCAAATCCAGGGCGCAGGCCGCGAAAAAGCCCTCAGTACCATCCCCTCTTTTGACGTGATATTGACCTCTTATCAATTGATCATCAGAGATATTAAACATTACCAAACCATCCGCTTTGGTTTGATTCTTTTGGATGAAGCCAGCTTCATCCGCAACCCCGATACTGACGCCGCCAAGACCCTCCGCAGCCTCAATTGCAGCGGCCGGATCGCCCTCACCGGCACCCCCTTGGAAAACGGCGTGCGCGATTTGTGGTCCATCTTCCACTTCGCCCTGCCGGGTTATTTGGGGAACCAAACATCCTTCAAAGAGCGCTTCGAAAGCCCCATCCAGTCCGGCCTGGACCTCCCCGCAGGCCGCGACGCCGCCCAGCGCCTGCAAAAACTCACGCTGCCCTACTTCCTTCGCCGCACCAAACGCCAGGTGCTCAAAGACCTGCCCGAGAAGATCGAGCAGGTGCTGTGGTGCACCCCCAGCGCCGCGCAGAGCGAATTCTACCGCAAGATCCTGGAGGAGGGCCGCGAGGAGATCAAAGCCGCCCGCCGCCGCTCCGGCCAGAACGGTGCCAAGATGACCATGTTCACCGTGCTCCTGCGCCTACGGCAGGTCTGCTGCGATCTCCGCCTCACCGGCGTTCAGCCCGACGCCCTCAAAGGCCTTGGCCAGGACGACCTCTCCGGCAAATGGCCTGCCCTCCTCGGCCAGATCGAATCCGTCATGGAATCCGGCGGCAAGCTCCTCGTCTTCAGCCAGTTCGTCCGCTTTTTGCACCTCATGCGCGACCACCTGAAAGCCGAAAAACTCGATCACGCCTACCTCGACGGCAGCAGCCAGGACCGCTCCGAGCAGGTAGCCCGCTTCCAGAAAGACCCGAACTGCCGCATCTTCCTCATCAGCCTCAAAGCCGGCGGCTACGGTCTCAACCTCACCGCCGCCGACAACGTCATCCTCGCCGACCCCTGGTGGAACCCCGCCGTCGAATCCCAGGCCATCGACCGCGCCCACCGCATCGGCCAGCAAAAAGTCGTCAACGCCTACCGCCTGGCGATCCGCGGCACTGTCGAAGAACGCATTCTCAAGCTCCAGGCCCAAAAACGCGGCCTCGTCGAAGCAGCCCTCAACGACCAAGCCCCCATGATGGAAGGCCTCACCGAAAGCGATCTCGAAGCACTGATCCAGTAGCCCTCCCGCGCATTCAGCCACCGCCGCCTCTCAAAAGCAACCTCACGCCCAGGCTGGCCGCACGCACTACAGGGCTTACGCATGAAGCGAGGCGAGGATTTTGAGTCGGAAGGCAGGGGCGAGAGCAGCCCGGCGGCGTTTTCTGCGCAGGCTGAGCTTGGAGGTCTCGTCGCGAAGGGCCTTCATGGTCATTTCGCGCAGGATGGAGAGGTTGTGCGCACCATTGATGTCGCGCACCTGGCAGTGGTCTTCACGGAACGTCACATCCAGCACCCAATGGCAGCGGTTCTCCACTCCCCAGTGGCCGCGCACCAGTGCGGCGAGCCTGCGCACGTCGGCTTTGAAGCTGCATAAGAAGTAATGCACCTCTTCAAGCAGCGGACTCTCATGGCTGCGCTGGATGCTGCGGCGCACTTGCGCCACGCTTTGCAGCCCCGCCCATTTCCAGCTTTTGTGGAACCAGTCCAGATCATCGATGACGCTGTAACACCGCCTCTCGCAGCGCCCGTGCGAGAGCTCAAGGGTTTCGCTCTTGTGCTGACGGACGCTGGCAGGACTGGCTTGCAGCTGCTCTTTGAAGCGGGTCTCCACCGCCTGCAACGCGCCTTTCTGATTGGCTTTGAGCGAGAGCACATAATCGGCTCCTGCCGCATGGATCTGTTCGGCGATGGCGACCTGCGTGCCCATCGCGTCAATAGTGACGGTGGCACCCTGCAGGCTCAGCGATTCCAGCAGTCGTGGGATGGCCTCGATCTCATTGCTTTTCTCGTCACAGACGACCTGCCCGGCTCTCAGCGAACATTCATCCACCCAGGCGCGCACCAGATGCACCAAGTGCCTGCCCTGCTCGGCGTCGTGGGTGCCGCGCAATGTTTTGCCGTCGATGGCAACATGCTTGCCGCTCAGCTCGCCGCACCAGCCGGTGAGGATGTTCAAGAGCGCCTGCGGGCGCAGCGCC
>NZ_JBYFBS010000040.1:0-11060 GCF_057652315.1 Prosthecobacter sp. Pr1 | reverse complement strand
TTATTTAAAACGCTCTAAATCTTCAGGGAAATCGAAGGATTCAGGCGGTGGATGACGGGCGTGGTGTTGCGGAGGTCTTGATTTTGGCAAGGGAATGGAGAGCAATGGAATGGGCTGAATTCAGGTGGCGACAGACGATGATTCTGTCGATCTTTTGCACCCTAAACCCGTTTTCATGGCGTCGATGATGTTGCGCCCATGAAGGTCACGGAGGAGTGGGGTCATATTCCTTGCGGTCGTTAATTCTGATGACGTCGTCGTGAAGGGCGTATACCAGAACTCGATCATCCATTTCATTGAACCACCAAAGCATGTAGCCGTTGTCTAGAGTCTGCCTCCATTTACCCTTGTCTGTAAATCGTTTCAGGTAGAGTGCGATTTTTCTCCGTCGGTCGACGGAGACTTTCCGTCCGCTGGGGTCATCATACCAGACAGCCTTGATGCGGCCATGCCCCTCATAAAGAGCCACCGAATAACCCGCTGCATCCACCCGGGCCATGTGCCCATCCTCCTCGGTCGTTGTCTCCTGCACTTCTCCAAGCTCGCTGAGCCGATTAAGACCAGCGGCAAAGGAGGATCCCAAACCGAAATGCGGAGTGCAAAGATTGATGGGCCAGATGCTCCGTATCATGGACTAGGGGGCTGGTATTGCGGGTGGGCTGGAACCTCTCGGATCATGCGACGGCGAGCGGGAAACGTCGATGAGACGACAGATGCCAAGCGAGCCGTTGCCTGCATCCGTTTTTGTTCGCCCTTGCTCCTGCGGTGGTCGTGATCATGGCTTCTGAGTTGTGGGGGCGGACGCCGGCTCAACCGTAAGCCAAAGAAAACACCGAAAGGTCTCCGACTGGTCCTTCTTGTGCAACTCCAGCTTCTCAAATGAGGGACGAACGATTTTCATTCGGTGCTTTCCAAGCGCCTGATTCAGCGCTGTCACCGTCGGCGTGGCCATGACGGCCTGCGAAAAGCATGTGTGGAGAGCGGTCATCTTGGGGTTATGCATGTTTCCCGCTGAGAGCCGTGCAGCCTTCAGCTTTTCTGGTGCGATGCGCTCCATCTGCTCGAAGACCTCTCTCTGGAAGGTCGCATCCTCAACCAACCGGTGAATGGTGAGCATCTGAAGTGAACTCAGATGACCAGCATTCGAAAGGGTTTCGATGGAGTCTGCAATGGACTTGGTGTCTTGATCAGCATCCGACTGGTAAATCATCACATACCTGTCCCCGACAACGCCTTTGAGCTTTGGGACAACGTTAGTCTCCCATCCCGCAGAGGCGAGTCGGCCACAAACTACCATTGCAAACAGAGCCGTGCCAAAAGTGTTCATGGCGAGGGGTGCTATTGGTTGGGCGAACGCTTCGGATCAGGCGATGGCGAGAGGGAAGCGTCGATGTCACGACAGATGTCATGCGAGCCGTTGCCTGCATCCGTTTTGTTAGTCCCCAGCTTCCTTGGTGAGTTCCGGATCCTTGTTTTTTTCGAAAAGATTGGAAAGCACTATGTCACTTCCATAAATTACATGCGCAGCAATTCGTAGACGCTCAAGGACAGCCCTGTCGAAGAAGGACTTTCGCGCGGGGTTATGAACCAATTCATGCCGAAGTTCGAAGATTGATCGCAGACCTGCGACATCATCAGGGCTCCATGTCCATACCTGTTCGGGTGCATCTTTCACCCTCGCTTGCAGAGCATACAAGCTAGCCCAAAGTCCCTTTTCCATGAACTTCGAGAAAACCTTGTCAATTCTGTCTACATTCTGGAACGATTGAGCGCTGGAAACTAGCTCGAGAGGGTGAATCTGGTGGCGATAACAAGTTAGCAGATCGGCTATATCATACTTGTCTGGAAGTAGGTGCTTGAGCTGGGGCTCAAAAAATGCGGGTGAACAATACCGAAACAGAAAATCGAGCATATCACGATAATAAACCTCAATCGCAGTAACTGCGGAAATCACTGCTGAACGCTCTAACAAAGGAACAAACTGGATCTGGATAACTCCACCCAGAATTGCATCACCGGCATCTTCACACTGGGTAAATACTTCAAAAAAATTCTCGAAAGGCCGAGCCATTCGAGTTTTCCGATTGGCTCTTGCTTGGAGGATCTTCTGAAAATGCATAGCAGAGGTAAAACTACGATTGGTTAGGCTAACAGGAGGATCAGCAACAAAATTGTCAGGCTTGTCCCAACGCCTTTATGGCTGACGGTTTCGTTGTTCTATTGCGCAAAGCTAGCAAAAGTATCGATCAGCCCGCAAGACCTTTGTTTTTCTGCACCCTTTCGTCTGATAACGTGATCGAGAGCGCTATGCCGGCATGGAGGAGCAGCTGCGCAGGGCCATGGTCTCGTGGACGGATGCGCGGCGGAGCTCATTGCAGACGCTGCTGGTGGCCGTGGAGTGTGGCGAGGTGATGGGTTTGCTTTCCGGAGGGGTGGCCTGGGTACCAGGGTAGCCTCGCCGAGGCTCGGCAACCCTTCGCTATGTTACGTGACCCCGTTGGGGTCGGAGGGCGGCGGAGTGAAGAGACAGAAGATGGCGGCAGCCTGCGAAGGAGGTCGTGGGAGACTGGAGGGTGGGCTGAAGAAGAAGGACGGGCTTCAGCCCGCGAAAGCGGTGTCGGCGATGAAGGCTTGCGCCTTGCATCTTTGCCACCGCAGTCCAAGCGGAGGGACACAGAGTTTTGCGAGGAATCTTTTCTTCCGGGGTGTGCTGTCCGTGAACGCTGGGTGGCTGAAAGCTTCTCGCATACCTTCGGCATGCGAACCTGAACACTGAGATCATCATCGGCTGGTCCGGTGGTTCTCGCTCGGCAAGCCTCGCTTCACCACCGGCTCATTTCTTTGCTCCTTCCAGGAGCGAAAGCAGTGGTGGTGTTAAGTGAGGTTGAGACTTTTCGATGGTCTGGGGGAATTGGAGAGCGCTGATCGACAGACAGGAGTGTCTGTCGTACTTCTGAGTCAGGGTTTTGGGGTGGGCTTGGGTTTGAGGAAGAGGACTTCGGCGCGTTCGATCCAGCCTTTGCGGAGGTCCATGCGGAACCAGCCGTCGGTGTTCTTTTTGTTGATGCGGCAGCCGCTGCGGGCGCCGAATTCTTTGAGGTCGTACTGGGCCCAGGTTTTGCCCATGTCGGGGGACCAGATGATACCACACTTATAAGTGGAGGCGGGGGCGCAGTGGGTGGCGAGGAAGACGCCGTCCTGCACGAGCATGTTGGCGGATTCGAACATGGGGTTGAAAAGGAGGGTGTGCTTGGAGGTGTCGGTGATGTCCGAGGGGGCGCAGGTGAAGATGCCGCGGTCGTGGCGGTTGGCGATGGCGGGGCCGTTGGCGTCGGCGATCCAATATACTTTGTCGCCGATGAAGTTGATGCCGCCGCATTTGAAGCGGGAGTTTGAGTTGACGGAGATGAGGACTTTCCAGTCCCAGGTGTCGGCGGCGGCATTGTAGGTACCGCGCAGCCAGTGGCATTCGTTGCCGTGGCCGCGGTCGATGTCGCCGGTGCAGGCGTAGAAGGCGTTTTCGGCGGGGTTGTAGGTGACGTTGTGGACGTGGCGGGCGATGACGGTGTTATTCGGATCGCCAAGGAGGGGGGCGGTGGGTGGTGCGTCTTTTTGCTGGAACTTGGGATTTTGGCCGAAGGAATAGGCGAGCTTTACGGTCTGGCCGTTGTCGGTGGAGTAATAGATGTTCACGGGGACGGGGCCGCCGATGACGTTGCAGTAATTTCCCCAGACGAGCATTTCTTTGCCGTTCACGTCGAAGCAGTGCTCGCCATCGAGGGAGTGGAAGTACCAGCCGGGCTGATCGGGCCTGACGGGGGTGTGAGGACGGTAGTCGGTGCCGTCGGGTTTTTTGACGATGATCTCGCGATGGGTTTTGAGATTGTCGGTGGAGAGAAAGAGGTGCTCGCGGGTGGCGAAGACTATGCTGCCGTTTTTGAGGATGGTGCTGAAGGTGATGTTTTCCGCCTCTGGGAATTCGGCGGTGTGGGGCCAGGTGGTGCCGTTGTCTTCGGAGAGCATGATGCGGGTGCCTTTGAAGGCGAAGGCTTTGTTGTCCCGCTGGGTGTCGATGTAAGGGGCCTCGGGTGAGGGCATGCGGTAGAGGAAGTGCTCGGTCTCGCCGGTGATGGCTGGGGTGGGTTCGGCTTGGAGAGGGAGAAGCGCTGGGAGGAGGAGGGTGAGCGCGGCGGTGGTGGTGAGGAATGTGCGGCGGGTGTGCATGGCGGGAGTGGTGAGGGTGTGACGTGGAGCCGGAGAGAGGAAGAAGGAGGGAGACGCGGGGGCGAGGCTGGCTGTGGCGGAAGACTACGTGGGAGTGGTGGGTGTTCTTTGCTGTGCTGTGTGGGGATCATCTGAGGCATTGCGTCCTTCAGCAGGCTGCTGGCATGAATGGCCTTTGGTTTTAGTAGTTCGTAAAACGCATTTTCGGCATGGTGGATGCAAGGACGTTCGGTTTGCCGCAGAGGGGCAAAGAGGCAGAGGGAGCAGAGATGGAATTCTTTCTGTGCTCCCTTTGCTTTTTCACCTCCCAGAGTTTCTTGGGAGGGCGGATGCGATGGCTGTCGTTTTCGAGAGTTTCGCGGCATGAGTGAACTGGCAGGCCTGCGGAAAGCGGTAGCTGCGCTCGTTCCTCGCTGCGCAACCGCACTCCAAATGGGGAGCGGCTCGGCTGGGCCTGACTCAAAGAAAGCTCAGGGACGCTGGGTGATAAGGCTGAAGAAAAAGCCGGTGGACACTGCTCAACTGAGTGGCGGAACTTGTTCGACGTCATCTTCGTCGTCGAAGACGTAGCAGGCTTTTGAATTTTCCTGGCCGCGGAGGCGGGTGTCGCCGTGGCGCATGGTGAGTTCCTGGACGCGGACTTTGCAGAGGGTGGCGAGGATGGTGGTGAGAGTTTTTGAGTGGGAGATGATGAGGATCTGGGAGCGCTCGGAGGCTTTTAAGATGAGCTCTGCGAGGGCGGGGAAGACGGATTCGTTGAGGCTGGTTTCGGGTTCGTTGAGGACGAGGAGCGGGGGTGGGCGGGGACTGCAGAGGACGGCGGCGAGGCAGATGAACTGGAGGGTGCCGTCTGAGAGTTCGTGACCGGCGAGGGTGCGAGGGAGATCGTGGGCCTGCCAGGCGAGACGGAACCAGTCGCCACACTCGATGTGGAGGTTTGATCCGGGGAAGGCCTGCTGCAGGGCGGTGTGAAAGGCGGTGGCTTCGTTGGATTCGTTGATGGTCTGGATGACGGCGGGGAGATTGGAGGCGTCTTCTGCCAGGACGGGAGACCAGCAGCCGCGCACGGGGCGGCGTGCGGGGGCATCCGGATCTGTGCGCATGGAGTGATAGAAGCGCCAGCGTTCGAGGCTGAGGCGTGCATCGAGAAGGAGGGGGTAGTTTTGGAGATCGCGAATGAGCGCGAGCATGGACTCTGAGGAGCCGATGGGCTCGGTGAGGGTGTGCATGACGCCTTTGGCATCGGCGAGACGGACCTGGCAGCTGGAGCGTTTGGCAAGGAGCTTTTTGCCGTAGCGCAGGGCTTCGAGCTTGATGTCGGGGTCGAGTTTGAAGGCGGAGCGACTGAGGGGCATGAGGCCGCATTCGAATTCGTAGCCGAAGGTTTCGGAGAGGACTTCGGCGGAGAAGGTGGTGAGGCGGGCGTGCTCATTGTTGCCGGCCCAGAGGAGGCTGCGCATGCCGCCTTCGGCGGCGACGGCTTCGGCGAAGCCACCACGGGCGAGTGCGGAGAGGAGGCTTAGGGCGCGATAGACGTTTGTTTTGCCGACGCCATTGGCACCGCGAATGACGGTGACGCGGCCAAGGCGCAGACGGAGATCGCGCAGGGAGCGGTAGCCGGAGAGGCGGACGGAGTGGAGCATGAAGGGGACATCCAAGCGGGGGTGGGTGGGGATGTCCAGCACAGCGGCTGGTGGACGAGGCGGAGTTCTGGGTGACTCGTCCGGAACCTGCTAAAGCAGGTACTACAATACGTATGGTGTGGACTGCGACAGCGAATGGAGCGTACCATGCGCTGAGGGCTGATGGGGGAGGACTGAGGGCTGGCGCGGAAAGGAGGCTGAAGGATCTGTGGAGGTTTTTAGCGTGGGCGAGGGCTCAGAAAACCGCAGCACTCGGAGAGTGCGGACCAGTTCACACTGGGATTCATTTTGCCCTATGGGAGCGTCACGCCTTGGAAGCCAGTCATGCGCTTGATTCAGCTGCATTTTTGCCGTGACTTGATGCCCGCGCCAGAGTCGGGCGGTTTGGCGGAGGAGGCTTTAGGTGCTGGTGTCAACGCAGCGCGCCAAACACACCCAACCTACGACAAGAGCTGCACGGCTGTTCGAGAAACATTCGTTCTCGAACAGCCTTTAGAAGCGATGGATGGAATTTCGCCGAGGTGGCGGGTGAATCACATGCGGCAGATGAGGAGCTCGCGCTCGTAGATGAGCTCTTTGGGGAGATGGGTCTTGAGATCGATGAAGAGTTCTTCGTGGGAGAGGATCTCGGTGCGCCAGGCGTCGCGGTCGAAGCGCTGGAGTTCTTCGAATTTTTCTTTGGGGAAGTCGAGGCCTTTCCAGTCGATGTCGGCGTAGCTGGGCACCCAGCCGATGGGGGTTTCCTTGGACTTGCCGTGGCCGTTGGCGCGATCGACGATCCATTTGAGGACGCGCATGTTTTCGCTGAAGCCGGGCCAGAGGAATTTTCCTTCTGCGTCTTTGCGGAACCAGTTCACGTGGAAGATGCGCGGGGTCTCGCTGAGGGTGCGCTGCATGGAGATCCAGTGGCGGAAGTAGTCGCCCATGTTGTAGCCGCAGAAGGGGAGCATGGCCATGGGATCGCGGCGGACTTTGCCGATGGTGCCAGCGGCGGCGGCGGTCATTTCGCTGCCCATGGTGGCGCCGGTGTAAACACCGCCGCTCCAATTGAAGGCCTGATAGACGAGGGGCATGGTGGTGGCGCGGCGGCCGCCAAAGATGATGGCGCTGATGGGGACGCCCTCGGGTTTTTCCCAATCGGGATCAATGGTGGGGCACTGTGAGGCGGGCGCGGTGAAGCGTGAATTGGCGTGTGCGGCCTTGGTGCCTTTTTCCTTGGCGATGTCTGGCGTCCAGAGATTGCCCTGCCAGTCGGTGCATTGAGCGGGGGGGGTATCGGTCATGCCTTCCCACCAGACGCCGCCATCGGGTGTGAGGGCGACGTTGGTGAAGATGGTGTTCTTGCGCAGCGAGGCCATGGCGTTGGGATTGGTCTTGTCGCTGGTGCCGGGAGCGACGCCGAAGAAGCCTGCCTCAGGATTGATGGCGTGAAGACGGCCATCCGCGCCGGGTTTGATCCAGGCGATGTCGTCACCCACGGTCCAGACCTTCCAGCCTTTTTGAGCGAAGTGCTGGGGAGGAATGAGCATGGCGAAATTGGTCTTGCCGCAGGCGCTGGGGAAGGCGGCGGCGACGTAGGTCTTTTTGCCTTTGGGATCTTCGACGCCGAGGATGAGCATGTGCTCGGCCATCCAGCCTTCATCGCGGGCCATAGCGGAGGCGATGCGGAGGGCGAAGCATTTTTTGCCGAGGAGGGCATTGCCGCCGTAGCCGGAGCCGTAGCTCCAGATTTCACGAGATTCAGGGAAGTGGACGATGTACTTCTCCTTGTTGCAGGGCCATGGGACGTCTTTCTGGCCTTTCTTGAGCGGCATGCCCACGGTGTGCATGCAGGGGACGACGCGCTTCTTTGACTGATCGATCTTCTCGAAGACCTTTTTGCCGATGCGGGCCATGATGCGCATGTTCACCACGACGTAGGGGGAATCGGTGAGCTGCACGCCGATTTGTGACATGGGGGAATCGATGGGGCCCATGCTGTAAGCGAGGACGTACATGGTGCGGCCGCGCATGCAGCCATTGAAAAGCTTGCGCAGTTTTTCCTTCATTTCGAAGGGGTTCATCCAGTTGTTGGTGGGGCCGGCGCCGTCTTTGGAATTGCTGCAGATGAAGGTGCGCTCCTCGACGCGGGCGACATCGCTGGGGTCCGACTTGGCATAGAAGCAGCCGGGCCACGTTTTCTGATTCAATCGTGTGAAGGTACCGGCATCGACCATTTCATTGCACAGGCGGTCGTATTCGGTCTTGGAGCCGTCGACCCAGTAAATGCGGTCGGGCTTGCAGAGAGCGGCCATTTTACCGACCCAGCGCTGAAGATGGATGTTTTTACTGAGGGGTTTCGAGGAGGGAATCGGGGTCATGGGGTGGGGGTTTTGTGGATGGCAACAACATGCCGAAAGCATGCCAAGTGTCACGGTTGTTCATGCCACCAATCTTGGCGAACCCAGCGCAGCACTCAGCCCCCACGGAAGACCCTGCTGGATGTTTCCCGGCTTGCTCTCATCCTGCGCAGACACAGGAGCGCCCCCCAAGCGGCAGAGGCAAAGACCGCAGGGGATGGAATGTCTTTGTGACCTGAGGTGATTTACTTCAGCTGTGCTTCAATCGACTTCGCCACCTGCTGGCCCATGAGTTCGTAGCCTTTGGCGTTGAAGTGGACGTCCTGGGGATTGGCGATGCCGGCGAGCTGTGGAGCGAGGAAGGAGTAAAGATCATCGATGGCAATGCCGTGCTTTTTCATGACGCGGAGAGCTATCTCGTTTTTCTCGGCGATCTGGGCGACGATTTCGGGGCCGTCCTTGGTGTCCGGCGGAACGGGGGTGGTGGTGGCGAAGATGATCTTTGCGCCGGTTTGCTGCATGCGGGCGATGAGGGTTTCGAGGCGCTGCTCGTAGTCTGCGGCGGGCGTTTTGCGATCGTGGATGCCGAAGTTGAAGTGGATGACGTCCCATTTGCCGTCGCCGAGCCAGATGTCGATTTTCTTCACGCCGTTTGCGGTGGGTCCGCAGTTTTCGGGAGCGCGATGCACGTTGGCCTTGCCGGCCATGGCCTTGCGCACATCCTGGGTGTAGCCGCGTGAGATGGAGTCGCCGATGAGGAGGACGCGGGGGAGCTTGGGATCATCCTGCACGAAGTCCCAGGCATTGGAGCGACCGGCGATCTTGTCCTTCTTGTGCAGCGGGAGGTAGAAGCCATTGCCGAGGTTTTGCTCGAGCACGGTTTCCCATGCCTGCTGATCGGGCGGGAGCGTGGCTTTCAGGGCCTGATATTTTTCATCCACCGCCTTGTCTTCGGCGGCTTTTTTGGCTGCGGCTTCGGCGGCATTGGTGGGTTCGTTCTGGGTTTTGACCTGGGCGTGGGACAGGCTGGCGAAGGCGAGGAAGATAAGGGCGTATTTCATACTCATTTCTTTGGCAGGTTTTCGGCAATCACGGAAGCGACTTTTTCGGCGAGGTAGTGATAGCCTGAGGGAGAGTAGTGGACGTTGGCGGGGAGTTGCACGTCCTTGAGCTTGGCGGTGGCGTGGGCGCAGAGATCGTCGGTGGGGATGCCTGCGGCGGTCATGACGCGGGCGGCGACGTCGTTGTATTTCTTTTCATCGCCTTCGACGCGGCCATCGGAACCGGCGGGGACGGGTGTGGTGTTGCACCAGATGAGTTTGGCGCCGGTGGCCTGCATGATCTTCACGAGTTCGGCGAGGTTCTTTTCATAATCGGCGAGTGGCACCTGGAGATGGGAGCCGGGGGCTTTGGGGTCGGCGCGCTTCGAGGGATCTTCGGCGATGTATTTGAGATCGTGCAGGCCCCAGTTGAAGTGGATGACGTCCCACTTGGAGTCGCCGAGCCAGGCCTTGATGTTTTTGAGGCCGTTCGTGGTCGGGCCGCCGTTGGTGGGGATGCGATGGACGTTAGCCCTGCCTTTGAGCATCTCGCGGACGTCGAGGGTGTAGCCCATGGAGATGGAGTCGCCGATGAGCAGGACGCGCGGGAGGCCGGCGACGTCTTCGACTTTGGCGAGTGAGGGATGCGGGGCGCGCTTGGGGGCTTTCTTGGGCGCTGCGGCGGGAGTGTCTGCGGCGAGGGCCGTGCTGGCGATGAGAGCGAGGAGCAGAATGGATTTCATGTGGCGGATTTAAACGTTGGGCTGGTGAGGGAATATCAGGTTGTTGGAGCGATTTCGGATACTCGTCGACGTGCGGAGATTTGTGTCACCGCTAGGCGGTTCTACTGGGTGATAATGCCCGTTTGTCGGCATACCGTGGGTTGGCACCCACGGCTACGGTTATGTCAGCGCTACGCGCTTGTGGAAGTTATTCGGGAGGCGTGACTCTGTGGCCGTTCGTCCGGAGCCGCCTAAAGGCGGGACTACAAAACGTGAGATGGGTTTGCAACGTTGTGGAGCGAAGAGGAGGAAGGGCTTTCGGGAACTTGGTTTTGGCAATCGCTTTGAAAAAGATGCTGGCAAGTCCGTGCTCACGACGTTTGATGTCGCCAGTCATCCCCACCAACCCCTATGCGCACGCTGCTTTCCTTTCTCGCCATCGCTACATTCGCCACTGCCGCCGAGCCGGTCTTTCTGACGCTGGCTGATTTCACCGACACCAAGGATGCGGCACCATCGGGTGGTTGGACGACGGAGGGTGACAACACGATTCATCTCGTGGGCAAAGGCGGTGGAAACCTCATTTCGAAGAATGAGTACACGAACTTTGAGCTGGAGTGGGAATGGAAGGTGAACCCGAAGGGCAACAACGGCATCAAGTACTGGGTGACGAAGATCGGTGGCAAGGAATGGCTGGGCATTGAGTACCAAATGATCGACGACAGCGGGCATCCGGACGGGCTGAAGGGTGGATCTCACACGACGGCGTCGATTTATGACATCAAGGAGCCGGTGGAAGGGAAGCTGGTGAAGCCTGCGGGTGAGTGGAACACGAGCAAAATCGTGGTGCAGGACGGGAAGATCCAGCATTGGCTGAATGGCGCGCTGGCCTGTGAGGCTGACACGACGACGCCGGAGTGGCTGGAGCGCGTGGCGAAGAGCAAGTTTAAGAGCAAGGAAGGTTTTGCGCCGGGCAAGGGCAAGATCATGCTGACGGAGCACGGGGATGAGACGTGGTTTCGGAACATCAAGCTGACGGCGAAGTAGGTCTGGATGCTGGATGGCTGGATGGCTGGATTCTAGAGCATTTTA
>NZ_JBYFBS010000039.1:0-15859 GCF_057652315.1 Prosthecobacter sp. Pr1 | reverse complement strand
CGCCAATCAGATTCCCTTCACCACGGGTGGCTACGGCATGAACGACATCCAGCAGCTCACTCTTGGCGTCAACACCAACCTCGGCCCGATCAACCTGGCTTCGAGCGCGAACTATGACCTCGTCAACGGCGGCTGGTACTTCGACATCACCGCCAAGTCCACCATCGCCGTGACCGATGCCATCAGCATCGTCCCACACGCGGGTCTGGGCTATGGCCTCAACTACAATGCTGGCTGGACCCAGGCTTCCCGCAACCTCTACGGTGGCGGCGGTCTCTTCGGCCAGAGCGCTGCCCAGGGCGGCATCAGCGGCTGGACCGCACTCAACGTTGGCGTTGATTTCCCAATCAAGCTCAACAGCCGTGCGACCCTCACCCCTTATGTGGCTTTCAACCTGCCAATGGGCCCGATGAAGAACATGGCTCATTCCGCTACGAACCCCTATGCACCCTTCCCTGGCGTTCCCGGTGGTCCTGCCACCGCTTTCCAGAGCGTTGTTTATTACGGCGTGACCCTCAGCGTCCGCTTCTAATTCAGATCGTTCTCTGAACGACTCAACCCTTCAAGGTTAACCTCCCGGCGCAAGCCGGGAGGTTTTTTTGTGCCTCAATGCGAGGCCGCTTCACACACATTTTAAACAATACCCCTCGCCTCTCTGCTTGTGCAGCGGTTTCAGAGCAAGCCGGCCCACCGTAGATTGGGTGCGGCAACAGCCCGCCCGACCATCAACGTGCGAACACACCTGAGACCTCGAAGTAGACACGTCGCGTTTGATGACAGCTCGGAAACGCCCTGACCACCCTCTTAAAAGATGTCCGGCTCCGGCACCGCCGGCCCGTATTGCAGGAAGTCAAAGTCCGCCCCCTGATCCGCCTGCGTCACATGCTCCACATAGAGCTTCGCATACCCGCGATGGTATCGCGCCGGCGCAGGTTTCCAGGCCGCACGCCTCTGCTCCAGCTCCGCATCGCTCACATGCAGATGCAGTTTCCGGTTCGGCACATCCAGCTCAATGAGGTCTCCCGTCTTCACCAGTGCCAGCGGTCCACCCACAGCGCTTTCCGGCGCGATGTGCAGTACGCACGCCCCGTAGCTCGTGCCGCTCATACGGCAGTCGCTCAGGCGCACCATGTCACGGATGCCCTGCATGATCAGCTTCTTCGGAATCGGCAGCTGCCCCCACTCCGGCATCCCCGGCGCACCCACCGGCCCCGCATTGCGCAGAATCAAGACACTGTCCTTCGTCACATCCAGATCCATGTCATCGATGTTCTTTTTGAGCTCGGCATAGCTGTCAAACACCAGCGCAGGCCCCGTGTGTGTGCACAGCTCCTTCGTGGCCGCCGCATGTTTGATCACCGCACCATCTGGGCAAAGATTACCGCGCAGGATCGCCGTGCCACCATCCGGCTGCAGCGCATTGGCCGGCGTGCGGATCACATCCTCATTGTGAATGATCGCATCTTCGATGTCCTCACCCAGCGTCTTGCCGGTGATCGTCGGCACATCCGTGTGCAGCAACTCGCGCATGCCATTGAGCAACGCACGCAGACCACCGGCCAAAAAGAACTCCTCCATCAAATACTTGCCCGCAGGCCGCATGTTTGCCAGCAGCGGAATCTTCCGGCTGATCTCGTCAAATTTTTCCAGTGGCAGCTTGATCCCAAGACGTCCCGCCATCGCCACCAGATGCACGATCGCATTCGTGCTGCCACCCAGCGCCATGTCCACCGCAATGGCATTTTCAAACGAGCGCTCGCTCACGATGCCCGACGGCTTGCGGTCCAGCCATACGTTCTCCACGATCTGCCTTCCAGCCGCCGCCGCGATGCGTGTATGCGCGCTGTCCACCGCAGGAATCGAAGACGCCCCCGGAATGCAAAGCCCCAGCGTCTCCGCCAGCGCTGTCAGCGTGCTCGCCGTGCCCATCGTCATGCAGTGCCCCGGACTGCGCGCGATGCCGTCTTCGATCTCGCACCACTGCTCCCAGCTCAGATTGCCCGCGCGCTTCTCATCCCAGTACTTCCACACGTCGCTGCCGCTGCCCAGCGTGTCGCCGCGCCAGTTGCCCTTGATCATCGGGCCGCACGGCATGTAGATCACCGGAATGTCCATGCTGAACGCCCCCATCAGCAGCCCCGGCGTGGACTTGTCACAGCCACCCAGCAGCACCGCTCCATCGATCGGATTCGCCCGCAGCATTTCCTCCGTCTCCATCGCCAAAAAATTGCGGTGAAACATCGCCGTCGGCTTCGTCAGCATCTCCCCCGCAGACATCACCGGAACTTCCATCGGATGCCCGCCCGCCTGCAAAATACCGCGCTTCACCGCATCCGCCGTCAGCCGCAAATGCATGTGGCAGGAGTTCAGATCACTCCACGTGTTCAGAATGCCAATGACCGGCTTGCCTACGATGTCCTCACTCCCCCACCCCGCCTGCTTCGCGCGCGAGCGATGACCAAAGGATCTCAATTCATCACGGCCATACCAGCGCCAGGAGCGAAGTTGTTCAGGAGTTTTGCGAGTAAGAGTGTTTTCAGAAGCCATCGGTAAAAGGAATAACAAGATTCGCGTGCATTAACAGGCTGGATTTCTCCCGGTCAAATCGTCCTCGCACTTTCCCGCCCCTCCTCCAGCCTCACCTCCATTCCGGTTTCGTGTATTCAGTGTATTCCGTGGTTAAAAAAACTCTGCCCCCTCTGCATCTCCGCTCCTCTGCGGCAAAATTCGAACGACCCCATCGCCTCCTGCAAACTCAGCCCATGCGTCCGATTCCACCCAAATCACGTCCGACATCGCTCTTGTCCTTTCTCCGTAGCTTCTGCTACAACCAAGCACCCACCATGCGCCCGCTGCTTTCCCTCTCTCTCTGCCTTCTCACCCTCAATCTCCTTGCCGCAGGCAAAGAGCTCGAAGGCGAACGCGCCGCCGCCTCCACCGTCTGCCCCCCACCTGAAGAAGCCCGCGCCAAAATGTCCGTGCCGGATGGCTACGAGGTCCGCTGCTTCGCCCATGAACCCATGGTGCAGAATCCCGTCGCCATGACCTGGGATCATCGCGGCCGCCTCTGGATCGTCGAAGCCTACGAATACCCCGAAGGCACGCCCCTTCCTGAAAACCAGCGCCCCTTCGGCGGCGAAGCCAAGGACGATCAGTACCACCCCATGCCCAAGCTCGGCGACAAGATCCCCCGCGATCGCGTCATCATCCTCGAAGACACCGACAACGACGGCACTGCCGACAAGCGCACCGTCTTCGTCGAAGGACTGAACCTCGCCAGCGCCATCATCTGCGGAGACGACGGCATCTACGTTGGCCAGCAGCCCCACCTCATCCACTTCCGCGATGAAAATGGCGACGACAAACCCGACGCCTGGCGCGTCATCCTTACCGGCTTCGGCCGCGAAGACACCCACGAGCTCGTCAACAGCTTCACCTGGGGCCCCGACGGCTGGCTCTACATGACCCACGGCGTCTTCACCAACAGCAAAGTCCGCCGCCCCGACCAGCCCGAAAACGAAGGCTTCAAGTTCGACGCCGGCATCGGCCGCGCCCGCCCCACATCGCGCGAAAAAGAAGGTCAGTGGGAATTCGAAGTCTTCGCCGACGGCACCAGCAATCCCTGGGGCTGCGACTACGACGCCGCAGGCAACTTCTTCGTCAGCGCCTGCGTCATTGATCACTTCTTCCACATGGCCCCCGGCGGCATCTACGTGCGCCAGGGCGGCGCGCCAGAAAACCCCTACGCCTACGAGCTCCTCCCCAGCATCGTAAAGCACAAGCACTTCCGCGCCGCCTACGCCGGCATTCAAATCTATCAGGGCGGCCGCTACCCCGCAGACACCCACGGCCACGCCTTCATCGGCAACATCCACGACAACGCCATCCACGAAGAAGTCCTCACGCCCGTCGGTGCCACCTTCAAATGCGAGCCCCGCCGCGACTTCCTCCGCGCCAACAACGGCTGGTTCCGTCCCGTCAGCACCCAGACCGGCCCCGATGGCTTCCTCTGGATCATGGACTGGTGCGACAAATACCCCTGCTACCAAAACGCCAAAGCCAACCCCGAAGGCGTCGACCGCGAACGCGGCCGCATCTGGCGCGTCGTCACCACCGACGCAAAATCCAACACCACACGCGAGCGCACCGACCTCAACCTCATGAAACTCCCCACCGATGATTTGGTGGATACACTTGAGCATTCCAACAGCTGGATGCGCCGCATGGCCCGCAGAGTCCTCGTCGAAAAGAGCGATCAGGAAGACGCCGTCGCACCCGTGGCCACCCTCGCAAACTCCGCCGCCAACAACGCCTCCAGCCGTCTCGATGCCTTGTGGACCTTGCTCCAAATCGATCACGGCGCACGCACCTCCTCAGCATTGGAAAATGCGGCAAAATCCAAATTCCCTTCCCTGCGCGCCTGGGCCGCACGCAACGTCGGCGACACCGTCGCTCGCACCGCTTTTCGCGAAGGCATGAACGTCGGCATCCCCGCTTACCTGGAAAAGCTCGCCGCTGACAGCGAACCCTCCGTGCGCCTTTCCGCCGCCATTGCCCTCCGCCAATGCAGCGCCCGCAGACTCACCGTGGACGGCCGCAAAAGCGACGGCTTCCGTCTCGCCTGGCCAAACCTGTTTGATGCCATCTTCAAAAGCTCAGCCCAAAACGCCGACCCCGTGCTGGCCCTCTCCATCTGGCAGAGCTTCGAACCCGTGCTCGCTGCCAATCCCGTGTTTTGGACCGACTGGCTCTCCGACTCCGCACCTCAGTTCCAGCCTCTCTCCCAGCCGCTGGTCCACAAATCCATGCGCCGCCTCTGCGACACTCGCAAAGCATCCAGCATCACCCTCGCCGTCGACTTCTGCGAGAAGATCGAACTTCATGACATCCTCCTCGCCAACGCCCTCGACGGCCTCGTCAAAGGCCAGGAAGGCGGCGTGATTAAACCTGCAAAAGATGTGTCCGCTCAGCTCGACAGATGGCGGCATCACAAGCGCATCGACGTCAGCAGTTCCGCGCAGACCCTCGCCGTCCTCTGGGGCGATGAAGCCGCAGTGAAGGAAACGATCGTCGCCCTGCATGATGCCAGGAAGCCCGAGAAAGAACGCATCGCCATCCTGCAATCCTTGCGCAAAGTCCGCACCGACACCGTGAAGGAAGGCCTCAAACCCCTCCTCACACCGCAAACCTCCACCGCACTCGCCGTCGCCGCCATCCGCGCCGCCGCAGACCTCGGCGGCGATGACTTCATCGCCCCGCTCCTCCAGCAGGCTGCTTCCAAAGACTTCAGCATTCGCATCGCCGCCATCGAAGCCCTCAGTGGCCGCACCACCTGGACCCAGGCCATGCTCAACGCCATCGCCGAAGGCAATGTCAGCCCCACCGGCTTCCCCGTTCCCGTCCGCCGCGCCCTCGCCACCAGCAAGGACAAAGCCATTCGCGATCTCGCCTTCAAAGTCCTCGGTGCCTGGAAAGATTCCTCCGATGATGTGAAGTCCCTCATCGCCCAGAAGAAGCAAGCCTGCCTCACCGGCGAACCCGATCTCGCCAACGGCAAACTCATCTTCACCTCCACCTGCATGGTCTGCCACGAGTTCCACGGCGGCGGCCAAAAAGTCGGCCCCGACCTCATCGGCAGCGGCCGCAGCAATCTCGACGCCATCCTCGCCAACGTCATCGATCCCAACCAGATCATCGGCAACGGCTACGAAAACTTCACCGTCTCCACCAAGGACGGCCGCACCCTCGCCGGACGCGTCGTCGAAGACACCCCCTCCCACGTCAAACTCCTTGGCGCTGGCGGAGCCACGCAGATCGTCCCGCGTGATCAAGTCGCCACCCTCACCAACACCAAGCAGAGCCTCATGCCCATGGGCTTTGGCAATTTCCCCGACACCGCTTTCCGCGATCTCGTCTGGTATGTCCTCGCCCCGCCGGAAGAAGGCCCGCTGACCAAGGAGAAAAAAGACCTGCTCATCAAAGGCGTCGAAGACACCGGCACCACCAAACCCAAAGGCCCCAGCTCACGTGCCATCGACTGGGAAAGCGTCAGCCTTTGGAATCCCGAATGGAAAGTCAGCGCCCCCGACTTCGAACGCACCCCAGTCAAACTCGGCGAGTACTACGGCCAGAAAAACGTCCTCCTCATTCACCCCTTCCCCGACAAAAAAACACCCGCCAGCTTCGAGCGCAAACTCAAGGTCGAGCCCGGCAAAACCAAGCTCACCGCCACCGTCGCTGCCGACGACCGCGGCGACTGGACCCTCAAGGCCGTCGTCAACGGCACCGTGATCAAAGAGCTGACCGTCGACCACGAAAAACCCCGCTGGAAAACAGTCGAAATCGATCTCTCCAAATTCACCGGCCAGGAAGTCACCCTCCGCCTCGAAGCCCACGCCAACGGCTGGAGCATGGAATTCGCCTACTGGAGCAACATTACCTTGGAGTGACGAATACACACACTGTGGAGACTTGTACAATCAGCTCATACCACGATCCTCTGAAAACAGGTCTGTCTCTCCACCGGTGAAGCCTCTGCCCTCGAAACGGTGCACGGCATTTTTCAGATCCAGATGACAGGTGAGAGAAATCACACGCCAGGAATTGTGCACTTGGGGGCGGGAGCTTTGAAAAGGGGGGCATGCGATGTGATGGCAGCCCACGCGGGGACGAAGGATTCCAGGGACGCGCACAGCACATCCCTACCCTCCAAAGCAGCGCGTGCCGCAGGGCTGGTAGGGAACCGCTGTGCGGGTCCGACGTTTCGGGTCTGTGGCGTCACGGGCGCTCAAAAAGGTGCGCCGTCCGTCGCATTTGGAGAGGGGGGGCATCCAGACTCCTTTTCAACTGCTGAGGGTATCACATCCCCGTCTTGAAGGCCAACGGCCTTCCGAATCATAGCGAAGGGATGCCGAGCCTCGGCGAGGCTTCCCTGGTACTAGACATCCCCCTCCGGACAGCAAACCCAGCGTCATCTCCACACACCGCGTCCACCAGCAGCGTCAACCCGCCGTTCCGTTTCGCCTTTGCATGTCGGTGGCTGCGGCCATTGGGTTGACGCATGCCTCGCACGCCCAGCCATGCTGGCAGAATTTCCTCTGTCGCAAGCGCCCGAAATCATGCAGGATGCCGCCATGCGTTGCGCCCCCGCACTTCTTTCCCTTCTGGCCGTCAGCGTGAGTCTTCACGCGGCCCCTCCGTCCCCTGCCCCGCCAGCGGCTGCACCAGCGCCCGCTCCGGCCCCCAAACCTGAGACCAAGCCCGCACCCAAAGCAGAACCAAAGACAGATCCCAAGGTCCCCGCAGCCCCGCTTGCGAAGCCGCCACCCGAAGACGCCTACGTACAAATGGAGATGCTCACCCGCGCCATGGAAATGGTGCGGCAGAACTACGTGGATGACTCCAAGATCACCTACGCCGAGCTCGTCGAAGGCGCGCTGGAAGGCATGCTCCACAAGCTGGACCCTCATTGCGAGTACATGGGCAAGTCCCTCTTTGAAGACATGCAGCGTGAGCAGAGCGACACCTCCGAAGGCATCGGCATCACCATCGCCCTGCGCCAGAGCATCCTGACCATCATCACCGTCCGCGAAGACGGCCCTGCCGCTGCGGCAGGCGTCCTTTCGGGCGATCAACTCGTGCGCATCAACGAAGTGCTGACCGACTCCGTGGGCATCGCCGAGGCCATGCAGCTTCTCAAAGGCAAGGCCGGCGATGAAGTCAGCCTCACCGTCCGCCGCCCCGGCACCAAGCAGTTCTTGGAATTCAAAGTGAAGCATGAAACACTCACCGAGACCTCCCTGCATGATCCCATGCTGCTCTCGCCAAAGATGGCGGGCCCTTACAAAATCGGCTACGCACGCATCTCACAGTACAACCAGCCCACCGCACGCGAGCTGAGCAAGGCGCTCGACGAACTCGAAAAACAAGGCATGAAGGCCTTCGTTCTCGATCTGCGCAACAACCCCGGCGGCCTCGTGGACAGCGCCGTGGCCGTATGCGGCGAGTTCCTTCCCGAAGGCACCGTGGTGGTCACCACCGAGGGCCGCGTCGCCTCGCAAAACCCGCCCCCCTTCCGCACCCCTTCTCGCAATGGCAAAGAGCCGCGCAAGTATCCCATCGCGGTTCTCATCAATCAGGGCAGCGCCAGCGCCTCCGAAATCACCGCAGGCGCCCTGCAGGACTTGAAGCGCGCCATCATCGTCGGCACCACCAGCTTCGGCAAAGGCAGCGTGCAGACCATTCTCCCCATGAAAAACGGAGCCGCCATGCGCCTCACCACCGCCAAGTACTACACCCCCAGCCATCGCACCATTCACGAGGCCGGCGTCGAGCCCAACATCGTCTCCGCCCTCACCTCCGAAGAAGAACTCCGCATCGCCAAATGGCGCGCCTCCCACGGCACCGGCGAAGCCGCCGCACTGGAACTCGCCAACCTCGGCGACAAACAACTCGAACGCGCCGTCGATTCCCTCAAAGGCGTCCTCGTCTTCGATGCCTTCGTCGCCCCCTCTCTCGCCCCCGCAGCGAAGCCGTTGGAAAGGTAGTCATCGCTTCCATCAGCGTGAGCACGCCGTTCGTAGGATGGCTGTGGCGACAGCCCGCCCGTCCATCAGCGTGCGGAAAACACACCAGTGCCCGTCCTCAGGCTAAGAGCCCGCCGGCGAGACATCCGCTACTCCAGCAACCCCCGCGCAATGATCGCATCCACCGGATTGTGATCATCTGTAAAAACATAGCTCGACCGCGGCACCGTGCCCGCAGGCACATGCGTGCGAATCAGCTGTTCCTGCCAGGAACCTTGCTTCACATAGCGGTCCACAATCAGCGGCTTCAAATCTTCGCGTGAGGCCATGAGGATCACATTCTGCGTCTCATCACGACGGTAACCCACGGCAAAAACCTCCACATAAGGAAACGCTTTCCGCACCGTGGCGATCATGCCCGAGGTCAGCTCCGCCTTCGGGCCGGAGATGGAGGCGATCAGGTTCATGATAAAGACCCCCTTCGGTTCCAGATGATCCGCGATCTGCTGATAAAACTCCTGCGTCGCAAGGTGCGGCGGGATCTGCCGGATGCCGTTGTACGCATCGCCAAAAATCAGGTCCCACTTCTTGCCCTCATTCTGCAGCAGATACCGGCGCGCATCCCCCGCATGCGCCTTCACATGGGGATGCTCGTCCAGCTTGAAAAACTTGCGCCCGACTTCGATCACCTGCGGGTCAATCTCCACCACATCGACGGCAGCCTCAGGAAATTCACGCGACACATTCTCCGGCATGCCAAAGGCCCCCGCTCCAATAAACAGCGCACTTCCCACCTTCGCCGGCTCGCGCAGCATCGCCAGCTTCCAGTATTGCTGATACGGCAGAATCAGATCGCCGGTGTTCGCGTCCATGCCGCCTTCCATCGTCGAATCCAGCTGGAGAATCCGGCGCTTCACATTGCCCTCGCTTCGCTCACTGACTTCGATGTGATGATAAAACGACTCATGCTCATAGATTACGCCCGGCTTAGGTTTCGGTGCCGTCATCCAGCTCATGCCAAAGGCAAACAGTCCGCTTAAAATCACCGGGGCCTGCTGCTTCAGCGTGTTCTTGGCCAGTACGAATGCCGCAATGGCCAGCAGCATCAGCAGCGTCGCCGTGCCGAAAAAGATGCTGCGCACCCCGAAGGTGGAGAGCAGGAAAAAGCCGGAGAGAAAGGTGCCCACAAAACTGCCCAGCGATCCCAGCATGCTGATCGTGCCCGCAGCCGCACCCACGTGCGTGTCCTTCAGTGTCAGGCTGTAAAAGCGCACCGCAGCCGGTGACACGGCCCCCAGCAGGATTCCAGGAATCGCAAACAGCAGCAGCGAAATCATCACAGGCCCCGCAATGAGGCCCTGCGCACTCATCCCCACAGCAAAGACCGTGTGCAGCGCCGGGATGAAAAAAGTCAGTACCGCAGATCCTGCCAGCAGCCAGCCGAGAAGATCGAGCGCCATCTTGCGGTCTGCCAGATGTCCCCCGAGGTATCCCCCTGCACTGAACGCGATCAAGATCACCCCGATCAAAGCCGTCCAGGTGTACACGCTGTTGCCAAAGAACGGCGCCAGCAGGCGGTAGGCGCAGATTTCAATGACCATCATCGCTGCCCCGGCCAGGAAGCAGGAAATTCCCAGAAAGAGGCGCGTGCCACGTGTCGCGGCTGCATTCTCTGCCGAAGCGGCGGAAGATTTGGAAGGTGTGTGGGACATTCGTTTTTCGCGGTCAGTCGTTGTAAAAGACAAGGCTCATGATCTTCCACCCGGTGGAGGTTTTGATGAGCGTGAAACAATCGGTGCCGAGCGTGATGTCGGCTCCCTTCGTGAGCTTCCACCGCACGCTGGCCTGCGCAGTGCGCTCATCGCTGAGGATTTTCATGTCCGTTGGCACCTCGGTCATCGGCACCGTGGTGGTGGCATGGCTGAGTTTCTGGCCATGCAGAAAGTCCGTCAGCCCCTGGCTCTGCGGAATGCCCTGATGCACGAAGACAATGCGCGCCTGCTCGTGAAAGCAGCCGCCGTAACCGTCCATGTCCTTGGCAGACCAGGTGGAAAAGTAATGCGTGAGGAACTCGCGCACGTCAGCAGAGTCAGTCTTGGACTCCGCCTGGCAGCCCATGAGCATGAGGGCTAAAACAAGGAACGACACATGCCGCATGACAAATACCATCGGCTTCAAACGCATGCTTGTTTCGTCATTCGTCATACGGATTTCGTCATTGGCGCTCAGCGCCCGTTATTCCTCCGCGAAGGCCTCTTCTTTGACTCCGATCACACTCAGGATGCGGTTCAAATCTTCCACCCCGTAGTAGTCAATCTCAATGCGGCCCTTCTTCTCGGCGTGATGAATGCTCACGTTCGTGGTCAGATGCTGAATCAGCTTCTGCTCCACGGCTTCAATGGCACGCATCAGGTCCGTCTCCGTGGGCTTCGGCTGGGGCGGCGGCGGCGGATGCAGGATGGCATCGATCGCTTTTTCCGTGGCGCGAACCGTCAGGCTCTTCGCCACGATCTGCTGCGCCAGACGCTCCTGCGCATCATGCTGCTTCAGCATCAGCAGCACCTTGGCATGCCCGGTGGAAATCTTCGTCGCGATCAGCATGTCGCGGATGCTCTCCGGCAGTTCCAGCAGTCGCATCGTGTTGGCCACCGTCGCACGGTTCTTGCCCACACGCTGCGCGATGTCCTCCTGGCGCATCAGGAAATCCTTCGCCAGGCGTGAGTAGGCCTGCGCCTCCTCGATCGGGTTCAACCCTTCGCGCTGCAGGTTTTCAATCAGCGCCATCTCCAGCACATCCTTGTCGCTGGCTTCACGGACGATGACGGGAACTTCCTTGAGACCCAGCTCGCGGGAGGCACGGAAGCGTCGCTCACCGGCAATCAGTTCCAGCTTGCCGTTCACCCGGCGCACGATCAGCGGCTGGATGATGCCGTGCTCGCGGATGGACTCCATCAGCTCCGTGAGCATCTCCGGCTGGAATTCTTTGCGCGGCTGCAGCGGGCTCGGGACGATCTGGTCCAGCGTCACGCGATTCACCACGTCTCCAGGGGCTGGCTGTGCGAGTGCAGGCAGACGCGACACTCCAGACACCGATGAGGATGCCGAAATGAGTGCGCCGAGTCCTTTGCCGAGAGCCGCTTTTGCCATATGGGAGGGCGAGACTAGGGAGTACCCGGGACGATGCAAATCGGAATCGCGGCGAATGTGCGACCGCCTCATCCAAAGCTTTACCAATGTCAAATATCGTTCCATCTGATGGCTATGAAAAGCATGACAGGATTTGGCCGGGGCGAATCACAGCGCGCCGGCGTGACGTGGAGCGTGGAATGCAGCTCCGTGAACCGCAAACAGCTCGAAGTCGCGGTCAATCTCCCCCGTGAGCTCTCCGAGCTGGAAAACGCCGTCCGCACCGAGGTCTCCGCCGCCGTCTCCCGTGGCCGGGTGAATGTCGCCGTTCGCCGGGAAACAGGGGCAGCAGGAGCCGAGGCCGTCCGGGTCGATCAGGATCTCGCGTCTCATTATTACCACGCCCTGCACGCCCTCGCCTTAAAGCTGGACGTCCCTCCTAACATCACCTTGACCGACATCACCCGCCTGCCCGGCGTGATCACCCAGGCCCAGGCAGAAATCGCCACCGAAGACGCCTGGCCCTCCATTCAGGAGGCCCTGGCTGCTGCCCTGAAGCAATTGAACACCATGCGCAGCACCGAAGGCACCAGCCTCCGCAGCGACATCGAAGCACGCCTCGCCGTCATCGAATCCTTGCTCGACTCCATCCGCGCCAAAGCCGCCACCGTCCCCGAGTACCAGCGCAAAGTCCTGCGCCAGCGCCTGGAAGACGCCGGCCTGCCCCTTCCGCTGGATGACGAGCGCCTCGTCAAAGAAATCGCCCTCTTCGCGGACCGCACAGACATCTCCGAAGAGCTCACCCGCGCCGCCAGCCATGTGCAGCAGTTCCGCTCCTACCTCGCCAGCGACACCCCCGCCGGACGCAGCCTCGATTTTCTACTTCAGGAATTCTTCCGCGAGTTCAACACCATGGGCTCCAAGTGCAACAACGCCGAAATCGCCCACCACGTCGTCACCGCCAAGACCGAACTCGAAAAAATCCGCGAGCAGGTCCAGAACGCCGAGTGAGCATTCAAGATTGCCCCCAAAACATCCAAGTTGTCTCTGGCCTGTCCTTTCAGTCGTTTCCGTCCCTTCTGTCCTTCACACAGGGCAGAAAAAAGCCCCAGCATCCAGCATCCAGCCCCCTCACGAAGCCCCCGGCTTCGGCAGCCCCTTCGGCACCGATTTCGGAGCCTCCGCCGGCTTCGCCTTGCCATCCTCAGGCAGCCAAGCCTCTGGCGCACCGGCCTTGACCATCACATCACGCAGCATGACGCGCCCGCCATCCCGGTGCTTGCACTCCTCCGCCGCCGCCATGAAGGCGTAAATTTCCAGTGTCTGCTTCGGTGCTACAGGCGCCTGCTTCGTCTGGAAAAATTTCACGATCTCACGTAGCATCGGCGTGTAGTCGCCTTCAGACTTCTGCTCGGTGATCTGCTTGTCCCCAAAACGAATCAGCTTGTACGCCATCGCTCCTTCATGGATCGCCTGCAGCGTCCCGGTGCGCCCCCCGGACCAAAGCCCCGTAACGATGGATTCTGACGTCGTGGTCGTCCGAGTGACGGACAGGCACCCGGCCCCCATGACGGTAAAAAGCGCCTCCGTCGGGTGAATCCCATAGAAAAACAGGTCCGGGTGGTGCGGCAGCACATGCGCCGGACCATAGGAGATGACGCTGCGCGCCGGAGTCGGCTCCGCGTTGGCCACTTCCAGTACGCCCGGATACCACCGCACTGCGGAGGCACTGAACACCGGCACCTGCGCCGCTGCCGCCAGCTTGTAGATTTCCACAGCATCCTTCAGGGAGGCCGCCACCGGCTTGTCCATGAAGACCGGCTTGCCTGCGGCAATGATCTGCTTCATCTGCTCCAGACGCGGCCTGCCTTCGAGGCTCAGCAGCAGGATGGCATCCACATCTTTGCAGGCCTCCGCCACACTGCCCACGATGCGCACGCCAAACTTGTCGCGCACCGTGGCCGTAAAGCCTTCGATGCGCGTCTTGCTCTCCTCAATGTCCGGGCTCCCGCCAGGGAAGGCCACCACCACCCGCGCACCGGGAATGTGGTTCGGGTTCGCAGGGTCGTTCAGGCGCAGCGTGAACTGCTCTGAATGCGAGGTGTCGAGCCCGATGATGCCGATGCGTAGGTCGTCTGCCATGAGGGTGGTGCTGAGCAGCGCCGCCACACATCCCATGACGAGGATGAGCTGATCTCGGAGACGGCAGGTCGGTCGCATGCCTGTAAAATGCAGGCTCGGGGGTCAAAGCGCAACTGTTGAGTCGCTTGACCGTCTCGCCCGCCCCGCTAGTCTCGCACCATGGATACCGTCAGACTTGGCATCGTTGGGCTTGGAAACATGGGCAAGGCACACCTTGCGAACATTCGCGCGGGCAAAATCCCCGGCCTGCGCGTCACCGCTTTGTGCGAGAGCGTCGGCACCCTGCCGAACCTCACCGAAGGCGAAAAAGCCTTCACCGACGTCAACCTGATGATGCGCAGCGGCCACATCGACGCCATTCTCATCTGCACGCCTCACTTCAGCCACACCACCATCGGTATCGCAGCACTCCAGGCCGGCCTCCACGTCCTCGTGGAAAAGCCCATCTCCGTCCACAAAGCCGACTGCGAGCGCCTCATCGCCGCCCACACGGACAAGAACAAGATCTTCGCCGCCATGTTCAACATGCGCACCAACGCCTGCTTCAAGAAGGTCAAGGACCTCATCGAAAGCGGTGAAATCGGCGCCGTCCGCCGCGTCCATTGGGAAGTCACCAACTGGTTCCGCACCAATTATTACTACGCCACCGGCGGCTGGCGCGGCACCTGGAAGGGCGAAGGCGGCGGCGTGCTCATGAACCAGTGCCCTCACAATCTGGATCTCTTCCAGTGGCTCTTCGGCATGCCGCAGAAAGTGCGCGGCTTCTGCCAGTTCGGCCGCTTCCATGAGATCGAAGTCGAGGACGATGTCACCGCCATCATGCAGTATGACAATGGCACCACCGCCACCTTCGTCACCAGCACCGGCGAAGCCCCCGGCATCAACAAGCTCGAAATCTCCGCCGAGCAGGGCCGCCTCACCGTCACCGACGGCACCCGCATCCACTTCCAGCGCAACCGCCAGCAGATGAGCAAATTCTGCATGGAAGCCGAAGCCGCCTTCGCCATGCCCGAAAGCTGGCACATGGACATCCATGTGGATCAGACCGGCGGCCAGCACATCGAGATCCTGCAAAACTTCACCAATGCCATCCTGAAAGGCGAGAAACTCCTCTCCCCCGCCGCAGAAGGCATCCGCAGCGTCGAACTCGCCAACGCCATCCTCCTCTCCACCTGGCAGGACAAAACCATCGAGCTCCCCATGTCCTCCGCCGACTACGAGCGCATCCTCATGGAGAAGGGCGAGCAATCCACCTTCCAAAAAACCAAGGTCGTCGCCAAAGCCACCTCCGACGACTTCGCCAAAAGTTTCCGCTAATAGCTCAGGCAATACTCACCAAAACAAAACGCCGCCCGGGAAACCGTGCGGCGTTTTTTGTGGTCACTAATAATCTACTCTTATGCCGTATACCACCGAACTCAAGTATGCTATCAAGGAGAAGGCCCCTCAAGTTGATCCAGAGCGTCAGTCACCAAATCTTCATCGTAATCAAAAGCTGTCCTCAGGACATCGGCATGTCGTGGACACGGTGCCAACCCGTGTAGACACGCCAATTGCCTTATAAAAGAGTCACTGCTCATCATTAAGTGGTTGTCCGCACCCCGCGTTGCAAGTCTAAGAAGATCATTTTCCTCACAAGGTATAGACGAGGACAGATTAACGCCATTTAAGACCAGTATAGCAATTCCTTGCATCTCCACCTCTTCGAAAGTTCTCAAGGATAGCACAACAGGATCTAAATTAACAGCCAGCGCTTGGGCAGCGGCTTGCACCGCATTAGTCCCAAGCTTCACTAGGGAGTCTACATTACGAGTGGCCACCGCCTCCATAACTCTCCCCACTAGATGAAGCTCTTTTACATCAAGCGCTTTTTTTGCCAGACCCAAAAGTTCATCCTTCTCCGCGATATACACCAATTGGCCTGAACAGTAACGCAACTTTGGAATGAGCCTCTTACGCTGAAAAGCGTTAGCCACTTTCATCTCTTCGATAAGCTGTATGAAATCCACTTTAGTTTGATGGCGAAGTTCTTTAGCATCTGAAAGCAGTTGTCCCACATCTGTGGT
>NZ_JBYFBS010000038.1:0-18089 GCF_057652315.1 Prosthecobacter sp. Pr1 | reverse complement strand
CATCGTGTAGGACGGGTCTCGCGGTCCAAACATCTCAATGGCGAGCTGTAGCATATTGCCCAACCGCGAAGGGAGGGTCCATGTGTAGCCTTGCTCCCATCGACGGGCGACAAGCAATGTAGGTTCGATAGTCGTGGATTCAGGCATAGTGTTTATAAAGGCCCATCAGGTGGAACAGCACCACCAGTGATCACCCCTTGGGCTTCGCGGTGATCTTTGCTTGGACTGGTTCCTGGCTATTGTAGGTGACGGTGGCTGTCTTGAGATTGTCCGCAATGCGGATGGTTGCCACCTCAACACTGAAAGGTACAGCGATTATCCCAAGCTGCACTGAGACACCTGTGTGGACGCGTGGAGCCGGACGTCCGGCCTGAACTGAGGTGATTGTTGTGCCGTCGTATTCGAAGACATTCTTCTCGTCGGCCAGTTCGGCGATGGTCACGGTTTCCAACCATCCTTTAAATTCGTCCAAGGACATCTTCGAAAGACTCTTGGGCGCCGCTGCGGGCTTCGATGTCTGGCTAGTCTTGTCGGCAAACTCTTTCAAGATCGCGTCGGTGGCCAGCGCGCCTCCAGATTGCCGGCCTTGGTGTATTCCATTTTGAGCTTCTGCAGTTCTTGAAGATAGGTCCGCGTTATTGGCGTCGTCGCACGCTGGATTGCTGCTTCGTAGTTGAACTTCAGGGCCACGACCTTGTCTGGCAGCGCCTTCGAGTCCTGAGCTGAGAGAGCAAGAGCGTGGAAGACGCCGATTGTTGCGATTGTAAGTCTGAGGTGCATGGCAAGGTTGGTTGCTCGGCTGACAGTAGGCGGGAAACAGGATGATAACCCACAAAAAAATATTCTCCCCGCCAGAATGAACCACCGAAACCTCAGAAACGGGGTTTTGGTGGTTTCGGTGGTTCGGTTCGGGGCTTTTAACAGAAAAATATGCGGAGGCCTGATCGGCGCATGTGCGCCCAAAGGCCACTCGCCCAAAGCCGATAAAATATCGGCGCTCCCAGCAAAGAGCAAAGCCCGGTGCATCACCACTTTCCCAGTGCTGCGCGCTCTTGCAAAACCTGCTGGAAGAGTCCGTAAGGGTGCGTATCCTGCACTCCATGAAACTGGATGAACTCACGGCGGAGGCGGCGAAGCTTTCTGAGGATGACCGGGCTTCTCTGGCGGCCCGGCTGCTGCATGGGCTTGAAAAGCCGCACCACGGTGTTTCGGATGAGGAAGTGATGAGCCGGGTGAGGGAAGGGGATGCTGATGACGGAGTGATGCTCACTTTTGACCAGCTCGTTTCCGGGCTTCGCTTCCGTGCGCGTTAGATTTCACCAACGAGTCCAGGCAGATCTGGACGCCATTTTGGAAAAATACGACGAGGTTTCACCAGCGCTCGCGGAGGAATTTTTCGGCGAGTTCCAGACTGGGCTGCTGAAGGTGGCGGAGAATCCACGCTTTTTCCATTTCGACGCCTGCGGACTGCGGCGGCGCAACTTCGACCGCTTTCCCTACCACTTTCTCTACGACATCCGGGGTGATTATGTCCGTGTGTGGGTCATCAGGCACAATCGCCGGAATCCAGGCTGGGGCTTGAAGCGCTTTTGATCTTCCGTGGGTGATGGTAGGATGTGGTATGGCGCTCCCGGCAAAGAGCAAAGCCTGACGCGAGGCTTGGCCTTCTGTACTGGGAGCACCGGTTTTTAACCGGCTCTGGGAAGCTCCGCCGCACGGGCAAGCGCCGCATTTGCAGTGAACTTCATTTCATGTCGATGTCACAGGGACGCTCGCCCAGCGCCGATAAAATATCGGCGCTCCCAGCAAAGAGGCTGCACGCCTACTCAAAAATCTTCCGGTGCGGATTGATGAAGCCCCAGGCGGCGGCTCCCACGAGAAAGAGTGCACCGATGAGGTACAGCGGCGCGTTCCAGTCGTAGTGCTGCTGCAGGCCGATCACGATGAGCGGGCAGATCACGCTGCCGATCTGGCCGCTGGTGTTCATCGCCGCGCCCACGACGCCGGTGTGGCTGCCGCCGATGTCGATGACGGTGCCCCACGAGGCCCCGAGGGTGAACATGCTGGCGGCCACGGCGGTGGCGATGCACCACGCCGCGAGCTCGGGCTGCGCGGTGGTCGTGGCCAAAAGCATGGCGATGCCGGCCACGAGGTAGGAGGCGGCGCCCACGCCCGCACGCCCGATGCGCAGGCCAAACCGACGCGTGGCGGCATCCGTGGCCAGTCCACCGAGCAGGTCGGCCACCGGGCTCAGCAGCAGGGGCAGGCCGGTGAAAAAGCCCAGGCGCATGGAATGGAAGCCGTGCTGCTCCTGGAGATAAGTCGGCAGCCAGGTGATGCAGAAGTAGAAGCCAAAGCTGTTGGGGAAATACATGAGGCACAGCGGCAGGGTGTTGCGGTGCTTCAGCAGTTGCTTCCAGTAGGCCCAGCCCTCGTGCTGCCCGCTGCTGGGGTCGCGACCTGCCACGATCTTTTCCAGCTCCGCTGCATTCACCGCCGCATGCTGCTCCGGATCATCGCGGAACCAGCGCTGCCATGCCACGGCCCACACGATGCCGGGCAGGCCAAAGAGCACAAAGGTCCAGCGCCATCCGCACAGGCCCGCCACCGCCAGCGCGATCACGGGCGTGAGCCCGCCCATGATGTGCGCGGCGGCAAAGAAGATGCCCTGCACCGTGCCGCGCTCTGAGCGTGGGATCCAGCGCGAGAACGTCCGCGCCATGCCCGGCCACGCGCCCGCCTCACCCGCACCAAACAGAAAGCGGATAACGAGCATCGATCCAAAACTCCACGCCGCGCCCGTGGCGATGGTAAACGCCGACCACCACGCCACAATGCGTGTGAGCACCCGCCGCGTGCCCATGCGATCCGCCCACCACGCTGTGGGAATCTCAAACGCTGCGTAAGCGATGGCAAAGGCGCTGTAGATCCAGCTCATCTGATCTTTGCTCAGCCCGAGATCCCGCCGGATGTCCGGCGACAACGTGGCGATGCACGCGCGATCCAGATAAGTGACGGCCCCGAGCGCCAGCATGAAGCCAACAACACGGTAGCGGACGCGGGTGGGGCGAGAAGGCATCGGCCAATGAAGGAAGAAATGCGGGGGATTCAAGCGGGCTCAGTGATCCATGCAGCGCGAAGGGGCATGGAGTGGCAGATGCGCATGCGCGGCTGTCAGGGCCGCTTCCTGCCCCGCCTTTCCCCAAGGTCCGCAAGGAATGACATAACAGAAAGTGCCATGATGAAGCATCCCGTTCTCTCCATCCACTGTTGCGACGGCGTCCGGGCGGCGGCGATCAGGCCGATGCCGACGATCATCAAAGCCAGGCTGTAAGCGCGTTTGCTCATGGGGAATTCAGGATAATTGGGCGCGGTGGAGCGGGGAAGTGCTTTGTTGGAAGGCGATATGCCATTTCATGCCATCCTGACTTTTATTCCTCACGGATACGCGGGCACCAGCTTGCTCTCTCCGCGTTTCAAGCCACCGACGTGTTTTATCATCTCCGCGTATTCAGGTGTGCCCTTCTTGTAAACAAAGAAGGCATCGCCAACCATGCCGCCTTCACCTTCGGCGCGCAGCATGACCTCCAGCAGGCCGTCCTTTGTCAGATGCGCTGAGCCAATGGTCTTGCCCGTGGGGGCTGCGGCGGGAGCGGGTTTCGCTGACTGGCAGGCCGGGAGCAGGGTGAGGAGGAAGAGTCCCAGGGAGACTTTGACGCTTGGGGGCATGGGTTTGAGAATACTCAGACATGGAATGATGCCAGCGAGTAATGACCACCCGCAGGTGGAATTTGAGCATCTTAAGTGATGCGGGCACTCTTGCCCGCTGGGGTTGTCCTGGGCCGCTCGTCTTGCAGGCAGGAGTGCCTGCATCACTTCACCTCACCCCAATCCCCAGCATCCGCCGCCGCAGCATGTCCAGCGCGGCTTGGGACGTCAGCAGTTTGAAGCGATCCCGCGATCCTGGTGAAAACTTCTTCTGTGCCCAGGTCTCGCCTTTCTTTGCGGCGAGGCCGATCCACACGGTGCCCACGGGTTTCTCCGGTGTGCCACCGCTCGGGCCCGCGATGCCGGTGACGGACAGCGCGTAGTCGGCTCCGCTGTGTTTCAGCGCGCCTTCGGCCATCGCGCGGGCGACTTCTTCGCTCACGGCGCCGTGGGTTTCGATGAGTTCCAAAGGCACGCCGAGGTGCTGGTGCTTGGCTTCGTTCGCATACGTCACCCAGCCGTGGCCAAACACGCGTGAGGCGCCGCTGACATCGGTGATGCGATTGGCAATGGTGCCGCCCGTGCAGGACTCGGCGGTGGCCAGCCATTCGCCGCGCTCCGTGAGCATCTGCACGATGACTTCTTCAATGATGCGGCGGTCTTCCGAAACAATGCAGTCGCCCAAGGCCGCGCGCACAATGCTGGCGGCCTCGTCCACCACCACCTGCGGGCCCGCGAGGCGCACGTCCACATCGCCATTGCGGATGCAGTAGCCCAGGTCCAGGCCGGGGATGGCTTCAAGCTGTTTCTCCACGGCTTCCACGATGTCGGACTCGCCCACGCCCGTGACCTTGAGATACAGCACACGGCGCGAGATGCCGTCCGGCAGCCAGGTGCGCAGGCGCGGCTCCACCTGGCTTTCCACCATGGGCTTCATTTCGCGCGGCGGCCCCGGCAGCAGAAAGATGTGCGCATTCCAGCCCTGCGCGGCGCTGAGCTCCGCAGGGAAGTACAGGCCCGGTGCGGTGCCGAAGTGGTTCGGCATCACCACCGCGCCGTGGGGCACCATGGCCTGGCGCTGCGTGGCCAGGCTCACGGGCTTGCCGCGTTTGGCAAAGTAATCGCTCAGGTGCTGCATGATCTCGGCGTTCAGCTCCATGCCGAGGCCCAGCAGCTCGGCGGTGGATTCCCGCGTCACGTCATCATTCGTCGGCCCCAGCCCGCCGGAGACCAGCACCACATCCGCGCGCTGCGCCGCCTCGGCGATGGCCGTGCGGATCACCGTGCCATCCGGCACGATTGTCTGCCGCGCCACCTGAATGCCCAGCGCCGCCAGCCGCTGGCCGATCCAGGCTGCGTTCGTGTTGATGGTGTCTCCGAGGAGGAGTTCGGTGCCGGTATTGACGAGTTCGACGTTCATGCACCCGTCTTTACGCGCGGCGAGGCGGTTTGATCAATGGTTCTTTCGCTGGCGCGGTGGGGCCGAGCTGGAGTTCTGTACTGGGAGCGCCGATATTTTATCGGCTCTGGGAAGCTCCGCAGCAAGACGCAGCACCGCCTTTCCAGCGATCCTCATTCCAAATCAAAGCCGCAAGGCCGCACGCCCGGAGCCGATTAAAAATCGGCGCTCCCAGCAATGAGCCGCTCCCGGCCCGCTCGCCCCCTACCTCTTCTTCCTTTTCCGCTCCTTGCAGCCCAGTTCGCTCACCATGCCATCCAGCACGGCGAGGCCGAAGCTGATCTTTTTGAAGAAGGACGGATTGTGCGGCACCAGCATGAATTTCGGATGCTGGCTCCACAGATCCCGCAGCTTGCGGTCCAGCTTGATGGCCTGCTCCGCGGTCTCATTGCGGATGGGATTCCCGCCTTCGATGCTCATGTGGCCCACCGCCGCGCTTTCAAAGAAAATCACCGCATCGTAGCGCAGCAGCTCGCGCTCCAGCGAGCTGCCGATGTCTTCAAAAAAGCCCTCCGGTCCGCTCGGCCAGTAGGCCGCGCCATCCACCGTGCCGCGATCGCACAGCAGGATCTGCTCCGGGTGCTGCGCCATCACGGCCTCCTCCAGGTGAATCTGCACATGGTAGATCGCCCGCTGCGCCGCATGGACGGCATCCGGTATGCTCACGCGCGGGAAGCCGCCGGTGAACATCATCGTCGCCGCCTCCGGCACCATCACCACCTGGTCACCCATCTCGCGGCGAAAGAGATCGCCCGCCGTCGTCTTGCCACCGCCGGGGCCTCCGGTCAAAACGATGCGACAGTGGCCATTGGTCTGCGGTTTGGGTTTGCGGGACATTCGTACAATGTGGTCGCGGCAGCACAGCGGCGTCAAGCTTCAGCGTAAGATTGCGCAAACACGGTGTAGCTTGTTTTCAGCGCCGTCGTTAGGCTCATGGCATGATCCTTCGTTTCCTTCCCCTCCTTGTCATCGTCACCGCCTGCACGCAACTGCCCGCCACCAAGAACGCGCGGGAGCACTACTTCCTCACGCAGGTGAAGCCTGTGCTGCAGGAGCACTGCCTGAGATGCCACAACGGCAGCCTGCCGCCGCCCTCGCTCAATCTCATGACGAAAGTCACCGCCTTCAAGCGCAGCGCCAGCGGGCGCGACTACATCCTGCCCGAAGACCCAGACTGCAGCCTGCTCATCAGCGCCGTGCAGCGCGGCGGCACGCACCCCAAGATGATGCCGCGCACGGATGTCAGCCTCACGGATGATCAGATCGGCATGCTGCGCGAGTGGATCGAAGACGGTGCTTACTGGCCCGAAGGAGAAGCCGGTACACTGCATGCGCAAAAGAGCGCAGAGAATCCCTAAGCACACCCGCTTCTCGTGCGTTCAGGTCGTTTCATCAGCACAATTATATAGACGGCCAGATAAATCGTATGCGCACAAAAATACCGCCACATGCTGCAAAGCGAGTAGCAGCATGAAGCCGGTACCTCCACTATCATTCCATGGGCAAAGAATTCAGCATCACACCACAGACTGTTCCTCACGTCGAAACCAAGCATCGCCGCATTTGCACGCCATTGCCGCACCCGGACTCCGTTCCTACTCTGGAAAAGCTGCGTCACTTTGAACCCCAGTCCATGCGCGGCATGCCGCCCATCGTGTGGGACAAGGCCCTGGACATCCACATCTTCGACAAATACGGCAACAAGTGGCTCGACTGGAGCAGCGGTGTGCTCGTGACGAATGCCGGCCACGCCGCGCCTGAAATCTGCAAGGCCATGATTGATCAGATCAGCAGCGGCCTCATTCACAACTACGTCTTCCCCAGCGAAGAGCGCGCCGAAGCCGCCGAGATCATCGCCTCCGTTTCCCCGGATGGCTTGAAGAAAGTCTTCCTCCTCAGCACCGGCAGCGAGGCCACCGAGTGCGCCATCAAGCTCAGCCGCAGCCATGGCATCAAAGTCGGCGGGAAAGAGAAGATCGGCATCATCGGTTTCACCCGCGGCTTTCACGGCCGCACCCTCGCCAGCCAGCAGGCCGGCGGCATGGCCGGGCAGAAGGCATGGATCGTCAATGAAGATCCGGCGATTTTGAATGCGCCCTTCCCGGATGGTTACTGGACGGAAGACACCAGCTTCGACAGCTTCCTCGCCACCATCGCCGACAAAGGACTCACCGGAGCCAACATCGCCGGCGTCATCATCGAGAGCTATCAGGGCGTGGGCCCCGACTTCGCCCCGGTGGAGTACATTCAGAAACTCCGCGCCTGGTGCGACGAGCACAACGTCGTGCTCACCTTTGACGAAGTGCAGGCCGGCTTTGGCCGCACCGGCAAGTTCTGGGCCTTCGAGCACTACGGCGTCACGCCGGACATCATCTGCTGCGGCAAAGGCATCAGCAGCGGCATGCCCCTCAGCGCCGTGATCGGCCGTGAGGCCATCATGGACCAGTTCCCACCGGGCAGCATGACCAGCACCCACACTGGCAATCCCGTGTGCTGCGCCGCCGCCGTGGCCAACATCAAGAAGCTTCTCGACGAAGACCTCACCGGCAACGCCGCCCGCCTCGGCCCCATCCTGCTGGAGCGCTGCAAGGCCATCCAGAAGCGCCACCCCAGTGTCGTCGGCAACGTCACCGGCGTCGGCCTCGTCGCCGGCATGCAGATCATCCAGCCCGACAAAAAAGAGCCGAACCACGATCTCGCCCATCGCATCATCGAGCTCTGCTACCAGCGCGGCCTTCTCCTCTTCGCCCCCGTCGGCGCCTGGGGCCAGACCGTCAAAATCTGCCCGCCGCTCACCGTCACCGAAGAAGCCCTCATCGAAGCCTGCGACGTGCTGGATGGCGCTGTGGATGACGCCGTCGCCGGCAAGTAGGGCAGGGAAGTCATCGCTGTGAGCTGCGCCACCGGGTCATGCCGGGCGCAGCTCTTTGCTTTGAATACCTCATGGCTGGGAGCGCCGATGTTTCATCGGCTCTGGTCGAACGTCCCTGTGGCAATCGACATGGCATGAAGCGTACTGGAGATGCGGCGCTTGGTCTGCTGCGGAGCTTTCCAGAGCCGTTTAAAAAACGGCGCTCCCAGTACAGAGTGCCGTGCCTTTTGAACATTGCAGGGCCATTCGTTTCTGCCGCAGAGGAGCCAAGGAGCAGAGGTGGCAGAGATTGAATCCATTCTCTGCTCCCTCTGCCTCTCCGCCCCTCTGCGGCAAAGCCGAACGTTCAAACCGCAGCCGATGGAAAATGAGCCTGTCTGCGAACCGACCCACCCATCACCCCTTTAACATCCCCACCCGGTTAAACTTCGCCAGACTCAGCGCCTTCACCTCTGCCGCCGTGTAGCTCTCAGTGCCCACGAGTTTCTCACGCAGCCGCTCCCGCAGCGCTTCCATCAGCTCACGCCCATTTTGCATCCACGTGTAGTAGAGGCACAGCGGCACGTAGCGCCCGCGGCCAAAGCGGATGAACAACGTATTCGCCCGCGTCATGGAAATGAAATGGTGCGTGCCACGGCTCTGCGGCGCATACCGCATGAGGCGAAACCACCACGGCGTGAACTCCGGCAGACCAAACACAGCGGATTCAATTTCCTCCAGCGGGATCACCGTGGCATAACTGCCGCGACCAATCCGCAGCGTGGTGTCCGTCAGTTCAAAGTGCGGTTTCCGCCGGTCGATGTTCAGCGCGAACAGCGTCACCAGCACCGTCACGACACCCCAGCCCGCGAAAAACTCCGGACCCGTGGGCTTGCAATCCAGCAGCCCGACGATGGCGCCGCCGATCACCGCCGTGAAGATGAGACCCGCCAGTGGCATGACCAGAAGGTAGCTCAGCCAGTAGGTCGGCTTGGGTCGGGCAAGGATGGACGTGGCTGGCATAAAAAACGCTCGCTGGTCCCATGACACCCGGTTTGAGACTGGGATGCAAGAGCGAAGCATGCCACCCCGTATTTTCACCACATGATCCGCCGCCCCCATTCACACCTCGCCCTCGTGCTGCTGGCAGCCGCGCCCGCCTGGGCAGCGGCGGCTCCCGTGATGTTTGAAAAAGACGTGCGCCCCATCCTGAAAACGCACTGCTTCCAATGCCATGGCGAAGAGGGCGAAATGAAGGGCGGCCTGGATGTGCGCCTCGCACGCTTCATCCTCAAAGGCGGCAAGGACGGCCCCGTGATCGTCCCCGGCAAAGTGGCCGAGAGCCACCTGCTCGACCTCGTCAAAAAAGGCGACATGCCGAAAGGCAAAACCAAGCTCAAGGATCAGGACATCGCCACCCTCGAAGCCTGGATCGCCCAAGGTGCCAAGACCGCACGCCCGGAGCCGGAGAAGCTCGGGCCGGAGCACGCCTTCACCGATGAAGAGCGCGCCTGGTGGTCGCTGCAGCCCATTCACGCCGTGAAGCCCCCGGTGGAGAAAAAAGGCGCCACCAACATCGATGCCTTCATCGCCGCCAAGCTCACCGAAAAAGGCCTCTCCTTCTCGCCCGAGGCCGACCCCGTCACCTTCATCCGCCGCGCCAGCTTTGATCTCATCGGCCTGCCACCCACGCCCGCCGAAGTGGACGAATTCGTCGCCGCTTACATCAAAAATCCGCAGCTCAGCGTCGAGCGCCTCGTGGACCGACTCCTTGCCTCACCGCACTACGGCGAACGCTGGGGCCGCCACTGGCTGGACACCGCCGGCTACGCCGACAGCGAAGGCTTTGGCGAACGCGATATCGAGCGCCCCTGGTCATGGAAGTACCGCGACTACGTCATCAACGCCTTCAATAAAGACAAGCCCTTCGATCAGTTCGTGCGCGAGCAGCTCGCCGGCGATGAAATGGTGCCGCAGCCGTACAAAGATCTCGCGCCCGATGCCATCGAAAAACTCGCCGCCACCGGCTTCCTCCGCATGTCTCCCAACGGCACCGGCGAGAAGAACGATGCCGCCACGCAAAACGCGAACATCGCCGACACCCTCAAAATGGTGGGCACCTCCCTCTACGGCCTCACCATCGGCTGCGCGCAGTGCCATGATCATCGCTACGATCCCATCTCCCAGGCCGACTACTACCGCCTGCGCGCTGTGTTTGAGCCCGGCTTTGACACCAAGGCCTGGCGCGGCCCCGGCAGCCGTCTCGTCTCACTGCTGACGGAAAAGGAAATCGCCGAATCCGCCAAGATCGAAGCCGTGGCCAAGAAGCTCGACGCAGCACGCCTTGCCAAAGCCGAGGAATTCATCACCGAAGTGCTGGAGAAAGAACTCGCCAAAGCCCCCGAGGCAGACCGCGCTCCCCTGCGCACCGCCTACCGCACCGAGATCAAGAAGCGCACCGTAGATCAAACTAAGCTCCTCAAAGCCTGGCCCCGCGTAAACCAGCTCAGCTCCGGCTCCCTCTACCTCTACGACACCACCTACAAAACCAAGCACGCGGATGAACTGAAAAAGATGACCGAGGAAGCGACCGCCGTGCGCGCCACCAAGCCGAAGCAGGAATTCCTCCACGCTTTCACCGAGCTCCCCAAAAAGCCCGAGGCCGTGCCCGCCACCTTCATCTTCAATCGCGGCCAGTTTGACCAGCCCAAAGAAAAGGTGAAGCCCAGCGATCTCACCGTCCTCGCCGCCTTCCGCAAGATCGAGATCCCGGAGAAAAACGCCGCGCTGCCCACCACCGGCCGCCGCCTCGCCCTGGCCAATGAACTCACCGACGGCAAGCACCCCCTGGTGGCACGCGTCATGGTGAACCGCGTGTGGATGCACCACTTCGGCAAAGGCATCGTCGCCAGCCCCGGAGACTTCGGCCTCCTCGGCAGCCTGCCCACGCACCCCGAACTCCTCGACTGGCTGGCCACCGATTTCGTGGCACGCGGCTGGAGCTTGAAGCAGCTCCACCGCCAGATCATGACCTCCCGCACCTACCGCCAGACCTCCACGCGGGATGCCACACGTGATCGTATCGACCCCGACAATTCCTACCTCAGCCGCATGAGCGTGCGCCGCCTGGAGGCCGAAATCCTGCGCGACAGCCTCCTCGCCGTCAGCGGCAAGCTCAATCCAAAAGTCGGCGGTGCGCCCGTGCCCGTCATGTTTAATGAAGAAGGTCAGGTGGTCATCGGCATCGACACCACCGACACCGCAGGCCGTCCCTCCGGCAAGATCGTCCCGCTCAATGGCGATGAATTCCGCCGCAGCATTTATGTACAGGCCCGCCGCTCACGGCAGCTCGAAATGTTCGCCACCTTTGACGCCCCCATCATGGAGCCCAGCTGCGACATCCGCTCCGTCACCACCGTGAGTCCGCAGAGCCTCCTGCTCATGAACAGCACCACCATGCGCGTGCATGCTCAGCAGTTCGCCCAGCGCGTGCAGAGCGAAGGCGGCAAAGACACCGCCGATCAGGTCCGCCACGCGTTCAAACTCGTCAGCGGCAAAGCCCCTTCGGAGTCCGACGTGCAGCAGAGCGTCGAATTCGTGCAGGCCCAGACTGAATTCTACAAGGCCAATCCCACCCCGCTTGAAGTTCAGCTCGGCGCCCCGTCCAAGACCCCCGGAGACCCCGCCTTCCTCGGCCTCACCGCCCTCTGCCATGCGCTGCTCAGCTCCAATGCGCTGCTGTATGTGGACTAGGCCACGCGGTGTTTGATATGGACTGCGGTCGCGCAGCGAGGAACGAGCGCAGCTACCGCTTTCGACGTGCTGATCGTCTCACGCACACCACGGGTTATTCGAAGGCGGCAGCCGGTGAACTTCCGCCAGCCCGTCACCTACGCGCACCACGAGACACTCGAAAGCGGCAGCTCCACCCTTGCAGGGTTGCGCAGCCGCATTGATTGATTCGCTTCGCTCACCCTTCGGGCTCATTGCAGTCGTCTGTTTGCCTTCGGCTATCTCCGCTTCGCTCCGGTTCACTACGTTCGGCTCGCTGCCGCTCACCCCTTCGGGCAGCCTGCGGCTGTCTATAGCGTTTTGCGAAACTGATTTCCGGAAAGTGAGAGTGGAGACGCTCGGCGGCTGGTTGAGGACAACCAGCCGCCGTCGAAGCCCAAGATTTTCGAGCAAGAAGCAGCCTGCTAAACGGAAAGGAGTTTTGTGAACCGCTACATCTCCGCTTCCAAAAGCGATCGCCACCTCTCTACCCTCACCCATACGGCTTCAGCCACTCCGTGCTCTTCAATTCCAGCGCTGCGGTAAAGCTGGCCGTCGGGTAAGGCTGATCAGCCTCGGATTCCCAAAAATTCTCCGGTACCGTGGCAAACTCAAACCCCAGGTGCATCTGCCCCTCCCGCGTCAGCGTGATGCCGCTTGGCGTGAAGGTGACCGATTCACACCCTTCCAAAGGATGACCCTCCGCCAGCAATGAGCGCGTGGCGGCGGCGATCAGTTCATCATACCTCCCGATGAACTGCTGCCACAGCGCCGCCTGCGCAGGCGTTGGGCCGCTGCCGTAGGCGCTCAATCTCACCCGCTTGCCCGTCGGCAGCACCGGCTCTGCATGCCAGGTCTTGTAAAACGCCGAGTGCTCATAGTCACCGATGATGGGGTGGTGCCCCGGGATGCGGGCCTCCTGCCGCCTGCGCCGCGCCAAGTCCAGCACCATCACCGTCGCCAGCAAAGCCCCGAAGACCGCCGCGACTTGCAGGATGACGCCTGCGGTGGACAGCATCGTCACATCCCAGTCGGGCAGAGGGATCGCAGGCAGCCGTCTCAAGACTTTGAAAACCAGCCACACGCCGATGCAAAGCGCCAGCCCGATGATGCACACGGTGAGGAAGCCGCACACAAAGACCACCAGCCAGCCCTGCATGGACGGCCGCGCAAACGCATGGGCCGTGTTGTAGTTGAAGATCTTCATCGCCTTGGGTTGCCGGATTGGAAGCATGGCATGCTGCCTCCGCGCCGCTTCTGGTTGAATGGCAGCGTTTTATCACTTCGCCTGCTGCGGTGTCGAGATTATTCCGCAGTGAGACAAAAGTTGCCGTGAGCGCGGGCGGTCACGCCACATGGCCTGCCAAAATCGCAGCAAAACCATTCGTCAATCTTCATTCTCACTTCATCATTGCAGCATGGCTCAGGCAATCATGAATCCCGAGGAAGTCCGGCGCTTTGCGCAGGAGTTGAAACGCTTCAACACAGAAATGCAGCAACGCTCCGCCTCCCTGCAGAGCCGCTTCACCGCCCTTGGTGAGACCTGGCAGGACGCCGAGCATGAGAAGTTCGCCGCCGAGTTCACCACCACCATGAAGGCCATCAAGCGCTTCATGGAGATGTCAGAGCAGCACACGCCCTTCCTCCTCCGCAAGGCCCAGCGCATCGAGGAATACCTCAGCCAGCGCTGATCCAGCATCCAGCATCCAGTACCGAGCACCCATGGCTGACCAGGCACGCATCTCGAATCTCGACTCCATCGAGTCCTTTCGCGTTGCGCTCATCGTCTTCATCAACAAAACCCGCCAGGTGCTCGACAACGTGCAGGACGCAGTGAAAAAAACACGCGGCTGGGTTCAGACGGAGCAGCCTGCCTACTGGCAGCAGCAGATCCGCATGCGGCAGAAGAAGCTCGATCAGGCGCAGCAGGAGCTCATGAGCGCACGCATGTCTGAGTTCATTGACAATCCCACCGTCCAGCAGATGGCCGTGCGGAAAGCCCGCGCCGCGCTTGAAGAGGCCCAGGCCAAGCTTGACCGCACCAAGGCATGGGGGCGTGACTTCGACCGCACCATTGATCCGCTGGCGCGCAAAACCGACTCCCTGCGCGACTACCTCGACAGCGATCTCACCAAGGCTGTGGCCTACCTCGTCGAAATTCAGAAAATACTTCAGGCCTACAACGAAACTCCGGCCCCTCCCGCAAGTTCTCCTTCCTGATCCTCTGACTGCCGCCCCGGGGCCGCCGTCAATCATCAGCCGTCCGCCACCTGCTTCCGACCGTCCACCTCGCACTCCAGACCGTTCACCACTTACTGCCCCACCGTTTCGCACCTGCTGCTTTATCCTCGACTGCTTACCGGCTCATGAATCTCATCCAAAACGCCCGCGAACTCTCCGAGCAATGGCATGCCACCAAGGTGCACTGGCGTGACGCCAAGGCGCTGGAATTTGAAAAAACCTACCTTGAGCAGCTGCCCGGACTCATGACCAAGACCGGCGCCATGATCAACGAACTCGAAAACCTGCTCCGAAAGATCCGCAAAGACTGTGAACAGCTCCCTTGATCTCCGCTCCTCGCGCATTGCCTCCCTGCACATCTCGCTGCGTGACACCATCGCCGATTTTGCCGCGCGCAGCGAGCAGATCGCCCGCGAAATCCGCTCCAAGCGTTACACCGCCGAACAAAACCACCTCCAGCAGCTGGAGCATTTTGATGCGCAGCACGGTACCACCGTCAGCGAAGTGGCGGCGCAGTGGGATGAGTACGTCAAGACCATCCACGCACGCCACGCGCTGCGCACCACCACCTTCAAACGCTACGAAGACCGCATCAAGCGCGACCTCAAGGCCATGGTGCAGAAGGAGCGCGAGCGCTGGCTCGGACGCCAGCAGATGCGCCGCGTGCATGCAGATGCCATGCGCAAACGCGGCCTGCAGCAGCTGGAGCACAACACCGAAGCCCTGCTGGAGCGCCTCACCGCCGCCAAAGAGCGCCTGCTCGCGGTGCTGAAGGCCACCGGCGAACGCCTCGGCCGCAAGACCGCCCCCGCACCGAACACCCGTCTCACGCTGGCGGACATCCCTGCCCGCATTGCCGACATTGAAGGGCATGCGCAGGGCCTCGAAGAGCAGCTCGCCGTCGGCAAAAGCTCCGGCATGTTCAAGATGTTCTCCAAGCCCCGCGTGGATCTCCAGGAGCTCAGCGCCGCAGTGCTGGATTACGAAACCTGCCTGCAGGAACTGCATGCCGCCACAGATGCCGCTGCCGCGCAGATTCAGGCAGACTTTGACCATACTGATGCCCTGGTCACCGCCGACTGGAACCGCACGGAAGAAGTCGCGGAGAAATACCGCCTGGCCATGCTGCGCCGGCTTGCCACGCAGATCCCCGCCTGCCTCGCCCGCAACGAGCGCCTCCTCGCCCGCAATTTGCAGCGTTTCGAAGTGCAAAAAGCCGCCGCCGTCGCGCAGGTCAGCGGCCCCCTCATGTCTCAGCGCCAGCAGCTCAATGAGCAGCACGAAGCCGCCATGCACGCCATGCAGGCGGTGGCACAGCAGCGCTGGTTCAAGATGCAGGCCGAGTGGAATCAAAAAATCCCCCCGCTGCTCGCCACTGTGGAGGAGATCGAGCAGGATCCTGCCGCTCAGTTGGAAGCCTGGACCACCACCTACCAGCCGCAGGATCAGTTTCCAAACTCCGTGCGCTTCGGCTCGCTGAAGCTGGACCTCAGCACCCAGGCGGCATTGTTTGCCAAAGAAACGCCCTTCGATTTGCGCGGCCATGAGCGCGTCACCCTGCCTCTCGCGCTCGCCTTCCCGCAGGAGGGCTCGCTGCTCATCGAAACCGACGACGACGGCGGCAAGTGGGTGGCCGATGTGATGAACGACGTCATCTTCCGTCTCTTCACCCTGGCGCCTCCCGGAAAAGTCCACTTCACCATCATCGACGCCGTCGGTCTCGGGCAGAACTTCGCCGGCCTCATGCACCTGGCCGACTACGAACCCGCCCTCATCAACCGCCGCATCTGGACGCAGCGCGAGCAGATCGAAGAGCGCCTCATTGAGCTCAACGAGCACGTGGAAAAGGTCATCCAGATGTACCTGCGCAACGAGTACGCCACCATCACCGAGTACAATGAGCAGGCCGGCACCGTGGCGGAGAAGTACCACTTCCTCGTCATCGCCGGACTTCCCGCAGGCTTCAATGAATCGTCCATGGCGCGTCTGAAAAGCATCGTCATGAGCGGCGCACGCTGCGGCGTCTTTGTGCTCATTCACTGGGACCGCCGCCAGCCGCTTCCCGAAGGACTCAGCGCCGAAGATCTGCGCAAAAACTGCCTGCGCATCGTGCGTGAAAAGGGCGTCGTCAGTTTCCGTGGCATTCGCAGCCTGGAGCTCGATGCCCCACCACCGGATGCCATCGCTGCGGATCTCGCCCATCAGATCGGCCAGGCCAGCATCGACTCCAACCGCGTGCAGGTGCCCTTCAGCGTGGTCGCTCCGAAGGAACTGTGGGCGGAAAGCACCACCAACGAACTCCGCGTGGCCATCGGCCGCACCGGCGCCACGAAACTGCAATACCTCGCCATCGGCAAAGGCACCAAGCAGCACGCCCTCCTCGCAGGTAAAACCGGTTCCGGTAAATCGACCCTCCTGCACATCATCATCACCAACCTCGCTCTCTCCTGCAGCCCGGACGAGGTCGAATTCTATCTCATCGACTTCAAGAAAGGCGTCGAGTTCAAGTGCTACGCCGACAACAAACTGCCGCACGCCAAAGTCATCGCCATTGAGAGCGATCGCGAATTCGCCTTGAGCGTATTGCAACGTATCGACGAAGAACTCCGCCGTCGCGGTGAACTCTTCCGCAAGGCCGGCGCGCAGGATCTCGCCGGTTACAAGCGCGTCGGCGGCACCGAGCCCATGCCGCGCGCCATGCTCATCATTGATGAGTTCCAGGAATACTTCACCGAAGACGACGCCGTCGCCCAGGGCGCTGCGCTCCTGCTCGACCGCATCGTGCGTCAGGGCCGTGCCTTCGGCATCCATGTCTTCCTCGGCTCCCAGACCCTCGGTGGTGCCTACACCCTTGCCCGCACCACCCTCGGCCAGATGGTCATCCGCATCGCCCTTCAGTGCAACGAAGCCGACGCCGCCCTCATCATGGACGACACCAACACCGCGCCGCGACTTCTCTCCCGTCCCGGCGAAGGCATCTACAATGACGCCGCCGGTGCCGTGGAAGGAAACAGCCCCTTCCAGGTCGTCTGGCTCACCGATGAAGAGCGGGATGCCAACCTCGTCAAAGTCACCCAGCTCTCCAAGGAACGTGGCTTCAGCAGCAAGCGCCCCATCGTCTTCGAAGGCAACATGCCCGCCGACGTGCGTGACAACGCCCTGCTCACCACCGACCTGGAACATCCGCCCGTCAAAGCCCCTGCGGACCCCAAGTGCTGGCTTGGCATGCCCAACGCCATCAAAGGCCCCACGGAAGCCATGTTCCCACGCCAGAGCGGCCGCCATTTGCTCCTCGTCGGTCAGAACGACGAAGCCGTCGCCGCCATCATCGGCCTCGGCATGCTCGCCCTCGCCGCGCAGCACCCACGCGCCACCCCGCCCAAGTTTTATCTCATTCACGGCGCACTCGCTGACTCACCCGACTGCGTGTTCCTCGAAAGCATCGCCCAGGGCCACGCCAAGATTTCGCAGGGCCACGAAGCTCCCGAATTCATCGCCGAGATCCACGCCGAAATGAAACGCCGCAGCGATGAAGGCAGCGCGGGAGATCCTCCCATCTACCTCTTCATCCACGGCCTTCAAAAGTTCCGCAAACTGCGCTACGAAGAAGACTTCTCCTTCGGCGGCGACGACGCCCCCAAGCCCGGCAGCCAGCTCAACGAGATCATCTCCGAAGGCCCGCCCCTCGGCATCCATCTCATCACCAGCCTCGACACCCTCAACAACGTCAACCGCTCCCTCAGCCGCAAGTCCGTCAGCGAGCTCGGCATGCGCGTGCTCTTCCAGATGAGCGCCAACGACTCCGCCAGCCTCATCGACTCCCCCAAAGCCAGCATGCTCGGCCTCCACCGCGCCCTCTTCTACAGCGAACACGAATCCCGCCTCGAAACCTTCCGCCCCTTCGCCCTCCCCGACTCCGGCTGGGTCGCCGAAGCCGTGGCACAGATCGGGAAGTAGATACTTCGAAACGCACAGATAGGTTCCGCGCAGAGCGACACCCTGCGACACCTGTCGCATGCCCGGCGATCGCAAACCGCATACGAGCGTGAAGCGTCTATA
>NZ_JBYFBS010000037.1:0-20261 GCF_057652315.1 Prosthecobacter sp. Pr1 | reverse complement strand
GCATGAGTGGCCATCGTACTGGATGAAAGTTTCAGCTCTCCCGCGTTGCAAATCGCAATCCTGGAAGCATTGCTGTTTTGCATGAGGTCATTCCGGCTGCTTCTTCTTTTTTCGCTCAGTCTCGTCAGTTGCAACACCGTGAAAAACACGGGCAACAATGCTTTTCATTACAGCCGCAGGTTTGTGACCAGTGACATCCCACGGGCCTCGCGCTTTGTGTGGAAAGGGGTGACGGGATGGTTTGGACCGAACGACAACTCCTTCTGGTATGCGGATGAGATGCGCGGCAAGCCCAGCGTGGTGATCAATCTCAGCGAGCAGATGGTGTATCTCTTCAAGCGCGGCGAACTCGCGGGTGGCTCGCCCATCTCCTCGGGCTCGGAGGGCTATGACACGCGGCCGGGCAGGTACCATGTGATGGAGAAGGACATCGACCACAAATCTTCCATCTACGGCGACTACGAGGACTACCAGGGCAATGTGGTGATGCAGAACATCGACAACCGCAAGGACCGCAGGCCGCCGGGGACGCGGTTTGAAGGGGCCAAGATGTACTACTTCATGCGCATCTATGGTGGCGTGGGCATGCATCAGGGCTATCTGCCGGGCTACGCCGCATCGCATGGCTGCATCCGTTTGCCGGGACACATGGCGGAGAAGTTTTACCGGGAGGTGTCCACCGGGACGCCGGTGGAAGTGGTGCCCTAGGTTGAAGGCATCACTTTGGGGGCCAGGATGTCCTGCAACACTTCGGCGAGCTGTGCTTCGGTGAAGGGTTTGTCGAGCCGATGGGTCACGCCAAGGGCTTGCATTTCTGCGGCCTGGGGATCTTCCATGCGTCCGCTGGCGACGACGACGGGGACGTCTGGCAGGAGCAGGCGGAGCACGCGGACAAAGGCGAGTCCGTCCATGTGGGGCATGTGCAGATCGGTGATGATGACACGGAGGTCGGCCTGGTGGCGCATGGCGAGCTGCAGTCCATCCGCGCCGTCGGTGGCGGTCACAGGGTTGAAGTTCAGCCGCTGCAAAACGATGCCGGCCATCTCGCGCACGGTGGCTTCGTCATCCACGAGAAGGATGGTCTCCCCATGGCCGGGGCACGAGACCACCGTTGCGGGCGCGGGCGTCATGCCACCTTCCACCTCACGGGCTGGCAGGAAGGCGGTGAAGGTGGAGCCCAGGCCTGGCTGCGAAGAAGCCTGCAGGAATCCGCCATGGCTTTTCACAATGCCCATGACGGTGGAGAGGCCGAGGCCGGTGCCTTTGTCCGGGCTTTTGGTGGTGAAGAAAGGGTCGAAAATGCGCTCGATGATTTCCTTGGGAATGCCGGTGCCGGTGTCGTGCACGCGCAGAGCCACATAGCTGCCGGGCCGGGCATCGGGCACGGAGCTGGCAAAGGCTTCATCCACCACGAGGGACTGCGCTTCCAGCGTGAGCGTGCCGCCAGTGGGCATGGCATCGCGGGCGTTGACGCACAAGTTCAGCAGCACCTGGTGCAATTGCGTGGTATCTCCGAGCACGGTGGGAAGTTGCGGCGCGCAGGAAACCACGAGGTGGATGTTTTTTGGGAAGCTGCTTTGCATCAGTTTCTCCATTTCCCTGACGAGATGCGCCACCTGAAGGAGCACGCGTTCTCCTTCTGCGCCTTTGGCAAAGGTGAGGAGCTGGCGCACCATTTCCGCGCCGCGTCTGGCGCTGGTTTCAAACATGTCCAGAATCTTCGACTCCAGGGGGTACCGCATTTTGAGCAGCTCCACTCCCATGAGGATGGGGGCGAGGGCGTTGTTCAGATCGTGCGCGACGCCACCGGAGAGCGTGCCGATGGCCTCCATGCGCTGCGAGCGCAGGGCGAGGCTTTCCATGTTTTTGCGCTCGGCGAGGTTGTGGCTGCGTTCCAGCTCCATGGCCACGCGCTGGGCGATGATGCGCAGAATTTCCTGATCCTCCTCGATGAACTCATGCGGCCGGGGGTGGATGAGGCAGGTGACGGCGACGACGTTGCCTTGGGCGTCCAGCGAAGGGATGCCGCAGTAAGCATTTGCATGGTGGTCGCGGACAAACGCTGAATGGGGGAAATGCTCCTGCACATTTGTGCAAACGCTGAGGTCTCTGCTGTTGACCACCAGGGAGCATGGGCTGGTGGAAAGCGGGACACGGCCTGCTTCGTGCTGAATCTGGCCGTTGATGCACACGGCCTTGATCTGCAACTCCTGGCCGACGACTTCCGAGAGACAGACCACGGGGACATCAAACAGGGTGGCGACCATGCCCACGACCTCCTCAAACACGGCCCCCGGATCACCCGAGAGCTGCATGCTGAGCTCCGACAGGCGGTGCAGCTTGCGCAGATGCGCGGCATCACGCTCATGAGCCTGTCTGCGCTCGGTGATGTCCTGCACGGTGCCGAGCGAGTGGAGGGCCCTGCCGGCGGCGTCATACACCGTCTCGCAACGTTCCTGCACGAACTTGATGCGGCCGTCGGGCAGCAGCAGCCGGTGCTCGATTTCATAGGTGGTGTGGTCGCGCACGGACTCCTCATAGGCATGGGCCACTTTGCTGCGGTCATCGGGGTGAACCGTTTCCATGAACGCCTCGTTGGATGCTTTGAAGAGCAGCGGATCCTGCTCAAAGATCCGGTAGATTTCGTCCGACCATTTCAGGCGGTTCGTGGCCAGATCCAGATGCCAGCTGCCCATCTGGCCGATGCGCTGGGCCTCGCGCAGCTGCGCCTCCCGCTCCTGCAGGGCACTGGTGCGCTGGATGATGAGCTGTTCGAGTTCTGTGTTGAACTGGCGGATCTCCTCCTCCGCATGCTTCCGATCAGTGATGTCCGCGCGGATGGCGATGTATTGCGCGGGCTTTCCGTCTGCGCCGAGGAAGGGTACGATGGTGGTGTCCACCCAGTAAAAAGAACCGTCCTTCGCACGGTTTTTGATCTCGCCTTTCCAGACATGCCCGCTGCTGATGGTCTGCCACAGCCCGTCGATGAAGTCTCTTGGGTGATGCTTGGAATTGATGAGGCCATGGCCCCGGCCGAGAAGCTCCTCACGCGCATATTTCGAGATCGCGCAGAACTTGTCGTTCACATAGGTGATGGTGCCGCGAGCATCTGTGACAGCGACGATGGCATGCTCGTCGAGCGCGGCCTTGAAGTCTTCCAGCACCTTCTCGGCGCGTTTGCGATCGGTGATGTTGATCTGGGCAATGACCGCGCCGCCTTCCTCTCTGGACAAAGCGGAGACCTGCATGGTGAACCAGCGGTGCTCGGTGGGCGAATGGCAGGCATACTCGTGTTTGAAAGTGGGCCTGGAATGATCCAGCACACCGCGCAGTCCATCGAGCACCTGCTGAATCTGCCCGTCTTCCTCCTGTGCCGCCCGCTGGCACACTTCCAGATAATTGGCACCCACGCCCAGGGTGGCCATCTTGTCATCGGCACCATTTTCACGCGCGAAACGTTCCCAGCCATCGTTGATGGCGATGATGGTGCCATGGCGGTCCACGACGGCGATGTTGGCCATCATGGAATTGATCACGGCGCGGTTCAAAGCCTCGCTGTTGCGCAGGATGCGATCAATGTCGTGCTCCTTGGTGACATCCCGGAAGACCAGCACCACGCCAATGATGCGGCCGGACGGATCGCGAATGGGAGCGGCGCTGTCGGTGATGGGCCGTTCGGTGCCGTTGCGGGAGATGATGACGGTGTGATTGGCGAGGCCGTGGATTTCGCCCGTGGCCAAAACATCATCCACGGGGATGAGGGCGGGCTCGCGGGTCTCCTCATTGATGATGCGGAAGACTTCATCCACCGGACGCCCCAGCGCCTCGGCCAGTGTCCAGCCCGTGAGCTGTTCCGCGATGGGATTGAGACGCGTGATGCGCCGCTGTGAGTCTGTGGCCAGCACGGCATCGCCAATGGAATTGAGCGTGACGGAGAGCTTTTCCTCGCGGGAGCGGAGTACTTCTTCAGCGGCTTTCTGCTCGGTCACGTCACGCGCGGTGGCAATGATGACTTCGCCCGGCTGCGGCACGGACTTCCACCAGAACACGCGTGAGGAACCGTCCTTGAGCAGGCAGCGGTTTTCAAACTGGAGGACGCCTTCACCTTCAGCGAGCTGTCGCGCGACTTCGGCCTCCGTGGCGGCGCGATCATCCGGGTGCACAAATTCGAGGTAGGGGCGCGTCGTCAGGTCCTCGGCGCTCCAGCCCAGGATTTGGGTGAAGGCGGGATTGACGCGTTTGAGATAGCCATCTGCGCCGATGATGCAGAGCATGTCCAGCGGCACCGTGAAAAAGAGCTCGCGCTCTGCTTCCGCCTGCTGACGCTTTTCGAAATCGCGCCGCACGATGAAGCTGGCCAAGCCGATCATGCCGAGGGACATGACCCCGCCGAAGGCCACGATGGTCATGGTGATGTTGGAGAGCTTTTTCGCCCGGGTCTTGATGCCTGGGAGGAGCTGGTTTTCCTCCTCTTTCAGAGCGACGATCACTTTGCGGATTCCCTCCATGGTCTTCATGCCCTGGCCTTGGCTGATGAACTGGAGCGCTGCGGTGGCATCACTGCTGCGGCGGAGTTTGATCACCTCGCTGGCATGATTGAGTTTTTCTTGAATCAACTGTTCGAGCGCCGTCAGCCGCAGTTGCTGCCGGGGATTCTCCTCCATCAAACGTTTCGCTGTCGCGAAGGCTTTTGGCACCGCGATGATGCCTGCCTGATAGGGGCGCAGGAAGGCGTCATCACCCGAGATGGCAAATCCGCGGTTGGCCGTTTCAATGTTAAGCATTTCCACGAGAATCTCGTCGAGCGTGTCATTGACGCGGTGGGTGTGGTCAAAGGAATCAAAGGTGGCCAGATTTTGATGCTCGCTCCACCACGCGCTCACGCCTGTGAGGAGCAAGAAGACCAGGGCGATGAGAAATCCTGCCTGAATTTTATGTTGGATCAGCACTTTTTACATAGGTGGGAATTTTGCCAAATATTTCATCGCCATTGATTTAACCATGGCGAGAAAGGTTTTTCCACTCCGGCCTTATTTTACGAATTCTACGTGAAAGCTCGCGTTCTCGTGGAACCGCTCAGAGCCGTCGAGCGTGACTATTTTCGCTCCGCGACGAAGATCGTGTGAGTGCAGCGTTTGGCCTGCGGGTAGGCTTTGGCGGCGACGGTTTCGACTTTGAAGCCTGCTTTGGAGAGGCGTTTGGCGAAGGCGTGATCGGTGCTGGCGGACCAGAAAGTGACGCGGCCGCCGGGCTTGAGGGCGTGGGTGATGGCGGAAAAGCCCTGGGTCTGGTAGAGGCGGGCGTTGCCGTCCTGCACCATGGCGATGGGGCCGTTGTCCACATCGAGGAGGATGGCGTCGTAGTGGGCTTTGGGGGCGCGGCTGATGACTTGGAAGACATCGTCCACGGTGATCTCGACACGCGGGTCGTCGAGGAGCCGGCCGTTGACGGCGGTGAGGTATTCGCGGTTCCAGGCGACGACCTGCGGCAGAAGCTCCGCGACTTGAACATGCGCGGCGGGGCCCATGAGCTCCAGCACCCGGCGCAGGGTGAAGCCGAAGCCGAGGCCGCCGATGAGGACGTTTGCCGGACCGGAGCCCAGGCGTGCGCAGGCGAGCTCTGCGAGAACTTTTTCGGACTCGGAGGCATTGGTGCCCATGAGGGGCTGGCGGTTGACGCGCAGGTAGAAATTCGAATCGTGCGCATGCAGGGTCAGCTCCGCGCCATCGGGCGTGTGAGATGTGGCCAGCAGAAGGAAAGGTTCCATGGAGAGCAGCACCCGCGAAAAGCCATGTGCCTCTCCGGCGTGTGACAGGAGCGCGGAGAGGGCTGTGTGCAATGGTGAATGACCAGAATTGGGTGGCCGCAAAAAAGCGCAAAGAAGGGACGCAAAAAGGCGGGGAATCCCTCTTCCTTGCTGGGCATGCCATCAGGCGCGTTTCGAGTTCTTGTGCAGCCATTCGGCATAAGCGGCTTCCGTCATCTCTCCCGCAGCCAAGGCCAAGGTTTGCAGCACTGCATCGGCTTCGGTGGCGTGGAACTCGTGCCCGTTGCGTTCGAGAAAGCCTGCGCTGAGCATGAAGCCGGTGCGCTTGTTGCCATCGAGGAAGGGATGGTTCTTTACGATGCCTGCGGCATAGGCTGCCGCCTTCTCTGCGAGGGTGGGCTTGCCGTAATGGAACAACTGCTGTGGCCGGGCCAGGGCAGACTCCAGCAGATGCTCATCACGCACTCCGGCAATGCCGCCGTAGCATGAGAGCATCATGTCATGCAATGCGAGGCACTCGTCACGCGTCAGCCAGTATGGCTTCTTCATTTGGCCAGTTCGCGCAGCGTGTTGCGATAGCGACGGTTCAGGCTTTCAAACACCGCCATGGTCTTGGCGAACTCAGGATTGCTCGCGGTCAGCCGCATGCCGTCTTGGGATTCGGTCAGCGTGACCGTGTCGCCTTCCTCCACTTTGAGATGAGCGAGTGCTTCCTTCGGCAGGACGAGACCGACGGAGTTGCCGACTTTGCGGAGCTTGAGTTCGAGAACCATGGATGCAGTGTAGCTACGAATGTTATTACGTCAAGATTGCGCTTCCAGACAGAACTAGGGGAGCACGGTGATCTTGAGATCGTTGATCTTGATCTGCATGTCAGGAACGGATTCGAACAGCTTCTGGATCTCCGGTGAAACAACTTGTGATGAAACAAAGGGAGAGCCTCCAAGGTAGTCTTGAACGGCTTTGGTCGAAGTCTCGTAGTAGAACCGTAGAATGTAGCTGCCTGGCGGAAGTTCTTTGATGCGTTCCAATTGGTATGACCCAAAGAAACCCTTGTCATAGGGATTGAAGGATGAACCTGCAGGGACTTTGACAAAGTCGGCAGGCTTCAAGGGATTCATGTTGGCACAAACTCCTAGGGGCTTGCTTGGAAGTGGTTTCCCCGTTGAATCCATGAGCGACAAAGTACAGTGAGGAAAGCGTCTGCCCAAGTCCGAACCATCAAGACTTCCCACCAGATGTGTGTCCTTTCCGCTGTCATTGGAGATGGATACTTTCAGAATGGGGACTGCTCCCTGAGCGATGTTTGTCTTCTCGGCTGAGAGGACGCACTTGAAGGGGGCATCAGCCGCCGTGGCGAGGATCGACCCTGCGAAGAGAAGCCAAAGAGCTGCGGATGTTTTCATGGAGGGGCTGGTCCGCGAAAAGCCACGAGCTTCTCGGCCTGTGACAAGAGCGCGGCCCCACCTGTCCGCAACATGATGATTTCTCAAGAAGCCGTGGCCATGAGGGCCGGCGTCAAGAGGGTGGGATCGTACCTGGCGGGGGATGCTTTTAGACCAGCTCTGGTCTAGGGCAGAGTAACGATCACCCGATAAAAACGACGGGGCTGCGCGCTGGCACCGATATCGGTGATGGTTTGATTGGAGCCGGAGCCAGGGATGTTTTGCTGTACGATGGTCCAGTCAGAGGTGAGGGTGTCGCTGCGCTCGACTTTGTAGGTGCGGCCGGTGAGGGTGGGGAAGGTGATGCCGATGTTGCCTCCGGCTCTCGCAGTCGTGACGGGGTACTGGCTTTTGCCGGAATTGGGCAGGGTGCCGAGGATGAACTCCTGGAGGTTGCTGAGGCCGTCGCCATCGAGATCGAGCGTGGTGTCATTCACGGCGGGATTGAGGCCCACGCTTGTCTCGTAGTCATCAGACATGCCGTCACCCTCGGCATCGCCATCCACGAGGGTGATGGCGGAGGTGACAGGAGTGCCAAGGGAAAGGCCGCCAGCAGGCGCGCTGAGGGTGACGGTGAAGGATTCGGAAGCTTCGTCGAGGGCGTCGTCCAGAATGGCGACGGTGAAGGTCTTGCTCAGGTCGCTGGTGGTGAAGGTGAGCGTGCCAGATGCGGCGGTGAAGTCTGCCGAGGTGGCGGTGCCAAAGGCGGTGGCATAGTCTACGGTGCCGGCATTGCCGAGGGTGCTGCGACTGACGGTGAAGGTGAGCAGGGTGGCGGCCTCGGTCACGGTCTGCGTGGCAGGAGAGATGGCGACGGGTGTGGGAGCATCGTTGTCCTGGATGGTGACCGCGCCCGTGGCAAGAGTGCCCAGCGTGGTATTCCCACCGGCGGAAGAAAGGGTGATCTGAATGGTTTCGTCCGGTTCCAGCGTGGTGTCGTTGGTGATGGGAATGACAAAGGTTTTGACCAGCTCGCCGACGGCAAAAGTCAGCGTGCCGCTGGTGGCGGTGTAGTCGCTGCCGGCGCTGGCGGTGCCGTTGCTGGTGGCGTAATTCACGGTGGCGCTGCCTTCCAGCCCACCCGTGCGCGTGACGGAAACCTCGATGGTGTCTGCTGCCTCGACACCGCTGATGGCGGACTGAGTGAGCATGACATTGTCCGTGCAGGTGACTGTGGTGAAGAAGAGCTTCCATCCGAGGAGTGAACCCGAATCACCTGCGGAGAAGTCCTGAACGTAGAGCTTCCAGATGCCATTGGCCGGCACGCCGCGGAATTCGCTCAGGGTGTAGGCGGCCTCGGTGGCGATGTCCCCGGCGAAGACGCGGGAGCTGCCGTAGTAGTCCCAGGGCCGATAGGTGCCGGTGAGGACGCTGGGGCCAAATTCGGGAAAGATGACGCTGGCATCGTCATTGAAGGTGAAGGTGGCCAAGGATGCGGTGCCGCCCACGCCGCCGCACATCAGGCGTATTTCCAAGGCATCCGGTCCGTGGAGCAGGATGCCGACATCATCCACGTAGCTGTGGGAAAAGCCGATGATCTGCGCGGTCATGTCCTGCACACGCCCGATGAGGCCGGCGGCGGAAACGCTGGAAGGTGAGGGAGAGCCCGTGGCGTTGTCATTAATGGTGACACCGCCGCCGGTGACAGTGGTGGCTGTGGAGGTGCCGAGCGGGATGTTCACATTGGCGAAGCCGAGATCAGTGGCACCATCCTGCAGGTGCAAGACCAGGGGGATCGAAACGCCGCAGCCGCCGGCGAGCTTGAATGAAAACAAACGGGTGGTGGCAGCGCCACCTGCGGGCAGGGCGCCGTAATTTTGCGCCGCCGAGGGATTTTGCACACCGCCAATGGGGAGAAGTGTGGCGGTGAGGCTGCTGGTGGCGGTGGCCCCGATGTTGTTGAACCCGAGGGTGAAGGTGACGGCTTCGCCGGGATCGGCGCTGGAGTTGGCAGGGGTGTTGCCTTCGGTGCTGAGCGTGGCGGAGGCTCCGGCAATGCGGGCCTTGGCGCTGGTGGTCCCGTAAAGCTTGACGGTGACCGCCGTGAGGGTGCCGGTGTCTGAGCCTACGCGGTCGGCGACTTTGACGGTCCAGTTGCCGGCAGCGGATTCGCCCCAGTGGTGGACGGAGCTGTAGGTCCAGGCCAGATTGTTGGTGCCATCCGGGGTCACTTGCGAGAGCTTGCTGACCGTGCCGTAGGGAGAGGTGAGGGTGACCTCCAGATCGCCCACGGCGGTATGCGTGGCATTCACAGTGACGGTGACATGCTCGACGGAGAAATTGGCGTCGGTGAAGTTCAGCGTGCGGGTAACGCCTGTGGCGCTGTTGTCTGGAATGACGAGGGCGAGGCCGGTCTGCGCGACCTGCGTGGTGGTCATTGCGGGAAGATTGACCCACTGCTGAGCGAGCGCGACGGCGGCAGCGGCATCGACCAATCCTGCGCCGTATTTGTGATTGAAACTGAGGCCGGCCTGATTGGTGGACCAATCGGGGTCGGTGCGGTGGACCTTGCGTGCGGTGCGGATGAGGATCTCCTGGACGTCGCGCCACCCGAGATTGGGATTGGCCTGAAGCATGAGCGCAATGATGCCGGAAACCAGCGGGCAGGCGCTGGAGGTGCCGCCGAAGGTTTTGGTGTAGTTGCGATCCGCGAGATCGTTTGTGCCCGCTGCGGTGTTGTTGTACCCGCCTTCGCCAGTGATGTCTGTGGTGCGGATGCCTGCATTGTGCCTGCCGCCACTGGAGGGGGCGGTGATGAGGAGATTGGCCCCGGGTTCGGAGTAGTAGCTCTGGAAGCCAAAGTCGTTCATTGCGGCCACGCCGATGACGAAGGGGGAATTGGCGTAGCCGTCGAGGTTTGAATTGTCCGCCAGATCAAAACCGTTGCCGCCGGCGAAGACGTAGATGAGGCCCTTGCCATTGCGCCCGCTGGTGACGCCCGTCTCCAAAGCTGCGGCAGCCAGCGGGCCGGGGCCGCCATAGCCGCTGGCGTCTGGCGTGCCCCAGGAGTTGCTCTTGACGTGAATGACGTCGTTGTGCGCCAGGAAGGCCGAGGCTTCATCCTGGTCGGTGTTGGCCGCGGCGATGAGGCGAAAGCCGGTGAGCGTGGCCTCCGGTGCCGCGCCGGAGCCGCCGATGCCGTTGTTCCCGCGCGCAGCGGCCACGCCGGCGCATGAGGTGCCATGCCTGTCTGTGGTGACGTCTCCCGGCAAAGGATCTGAGTCATTGCCATTGTAGTCAAAGTCGAGGTCGGTGTTGTAATTCGGCTGGATGTCCGGGTGGGTGTATTCCAGGCCGCCATCGATGATGCCGATGATGATGCCGGCGCCCTTGTAGCTGTCCCACACGCTGGGGATGTTTGCGTCCGCCCACAGTGCGCCGCCGAGCTGCGCCATGTTTTTCAGGTGCCACTGCTCAGGAAACAGCGGGTCATTGGGAGTGAACTTGGCAGCCTTTTGTGTGGCCAGCATGACATTGGCGCTTTCGACTTCGGGCCGCGCACGCAGCGCCTCCATGGCAAGCAGCGCGCCTTCGGAGGTGAGGGCATCAAAGATCGCGTAGCCGGGCGCGTGAGCTGGCTCGCTGCTCACGCGCAATCCCGCGTTTTGCGCCACGGTCTTGGCTGTGGCGCCCGGCTTTAACTTTACGAGAACCTCACGCGTGACGAAATGCCGCGTCGCTTCAGCGCCGGCACGTGATTTTGCGCCACCCGCTGCATGCGTGAGCACGAGCTCCACCTGAAGCGCTGCCGCTGTGCGTGAGCGCAGCGACTTGGCCGCCGCAGCGAGATCCGTGTCTCCGGCTTTGCTGATCGTGCGGCGTCCATCCGCCTGCTTGACTGCGAGTTCATCCGCCACCAGCACGAGCTGACGTGTGGTGCCGCCACTGAAGATTTCATAGCTCGACTTCAATGGGCCACTGCCGCCCGCCTGCTGCGCGGTGGTGAAATCACAGGCTAAAAAAAGCCCGGTGATGATCAGAATCATTCTCATGCCAGATTAAGGCACTTGATGATTAACGCCTGCAAGCCTGAAGTTTTGGACAATGCAGCAGCCGGTGTGGGAAATCGCCCCTGAGTACTTTGTTCCGCGCTGACAAGCTCAGCCTGCTTGGAACCTTCGCGCTTGAAACTCTTTCACTCCTACCGCTTCGCCTTCGCCGCGATCGCCTTGTAGTAGCTCTCAATAGCGGCGCGGTATTCGGGGGCGGCTTCGGAGCGGGTGGCTTCGGTGAGGTCGTCGGCCATCTTTTGGGGGAGGTGGCCCCAGTCGCCTTTGACGAGGATGGTGCCCTGAACGAGGACGCCGTCCTGAAGCTGGGTGGATTGATTGCCGCCTTCGGCGGACTGGGCCTGGGAGTTCTGGCCCTGCTGCTTTTGGTTTTGCGCCTGCTGCTGGGAGGGTTTCTGGCCGGGGGCCTGGCCCTGATTGCGGGAGTCGGCCATGCTTTGCTGCTGGGCCTGCTGGGCATCGCTCAGGCTCTGCTGCGCGGATTGCTGGCCGCCTTCGGGTTTGCCGCCCTGGGATTGCTGCTGCTGCTGGCCATTTTGCTTCTGGTTGCCCTGCATGGGGTGAAGCTGGGCATCGAGCTGATCGAGCGCCTGGGCAAGCATCTGACCCTGAAGCTGTTCGAGGGGGGAGGCGAGCATGGCTGGGGAGGTCTTGCTGGCGGTGGCTTCGGCGGCTTTGGCTGCCTGGGCGGCTTTGGCGAGGCTTTGCTGCGCGGCCTGCGGATTGGGCACGGGATTGGCCTGGGTGGCCTCGGCTTGCTGACCTGCCTGCTGGAGTTGATTGCTGGCCTGCGCGACCTGTTCGGCAGCTTCTTTGTCGCCGAGACGCTGCTGATGGCGTGAGACGCGGGCGAGATCGCTGGCGGCCTGCTTCTGGGCCATGCCGTTTTGCACGGCCTGCTGGGTTTCTTTGGCGACGGCCTGCTCGGCCAGCTGTGCGGTGGTCTGCGCGGTTTCCGCGAGGGCCTTCTGCATGGACTGGTTCTTGGGCAGTTCTTTTTCCAGGGCCTCAAGCACGGCCTGTGGATTTTGCGTGGCGTCCTTGGCCATTTCGGCGAGCTGCTGGGCGCGCTGGTAGGCTTCATCAAGAGGCTCCTGCACGCCGAGCTCCTGCTCCATCTGCTGCATGGCGGCCTGCTCGGCTTCGGTGAGCTGCTGGCCGTCCTCCACCTTCTGCATGTTTTGGGCGAGCTGTTCCAAAGCCTGCGCGGTCTGCTGCTGGGCATTGGCGGCGGACTGCAGGGCCTGAGCCTGCGGTTTGCTTTGCGATGCCTGGGCGGCCTGCTTCAAATTCTGCGCAATCTGAGGGGTCTTCTGCTGCATCTGCGCGAGGGCGACATCCGCAGTGCGGGCGAGCTGGGATTCGGCCTGCTTGGTTAGATCGGAGGCGTTGGCTTCCTGGCGAAGTGCGGCCTGCAGGGCGGCCATTTTCTCGGCGTTTTCGGCGGCTTCGGGGCGGAGTGCCTGGGCTTTTCCGGCGACTTCAGCGACGGGTTTTTCGGCCTTGGCGGCATCGGCGGCGGTCTGGGTTTCCTGCTGGGTCTTTTTGAGATCGGCGGCCACGCGTTTCATCATGTCGCTGACTTCGGGAGTGAGTGAGGCGAGCTGGGCGCGGGCGGCATCCACCTGTGGCTGAAGCTGGGCGGCGAGCTCGCCGGCCTTCTGCTGCGCATCGGCGGTGGCCTGCTGGCCGGGCTGTGAATTGAGCTGCTGGCCGGGCTGCTGCTGTGAGGCTTCGCGGGCGAGGTTTTTGTTCTGCTCGGCGGCGTTGCGGGAGGCATCGCTGGCCTGCTGGGCGGCCTGGCGGAGGTTGTTGGCGGCCTGCGGATCTTTCTGCTGCATGGCCTCGGCAATGCGGGCGCGGTTGATCTTGTCCGGCACCTGCTGCAGGGCCTCGGCGGCGGCGCGGGACTGGGCGGCGGTTTGTGTGAAATCCTGCTGGCTCTGCGGGCGGCTGCCGCCAGCCTGGGCGGCCTCCAGGGCCTGCGCGGCGTCCTGTGCGAGGGCATCGGCTTCCAGGATGCGTGTGGCCAGATCGAGCTGCGAGGTCTGCTCCTTGAGATCTGCCATGGTCTTGGCGGCCGGAGAGGGCGGCCCATTGCTGCGCCGTGCTTTATCGGCCTCTTCCTGCGTCGGCAGGGGAATGCTCCCGGCGGCGGAGGTCTGCCGTGCGAGCTCGCCCACGGCGCGGCTGGCGCGATTCATGTCGAGCGCGGCCTGGGTGTTGGTGGCCTGGTTTTGCTCGCGCAGTTCGGCCTGGTCTTGGAGTTGTCTGGCGGCTTCGGTGAGCTGTTTCTCGGCACTCTTCAAGGCCATGAGGCCATCGTTGTCGTTCTTTTTTTTGTGATTTGGGTCACGTGCCTCATTTTCAGCTTCCGCAATGTAGTACCGGGCCTTGACCAGCTTGGCCAGTGCAGGGTTTTCCTGGCGGATGAGGTTTTCGCGGCGCTGCTGGGCTTCGTTGGCAGTTTGTTCGGCAATGCTGCGGGTCACATCGGCGGCCTGCTGCAAACGGCTGCGCAGATTGTCGGATGCGCCATAGAGATGCTCGGGGCTTTTCGTTTGATCTTTCTTGTCCAGACTGCTGTCAAGATCAGCGGCGGTCTCGGTGACCTTTTTGTCGATGTCCTGGAACTGTCCGCGATTGCGGCCCTTCTGCGTTTCATCAAGCTTTTCCAAGTCCTTCTGCAGGGTCTTGGCCTGGGCCATGAGGGCGCGCTGCTGCTCCTGCCATTTGGGGCGCTGCTCGGCATCGCGGTTGGCCTGGAGGGAGGTCTCGGTGAGCATGCGGGACTGGCGCTGGAGCTGCTGCGATTCCTTGGCGGCGATCATGGCGCTTTCTTGGGCGGCGAAGGCGCGGAGGGCATCGGCGATGACGCTGGCGTGGCCGGCGGCTTCATTGGCGGCGCGCTTGAGGGGCTCGGTGTTTTCGATCTCGTCGGAGTTGAGCTTTTCGAGGTCGGGGAGCTGCTCGCGGCGGAGCTGGGCAAGCTTTTTGCCAAGGAGCTGGACTTCGGAGGCATCGAGCTGATTGGGGGCGTCGCGTGCGGCGTCCTTCAGGGCGGTCCAGAGTTCTTCGGACTGGGCCTTGACCTGCTCGAGTTTTTCCTGCGCGGAGGCGAGGGCGTTGGCGGCTTCGTCCTTGGCCTTGTCGGGGTCTTTGCGGGAGTTGCGTTCGGTCTTGCGCACCTTGTCGAGGTCCTTGCGCAGCTCGCGGGTTTGTTCATCGAGACGATCGGCCTTCAGCGCGAGGCGGCGCTGGCTTTCCGCCCAGTCGCGCTGGCGGGGATCAATGGTCTGCTCAAGGATGATGACGCGGATGGGGGGGGACTCGGCCTTCTGGCCTTTGAGGTCGATGGCGATGAGCTTGATGAGCAATGCATCGCCGGTCTTCACACCGAGCGGGGCGAGGGGGAGGAGTGTCTGCACGGGGGCTTCTTTGGCAGACTTGGTGAAGGGGAGATCGCGCTCGGTCCAGTTGGCACCATTGATGGCGTGGGAGAGCTTCACGCCGCCGAGGCCGACGTCGTCGGTGACGAGTCCGGCGAGGCGCACGGCTTCATCGGCGAGGAGCTCGATCTGCTCGGCGGGTTCGTTGATCTGCGCGGTGGGCGGGAGATCCGGGATGGTGGTGATGCGCCAGGGGGTGCTTTCCTCATTGGTGAAGCCGGTTTCCTGAGACTTCAACGTGACCTGCCAGGAGCTGTGCGTGGCCTGCACGGCGATGTCTGCGGTGAGCAGGCCTTCGGGCGTGGTGGTGGAGGGCAGGGGCTTTTTCTCGGGGAGATCGGGGTTCAACTGGAAGTCGCTCTTCGAGACAGGTTGGTTGGTTTTGAGCGTGAGTTTGATGGTGGAGCCGTCGAGGGCTTCGAGGTCGCCCTGGTCTGCCTTGACCTGGGACTCCGTCCAGCCGGAGTAGGCGGGGGGAATGATGGTCTTGGTGAACTCAACGATGCGGGGCCGCGCGCGTGCGCTGAGGGTGCGCCAGGGGGTGATGGCATCGGCGGCATGCACGCGGTAGCGAACGTCCGTCTGGCCGACGGGGACGACGCCTTCAAAGCGTGCGGTGCCGACGGCGGAGAGCTCGGTGCGGCGGGGCTTGGAGCCTTCCACGGCAAACTCCAGCGTGACCTGGGCGGGCTGCGGGCCTTCGGTTTCGATGATGAGGGGCGCTTCGGAGCCGATGGGGGCGAGGGTGCGGGCCTGGAGTGGCTCCAAGATGTGGATCTTGACCGAGGCGGGGCGTTCAAGATTCGCGAAGGGCAGGGCGGCACGTGCCATGAAGCCGCCGAGGTGGAGGCCGGGAATGAGGCAGAGCACGAGGACGGCGGCGGCGACTGAGCCGGCGGCGATGAACCAGGGGCGCAGGGTGCGCGTGGGGAGCTTCGCATTCCAGTCGATGCCTTCGATGGAGGCGGCGACGTCGTCCTGAAGCTTCTCACGGAACTCGACGGAGTCTTTGACGTTTACACCACCGCGTGGATCGGCGAGCTCGACAGCGGCGAGCAGGCGCTCGCGCAGGGCGGGCTCAGCGGCCTCGATGAGCTTGGCGGTGCCTTCTTTGCCATTGGCCTGTGCGATGAAGCGCCACGCCACGCGCCATGCGGCATAGGCAGCGCCACCGTAGGCGATGAGCGTGACCCAGGGCCGCAGCGCGTCCGGCATGAACCACACGCGGTCCAGCAGGGCGATCAACGTGAATGCGGCAAGGGCAATCGCCGCGGCACAGAGGGCTGCGCGGAACTGCAGCAGCTTCTGACGGCGCAGGCGAAAGCGTTGCAAAGCTTCATGCGTGGCGGGACGGAGGGCAAGGTTCATGAGAGGGGTGAAAGCTTAACGCGGCGCAAGCGGGGTTCTTTGCGGGAGCGAGAGGGATGTTTCATGACCCTTTACAGCAGGCAGCACGGAGCGCACCAGCTTTCAGGGGGGGGACTTGTGGGGAGGTCCTGAACGAGCCAAAACTAGCGACTGCTTTGGCAGACCCAAATCGGCGGCTGTGCCCAATGGCTTGACTTGAGGCGGCTTTTTCGATTCCATGCGTGGAGTCTTCTAAAAATCGGCCCCACGCGTTCTGAGCGTGGCTAAGCGCTGGTTGAACAGCCAAGCAGAATCCACCGCCCTATGAACTTTCGATTCATCCTTCTTGTCTTGATGCTCGGTGTGGAGGCTTCCCGTGCCCAGAGTTCAATCGAAGTGCCGGCTGGCCAAGATTCCGCCGATGAGACGGGCATCATGCTTTTTGAAGGTATTCCGATTGCCAAACTGCCGGGCGGAATTCCCAGCCCTGAGGGTAAAATCACCTTGTTTGCGGATTACGCACGGGCAGTGAAGGGGAAGGACGTGGATGTTTATCTGATCAACCGGAGCGACCGTGACATCGTCCTGGGTGCACAGGATGGGGATGTGTATTTGAAGCTGGAGGCGCGGAACAAGGATGGAACGTGGGTGCGGGTGCAGCCGCATGCCTTCAGCTGGTGTGGCAACAGCTATGACTTCAGGCCGGAGGTGAAGAAAGAGTGCTTCTACAAGATCAGGGGGCATCAGCCCAAGGAGGGGAAGCCGGCGACGATCCGCTTCCGGCTCTACATGCAGGAGGGGCTGGATCTGGCGACCGATGCGGGTGAGGGGATGGTTTCAGAAATAGAGGCAGAGAAGGCGGCGACGGATGTGTTGGCGGTGGAAACGGGATCGTTTGAGTTTGTGCGGGACATCGCCACCGGAGCGCGGAAGATCGTGAACACGACGGATCACATCAAGGACATGCAAGGGGTGGCCATCCGGACGCTGGGCACCGGGGGTTTTCCGAAGGAGAAGGTGGAGCCGCTGCTGGATGAGATCGGGCGTCGGTTTCCTGGCAAGCTCGGCGATGTGACCTATGCCAGAAGCAGGCTGATTGAGAAGGACCTGAAAAAATGACGAAGCGCGTTTAGAGGTCTTGGGGTTGCGGCTTGAGGCAGATCGGGGGATGCTGGCGTGTCTCCCTCTCTCTGCATGATCGACGAGCACTGTTTGAATTTTTTTGACCAGACGACGCACCTGAGGGTGAGTCCGGACTGGGCGGATGTGAGGACCGTCCTCGCTGAGCGCGGAGTGGACGCGAGCCGCGTGGTTCTCTTTGGCTGCGACCATGCAGGCGGCGATGACATGATGCTCTGGCTGGCTCTACCAGAAGGCAGCATCACGCACTGCATCCTGCGCAAGGAGGCTGCGAATGGCCGGTATGCATCCATTGTGGAATGGGCGGAGGTGACGATTGATGAGGATGAAGAGCTTTTGATGGCCAGTCGTGCCGCATCTGATCCTGGTGCGGCCCGTGCCCTGGCCGCCGCCATTGCAAACTACTGCCGCTTTCGTGAGGCGGTGTCCAGATAAAGGCCCGTCCAACTGCGCTTTCATGTTGAAGATTTGCAGCCTTCATCCTAGGAGGGGTGCGCTTTATGGAATCTGCCAACGCCAGCGACAATCAGTCAACCGCCACTCCACTGTCTGAGCCGAACACGAAGGCCTCTGCCACGGCGACGGAGGCGGAAGCCAAGGCTTCGGTGGAGCTGTTTGAACTCTGCGCCGCCATCCTTCTCGGGCTGGGGGCCACGCTGGGGAGCATCGCGGGGTATCAGGGCGGGCTGTGGGGTGGGAAGTCGATCGAGAGCTTTGGGCAGTCCAGCCGCATTACGACGAAGTCTGCGGATGCGGGAACGTTTGCGGATTCCAAGATCGCGTCTGACAGCCTGGTGAAGCTGCAGGTGATCCAGTTGGTGTCGCGGGCGCAGCACGCGCCGAAGGGCGAGGAGCGTGATTTTCTGCTGCACCAGATCAGTGAGCTCATGATTCGTGAGTACAGCGACGAGGCGTATGATGCCATCGGCCTGCCGCTGGAGCCGCGCAAAAAGTATGATGCGGACGGCATCCTGGCGGACCTGCCGGAGGACGTGATCTTTGAGGCCAGCAAGCGGAACTTCAGCAAGGACTACTACCAGTGGATGTATGAGGAGAAGGTGAAGCACACGGCGAAGGCCGAGGAGCTTTTTTCTCAGGGGCAGCACGAGGGCACCGTGGGGGACCAGTTTGCGCTGGATGGCGTGTACTACACGACGTCCCTGTTCTTCGCGGGGCTGGGGCTGGTGTTTAAAAGCCGCGTGCGCTGGGGTTTCTTCAGTCTGGGGACTTTGATTTTTCTCGGGGCGCTGATTTACATGTGCCGGCTGGAGTGGGCGTGAGTGAGTGGCTTGCTGATGAGGCGCGGGGTATGGATGTGAGGTCAAAGCTGAGGCATGCGCCGAAGCTTGACCTGCGGCGGCTTTTTCGCTTCGATGGGTGAAATCATCAAAAATCCAACCGTTGCATGTGCGGATTCCTTGTGGGACAGGCGCTCACGGGAAGAGCGCCTGCAACACTGAGATTGGCGAAGCATCGTATGATCAGGAATGGGCACCCAAGAAGCCGTGAATCTGCCAGTACTTTCCCATGAAGCCCCAGACTCAAACTGACCTCGCGTATTGGTTGTCCTTGTTCATCGGACCTGCTTCAGCGCCTTTCGTGTTCAGGGCCGCCGGGTTGAAGGATTTTGCGAGCCTGCAGTTCTCGCATCTGCTGATCATTGTCTGCTATGTCATTGGGGCGCTGGCGCTGAGCCAGTTGCTGCTGCGGTCTTGCTTTCGGTTTTTCGGGGCCATGTCTGCGTGCTCCAAAGAGGGCTGTGTGTCTGCTGTGGGCAAGCCGGAGTGAGCTGCCATTCTTCATCCAAAAACCGTGAACAGTGCCCGCCATGACTGAAAATGATGAAAGTGAACTGCACCGCCTGTGCGACATGCTGAAGGTGGTGCATGATGGCCTGGATGCGGGATCGCCACTGCGTGAGGCGGTGACGAAAGCGGGGCTGGGGCTTTCGCTGGCTTTCATGAACGGACAGCGTTGGAAAATGGAGGAGCTGGCTGCCGGTCTTGGCAGGCCTTTGGATGAGGGGCAGCGGCAGGAGTTGCGCAGGCTGGGGATTGATCCTGATGGGGAGTGAGCGGCTGTTGATTTGAATGCATGGGACACACCGCAAAGACATCGACTGATCCAACGCTGCAGCCTGTTATCAAGAAAGACGAACGCAGGGAGTTCTTCTTCTGGCTCGGGGTCTTTGTGCTGCCGCTGTTTTGGTCGTGGTTCACGCTGTCCAGGAAGCATACCCGGCGTGAGCGTGTGGCGGCTTTTCTGTGGCTGGCGGTGTTTGGAGTCTGGCTGCTGCATGAGCGCAGCGCGCTGGCGGATCAGTTTGAGACGCTGGCGTTTGTCTATCCCGCTGTCCTGGGGTGGGTGACGGTGGCGCTGTATGTCTGGCTGTTTTTTCGCAGCGGTTTTCCCACCAATATCACTTTCATTGAGGTCATTGTTTTGGTGGATGTCCTGGGGGTCATTCAGCCGTCCATCTTCTTTGTGGATCGCGTGGGGCAGCCTTTCAAATGGGAGTGGCTGCTGCCTGCGGGCATTGCCGTGGTGGCGCATCTTGTTCATGAGCCGCTGGGGTTTGGCAGGACAGAGAGGAAAGAGGAGCAGCCTTCAAAGATTCCTTCACCATGATTTGTATTCTGATACGACGATGCAAACGCTGTTTCACACCAAGCTGTTGGAAGTGAAGCCGTCGGAGCATAAATCCATTCTCGGGCTTGACCCGTCTGCGGAGGAGTGAAAGGGAGTTTGGAACTTTCCACCCACGACATGAGTGATTCCGAGCCCCTCTTAATTTATCCGATCCCGAGTTTGATTTCGATCCTGGTGAACCGGGAGGAGGAGAAGGGCAGTGCGCTGACGGAGGCGGAGGTGATCGAAATCCGCAATGGCTGCAAGGCGGTGGCCATGCCGCGGGATGTGGCGGCGAAGATCGATGCGGAGCGCGGGTACAAGGACATCGATCCGGTGCGCTGCTGGGAGGAGTGGCTGGAGGTGAGGAAGAGTTTTTGAGGATGGGTTGGCTGCTGGCGTCTTGATCTAACTGGACAAGCTAGCGGGACTGTATGGTGGTGTGTGGGTCTTGGGTGATGAAGGGAGCGCTGAT
>NZ_JBYFBS010000036.1:0-25281 GCF_057652315.1 Prosthecobacter sp. Pr1 | reverse complement strand
CTCCCGTGTGACGCTTACTGACCGCGAGCACTTCCAGCAAATCATGACGAGCCACCCGCTGCCGCGCCGCTGGCGGCTCCGCCACAATGACCGCGTCCGCCTGCTCTGCGACGCCTCCGCGTTCATCGCCGCTCTCGCTCGCCTGCATCAGCCACAGGGGTGTTTTCTGACGTTCTCACAGGCCGGTTGATCTGGCTGCCACGTCACGCACTATTGGTTGGCTCGTGGGTTCATTTGAATGCAGATTCATCAAATTGGTGCGGACGCTGCGACGATTAGGAGCACACTCCCTTGCGGCAGGGGCGGAGCTCCTTCATGGCTGGCAACGGCGCGGAGCCGAGGAGCTTTGCGAGTCACTGGTTGCGTTGGAATGGCACCATACGCTTCTGAAAGATGTCCCAATCGCCTCGATTGAAAGCGTGAATTGCTTTTTGTGATTCATCACCATCGTGGAACCCAGATAAAGCTAATCCAAGTTTCAATGAAAGCACAAAACCAAGAGCTTCCTTCAACTCAACATCTTCGGATTCAATCCAAGCGAGGAAGGAATCATCCCAAGTGATTGGCGAACTATTAATCGAAGCCTCTGCATCAGGCAGCAACGTGCATTCTCTAAACAGCTCGGTGGAAGCATCAAAACGGAGAATAAACTTGTCATAAAAAAGCTCACGCTCTCCATCTCTGTTCGTACGCTCTTCATCTGGCAATCCGAATACTTTTATGGCTTCCGCAATTGCGGTTCCAAACTTTAGTCCATCAACTCGTTCGTATGTGATTATATCGATCTTCATTCTTTGGGTTTCTTTTTTGGAAGCTGACCGCTGGATTTGGCATAGTCCAACATTTCGCGAGTGGCCTCATTGTACTTCGTTCGGTCACCTGAACCTTCCTGCGCAGCTTTTCTTACATCTTTGATCTCACGCGCCATTGCATCTCTGTAACGACCTTGGTCAATCATGTCTGCAGTCTCAGCTCTGTAATTTGCTCCAGCCCTACCGTTGCGGCCATTACTAGAAGTCTTGGCGTGATCATGCGGATCCATTTGGATAGCTGGCCCATCATCAGCAGACACGCGTGGATCAGCATTTCTATCTGGCATGTGATGCGAATCAAGACCATCACCTGTTGGGCATTTGGTTTGACTGTGGGGACCGCCACGATAAGGCCCTTTGGGGGCATCTCCACCGCCTTTGCTCTTTCTGAGTGACGCGGCATTCATGAGCGTGCCCACGCCAACATTGCCATCGGCAATGTCTCCAGCTACTGCAATGACAGCATCTGCTTTTCCCTGAACCTCGAGCACCTTGTCGGCAATTTTACAGGCGGTCTTGGCGACTTTTAACGCGCCTTTGCCGCCAGGAATAAAGGATGCACCCAGGCTGGCAGCAGATTCGGCTCTGCTGACAGCTTCGCCGGTGATGAGGTCTTTGCCAGCGACCAGTTCAACCACGCTTTTCACCGTCGATACGCCCGGAACAAAATCCAGTGTCGTCGAAACCCAATCACGCCACGACAACCCATGCGGATCCCACTTGGACCACGGGTTCTGCATCACGTAAGCATAGACATTGGGGCCATCCACAAACCCCGCAGGGTCTCTTGAAAGCCACACGCCCGTCTCCAGATCCCGATACCGGAACCCTTCATTCAACAGCCCCGTTGGGTCTTCGTCCTTGCTGTTGCCACGTTGCTTGTCCTGGTTGGTGCCTGTCTCCGTCGTGCGACGGCCATAGGCTTCGTAGCTCGCCGTCCAAGTAAGAGTGGCGCTGCTGTCGGCCTGCGCCACGATGTCACCGCGTCCATTGCTCAGCGAGTACTTGGTGCCACTGGCACGCATGGAGTACAGCATGCCACCCACGCCTCCGCCCATGTCCGGTCCGCGCGTGTACTCCACGGTAGGTGCCTCAGGCAGAATGTCGGTGCTGCTGTCCCATTCGGCCAGTGAGAGCCCCCCGGCGAACACGATGGCCGTCTGCGACTGCTGCACACCGGAGGCGAGCTTGTGCGTCCCAATCCGCCGCGTGCGGTAATCATAGTCGTAGGCGTGGGTTTGCCCATCCGGCAGCGTAACGCTGCTCAGCCGGTCCTGCGCATCCCATGCATAGCTGGTCATACCGCCTGCGGCTGGCGGAGGGTTGATCCCATTGCCCGTGGCTCCTCCGGTCACGCTCACGCTCTGGGAGATGCGGTTGCCGGAGGCGTCGTAATTTAACACGGCACTCCTGAGTTCTGTGCCTTCGCTCGGGTCCTGCTGCACCCAGCTCGTGAGCTGGTTGGCCGCGTTGTAGGTGTAGTGCCACACGCCGGGATCGCTGCCGCCAGTCACCGTCTTGCTGCTGCGGTTGTTGGCAGCGTCATAGGCATAGCTGGTCGTTGTCTGCCCGGTGGCCGGATCGCTCACCACTTCGCTGGCCAGCCGGTTGTCCGCGTCATACGTCATCGTCGTGCTGCGCACCCCCGCGCTCCGGCCCGCTTCTCCCGGCCACGTCTCCAGCTGCTGTGTCACATTCCCCAGCGCATCATGCGACCAGCTAAACTGCGCCAGCACCTCGCTCTCGCTCATCGCCGAGCTCTTGAACAGCGTCCGGTCCACCAAGCGGCCCAGCGCATCATAGCTGTTTTGTGAGGTCTGCCCGTTGCCCGCCACCAGGATCACCGCGCGTCCGGCCAGGTCGTAGCCATACTGGGTGACGCGTCCACCCTCACTGATGAGCTCGGGCCGGTTGAGCGCGTCATACGCCGTCTGCACGCTGCGCCCTGTGCCGTAGCTGGCCAGGGTGCGGTTGCCCGCCAGATCATAGCTGTAGCTATGGGTGACACCCCGCGAGGTTTCAGTGGTGGTGCGGCCCAGCGCATCATAGCTATAGCTCACATTGGCTGCCGTGTTTCCCGGCTCGGTGACACTCAGGAGGTGCCCGGCGGGATCATAGCTGAACTGCCGGTTCAGCCCCGGTGCGCTGCTCGTCAGCACGCGGTCACGCGCATCATACGTGTAGCGGGTGGTGATCCCACGCGGCGAGGTCTGGCTGAGCTTGCGCACCGCGTCAAAGGCAAAGGTCGTCGTGTCCCCATTGGCAAACGTCTGCGACACCAGGCGGTTGAGCCCATCGTACACAAAGGTCGTTTCCTGGTTCTTGCCGTCCTTCACGCTCGTGCGATTCCCCGCCGCGTCATACGCGAAGGTGTTGGTGATGCCTGCCGCATCCACCGTGGTGATGAGACGCCCATGGATGTCATAGGTGTTGGTCACCGTCTGCCCCAGCGCATTGGTCACCGTCAGCGCCAGACCACCCGCGTCGAAGGTCGTGGTCGTTGTGGGAGCATCCATGTTCGGCTCTGGCGCCGGTGCCACCACTTTCCAGTTTCGCCCCGCCTCATCGTAATATTTCGTCGTCACATTCCCCAGGGGATCGGTCACCGTGAGCACCTGGCCCAGCGCATCGTACGTCGTCTGCACCACCGGCCGCAAGAACTCCCCGGCCTCCGCATCCCACACCGGCGGCGCATAGACGGCCACGGCGCGGTTGCGCTCGTCATACTCCGTCTCCGTCTCACGGCCCAACGCATCCGTCACCCGGATGACATTGCCCGCCGCGTCATACTCCGTGGTGTGCACGGCCTGCTGACCGTTGACCGCCGGGGCCTTGACCATCACCGCACGCCCCGCCGCGTCATAGATCGTCGTGGTGGTGTTGCCGAGTTCATCGGTCACCTGCCACGGCTTGCCCGTATGCGTGTAAACCGTCTGCACCGATGCGCCATCCGGGTGCGTCACCTGCACGAGTTCGCCCAGGCTGTTGTAATGGTTGCTCGTCACCCTGCCCAGGCTGTCGGTGCTGGTCAGCGGCTTCCCAACGGCATCGTACGTGGTGTCGGTGATGACCTCAGGCGGCGCCATCGCCGGTGGTGGCGTGCCACCGCTCGCAGGCGGGGTGCCATTGTCTGGCGGCTCCGTGCCAGTCACCTGTGCCAGGGCCGTTTTCGCCGTGCTGGCGCTCTGGTGCGCCAGCAGCGCCTGCGCCGCCGTCTCCGCCGCATGCTCGTCCGCATCTTCAATGGTTTCCGCAGCAGCAGCCGCAGTCGCCTGCGTTGCGGCACTGGCGGCAGCCTGCGCAGCGGCCGTCGCTGCCGTCTGCGCGGTGGCCGTCCCGGTCACCGCAGTCTGGTGCCGCTGCTCCGCCAGCGTCTTGGCAGCTTGCGCTGCGGCGATTTTGGCATCTTCCTCCTGCGCCACACTGGTTTCATGCGCCTGGGCCAGTGCATACGCCTCCTGGGTCTGCTGCAGGCTGTTCAAACTTCCCTGGTAGGAACCCACCGCGCTCACCGCCGCCTCGGCCGCCGCCGCCTGCTGGTCCAGCGCCTGATAGGCGGTTTGCGCCGCATCCAAGGCACTCTGCTTGCTTGCCACCGTGGAGGTTGCGGTATCAATCGCATTTTGCGCATCCTGATACGCTTGCGTCCCCTTCTCCAGGAACTGCAAAGCATTTATCGCCATCTGCTGGTCGGACTGTGCGCTGGACAGATCATTGGATGCCGTGGTGACCGCTGTCATGCTGTCGTTTGCTTGAGAACGTGCGCTTTGCGCATTGGAAATAAGCACATCCACGTAAGATTGCAGACTGTCCCGGGCACCCTCCCAGGTCGATTGCGCACTCATTTGGTTCTGCGCTGCGGTGTCAGCGGCAGCCTGCGCAGAATCCACAGCCGACTGCGCCGAATTCGTGTCCACAAACGGATCATCAAGGGCCTGCTGTCGAACCGCTTCCAAAGCAGCCTGGGCCACCGAGAGCACTGAATTTGCCGCCGCAGCTGTGGCGCTCGCACTGTCGTACCCCGCTCTCGTGTCATGCTCGGCGGAGACCAATGAAACCGCCGACCCCAGAGTGGCTTGGGCCTGGCTCAGGGCCGTATTCTGGGCATCCAGCACGTCTTGGACGCTCTGCGTGCTGGCCTGGGCGGCCAGTTTGTTGGCCGTCGCCGTTTGTAGGGCGCTGCTCACGTTTTGCGTTGCCGTGGTGATCGCCGCCGCAGTGCTTTGCACCTCGCCAGCAAGCTGCTGTGCCGCAGCAGAAGCAGCAGAAGCATCCGCGGCCGCTTGTAGCGCGGCATTGCCGGCCGCCGCCGCCTGATAGCCAAGATAGCGCGGATTGACCACCAGCCCCTGGCCATACACCACCTTCCGGGAGGTTTCACGGTACAAGGCGTCATACGTCGAATGAGTCGTCACCCCGTTGGGGGAGATCACCGTCTGGGGCTTGTAGCCGCTGCTGGCAAACACGCCGCCACCCACGTAATCCTGGAAATGCGTCACCAGCCCGCCTTCTGTCACCGTTCCGCCATCCTCTGTTCTGGTAAGGCGCCCGGCATCGTCATAAAAGTGTTTCGTCACTTTTCCGCGCGGATCAGTCTGCGACACGACCTGATTGCGTGCGTTGTAATCACTGGTCGTGACGATGTCACTGCCGTCGGCAAGATGCAGCTTCGTCCGGAAGCGGCGATTCAGGGAGTCATACTCATGCAGTGTGGTCACACCGTTCTCGTTCGTTTCGCTGAGCAGGTTTCCATGCGCATCATAAGCCAGATCTTTGTGCGATCCGTCCGCATGGGTGACCCGTGTGAGCCGGCCAGCCGCGTCATACTCAAAGTTGGTCATCAGCCCGCGCCCGTCGATCACCGTGCGCTTACCGCCCGCAAAATCATGGATCGTCGTCGAACTCGCCAGCACCGTGCCCAAAGTACCCTGCGAAGTCGCCGTACCCGTGGTCTGAGTCACCTCCGTCCACCAGCCGGGATTGCTGCCCTGGGCGTCTGTCAGTGCTCCCAGCGTGGTCGTGGTGACGCTGGGAGGCATGGCCTCCGGATTGGAGGAAACCGTGTACGACCGCGTCTGCAAACCACCAAATACAGGATGATCGTAACTGAAAAAGGTGGCCCGGGAGGAGCCATCAGCCCCTTGCACCACCTCAGACACCTTCAGGCCATAGATGAAGCGGCCGTTGAGGACTTTGCCGTTTTGAATGCCATAGGTGGTGACCGTGTCCAGCGCGTCGGTCATGCTGGTCATGATGCGCGTCCAGGGGTCATAGGTGTAGATCTTCCTGTGGCCCAGAGCATCCGTCTCACTCAATGGATCGTCATAACCATCCATTCCGTAGGCGAAGGTGGTCGTGTTGCCAGACACATCGGTCGCTGAGGCGAGGGCCATCGCTGCATTAGGATTGAAGACATAAGTCTCGGTGCCCGCAGCGGAGATGATCTTCAGTTTCGTGAAGTTGAGCACCAAATTCGTGGAACTGGGGTCCTCGTCAGCAAGCGCCTGTGGGTTGCCATAAGTGGCCGCACGCTCCACCCGTGGCTGTGAGAATTCATAACGGAACGTCCCGCCGGGGCCGGTCACCTGGGTCCATGGATTGGTCGACACATTCACATAGGGGGATTGCAGTGTTGATTGGATGCTGCGCCCGCCTGTCACACTCACCTGCGTGCCATCAGGCAGTCCGATCATCGCCACGGGCCTTGGAAGTCCGGTCTGAACTTTGTTCACGTAGGTGCTGCCCTCTTCACCGCCATGGCTGACTTGAAACTGGGTGCTGTGCTCAAAGCCACCGCGTGAAATAGTGTAACTGCGACCCAGTTCATCCGTGATCGTTTCCAAGTCCACATGCGTGGTCAATGCTGGCTGGGTGCCGACATCAGGGGTCGGGTCAGTTTCCACCACCAAATTGTTCCCATAATGTACAGTACCATCGGCCTTATGAACCGAGTTCAACAGCTTGGCCCCTTGCGAGCCCCAATCTGTGTAGCCGTATGTGGCTGTCCTGCCATCCGGCCCACGCAGTGCGGTGATCACACCATCTGCCTGGTTGATCGTCAAATAGCGCCCCGGGCGGTCGGGATCCGAGATACGGGAGGGAATCAGAGTGCTTGCCGTGGGGTAGGTATACTCCAAGCGGTTGCCCAGCCGGTCCTGAACAGCGGCAAGACGCGCATAGGTGTACACTGTGGCGCCACTGGTTCCATTCAATCGGTCATGCGGCACATTCTGAGTCAAGGTCGTGACCATTTCATAAAAACAAGTGGTCCCAAATTTTTTGATCAGCGTGATGCCCGAGAATTCCTGGGGGGAGCTCTGAGGTAGGCTCTGAGTAGTGAAGGTGTTCTTGGCCGTTTTGGCGTCCAGCACCTCCTCCTTGGAATGCGTCCAGCTGCCGGATGAATTCATCTGATAGAAGCTTTGTCTCGCCCCCATCTCATCGGCCACCACCGCCTTGACACCTGCGTTGCTCTGCTCGCCCAGAGACTCAAAACGCACGTAGGCGCAGACATTCGAAGTCCACCCTGCGCCAAACGGCAGGTCCAGACGCTCATGCGGGCGCAGCCCGGAGCGTCCGTTAAAGCTCTCAGATTGCACATCTCGCCGGACCATCAGCGGCAGCTGCGAACCCTCGGCGTTGGCATAAACATCACTCACCGAATGCCTCAGCTGTCGTGTGTAGGCGTCAACATAGGTCTCTTCCGGGTTTTCTCCAGACTCATCCTGGTCCTGCGGCTTGCCATCGCCCAGCGGAATGCCATTCAGTCCAATCTTGCGGTACCTGGGGCCAGCACTGTCGTTCACGCTAACCGAGCTTGCAGCATCCTCCATCATGTAAACCTCGATTTGTTTAGCCTCATCTGCGGGAGGGGCGGAAATATGAACCGTGGGGTTGGTTTGAGACAGCACGGAGTACGGATCGCCATCCACCAGGACCCGGTAGAATTCTCCAAGGTGGGCTTCACTTCCAGGGGGGAATTTTAACTCGATGTCGGCAGATTGACTCATCGCACGCGAACCGTTCGTAGATGGATCATAATTTCCAGGGTCTGAACCGTGATGAATGGGGCAGTCGGGATTGGTAACCCAGTGGCCAGGTTCCCCGTTGCCGTCATTGACTTTGCCGGTTCCCCCGCAGGTGGCACAGGAGATCATTCCCTCCTCATCGCATGCGGTGCACAATATTTTTCCCGAGCTCGCGCAGCGGGTGCAGCCGACAGTGCCTGCGCCGCCGCAGGTGGCGCAGGGCAGTGGCTCGCCAGTTTCTGGATCAATGGTAAATCCTGCGCCGCCGCATGAATCACATGATGCGGTGCCACTCCCGCCGCACTTGTCACAATCTGCGGCTTTGGTTCCGTTGCAGGTGGTGCAGGGCTTGCGGGGGGTTCCATTGCACGTCGGGCAGGGGAGATCGATTTTACTGCTGACTACCCAGTTGCAGGTGCATTGGTTGGGTGAAGCGCTCGATTTGGAAATGCTGCCCCCGACAGAGCCTACGCCAACGGTGGTGTCGATTGTGGTGATGGTACTTCCGTCCGCCGGGTTTGTCTCTTCCGTAGTGATCTTCAGATGAAGCCTGGGTTTGAGGCTTTGATCGATCTCGCTAGTCGCACCATCCAAAACAGGCACGCTGGTACTGCCTGTCGGCAGTGCGCTGGCAAGCTCCGCACGGTAGCGGCTCATCAGACCACCGCCGCCTCCCGTCGTCCCTCCGCTTCCGGTACTGCCGGTGCCACTGCCTCCCTGCCCGTAGAGACGTGTGGAATCCGCCACACCATCATGCAGCGAGTCGCGTACCATCGGGTCGCTGCCAAAGCGATACTCCGTAAGGTTGTTCAGGCCGTCGTGATCGGGATCCAGCAGAGAATCCCGCGCATCGCGCAGACGAAGCCCACCAGCAGGATATTTCCAGGCACCGTATTTATGCTCCCACTTATCAGGCATGCCATCGCCGTCCAGATCGGCAGTCAGCTGACGGGTGAAATGATAGTAGTCGGGTGCCGTGGGTGTCGTCTTCACCGCATCCGCCCAGTCGGGAATGCTATTGCTGTTCAAGTCATCCGCAGGTGGGGTGCTGCCGTCAGGGTAACGCACGCTGAGCATGAGCACCTGAAGATCCCCCAATCCTCCCTGCTGAAGAGTGTCCACGGCTCGCGGTGAAGTCAGCAGAAGCTGCTCCTCGTAATTGACCACGCCATCACCATCCGCGTCCAAGTATGCATCTTCGCGATCGTTCTTGGAGAATTGGTAGCCATCCTCAAACACATCGGTCATGCCGTCGCCATCGTAATCGTAGGTGCTGAGATTGGCGTTCAGAGCCATGCCGGCGTTGTACTGAGTGATGTTGTTGACACCATCATTGTCCCGGTCAAGAAGCGCATCCCTGGACCAGTTCGGATTCAGGCCATAGATCAGTTCAATGCTGTCAGGAATACCATCGCCATCCGTATCAGTGACATCAACCAACTGTGCATCTGTGTACAGATCACCCCAGGTCCGGCTCTGACTGATGGAGTGTGCATTGGCTGGATTGCTTCCCCAATGGTGAACTTCAAGACCATCCCCCAAGGTGTCGCCATCAGTGTCGGCATTCGAGTCACTCGTGCCCCATGCCGCTTCTTCGTTGGAGTCCAATCCATCGCCATCATTGTCCACCGGGGGCGGAACACCATTCGGTGTGGTGTCGAAAAAGTTCTGGATACTATCCAAATCCGCGTCATTCAGGGCATCACCGTTCCATGCCTGGTTGTTTTGATAACTAAAGTTGTAAGGGTCGTTGGGCGCAGGGTCATTGGTGTCAAGGAGGCCATCCCCATCTGAATCAGCATTGGCATCTGTATATGGCTGATAGTCGTAGAAATTAACAGTGCCATCATTGTCATCATCCGCCAGAGCCGTGCTGTACCAAGGCGTGTTGTTGTAGCTGCTGTAGTTGGTAGCATCTCCAGGGACGGGGTCATCCCAATCTATGATGCCATCATTGTCATGATCATTTGTGGCATAACCGTTATCCGCATCGTTCGGCCATTGATCCCAGAAGTTTTGGGTTCCATCTCCATCTGCGTCACCAAGAGCATCACCATACCAGCTTATGTTATTGCTTGAACTGTAGTTGGTGGGATCGTTGGATGCTGGATCGATGTTATCATCGTAAGTGTCACCGTCCGTGTTGTTGTTGTAGGTGGTGCCGCCGTTGGGCGAAGTGTCGTAGAAATTGACGGTGCCGTCGTTGTCATCGTCAGCCAAGGCGTTCAGATACCAAGCTTGCCAGTTGGAAGTGCTGTAATTGGTATTGTCGATCGGGGCCGGATCGGTGTCATTCGGAATCCCATCACCATCGCTGTCAGTAACAACGGGGACCCCGTTATTCGCATCGGAAGGCCATTGATCATAGAAATTCAGGACCCCGTCCGAATCAGCGTCGCCGAACATATCTCCGTTCCAATGCTCGCTATTAAAAGGGCTAAGATTGGATGAGTCATTGGGTGCGGGATCGAGGCCGTCCTCATAGCCGTCATTGTCGGAGTCATTCGTGGCGGCGCCGGGATAGGGGCTCTCATCCTGCCAGTTCACCGTGCCGTCATAATCATCATCCCCCAGCACATTGTTGCCCCAGGATATCATGTTGTATGAACTGTAGTTGGCACCATTTGTCGGAAACGGGTCCACATCATTGGGAATGCCGTCACTATCGTAGTCCGTCACGCCATTGTACTGATCATTGGGGTACACGTCCTGCCAATTTGGCGTGCCGTCACTGTCCGCATCGCCAAACATCCCTGTCCCCCACGCTGTCTGGTTATAGCTGCTTAAATTGGTGGAATCCGTCGGGAATGGATCATCCGCATTGGCCCAGCCATCGCCATCGTAGTCTGTCACACCATTGTACAGATCGTAAGGATAAGAGTCGTTGAAGTTGTTGGTGCCGTCGTTATCTGAGTCCTCCAATGCCAAACCGTACCAATTGTACCCATTGTTGGAACTGTAGTTGTTTGGATCGTTCGCAGCAGGGTCCAGGTCATTGGTGATGCCGTCGCTGTCAATGTCATTGGGATTAGCTCCGCCTGTGGACGGGGGGGAAACTCCATTTGTGGAGTCATACGGCCACTGATCCGCGTAATTCAGCACCCCGTCCGTGTCCGCGTCCCCAAAGACATCACCCTGCCAGTTGATGCCATTTAGCGAACTGTAATTGGCATTATCCGATGGGAACGGATCACTGCTATTTTCAATACCGTCGCCATCCGAGTCATTGCTGCCGTTGGTGGCATCGTTGGGCCATGAGTCTACAAAATTAACAATGGAATCCGTATCGGCATCACCCAAGGCATCAGCACCCCAAGCGATCGAATTGTAAGGGCTGGTGTTGCTGGCGTCCCCCAGCACGGGGTCAACGTTGTCATTCAGGCCATCGTTGTCGGCATCGTTGTTGGCAGGGTCTGCGGGATAGAGATCAAACGGATTTTTAATCCCATCTCCATCGTAATCCGAATAGGTCGCGCCAGCAAAATTTGGCAATTGTCCGCTAGGATAGGCAACCGCAAAGAAATTATAATAATCATCAAAATCACTAACTCCATCTCCATTGCTGTCCCAAGCGGTTAGAGAATAGACCTTGCCACTTTGCTGAATGGCCAAGTGAATCTCATCCCCATCATTCAGACCATCATTATCCGAATCGTAATCAAACGGACTGCTCCCATAGGTTAGCTCTTCACTATTATAGGCACCATCGCCGTCATAATCCACACCGATGGCATCCAATTGGGCCAACGAATACAAAGTACTAGAAGTCGGGTCCATCCATGAGTCAGAAGAGTCATCCGCATCAGTATCTGACCAATAGCAATATGCCCTTGGAACTGGAGCCAGTACCATTGCGGCAATAAGGTAGCAATGCAGCAGCCATGCGCGACGAGACCATGAGCGAAAAGTTTGCATTCAGGGAACGAATTATTTATTTGGAATTAATCCGAGAACTATCAGCGAATGTCTTATTGAGAAGTACAAAATGCGGCGACACCTGAAAATTTTGCTGATTGATCCCTGAAGTGTTCAGGCGCATTTTAGCAGTTTTTGCGATGCAATTGATTAAGCGAACACCTCAGATTACTGATTTTCAACAATCAAGCTTTTTTCCAATCGAGCGATTTCATGATTGCAGATTTCGTCCGATCCCGATAGCCTACGAATCTGGTGTCACTCGTTCGAAATTTTTGCCACTGGGCCGATCACTCGCCTACTGCGGACTGAGTACCGGCCTGGGCTTTGGCGCCCCAAGGCCGGACTGGCGACAGACCGGCAGCGATCACGGTTACTGGCGCATCTTGCGCATTGTCAGGTTGGCTTCAGCATCGCCCCCTCCGCGATTCAGTGCGCCTGCACGAGCTCCCGCTCCGCTTCCGCCGCCTGCGATGATCAGGACGGTGAGTATGGCGGTCATGCCGAGGGTAATGAGGCCGCGATTGCTGCGCACTCACCGAAACCGGGGCAGTCGATGAACGTCTCTTCTCCCGAAGCACTGTCGCTGCTTGGCCACTCGCGTTGGTGCCCGACGCAGTCGCGCAAAGGCAAATCTAGCCACGCTGCAATCTCTCACCACAAGCGAACTGCCGCGATGCTCTGCGCATCTGCCGCAGAAATGCCCCCAAGCTTTTAGCATGCGCTCCAGCCAAACACTGCACGTCAGCACAGCATCTGCAGATCGAAAGGGCGCGAAATTCGCTCGCATACAAGCACTTTCCACGCACTGCCAAATTGGCAAAAGGTTGGCTGACCGAGGTATGGGCTGCAAATATTTGAAATTGAACATACTGCACCTTCACAAAAAGTGCGTATCACCCTATTTTGCCATTTTGCTTTTTCAAGCTTCGAGTGAGCCCAGAAGCATTTAAAGCATTCATTCTCAGAAAGAAAGGTGTCATCCCCTTACCCCAGACTCTTGGCGAACACCTTCGAAATCGGAGGTTGGTGCTGGATTTGCGGCAGGAGGATGTAGCGAGACAACTTGGCACTATGCGTGAGGTTTACGAACGATGGGAGCGCGATGAACGACAGCCTGTCGTCTCTGAGTGGCCGGGCATCCTTTCCTTCCTCGGTTACTATCCTTTCGGTCAAGAAACCACTGCCGATCTTGTGATGAAGGCACGGCGGTGCCAAGGTATGGATCAGAAGGAATTGGCCCAATTAGTCGGCGTGATTCATCAACAACTCCGCCGATGGGAACATGGGGACGAAATGCCCGCATCCGACAAGTTGGAAGCCCTTCACTTCCTCGCATCCAACTAGATCGTTGCGGGAACACCTACCCCTGATGCCGCGTGCGGAACTGCTTGGGCGTCATTCCGATGCGTTTGCGGAAGTGCTGGGTGAAGGCGCTTTGATCGCAGAAGCAGCCCGCAGTGAGTCCTGGTTCGGCTGCCGAGGCGCTTGCAGGAACTCCGGGAAGCGATGGCCTGAAGGAACGTTCACCCTGGCTCGTGAGCGTGGCATCAGCCGCGCGCGGAAGATCTGGGGCGTCGTGCAAAAGGCCGGCACGCCGGAGGAAGATGCCGCGTTCGCCTTTGCGCTGCCAATCGTCGGGCTTAAGGACTGGAGTGATGTCGTGGCGACAAAGTTCGACCCGCCGCGTGCGGTGAAGCGCGAGACGGGGCACGTGGTCTTCGACTTCGTCGCACAGCGAACGAAGGCGCAACAGGAGAATATGCAGTCAGTCGAGCTGCGGCGCATCGGCCCGCCGGACGAAGTGCCGGAGGATGCGCTGCAGCAACATCCGAAGCCGAAAGGCCGCGCCCTGCTGACCTACCGCGTCGCGATTCCCGCTGCGGATGCGAAGCGCTGCCTGCTCACCTTTGACGCGCTGCTGAACAACGCGAAGAGCAATGGTGCCGCCTTCGCCATTGAGATTGATAGACGCGAAGTCTTCGCGCGCCAGCTCAAGGGCGCGGAGCGCGTGCCGGCAGAAATCGATCTCGCCGGTTTCCGTGGTCAGGAAGTGAGCATCGCCTTCATCGTCGATCCCCTCACCGATCCCGCAGCCGACTGGGCGACATGGGTCGCCCCGCGCGTCGTGCTGCGCTAAGATCGTCGCCGCACGTTCAGCCCCATTCCATTTGATTAAACCATGAAATCCTCCTTTCGACACCTCTTTGCTCTGCTGCTCGCGCTGCTCAACCCGCTGCCAGTGATCGAACGCGAAATCGCGGCAGCATTGGAGCGGGCGCCGAAATCGTGAGCCGTAGCATGGGCTGGCGCTTGATTCCCTCACGGAGTCAAGTTACGGCACAAAACACCTCACGCACCACCAGTCGTCAGCTCATCGAGATGCCGCTGCCGATAGGAAGATGGAGTCAGGCCCGTGTGAGCGCGGAAGGCGCGGGTGAAGGCGCTTTGGTCGTAGAATCCGCACTCGAGGGCGATGGCACCCGCGGTGTGATCGGTGGCGATGAGGTCCTGGCACGCGGCGCGGATGCGCTGGCGGATGAGGTAACGCATGGGAGGCTCGCAGAGCAGCTTGTGAAAGAGACGGGTGAATTGCCGCTCCGAAAGATGCGTGAGCGCGGCGAGATGTTTGGTTTCAATCGGATCACGAAAGCGCGTGTGCAGATGACGTAGTGCGGGCTCAAGCTGCTGAAAGTGATGTGTCACGCCGCCGACTTCGTGCATGTCGTAGAGCACGAGGGCGACGCCGCAGATGCACCCACGCCCGTCACGCAACGGAGACACGGAAACGACATACCAGTTCAAGGGGCCGTTGATGTCGGGCACCATTTGCGAGTAGTAGGTGCGCGTTTTGCCAGTGTGCATGACGCGGCGATCTTCGTCCACAAAACTGGCGGCAAGTTCGAGAGGAAAGAAGTCGCGGTCCATCTTGCCGAGCATCTGCCACTCATGTTCCAAGTTGAAGATTTTCAGCGTGCGAGCGTTCGCGCACACGAAGCGGCTGTCCTTATCCTTGGCCAGGAAAGCGATCATCGGCAGTGTGGCGAAAAGTGCAGATAGCTGTAGGCCGCCACTCATGCGTTTGAGGAATGCCTGCTGAAATTGTTGCGCCCGGCGTTGTTCGTTCATGGCCGGAAAATACCAAAGGTTGGCGTTCTCGGCCAATGCTTTGAGCCAACTGGTGGCGTTATACTGAACCGATGAAACAAACAGTCGCCATCTTTGGAGCCAGCGGAAAACTCGGACGCCATGCGTTGGCGGTTCTGACGCGGCGCGGGTTTGCGGTGAGAGCGCTGGTGCATCGCACGCCGGTTGTCGGAAGCAACATCACGTCTATGACCGGCAGCATCACCGACGCGAAGGCCGTGAATGAAACGATGCGCGGCGCGGACATCGTGGTGCAGCTCGCCACGACCAAGGAGGACGCGGATACTTTCTTTGACGTGAGTGTGCGCGGCACTTTCAACATCCTCGAAGCCTGCCGCCGCGAGAGCGTGAAGCAGTTCATCCTTTTCGGTGGCGATGCGGCGCAGGGCATCTGGTTTTATCCGCAGCCGACCCCCATCGACGAAAACCATCCGCTCACAGCCTACCCAGGCTACTACGCATTCTCCAAGGTGATGGAGGAGACGATGGCCGCGCAATACGCGATTCAATACGGCGTGCCAGTCACCGTGCTGCGCTCGTCATGGGTGTTTGAGCAGGACGATCTGCTGAACCATTTTTCTCTGCTGCTAAATGTGAACCCCGCTGAGCCTGGCCACGGCTTTGGCGAAGTCAGCGACGACGTGCTCGCGCTGGTGCGGGCCAAACAGGAGCGCATCCCGATCCTCACGGACGCGAACGGTGCGCCACTGCGGCGGCACATCGTGCATGTCGATGACGTGATGCAGGCCTTTGATCGCATGATCGACAATCTCTCCGCGCTCGGGCAAACCTTCAACATCGCGGGGCCGTCGGCCTTCGATTACCGCAGCGCGGCGGACTATCTATCGAAGCAGCTCGGCGTGCCGACGGTGGAGATTCCCAGTCCGAAGTATCACCCGTTTGAAATCAACATCACCCACGCCCGCACGGTGCTCGGTTACGCCCCGGAGAATGATTTCTTCCGCATGGCCGACCGCGCCATCTCCGCACGCAACTCATCTAACCTATAAACATCATGCGCCTGTTCCATCATATCGGCCTGCCGACTAACGAGAGTCATCCCGGCGAGTATTTCGTCGAAGACACCAAGGTGTGGGTCACCGACCCGCGCAAGCATCCCTACCTCGTCGAGTATCTGCGGTTCGAGCCGGACAGCCCCGTGAGCGGCCCAGTGCGCGACATGCCACACGTCGCGTATCGCGTGGACGACATCCAGGCCGAGCTGCGTGGCGAGCAGGTGCTCATTGAGCCGTTCGAGCCGTCGCCGAATTTCACTGTGGCCTTCATCCTCAAGGACGGCGCTGTGATTGAGTTCATGAAGTTTGAAAACGAAAGCGATCTGCCTTGGAGATAAAAAATATGAGCATCAAAGACAAAGTCATTCTGGTCACCGGCGGCACGTCGGGCATTGGCGAGGCGTGCGGTCGGCATTTCGCGGCGCTCGGCGCGCACGTGGTCATCGCATCGAATCAACAGGAACGCGGAGACGTGCTCGGAAAGGAACTGCGCGCTGCCGGTCATGACGCGCGCTTCGTTTTCGCCGATGTCTCGCGCGAAGACAGCGTGAAGGCGATGGTCGAACGCGCGGTGGAGCTTTACGGCCGCATCGACGGCGTGCATTGCAACGCGGGCGTCTGGGGCAAGGGAAAGGTCACTGAGTTTGATGACGAAGCGTGGGACAAGCTTATGGGCGTGAACGTGAAGAGCGTGTTCTGGACCGCAAAGCACGTCATTCCTGTGATGGAGCAGCAGGGACAAGGCGTGTTCCTCATCACGACCTCGGTAGCAGCGTTCATCGGCTTCCCGGCGCATGCGCTCTACTGCGCGTCGAAGGGCGCGCTGGAGTCGCTGATCCGCTGTCTCGCGGTGGATCACGCGGGCAAGGTGCGCGTCGTTGGTATCTGCCCCGGCACGATCGACACGCCGATGCTCGCGGCCACCTGCGAGGGCTGGGACAAACCCGTCGCTGAACTTTACGCCGATGTCGCGCGCCGTATTCCCGTGCGTCGGCTCGGCCAGCCCATCGACATCGCACAAACGGCGGCTTTTCTGCTGAGTGACGACGCGGGCTACATCAATGGCACCTCCATCGTGCTCGATGGAGGAACGATGGGGCTGCCGCCGTGGTGAATTGAATCTGAAAGAACCAGACAATGAAACCCGACCTCGCCAAATTTGAAAACCCGCTCCAACTCGGCGGCATCCGCACTGGCACGCTCGACTCACCGGGCGCAGGTGGTGGGCAACCGGTGCGTGTGGCGTTGTTCGACACAGGCGCGGGTTTGCGCTTCACGGTCGCGCTGGATCGTGGCGGCGACATCGTGGACGCGAGTTTCAAACAGCATGCCTTCGCCTACCTCACACCGAACGGCCTCGTGCCGCCGAGTGCTACGTTTCACACGGGCGCGGAGTGGTTGCGCGGCTGGGCGGGCGGGCTGGTGACGACTTGCGGCCCGGAATACATGGGGGGGCCACGCATTGAGAATGGTATGCAGACATCGCTGCATGGCCGCTACTCCGGCCAGTGCACGCAGGTCGAGACGCTTCGCAATCCCGACCCGCACAATGGCCGGCATGAAATGGAACTCGGCCTTGTGGTGCGCGACTCGCGGATGTTCGGCCCGGTGTTTGAAATCCGCCGCATCATCCGCTGCACGCTCGGTGCTCCGGAGATTCACATCGAAGACGCCGTGACGAATCGCGGCGACATGCGTGTGGCGCATCACTGGCTCTACCATTGCAATCTCGGCTGGCCGTTGCTCGACTGTGGCGCCCGTTTCGTTTATCGCGGCAAGGCGGAGTATTGGACCATTCCTCCGCCAGCGGGCCAGGACATCGTGCAGCCACTCTCCGCCACGGCGATGAACAAACTCAAGCGCGTGCCTGATGGCCTGGCACAACACGCGGGCAGCGGTGAGCGTGGGCTCATCGTGGACACGGAAGAAGAAAGCGATGGCTGGTGCCGCATCGGTCTTATCAACGACAAGCTCAAGTTCGGCCTCGAAATCAGCTATCCGAAGAAGGCGCTGCCGCGCATGGCGAACTGGCAGCACTACGGCCCGCGCGGCTGTTACGTCAGCGCATTGGAACCCTTCTCCGGCTCGCTTCTCGGCACTGCGCGCGACAAGCACAAGCTCGCGCAGCAGTTCCTGGAGCCAGGCGAGACGCGAAACTACCAGCTAAAAATCCGCGCACTCAGCGGTGCCGCCGAACTCGGCTCACTCGCGAAGCATGACGGCCCGGTGCGCCCCGTCTGAACAACACTTCAACACAATCCACTCCTATGAAAAAAGTAAAACACGGTGTCCTCGGTCTCGGCTGGTTTGGTGAAAAACATTGCGAAGCACTCGCTGCGATTCCCAATGTGGAACTTCACGCAGTCTGCACCCGCAATCCTGAGCGGCTCAGTGAAATACAAAAGAAGTTCGGCGCGACGAAAGTCTTCACCGACTACCACACGATGCTCGCCGATCCCGAACTGGAATCCGTGAGCATCACCACGATGTGGGATCAGCACACCGCGCCCGCCGTGGCCGCTCTGCAAGCTGGCAAGCATGTCTTTCTCGAAAAACCAATGGCTTCGACCATCGCTGACTGCGATGCCATCGTGGATGCGGCCAATGCGGCAAAAGGTTTCTTCATGGTCGGTCACATCTGTCGCTTCAATCCACGCTACGCTGCCGCGAAGCAGGAGATAGCATCGGGCAAAATCGGCAAAATCATTTCCATGTATGCACGCCGCAATTTGCAGGCGTGGGTCGGTGCATCGGTGCTCGACAAGATCGGCCCGATCATCGGCGATTGCGTGCATGACACCGACCTGATGTTCTGGTTCAGCGGCTCGCGCGCCATCTCGGCCTACGCGCAGACGGTGAAGGTCCGTGAGCATGCGAATCCCGATCTAGGCCAGGTGATGTATCGCCTGGAGAGCGGGGCGTCGTGCATTTTGGAGTCCGTGTGGTGCCTGCCGAACACCACACCGTTTCAAATTGATGAACGCCTTGAAATCGTCGGCACCGAAGGCGCGATCTCCATCCAGGATACGCACCCGAACCTCATGATCGTGGACAAGGACGGCGTGCGCTGCCCCGACACCACCTATTGGCCGATGATCCACGGCCAGTTGCGCGGTGCCCTGCGCGATGAGGTGGCCTACTTCGTGAACTGCGTCGCCACAGGCGAGAAGCCCACCGTCATCACCCCCGAGGAATCACGCGAGGCTGTGCGTGCCTGCCTTGCCGCCGAGGAATCCGCTCGCACTGGCCAGGTGATAAAGCTTTGAAAGCTCAACACTCAGGAAGATCTCCCATGAACTCAACCCACACACCATGACCCACACATCCTCATTCGTCCGAATCAGCCTCGCCGGACTTCTGTTCTGCGCGGCGCTCATCACAGGTCCATCGCTGACGGCGGCGGACAAAACTAAGCTCGTGGACTTTGGCGGCGGCGCGACGCTTGAGCTGGTGGGCATCCCGGCAGGCGAATTCATGATGGGCAGCACGCCCGCCGAGAAAGCCTGGGCCACGGGCATCGAGGGAGGAGCGCAGCCGGGGACCTACTCCGACTCCCGCGACGGCTTCCGGGTGTGTTTGGCAACGCCTCGCGACATCCAGCGCATCACACCACCGATCAGCAAATAACTTCACCCCAACTCACCATGAACAACCAGCCCACATTACAGATAGACCGCCGCGCATTTGTCACTCGCTCAGTCGCCACCCTCGCCGCCGGACTCCCGATCATCGGGCGTGCCCAATCAGCGCCGCTGAAGCTCGGCATCATCTCGGCGGCGACGTATGCTCCCACTTACAACAATCCTGCCGCGCCGCGCATGCCGGGGTCGCATCATGGCACCGCTTTTTCCACCACGTTCAACGGCTGGGATGAAGAGAAGGCGAAACAACTCAAGGGCACGTTCGTCAAGTCAGGCCGCAGACTCGAAGGCGCGCGCGTGGTGAAGATTTGGGACACTGACAAAGCCGCCGCACACGCGCTGGCAGATGTCTGCGGCATCGAGACCGTGACAGACACTCCAGAGCAATGCTGTGACGGTGTGGATGCCGTGCTCATCGTCGATGACGGCAGCGGCGCGCAGTGGAAATACGCTGAGCATTCCTTGCGCAAAGGCGTGCCGACTTTCTGCGACAAACCACTCGCCATGACCGCGCGCGAAGCTGCCGCCGTGGCCAAGCTTGTGCGCGAAACCAAGACGCGCTTCATGTCCGCCAGTAGCCTGCGTTTTGTGCCGGACATCATCAAGCTGCGCAACGAACTGCCGCAGCTCGGCGAGGTGCATCTTGCCAGCGCCGTGTGCGGCAATGAACTCGTCTATTACGGCATCCATGCGCTCTCGATGATCTATGCCGTGCTAGGCAAGGGAGCCGTGAGCGCGATCAATGTCGGCAAGCCAGGCGCAAACATCGCGCGTCTTCGTTTCGGCGATCAGCGTGACGTCATGCTCATCGTTGCCGACAAAGAAAAGATGCGCGCGGGCTACCAGATCAATCTCTACGGCGAGAAAGGCTGGCGTAGCCTCACACCTGATCTCAAAGACCTCTATGCTTACCTGCTGGAGGCCTTCCTCGATTTAGTGATCACCGGCAAGGAGAGCGTGCCCATCGAAGAAGAAGTCGAAGTCATCGCCGCGCTTGAAGCCGCCAAGCGCTCCCTCGAACTCGGTCGTGAAGTGACGCTGAACGAGGTGATCGCGGGCATCTGATTCTTTTTTGATCCAGAACAACAACCCAAACTCAGCCATGAACACACCCAATTCCACCCATCTCACCCGTCGTGATTTCTTCCAGCAAAGCAGCAAGGCCGTCGCCGCCTCCGCGCTGGCCGGGATCGCCATCCCGCATGTCCATGCGGCGGGTAGCGACACCATTCAACTCGCCATCATCGGCAGCGGCGGGCGTGGCAGCGGTGCCATTGCGAATGCGATGGAAGCCACCGGCAGCACCACGAAGCTCGTCGCCATGGCCGATCTATATGAAGACCGCCTCCAGGGGGCTCACCGCGTGCTCTACGATAAATTTCAAGAGCGCATTGATGTGCCCTCGGAGCGCCAGTTCATCGGCTTTGATGCTTACAAGAAGGCCATCGACTCGCTGCGGCCAGGCTCCGGCGACATCGCGCTGCTCACCGGCTATGCAGGCTTTCGCCCGCAGCAGCTCGAGTATGCCGTGGAGCGCGGCGTGAATGTCTTCATGGAGAAATCCTTTGCCACAGATCCCGTCGGCGTGCGCCGCGTGATCGCCGCCGCCGAGGCTGCGGAGAAAAAGGGCGTGAAGATCGCCGCGGGACTCATGTGCCGTCACTCGCCGAATCGCGAGGAACTCATCCGCCGTCTCCGCGCCGGTGAGCTGGGCGATCTCAGCTACACCCGCGCCTATCGCATGGGTCCAACAGGGGCGCTCAGGCCGAAGCCTGCGGACAAGAGCGAGTTGGAGTGGCAGTTGCGCAACTTCACGAAGTTCTACTGGGTCTGCGGCGGCCTTTGGGCCGAGATGGACATCCATCAGATTGATGAATTGTGCTGGCTGCACGATGCGCTGCCCGTCTCCGCGCAGGGCGTGTGCGGACGCGCTGCGAACAGCCAGGATTGCAGCCAGAATCTCGATGCCTTCAATGTTGAATGGACCTTCCCCAACGGCACCCGCGCCATGCACACCGTGCGCTACACCGCGAATACTCAGAGCCAATTTGCCACCTATGTGCATGGCAGCAAAAAGGCCGCGCAGTTCTCCGGCAACACGCATGCCGCCGATGTGGAGATCTACAAGGATCAGAACACCACGCGGAAGAACATTGAATGGCGCGCGCCGAAGGAGAAGAACACCGTGTGGCAGAATCAGTGGAATGATTTCCTCGAAGCGATCCGCACGAACAAACCCTTCAACCAGGCGAAGCGCGCCGCGCACTCGAATCTCGCCGCCATCATGGGCCGCGCCGCCATGCACATGGGCCGCACCGTGACGTGGGACGAAGCGCTCGCGTCGAAGTTCGAATGGTTCCCTGGCATCGACCACCTCACGCATGAGAGCGATCCGCCGATCAAGTCCGATGACAAAGGCCGCTACCCGGTACCCGTGCCCGGCCAGTGGACGGAGCTTTGAAAACAACCCACCTCTCCACCCATGATCATTGACTGCCACAACCATGTCGGCACCGACCTGCTCTTTTATCTTCACGGCGACTTCCCCTATGCCCAGCACCTCGTCGCCATGCACGATGAAGGTCGCGCTCTTGGCGTGGATCGCTGGATCGTGTTTCCATTCGTCAGTCATCTGGCGCTGGATGTCACCGTCTTCATGGACAACAAGATCAAGGACGAAAAAGGCCGTCTGCATGACGTGCCGTATGCCTTTGAGAACCGGAGGCTGCTGAAGGAGATCAACGTGATGTTCCCCGAGGAAGGGAAACGCATGCTCCCTTTCGTTATGGTTGATCCCATGCGCAACGTGGCCGCGCAGGCGAAGGAATTGAGAAAACTGCGCGCCGACTACCGCTTCTACGGCATCAAGCTGCAAACCACGATCCTGCAAGCCAACATCAAGCACCTCAATGATCGCGGTAAAGTTTTCCTCGAACTCGCAGCGGAGTGGGATCTGCCGTTCCTGATTCATTCCAGCGTCGCGGAAAGTGATATTTGGGCGCAGGCCAGCGACATCCTCGACATCGCCGAAGCGAATCCGCACCTGCGCTTCTGCCTCGCGCACTCGTGTCGTTACGACAAGGAATGCCTCGACCGCGTGAATGCACTGCCGAACACTTGGTTCGACTGCTCCGCACACTGCATCCACTGCGAAGGTGCAGTGAAGGACTTGCCTTACATCGCGCCGAAAGCGCGGCGGTTTGACTCCGACTTCACCAACCCAGGCCGCGTCATCGCCGACCTCGCCGCTGCGTATCCGCACAAGTTCATGTGGGGCAGCGATTCGCCTTTTTACAGCTACGCGGGCGAGATCAACGGCCAGGTCGTTCGGCTGATCAGCACCTACAAGGCCGAGGTCGCCGCGCTGAAAGCCAGTCCGCCTGATGTGGTGCAACGCATCGCCAACACCAACACCCGCAACCTCTTGAAACTTCATGATGAAAGCATTCTCTCTTAACGGCCACGCCGCTCTCGTCACAGGCTCCTCGCAAGGCATCGGGCTCGCCATCGCACTCGGCTTGCATGAAGCAGGCGCGCGTGTGGTAGCGCACGGTCGGCAGGCGCGGCCCAGCGACCTGCCGGCCGATGTTTCCTATGTCGCCTGCGACCTATGTGACTCAGGTGCGCCGGGAAAACTCATTGAGCGCGCCATCGCCGCCGAGCCGGGGCTGGACACGCTCGTCTGCAATGCTGGCAGCTTCTTCGATGTGCCGTTTCTGGAGATGACCGGGGAGCTGTGGGACAAAACGATAAACCTGAATCTGCGCACGATGTTCTTCACCGCACAGGCATTCGCGCAGCATCTGGTGCGTGAAAAACGCGGTGGCAGCATCGTCATCATGTCTTCCACGAATGGCTTCCAAGCCGAGTCCGACAGTGTGGCCTACGACGTGAGCAAGGGTGGCCTCGTGATGCTCACCAAATCGCTCGCCGTCTCGCTCGCGCCGCACGGCATCCGCGTGAACGGCATCGCGCCCGGCCTCATCAAGACACCTCTGACCTCCGTGTGGATGGAGTCGCGCAACGATGATCTGCTCAAGCACTACGAGAAGAAAATCCTGCTCGGCCACGTCGGCAAAGCCGAGGACTGCGCCGGTGCGGTGATATTCCTCTGCTCCCCCGCCGCCAGCTACATCACCGGCGAGATCATCGTCATCGATGGCGGCCTTACCGTCTGCCAGATGGGCCGTCTTTAAAATCCAAAATCCGAAACATGAACCAAATCGATCTCAATAACCGCAACGCCATCATCACCGGGGGTGCGCGTGGCATTGGCCGCGCCATCGCCGAACGTCTCCTCGCTTCTGGCGCTCGTGTCTCGCTTTGGGATGTGGATGCGGCAGCGCTCGCGCTGGCTTCCGCTGAAATGGGCACGCCTGACACCGTGCATACAGCCACCGTGGATCTCGCCGACCTTGCCTCCGTCCAAGCCGCCACTGAGGCCACGATGAAGGCCTTTGGAAAACTCGACATCCTCGTCAACAACGCCGGCATCACCGGCGGCAATGCCAAGACCTGGGAACTCGATCCCGCTGACTGGCGGCGCGTGATGGACATCAATCTCAATGGCCCATTTTACTGCTGCCACAGCGTCGTCCCGCATCTGCTCAAGAACGGTTACGGACGCATCGTCAACATCGCCTCCATCGCTGGCAAGGAGGGCAATCCCAACGCCGCTCATTACAGCGCCTCGAAGGCCGCTGTCATCGCGCTCACGAAGTCACTCGGCAAGGAACTCGCCACCTCCAACATCACCGTCAACGCCGTCACGCCCGCCGTCATCGCCACGGACATCCTCCTGCAAATGCAGCAGTCGCACATTGATTACATGCTCTCGAAGATCCCCATGGGCCGCTTCGGTAAAAAAGAAGAAGCCGCCGCTCTCGTCGCCTGGCTTTGCTCCGAAGACTGCTCCTTCACTACCGCCGCTGTGTTCGATCTCTCCGGCGGTCGCGCGACTTACTGAACTCCATCCTCCTCATTTACTTCATGAAACCCTTCCGTTCCTGCCTCGCAATTCTTCTCGGTCTCTGCTTGTCGAGCTTCGCCGCCACACCTGACGCGAAGATTGCTATGCCGAAGTCGAGCGATCCGCAGCTCGAGTTCACGCTCATTGCATCCGAGCCACAGATCGTCACGCCCATCGGCATCGCGATCGACAAGCGCAATCGACTCTTCGTTGTCGAGTCGCACACGCATCATCGCCCCGCCGATTACAAGGGGCCGGAGACGGATCGCGTGAAGGTGTTTCTCGACACGAATGGCGACGGCATTCCCGACACGCCGAAGGTGTTCGCGGAAGGCTTCAAGACCGCCATGAATCTTGTGCTTTCTCCAGCAGATGAGCTTTACCTCGTTCACCGCAGCGGCGTGGTGCTGCTGCACGATGCGGATGGCGATGGTGTCTCCGAGCGGAGCACTAAAATCGTGGAGCTGGTGACCACTACGGATTATCCGCACAATGGATTGAACGGCATTGTCTTTAGCCGCAATGGCTGGCTTTATCTCGGCATTGGCGAAAACTTCAGCGCCGAATACACGCTGCGCGGAACGGACGGCAGCGAGGTTCACGCCGGTCCTGGACGTGGCGGAAAAGTCTTTCGCTGCCGTGCTGACGGGCGCGAGTTGCAGGAGGTCGCCACCGGTTTCTGGAATCCCTTCGGTCTCGAGCTGGATCGCGCGGGTCGTCTCTTCTGCGTGGACAACGATCCTGGCGGTCGTC
>NZ_JBYFBS010000035.1:0-26627 GCF_057652315.1 Prosthecobacter sp. Pr1 | reverse complement strand
CGCACGCTGTGCGTTCACATGCGTTCGCGTCTGGTGACTTTTTTCGCCGGTGCTGTGCGTGCGCTTTCGTCGATCTGTACTTCCTCCGGGGTGAGGTTGACGTTGAGCTGCGAGGGATTGGTTTCTTTGCGCCGGCGATGGGCCTCGTGAATGACGGCCTCGGGCACTTCCACACGCAAGGTGTGCCAGCCTTGATGGACGAGGCGGGTGTCTTCAGAGCGGTCATAGGCTTCGAACGCCTTCAGGGCTGGCAGGTACATGGCGATCCTGCCGAGGTTCACATTGACCATGCTGGAGTCGCATTTGCCCACGAGCGGGCAAACGACGACGGCGCAGCCGAGTTCGATGGCGCGGGCGGAGGCGCAGCGGGTGACGCGCTCGCTGCCGTAGAGGGTCTCCGTGGCGCTGGGAACGAGGAGGAGGTCGATGTTGAGTCCGCGCAGCCGGGAGCTGAGCTCCGGCACCTCGATGTCGAGGCAGATGATGATGGCCACGCGGAGGCCGGACATTTCGAAGACGAACAGTTCGCGGCCTGCCCTGAACTCATGCTCCCATGGGGTCAGGAAAAGTTTGTCCTGATGCAGAACGCGGCCGTCGCTGAAGATGAGGGCGCGATTGTAGAGGTGCTTGGTCGCGGGATCGAGATAGGGGGCGGTGCCGACGATGGCGTGCCTGCCCTTGATGCAGAGACGCTGCCTGAGCTTGGGCATGAGGTCCACCCAGACGACTTTGGCGATGTCTTCCATGTCTGCGTTCGGAGGCAGCAGGGGCTCCAGAGCGGCCCAGAGGTATTCGGGCAGGAGTACGATGTCCACGCCGCCAGCCCAGGCGGTTTCGACGCGGTGCATGACTTCCTCGGCAAAGGCGTCCACGGTTTTACCTGCATCTCCCACGTCGAAGGTCCAGGCTTCGACTTTGACATTGGTCTTGCTGGGGTCGGTGTCAGGCATGGCTGGTGCATAACGGGGCCAGCGGCCTGAAATGTGCAAGCGGCCAATGGCGGCAATGGTACGTGCTCAAGCCAGCCGGAAGAGCTTGCGGGAGTTTTCGAAGAGGATTTTGCGCTCGACTGCTTTGCTGGGGGCGAGTTTGCGGATGGCGGCGAGGGTCTGGGCGCCCTGGCAGCCGGGGCCGCGGCCGAGGTGATCGGCGCAGTCGCTGCCGTAGAGGATCTTGTCCTGATGGCGGTCGAAGAACTGGGTGGTGTGCTCTTCGTCACGGGTGAGGGCGAGCAGGCCGCTGCCGGCGGACATGTCGGCAAACATGTTGGGGTAGTCGGCGAGGTAGCGATCCGTGATGCCGCCGGGGGTGATCTTGCCCTTGGGGTAGTTCACCGTTTGATCGTGCTGCTTGTCGATGTTGCCCCAGAAGGCCTGCGCATGGCCGATGAAGTTGGTCTTGGGGAACTTCTCCAGCATGGTGTGCAAGCGGTCGTAGCCAAGGTTGTAAGTCAGGTGCTGGAAGTGCAGGAGGATGGGCACGTTGTAGGCGGCGGCGAGGGCGTAGAGTTTCTGACTCTCGGGGGAGTCGCACTGCACCATGAATTTCTGCTCGCCGATCATGCAGGCGCCCTGCTTGAGCCATTTTTCGATCTCGGCGGGCGCGGTGTCGAGGTCGGTGACCTCATTGGCGGCCCAGAGGTAAGCGTCGGAATGGGCTTTGGCGAAATCCCGTGCGGCCTCGGTGGTGGCGCATTGGGCGGCGAGTCCGTTGGATTTGCCGTTGTGGGTGGAAGGGCGGTCCAGGTAGTTGCCGGCGGGCAGGATGATCGAGGTGGTGATCCCCATGGCTACCTGATGCGCGAGGAGATGCTCATCCGCGCGCTTGTGGTAGTTCATGTGCTGATGGATGTCGATGACAGGCTCAGCGGCCGGGGGCGTCTGCGCGAGGGCGCGGGAGGTGAGTGCGACGAGACCCGTGGACAAAAAGATGCGGCGTGATGGCATGAAACCACTACGCCGCAGGGGAAGGCGATGTTGCTCGTCAGCGACGCGGCTGCGCGAATCAGCTCAATTTTTTCAGGCCCTGTGTGTCTGCCAGGATGGCGCCGGTGTAAATCATGCCGGTTTGCACAGTGCCGTTGAGGTTTGCGGCGATGAGATCCGCATCGGTGAAGTCGGCATTGGTCAGATTGGCACCTTCCAGGTTGGCACCGGAAAGATCCGCGCCACGGACGTTGGCATGGCTCAGATTGGCATGACGGAGGGAGACGCCGCCGAGGTCGGCCCCGCTGAGATCAGCTCCGCTGAGGTTGGCGCTGTCCAGATTCGCGCCACTGAAGTCGCCACCAGAGAGATTGGTGCCTGCCAGATTGGCTTTGGTGAGGGTGGTGCCGACAAAATGGGCTTTGGCCAGGTTGAGGTCATTGAGTGTGGCACCTGCGAGGTTCATACCGGTTTCGTCGATCTTGCGGCCGCTTTTGCCGCTGCTTTCAAGCCATTGAGTGTGAGCGAGGAGTTCTTCGGTGGTGATGCTGGCCATGGTGCACAAATGAAAACCCGATTTACGAGGCCGTAAATCGGGTTTTCAAACTTGTTTAGGGGATTTAGAGGGTCCCCTAAAGCCGTTAGGCGGGGGCTAAATCAGCCTTTCACCTCTGCGACGATCTTCTGAGCTGCGTCGGTCAGATCGGCGGCGCTGGTGATCTTCAGGCCGCTGGCGGCGAGGGTGGCCTTGCCGGCTTCGACGTTGTTGCCTTCGAGGCGGACGACGAGCGGGATGTTCAGGGAGACTTCCTGCGCCGCGGCGATGATGCCGGTGGCGATGATGTTGCAGTCCATGATGCCGCCAAAGATGTTCACCAGGATGCCCTTCACATTCGGGTCGCCCAGAATGATTTTGAAGGCTGCGGTGACCTGTTCCTTGGTGGCGCCGCCGCCGACGTCGAGGAAGTTGGCTGGCTCACCGCCGTGGAACTTGATGATGTCCATGGTGGACATGGCAAGGCCGGCGCCGTTGACGAGGCAGGCGATGTTGCCGTCGAGACCGATGTAGTTGAGGCCGAATTCGCTGGCGGCGACTTCACGCGGGTCTTCTTCCGTGGTGTCACGCATGGCGGTGACGTCCTTCTGACGGTAGAGGGCGTTGTCGTCGAAATTAAACTTGGCATCGAGAGCCACGACCTGATCATCGGAGGTGATGGCCAGCGGGTTGATCTCCACCAGGGAGCAGTCGCTCTTCAGGTAGAGATTCCACAGCGCGGTGAAAAGCTTCACGGCCTGGTTCATGAGGGGGCCGCGCAGATTGAGCGAAGCAGCGACCTTGCGGCACTGGTAGGCCTGGAGGCCGATGGCGGGATTGATGTACTCCTTGCTGATCTTCTCAGGAGTCTTTTCGGCGACTTCTTCGATGTTCATACCGCCTTCGGTGGAGGCGATGATGGCGTGGCTGCTGGAGACGCGATCAAACAGGATGGCGAAGTAGTACTCCTTCTTGATGTCCACGGATTTGGCGATGAGCACCTTGCTCACGAGCTTGCCTTCCGGGCCGGTCTGGTGGGTGACGAGGGTCTGGCCCAGCATCTTGCCTGCGATGTCTTCCGCTTCTTCCGGGGTGTTCACGAGATGCACACCGCCTTTGAAACCGTTCTTGAAAGTGCCTTTGCCACGACCACCGGCATGCACCTGGGCTTTCACCACGAGTCCTGCTTCACCGATTGTGCGAGCCGCGGCTCCTGCTTCTGCCGCTGTGCTGGCGACGATTCCTTTGGGACTGGCGACGCCGAATTTGTCGAACAGTTGCTTGGCTTGATACTCGTGGATGTTCATGGAGAAAAAATGGGGGAGCCCGATAGTAGAAGTGCGACCCCAAGCGTCAAGGCGCATTCCCGGTGAAGGTGAGAATGCCGGGCTTGCCGTGCCTGCAAGGCTGCGGCATAGCCCCAGAATGCGAATTGATGTGGTGACGTTGTTTCCGGAGCTGGTCTCAGTGCCCATGGGCCTGAGCATGATGGGGCGTGCGCAGGAGAAAGGCATTCTGGACCTGCGGGTGCATGATCTGCGTGAGCAGGGGATGGGCAAGCACCGTCATGTGGATGACACGCCGTATGGCGGGGGGCAGGGGATGGTGATCCGCCCGGAGCCGGTGTTTGAATCGCTGGATCGCATCGACACGCCGGAAGCGCGCATCATTTACATGTCACCTGCGGGGAAGCGGTTTGATCAGGCCACGGCGCGGCGGCTGTCCGCTGAGCCACATTTGATCTTCCTTTCGGGGCATTACGAAGGGATCGACCACCGCATCATTGAGCACTGGGTGGACGAGGAGATCAGCCTGGGGGACTATGTGCTGACGAACGGGGCCATCGCCGCCGTGGTGGTGATGGATGCGATCGTGCGCCTGCTGCCGGGGGTGCTGGGAGATGAAATGAGTGCGGTGGAGGAGAGCTTTGGTGCCAGCGGCCTGCTGGAGGCACCGCAGTACACCAAGCCGGCTGAATACCGCGGCCTGAAGGTGCCTGACATGCTGCTGAGCGGGAATCACGCGAAGATCGCCGCATGGCGGGAGCAGCAGGCGCTGGAGCGCACACGGACGAACCGCCCGGATTTAATCGACTGAGATGCGTCCGAGAATGACATTTCGTTTGACGATCCACCGGGCTGCACGCTAAATAAGCACTCCGCTGGCTGACCACCTGCGGGACAGTTTTAATTATTGGTGAGGTGGCTGAGTGGTCGAAAGCACATCTTTGCTAAAGATGCGTAGCCTTAACAGCTACCGAGGGTTCGAATCCCTCCCTCACCGCCATTTTTTATCAGACACCCCCGGCTGAAAGCGCATGGCTGCCACCCTTAAATAGGGTCAAACGAACAGCAAATGACGCGGGACAGTCCCTCAAAGCGCCTTGCAACGGCCTGCACAGAGCTGCAATTGCCTGTTGCACACGGGGTTAAAATACCACATTCTGCCACCCGATGAAAATCAATACCAGCATTACCATTGATCCACGCATCGCCAAGCTGGCGAAGAAATATGCGGCGCTCGACGGTCGCAGCTTTGCCAACTACGTCGAACGTGCCGTCGCTCGACAGGTCGAGCAGGACCAGATCGCCGAGAGCCCGAACCCGAGTTCGAAGGCCAAGCCTGCGAAGAAAAAGTAAGCTTTACCGCTGACGCAGTGGGAAGGGGAGGCGGTGAGAGTCGCGATCCCAGGTTCCTTGTTGTCTCGTAGCGCAGATTCAATCTGCTGGAAAGTGGTGGAGCTAAGGGGATTCGAACCCCTGACCTTCTCATTGCGAACGAGACGCTCTACCAACTGAGCTATAGCCCCAAAATGGGATGTTTGGACGATGCCTGGTGATTTGGGGCACTCGTCAGATTTCTCTGGGAAGTTGCCGACTGCGGGCTGGCGGTGGCCGCCGACGCAGGGCAAGAATCGTTTGAGAAAGCAGGTGAATGCCTGATTCACTATTCATCGAACGGAATTAATTATGCGATGATCCGGCATTCCGGCAAGCTGATTCGTCGCGGCCTGGAAAACCTCCGACACAGTCCACGCCAAGCGCAAGCTGGCTGAGTTCAAGCGCGATGTGGGCCGCACCGCACATGATGCAGGGCGTGTGACATTGTCTTCCCTCGGTGATCGCTATCGCGTTGCTGGTTAACCGAGTGCCATTCATGCATGGCATCTTTTTTATCGGCATTCTCAATCTGATGCAGCAATGTCAGATAATCGACTAAAAGACCAGCGCCATTCTGCCCGCATGGTTTGCTTGATACACATGCAGGACTTTTGGGATCACTTAGGGGATGGTGGAGGACCCACCCAATGAAGGAGTTTGTCAGGGCAGGAAGGACGTAATGCCGCAGATGCCTGTCAGGGGTCCGCCTGGTGTCTGCCCAAGCTCATTGGCAGGCAGCATGCCGCCGTTCTTTAAATTATAACCTCGACTTTGAAGGGCCGTTTTGTTTTTATCTTCAAGGTTCTCAGCCGCTGCACATCCAACCTAAATATTCTGCGTCGAGAAATTCAGAGAACCCACGCAGAAACGATTTTTGTACACCCATGTCGTCATTCACGCATCCTTTGATTCGCCGCAGCCCGGTGTGGGCGCTGCTCCTGTCGGCCTGCCTGTTCTGTGCATGGAGCCTGAGAGTGATGGGAGATCCCGACATGAACGTCACCAAGGCGGTGTGGAAGTCGCTGTATGGCGTGACGGACGCACAAATCAATGACCAGGCGTGGCTGGGGCGCGATGATGACGGCGACGGTATGAGCAACGGGTCGGAGATCATTGCGGGCACCCATCCCTTCCGCTCCGGCTCCGTTCTGAAAGTCTCTTCAATGAATTTGAACGGCGGCATGGTGAACGTGGTTGTCCCCACGCAGATCGGCAAGCTCTACATCCTGCAGGCCTCTCCCAGCCTGGCGGGCGCGAGCTGGGCCGCTCTGACGCCCAATGTTCAGATCATCGGCGATGGCAACACGCAGACGCTCTCCGGGGCGGCGTCCGGCACCAGTTCCTTTTACCGTGTGCTGGTGCAGGATGTGGACTCTGCCGGTGACCAGGTGGGTGACTGGGCCAAAAAGCTGCTCGGCTACATGCCCGGCACGCCCATTGGCTCGCAGTCCAGCTACGACCACACGCAGCTCGCGACGAACCTGCAATCGCAAAACGTGGTCAGCCTGACGGCGGTGGATGCCTCGACCACGCAGCCGGCAGACGCCGCGACGCCTGCGGGCGACGTAGGCGTGATCACCGTGCAGCGCACCGGCTACAATCTGCTGAATCCCATCACGGTGCCTCTCAGCAAGGCTGGCTCAGCGGTCGAGGGGACGGATTACGCGGCCATTCCCTCAGCGGTGACTTTTCCTGCAGGAGTGAACTCGGTGGACATCAAAATCACGCCGCTCTACAACGCCAGCCGGATGACGAGCTGTGTGGTGTCTTTGACGGCGGGGGCTCCGGGCACGGCGGGGGCCTCGGGGAATTACTCACTCAGCCCGTTGTCGATCAGCGCCGGGGTGACGATCACCCCATCCGGCAACCCCACGGGCACAGGGCTCATGGGCAATTACTGGGTCGGAGCCAGTACGAACTATGCCAGCAGTGCGAACTTCGGCGGCAACGGCGCGACCTACACCTACACCAAGTTGACGGGCACGACCGGCACCGCCGTGATCACCTACGCCGGCACGACCGGTTTTTCGACGACCTCCCCGAACAACCGGGTGAACATGACCTTTTCTGCCGGCAGTCTCGCTGGCGGCACCTATGATGGCATCAAGACGATCACTTCAGTCTCCGGGCAGACGATCACGGTGTCCATCACGGGTGCCGCAGTGCCCAGTTCGCAGACTGGCAGCGCTGCCTGCCTGCTCAATCCGCCGGTCGTGACGCGGCTGGACCCTGCGGTCGCGTTCAGCTGGCTGTATGGTTCACCCAACGGCACCAATCTCGTCACGGCGGACAATTATTCCGTGGCCTGGGATGGCTATCTCTCGCCCTCCACTGCCGGCACCTATGTGTTCCAGCTCGATGCGGATGACAAGGCGCGCGTGTTTCTCGACACCGGTGGCGGGCTGATCCAAATCCTGGAGAATGGCTGGGACACCACAGCGACGGGAGCCTTCAAACAGAGCGGACAGTTCACCCTGTCCGTGCCTGCCGCTCCGGCAAACCGCTACCACATGCGGGTCGAGTTTGTGGAAACCACGGGGAACGCGAAGTGCAAATTGCAGTGGCAGATCAATGGCGGCAGTTTTGCGAACATTCCGAATGCGAATGTTTACACCAACAACACCGGCAGTACGACGGGCTGGCCTGCCAGCTACTACGCCAATACGACACTGACAGCGCCAGCGGCAGGGACGCAGACGGACAGTGCGATCACTTTAACCAACAATGGCGACTGGGGTGCGGGATCGCCCGATCCGCTGATCTACCACAACTACTTCTGCTGCCGCTGGACCGGGCAGATGCTGCCGCAATACAGCGAGACCTACACGATCACCGTGAACGCCGATGACACGGCCAAACTGTGGATCAACGGCCAGCCGATGGTGCTGCGGCGCCTGACGAATGACAATCCCAGCGTGACCTACACGTACACGCAGAACTCAACGACCAACGGCACCATTGTGCTGCCTTACACCAGCGCCGCCGTCAATGTGGGGGATGTGATTCCGTTGAAGTTCACCACCGGCAATCTCAGCGCGAACTACAACATCTCGCTGCCCTACACCGTCAGTGCGGTGACAGCAGGGGTGAACTTCACCACCGCACTCTCAGGCATGAGCCTGCCTGCCTCGGGCACCGGAAGCGGCACCCTCGATACCACCAACCTGCCGATTAACTGGCCGGTTTATTCCGGAGCCGACCGCTACGCCACCCTCGCCCTGCAGGCAGGGGTGCTATATGACATCAAGCTGGAAACTTGCGAATTGAGCAGCGCTGCAGGCGCAACGCTCTCGTGGTACAGTCCGAGTCAGTCGAAGCAGGCCATTCCCACCGCACGCCTGTTCCCAACAATGACCGGCCAGACGCCACTTGCGGGCAATCCACCAGCCGGGCCGCCCGCGATCACCAGCCCGACGAATGTGATCACGATGCTGAATTCCGGCTCGCCGTTCAGTTTGACGCTGACAGCGAGCAATGGTGCGGGTGGATTCACCACCAGCGGCCTTCCTGCATGGCTCACGCTCACCAATGGCGTGCTCAGCGGCACTCCGCCGCAGGCAGGCATCTACCAGTTCACGGTTTACGCCTCGAACAGTGCCGGCAGCACCAGCGCCGTGGTCACAATACAAGTGAAGGACAGTGGGGGCCAGTTCACGCGTGAACTCTGGACTGCGGGAGTCACCGGGGCGACGCTCAACGATGTGCCCTGGGGTTCCGCACCGACGACCACCAATGCCATCACCAGCGTCGAGGACAACACGACAACCTATGGTGCCAACACGGGGGAAAGGCTGCGCGGCTATTTCACCCCGCCCATGACGGGGAACTACTATTTCTGGCTGTCAGCCGCCAATGTTGCTGAGCTGTGGATTTCCAACAACGGAGAGCCCGTCAACAAAGTCCGCCGTGCCTATGTGACCGGCCCTGCTGGAACCTCCACGCGCACGTGGAACACGAATGCCAGTCAAAAATCCGGCTGGCTCGCGCTGACAGCAGGGCAGCCGTATTACATTGAGGTGCTGCACAACACCGGAGCCAGTGGTGGTGCCAACAATCTCTCGGTCGGGTGGTTTCTGGATCCCACCGGAAACTCTGCAGCGATCGCCAACGGCGGCGGACCTGCGGATGCTGCGACGGGAGGAGTGATTCCCGGTTTTGTGCTCTCGCCGTGGGACAATCCGCCCACCACCGCCATCCCGGGAGCCTTGTATGTCACCAATCTTCAGGGAGCGGCCGGGCTTTCAAACATCACCGGCAACGGCGGCGCGTTTATGCGCGTGAGCGGTTCCACGGCGGTGGTGCATCTCAATTACTCGGGTCTCACCTCCGGCAGCATTTCCCGCGGCATCTACGCCGCGCAAAGCGGCGGCAGTCCGGTGCTGCTGTTTGATTTCGACGCGCAGGATCGCAACTACCCCACGCAGCGAACCTCAGATGGCGGCTACACCTGGAACATGCAGGCATCTGACCTCACCGCGCTGGGAGACGGCACCGTTTTCGTCAGCATAGGCACCGTCAACAATCCCAACGGTGAGCTCACCGGCACATTCGGGCCTGTTCCAGGTTCGCAAACTCCGCCTGCACTTCCCAGCTACCCCGCCTGGACGGACGACCATGGGACGGATGCCGGAGCTGTGCGCTTTCTCACGCAGGCCACGTTTGGCCCAGGACCGGATGACATCACGTATGTCAAGGCGAACGGCTACCGGAACTGGATTGAAAATCAGTTCGGCTTGTCCGCCACGCACAACGTTCCCTACATCCTCTCCAACCTCAGCAGCGATCCGCAGAACCCGTACAACAGTTCGCTCTTCTTCAACTCCTGGTGGAAGAACTCAGTGACCGCGTCGGATCAGCTGCGTCAACGTGTCGCCTTCGCGCTGAGTGAAATCCTCGTCGTGTCAGACACCGGCCCGCTCAACAACAACGGCCGCATTCTTGCCGACTACTATGACAACCTCGTGGACTCCTGCTTTGGCAACTACCGGGACATCCTCAAGCAGGTCACGCTCACTCCTGCCATGGGCCTGTATCTGGACATGCGCGCCAATGACAGGGGCAGTGATGCAACGGGCATTCACCCCAATGAAAACTACGCGCGTGAAATCATGCAGCTCTTCTCCATCGGATTGTACCGCCTGTGGCCGGACGGCTCGCTCGTGCTCGACTCGAATGGCAACGCGGTGCCGACGTATGATCAATCCACCATCACCGGCATGGCGCGCGTCTTCACCGGCTGGACCTGGGGGCAGGCGATGAGCAACGGCAGGCTGCCGACCAACTTCTATCCCAGCGCCAACTATCTGGACCCGATGGTTCTGGTGCCCTCGCATCATGAGCCGGGTCCCAAGGTGCTGCTCGACAATGTGGTCATCCCTCCCGCTGCCGTCACCTTTGTGAACGACTCCTCGCAGGATCCCAATCCCAACCCGATCACGATTCAATCCACGGACCCTGTGCTCGGAGCCGGCAATCTCGTCAGCACATCGATCACCAATTCCTATGATCTCAGTGGACTGAGGGACTTGGAAATGGCTCACGACAACATCATCAACAATTCCGCCGTGGGGCCCTACATCTGCCGCCAGCTCATCCAGCGCCTCGTCACCAGCAATCCCAAGCCCGCCTACGTCCAGCGGGTCGTCCGTGCGTTCAATGGTGAGCGCAACGTCGATGGGGTGGCCACCGGGGTGCGTGGCGACATGAAGGAGGTCGTTCGTGCCATCCTGCTCGACTACGAGGCGCGCAGCACCACTGCCGCAGCAGATGTCGGATTTGGCAAGCAGCGCGAGCCGCTGCTGCGCCTCACGGGTCCTGCGCGAACCTTCGCGGCCTCGGGCATCGCCGGTTCCCGCTATCGCCAGATCGGTTACCAGCAGATTCTGATCACCACTCCCACCGCGCACAAGCTGGTCAATGGCGACACCATCCTTCTCGACAGCTTTGTCGATGACGGCGCGTCAACGACCAACCTGCCCAGCGTTGGAGGATATCCCGTCACGAACATCACACCAAGCTACAGCACCGTCAGCTCCACCGGAGTCGTGACGGTGGTCGCACCGGGTTTCCAAACAGGTGACAGTGTGACGATGCAGTTTACCTCGGGGACGCTCGGCTCTACCGCGCCCTACAACACCGTGCAAACATACTCAGTGACCGGCGCGGCCGCGACCAGTTTCACGGTCAACATCGGCGCCAACAGCGTGAGCGGCAATCCTTCTGGCAACGCCTTCCTGCCCAACAACTTCACCGTCAACACCACCGGCATCACCACGCCGAGCTACAACGGCGTGAACAATACCGTCACTATCACCGCCTCCGGCTACACCGCCGGTCACCAGCTTTATGTGAAGTTTTACAACAATGGTCTGGCCGGTGGCACTTACGATGGTGTCTATACGATCACCTCGGCCACAGCCAGCACCTTCACCATCACACTCACAGGCAGCCCACCGGCCACCAGCAGTGGCACGGCTTACATCCCGCGCTTCACCGGCGGCTACAACATCACCACCAGTGGCGGCGTCTCGACCATCAGTCTGCAAACCAGTGGCAATCACAATCTCAAGGCCGGTGATCTGGTCTGGATCGCCATTCTGGTGGCCAACGCCGGCACCCCTGCGCCGAGCCAGGTGTACACCGTGGTCAGCGCACCGCTGCCCAATCTGTTCACCGTCACCACTCCTTCGACGGTGTCGAATGGCTCTCAGAGCACCTCCGGCCAGGCGGTCTATCCACTGTCCATCAGTCAGTGGTCACGCTCCGGCACCTGCGCCGTGCAGAAGGGCACTTGGAACATGAACTACAGTCAGAGTGACCTGACGCAGACGCCGCTCAACTCCACCACGGTCTTCAACTTTTTCTATCCTGACTATCGTTATCCAGGTGAGATGGCGAAGGCGGGGATGACGACGCCGGAGTTCCAGCTCACCAATGATTCCAACACAATGAACCTCACCAACTTGGTGACCGGCGGATTTCTCAGCGGTGGCAACACCAATGGCTTCCAAAGCTTCCGCAATGGTGGTGGCTCCATTCCCATGGACATCAGTCCTTTCATGACCGCAGGGCAGACCAGCGACTCCGCCATTCCCACGCTCGTGGACACGCTCGCCACACGTCTCATCGGCGGCAGTCTCAATTCAACCGCGCGCACGACCATCATCAACTACGTGATTAGCAACTGGTCGTACACCGCCGGCAACCCGACCACGACCCAGATGCGTGACCGGGTGCGCGCCATCATCCATCTCATCGTCACCTCCGCCGAATACGCGATTCAGAAGTAACTCCGCATGAACAAATCACTTCACGCCCCCTTCATTCCACGTCGCCGGTTTTTGCAGCGCTACATTCCGGCCGCCATCGGCCTCGGCGCGCTTGGGAATTCGCTCCGCGACCTCAAGCTGATGAGCTCGGCGATGGCCGCTGGTTCTTTCTCCGACTACAAGGCGCTCATCTGTGTCTTCCTCAACGGCGGGAACGATTCGAACAACATGATCATCCCCACCACGGCGGCGGACTGGGCCAATTACAGCGCGGGGCGTGGCACGCCGCTCGCCATTCCCAACACTGACGGTGGACCGGCGACGGCGCTGGCGCTGAACTCACGCAATGGAACGACCGGCTATCCCGCCAGCGACGGACGCACCTACGGCTTCCATCCGGCGATGGCGGAACTCGCCACCCATTTCAATAACGGCATCGTCGCGCCCGTGTTCAACATGGGCACGCTCAGCTTTCCGCTGACCAAGGCTCAGTACAGCGGCAAGTCCGTGCCAAAACCACCACAGCTTTTCTCGCACAGCGACCAGCAGACGCAGTGGCAGACCTCGCTGCCGGACCAGCCATACGTCAGCGGCTGGGCCGGGCGTATAGCAGACCTTTTTTCGTCTCCGCCTGATGTGAACTCGGGCGGCCAGGTGTCGATGGCGGTGACGCTGGCCGGCTCGAACATTTTTGAGGTGGGCTCGCAAAATTACGCACCCCAGTATGCCATCACCACCAGCGGTGCCGTGCAGCTCAACAGCGTCAACGGTGCCAGGCAGACTGCTCTGCAGTCCATCCTGAATGCCGACAAGCTCTCCGCCGACCTGCAGACCAAAGCCTATGCCGGCGTGCTTGACCACGCCATCGCCGAAGCGAACATCCTCACCACCGCGCTAACAGCGCAAGGCAGCCCGGCGTGGTTCAGCCGCTTCCCCACCTCCCTCACCACTCCGAACGGCGGCTCCACCTTCACCTCCTCGCTCATGTCTCAGATGAAAATGGTGGTGAGGCTTATTGAACTGGGCAGCAAGGCCGTCGCCAACGGCGGACTGGGCATGAAGCGGCAGGTTTTCTTCATTCAAGTGGGCGGCTATGACACGCACACGGGCCAGACCAGCAATGCGGGCTCCAGCACTCCCGACGACGCCAAGGTCATCATTGGCGCCCAGGCCAATCTCCTGGCCGAACTGAGCAAGACACTCAACGCCCTCATCCTGTCCTTGCAGGACATCGACACCCTGCGCGGCGGCGGCTCCAACCTCAAGAGCGCTGTCACCGCCTTCACCGCGAGCGATTTCGCCCGCACCTTCCCCACCAACGGCTCTGGCAGTGACCACGGCTGGGGTGGGCATCATCTCGTCGTTGGCGGCGCGGTGAAAGGTGGCGCCACTTATGGCAAATTCCCCACGCTCGCAGTGAACGGGCCGGATGACACCGGCATCGGCCGCTGGATTCCCACCACCGCCGTGGATCAATATTCGGCCACTTTGGCCTCCTGGTTCGGCGTGGACGACACCAATCTCAGCACCATTTTCCCCAACCTTGGCCGCTTCTCATCCTCCAATCTCGGATTCCTCTGAGACCGCATGCCAAGTTCCATTTTCACCCGATGAAGCGGACGCAGGTTTTTTTGACCATTGGCTTGCTCGTGATGTCAGCGGCCACCGTCTGGCTTATGACGCGCTCAGCGCAGGAACCTTCAAGCAAGGTTCCCGCAGCGTCGCTCCCCAGACCCGCAGTGTCAGTTGTTCCAGCACCTCAAGCTCATGCCCCGCTGCCGCTGCAGCCAGACGCAGGAGTCGAAAACGAGGCAGCCAGTGATCTTGAGCGCATCACCATCATGCTGCGGGATTACCGCACCATCGCTGGCGACAACCCCATCGGCTCCAATGCCGAGATTGTGCAGGCCCTCTCAGGCGACAACCCCAGGCAGGCAAAAATTCTGCCGGATGATCTGCCCCGCAACAGCAGCGGTGAGCTGGTGGACCGCTGGGGCACGCCCTATTTTTTTCATCAACTCTCCCGCAACAGCATGGAGATCCGCTCCGCAGGTTCCGACCGCCGCATGTGGACAAGTGATGACATCTTCACTCGCTGAGGCGTCTGGAAGTGCGGCGGCGGAAGGTTGCGGCAGCAGCACCGATGAACAGCAGCAGCAGCCTGTCAGGTTCGGGGGCCATTTCATAGGTCACGCTCAGCGTCGGTGCCGGGATGCCTCCACCCGGCTGCTCAGCCGAGGCAAAGCGCCGCGCCGTGCCTGCCACGTTCTCGCTCTCGCTGATGAGGGCGAACCCATTGTTGGTGGATGGGGAATCCAGCCATGACTGCACATCGGCGACCAGATCGGGCGAAGATCCCCAAAGATAGAGACCCACGTCGCCCACGGAGGTCGTGGCGCTGGGAACGCTGGCAAAGTCCGTGCCGATTTGACCTCCGGGCGTGGCCCAGTTGTCTCCCGTGGTATTGTAGTGGAGATTGTTCCAGGTGGTGTCCCCGGTGGAGGCCGGAGAGCCGGTCACTGCACTGCCCGTGCCTTCGGTCCAGCTTTGCAGCGCACGATAAAGGCTGAAGTCGGAGTTCACCGGCCCGCCGTGCTGGTCGGGATCAGGACGGCGGGTGACGTAAAGTGACACCTGCACGGACGTCACGATGGCGCCCGCCGGAACAGCGCTGAGATCGAAACTAAACAAGGCGCGCGAGTTCGAAAACTGCTGGTTGGTGCCGGAGACGAGTGTTGTACCGCCCAGATTGTATTCAGGGTGGTTTTGGTAGATGGAGGTGTCCGCCGCTGCAGTGGCGACGAAGGTTGCCCCCATGGCCGGCATGCCAAGCAGTCCCATGACCAAGCACAGCCGCACGAGCGGTGGCAGGATGGGATTCATGAACAGCGCGACGTTTGGCACGCGGGCAAAGTAATGCTGTCGAAGTCCCGATCAATGTGGAATCCCGTCATTGCGCGACGCGGATGAGCCGTAGCCGGGCGAAGCGCCGTGTGTTTCCGCTCAAGGTTTCCGAGACAGTGACGTTCTTCACCGGGGCCTCTCCCGGTGCGTCAGATTCAGACACAAAACCGGCCCCCGAAGGTGTGGCACCCGCTGCACTCTGCGTGATCGTGTTCCAGACCACCAGATCATCGCTGGTCTGCATCTGGTAGGTGAGATCGGTGGCACGGGGATCACGACGGAAGGTGATCGTGAAGGTCGTGGTGACACCAGCCGTGGCCGCGCCAGCCTGCATGCCAGCACCGGAGCCATTGGCGCTCAGCGGTGAAAACGCAAAGGCGTACTCGAACAGATTCGTGATGCCGTCTCCGTCCGCGTCAGCGTTGTCGTCCAAAAAGGTGCCTGGGGTCGGATAATACTGCCGCAGCCATGTATCACGCCTGTTAAGGGCAGGAGCCACCGGATTGTAGCTGATGACCAGCTTCGGCTGCACGGACGCACTGCCTTCGCGACTGTTGAAGCCCCGTGCCGTTGAGGTGGTGCTTTCATCCCCCACGAGAATCCAGCCGAAGTTGTTTGCGGGTGTGCCAAACCAGCTCTGCACGTCCGCCGCCATCTGCTGCGAACTCCAGAAATAAGAACCCAGGGTGGTGCCCACCGTCGTGGTGGCAGATGCCGTTGCATTGAAAACACCACCCGCGGTGCTCCAGTTCGTGGGATTCGATGCATCATAAAAACGTGCGTTCCAGGTGGCATCACCCGTCGTCGCCGCTGTGCCAGAGCCGCCCCCGCTCCCGACGAGGGATGTGCCCTCTCCCCAGCTTGTGCTCAATCGGTAGAGCGACATGGTCGCGTTCGGGTGGCCCGGATTGTTTGCAGCAGTTTTTAAATTCAGCATCATGGACGCCGAGGTTACCTGGGCTCCGCCTGGCAGTCCACTGGTGACATCAAAGGACAGCAACGCACGGCGTGGCGCCCCATTGGCATTGTTCCCGGAGAAGAGATCACCCCGCGCGTTGCTGTTGTTCGGAAAGTCCGAGTAGATCGAGTTGTCCTGTGAGGGAGTCAGTGTGGCGGTGGAAACCTGCGCCTGGACGATCTTGTAAATGCCACCGCTCGGTTTGCCGTTCGAGTCGAGCTCAAAGGGACCGCGCGTGATTTTGGTCGCCACGTAAAGCTCTCCAGCCTCATCACGTCCAAAGGCATAAACGCGGGTTGTGAGCGGGTTGCCGCCGGCGATCACGAGACTGCTGAAGTTCCAGATGCCAGAGCCTGGGGAGGTCTCCTCCACGCCGAGCAGCGTGCCGTTGGCAGAGGCGATCGACTGGCTGTAGTCGCCAAACACATACTTGCCCTGCAACGCAGGAATCGCCGCGCCACGATACACGAAACCGCCAATGATCGAGGCGCCGATCTGTGGCAGCGCCGGTGCGCCAACAGTCACACCCACATGTGCATACTGGGCGATGGGGGAGATCAGCGGCAGCCCGCTGTTTGGCGCCGTGCCATCGTGGGTGAGCGTGCCTTCCATCACGCGCCAGCCGTAGTTTCCGCCAGCGGTGATGATGTTCACCTCCTCCACTTTGTCCTGCCCCACGTCAGCCTCAAAAATTCTGCCACTTCCTCCCGGACCGTCATCAAAAGAAAAGCGCCAGGGATTGCGCACACCAAACGCATAGATCTCCTCGCGCACGCCGCCGCCGGCACCCACGAAAGGGTTTGCCGGAGGAATGCCATACTGGCCGCCGGGCCCGTTGGTTCCCAGCGGATCGATGCGCAGAATTTTTCCCAGCAGCACCGTCTTGTCCTGCGCATTGCCGAGCACCCCGGATGGACCCGGTGAACTCGTGCCGCTGCCACCTGTGTGGCCGTATTGATTGTCATGCTGGCCACCGCCGTCACCCACGCTGATGTAGAGCAGCCCATCCGGCCCAAAGCGCAGCTGGCCGCCATTGTGGTTCGACTGCGGCTTGTCATAGGCCAGCACCACGCGCTCTGAACTGACGTCAGCTGCGTTTGGATCCGTCGCGGAAACAGAAAATTCGGAGATCGTGCTCCGACAGTTCACCGGGCTGCTGCCGCCCGCCGCGTTAGGAGATGGGGCGCTGTAAAAAAGGTAGAACTTGCCAAAGCCTGGCAGTGGCTGGCCCAGCCCATCACGCTGGTTGAAGTTGGGATGAAACGCGATGCCCAGCAGCCCGCGCTCTTCGTAGCTCGTGCTCAGCGGGAAGAGATAGGAGGTTGGTGCCTTGGGCACCAGTTTGGCCCGCACATCCAGAAAGGGCTGCGGCAGCACCATGCCATCGCGAATGATGTAAACGATTCCTGCCTGATCAGCGACGAACAACCGGCCCGAGCCATCCCCCGCATTCGTGATGTCCGTGGGTGACACGATCTGCTGCAGGCTCACTGCTTTGAGCGCCAGCGGTGGAAAATCCGCCCGTCCTGCCGTGGTCAGCATGCAACTCAGCCATAGGATCAAGGCCCCGGCGGTATTTCGTGAATTCATTCCAAGTGCATTCTCCCAATATCCGGGTGCCGCCGCAAGCCATTATCGCCAGAGCGGCGCCTGACAGCCTTGCCCGTCAGGCGCTAATCAGCAGGCAACAGGCTCTAAGGCCGCACCAGTCTGAAGAACTTTGAGCCAGAGTTGATGGGAACCAGCACGCTGTTGTAGCCGCCCGACGATGTCATCGGACGAGTTGAATTAACCCAACTCGATGGATTTAGATCCACCGCCTCCTGCAGCGTCCAGCCGGTGAATGAATCGGGCCAGGTCACGTTAAGTGAACCTGGAGTGGAAAGGGAAATCTCCACCTGTGGCTTCACGACCACGTCATTCACTCCGAGCACAAAAGGAGAGAGACTGGGAGTGATGGCCTCGATGACATTCTTCGCAGCGTCCACTTTGCAGCTCAGCTTCTCCCAGGTGCCGTTGCGGAAGTGGTAGATGACGAGTTGGTTTTCATCATACCCTGCCGGCAGCAGGCTCGGATCGTAGGCAAATTTAAGCTTGATGTTGCCCGTGTGCACACCGTTGTAATTCAGCTTCCATAACTGTCTGCGTGTGGCGTTCGGAGTCTGAACCGTTGGCAGCACAAACTCGCCCTCCGCTTCTCGTTCCGCCATTTCAGCGTCGTCGGCATCGGAGTACTCACCGAAGAAGGTCCCTTCCTGATTGATGTCGTCGAATTCGAAATCGACACCTCCTACGTGCCCGGAGCCGCCATTGCAGCTGCCTCCTCCGCCCGTGCCGCTGGAACCGCCGCCGGTAACGACCACCTTCGTGCCCGTGAGCAAACTCAAAACGATGTCCAGGCTCGCACTTTGCCCCGAAGCCAACGTGCCCAGGTCCCAGCGCTGGCCGCCAGCAATCCAGCGGTTGGCTGGAGCGAAAGAGTCACGTCCCATTCGCGCGGCATACGGGGCGCTCTGCCAGTTGTTCTCAATCGACAGATGAACCCCGTCCGAAGGCTTGCCCGTGACGTGATCGTCAACGCCATTGCCCTCGGTTCCATAGCTGCCGATCTCAAACGCAGTCGGTGCCACCTTCGCATGGAACCCGATGAGATCCTCAAGCCCGATGCTGGAGCTGTCAGTTCCAGCCGCGCTGGTGTCCACCCCCGCCATGGTGGCATCGTATTGATACTCGGATAGCTTCCCGGCATAGCTGCGGTTGTCATACTGACCATGCTGCGAGATGAAACCATGCAGGAGTTGGAACAGCTGCAGATTGGTGATGCTGACGCCACTGATGTTCTTCACGATGAATGTCTGATTCATCACATATCGGTTGCTCTTGATCGCTGAACCCGCATTGGCCGCGCTTGCTGGCGTGACTCCCATGGGCGTGCCCACGACCGTGTCCACCATCTCAAAACGCAGTGTGATTTCGAGATCGTTGTTGGCGATGACTGATTCCGCAATGGGCAGGCCATCCAGATTGCTGCCCGCCAGATGAATGCCCGTGACGACATGGAAGTTCGAGTTCGTCTGCCAGTCGGGATAGAGAAAATTGGGCTCCAGCCACGTGGGTGTCTGAGTCTGTCCGTTGCGTTGGTAAGCCACGGCGCTGCCCCACTCGCCAGAGAGATACTCACGCCCGACAAAACCGGGCGTGTTGTCGAGCAGGAAATCCGAGTAGCCGAAATCTGTAAGCGTGATGTTCCAGTTGGGATTGGTCAGTGTCAGGGTGCCTCCAGTACTCGAGGTGGGACTCACCTGGATGTTGTCCACCAGGAACCGAACCGCTCCAACCGGCGCGTCCGGCAGTTGCAGCACGACTTGGTCAAAGGCTCCGCCTGTTGAATTAAAATTAATCGTGCCGGCCGGCAGCGTGTCACCTGCCGTCACAGTGCCGTGCGCGATGCCCGTGCCCACGCTCACCGGTGCACCACTGCTGGTGTCGTAAGCCGTGATCTGCACATTGGAAGGCACCGCCACGTTCAGCGCTTCCACCGTGGCAAAATCAATGCTCACACCTGTGACGGGAACGTCAAATTGAAGCACGAGCGTGGCATTGTCCGCGAGCGGTTCCAGATAGTTCCCGCTAAACAATGACAGCACACGCCCGCTTGCGCCCTCCGTGGTGATCTTGAAGGCATCTGCCGCCGGTGAGCTGAACGTGACCGTGTAGCCCGCCTTCGTCTGGACGAGCGGCAGCGGTGCATTCTCCGCTGGCACAGGCGCTGCCGTGTCGAAATCAAAATCAATGCTCAGCGGTGCCGCGACAAAGTTCGCCGTCAGCGTGGCGTTGTCATTCGCGGTGAATGTATAGCTGGTGCTGCTGCTCACCTCCGTGCCAGTCAGGTCCGTCCAGTTCACAAAAGTGTAGCCGGGATTCGCCGCCGCAGAAAGTGTGACGCTCGTGCCCGCATTGACGATGCCCGCTCCATTGATGCTGCCCGCATAAGTGGGACTCGGAGCGGCTGAGATCGTGTAGCCCGAAACAAAATGAGCCACCAAGGTGCGGTTGGCGCTCGCAGTGAATGTGTAGGTCGCACTGGTGCTCGCGATGGTCGCGCCATCCGTCCAGTTGAGGAAACTGTAACCAGCCCCTGGCGTCGCGGTGACGGTGACGCTCGCGCCGCTGGCATAATCTCCACCGCCGCTCGTGGTGCCGCCGATCGCCGGTGCAGAACCGGTGGTGATGGTGTTCGCCGTCGCGAAATTCGCCACGAGCACTCGGTTCGCACTCGCGGTGAAAGTATAACTCGCGTTCGCGCTGACAACGTCCGCACCTGAAGTCCAGTTCACGAAAGCATATCCTGCATTAGGCACCGCGTTGACGGTCACACTGTCCCCAATCATGTAGCTGCCTCCACCGCTTGTCGTGCCTCCAGCCGCCGGAGCCGCGCTTGCGGAGATGTTCACACCTCCGGTGAGTGCGAAGTTCGCCACATACGCATGATTCGCCTGTACGTTGCTGAAGTTAAACGTCGTGGCAGTACCGACGATGTTGCCATTCTCCGTCCAGTTCACAAACTGCCAGCCGGCGGTGGGAAAGGCGATGATGTTGCCGCCATCACCCGGATTGTAGCTGAGACTGTCCGCCTCCGTGGTGCCACCTGCGGGCGGGTTCGACGTCCCGGTGACGTAATAAACCGGTGTGAAGGTCGCCACCAGCGCACGGTCTGCGCTGGCGGTAAAGGTGTAGCTCTCAGCGCTGCTCACATTGCTTCCGTCCTGTTTCCATTTGCTGAATTTGTAGCCCGGTGCCGCCGTCGCCACCACGGTGACGCTTGTGCCATCACCATACGAGCCACCACCGGTGGTCGTGCCTGAGTTCGCCGGCGTAACAGAGGTCGAGATCGCGCGGAGAACGGTGCCTGTGACGGAGAAGTTGGCCACCAGCGTGCGGTTGGCCGTCACATTGAAAGTGTAGCTCGCATTCGTGCTTACCTGAATACCGTTCTCCGTCCAGTTCACAAAAAAGTAGCCCGCATTGGCCGTGGCCGTCACCGTGGCGCTGCTGCCGCTGATGAACCCGCCGTCGCCGCTCGTTGTGCCACCCGCCACTGGCGCAGCGCTGGTGCTCACGGTATAGGACGGCAATGCGGAAAAGTTCGCCACCAGCACGCGGTCCGCCGTCGCATTGAAGGTGTAGCTCGCGCTGCTGCTCACGATCGCCGCGCCCTCAGTCCAGTTCGTGAAACCGTAGCCCGCGTTCGCGGTGGCTACGACCGTGGTGCTCGCACCATCATTGATGAGACCATCTCCCGTTGTGGTGCCGCCCGCCGCAGGGGCGGCGCTCGTCGTGACGGACCACTGCACAACGTCCGGCACGAAGTTCGCCACCAGCGAGTGGTTCACATCCATGGCCAGCGTGTAGCTGCTGTTCGTGCTGACGATCTGACCGTTGTCCGTCCAGTTCTGGAACAAGTAGCCGGCGGCGGGCGTGGCGGTGACGGTGGCATCTGCACCGACGCCGAAGGAACCATCGCCGGTGGTCGTGCCCGCACCCACAGGGGCTGCAGCCGTGTCCAGCAGGCTCTGTGCAGGCAGCGCCGCACCGGCCGCCGCGATGTTCATCGTATAGTTCTTCTTCACGTCGGGATTCACACCATCGCTGGCAGTCACGGCAAAACTGAAGGTGCCCGCGCTGCTCGGCGTGCCGGAGAGTACGCCTGTTACCTCGTTGAAGATCAGCCCCGGCGGCACGGTTCCCGATTTCGAAGCAGTGAATGGCAGTGCGCCTTCCACCACCACCGTGCGTGGCGCAAAGGCCTTGCCCACCTTGCCTTCGCCTGCGTGATCAATGAGACCCACCGCGGCATTCACATCCACCGCAGCCATTTGCGATCCGGTGAAATCTCCCACCACCACTTTCGTGGTCATGTCTGTGGTGACAGTGACCCACTCTCCCAGTGCGCCGTCAAAATGATCCGCATACGTCGCGGAGCCGGAGCCATGCTGGCCGTCTGCTCCCACCGCCGTCGCCTTCGCCTCGCCTGTCTCCGCATCCAGCGGCCCGGTATATTTGTAAAACTCGTAGCGCCTTGTCACGACTTCATTGCCGTTCGGCAAATCTTCAGCGGCAGCAGCAACGTTGTTGTTCGGGCCACCATCAGCCGCACCACTGTTCTTCTGCAGGATGCGCCATTCCGTCTCGACCTCATCGGGTTCGCCATTCTTCCAATTCTTGTCGTCCGGGTTGTCGGGGTCGTCGGAGACCAGTTCGCGCAGCTTGACCTTGTTGGCGTTATGCGTCTTGGTTTTGATCTCTTTCACCCACACCGCTTTGCCAAACTGCAGCGGCGGGGGAACTGGCGGTGGTGGCGGGACGATCACCGCCTGCACCTGCGCCGGCGCTGCGGCCGCTGGGGGATAGTAAGTAAACGTCGGCGTCGAAACCTGCACCGCGCCACCATGCACCAAGGTGCCAGCCCCGTTGTCGATCAGCCAGTTGTAAAGCACCGCACTGGGTTGCACCCGATAGCCAACTCCAAAGTGCTCCCCGCCAAAGTTCACCCCAGGGTTGGTAAACTGATGCCCCTGCGTCGGCGGGATCGGCGCCGCAGGAATGGCCGTATAGGCCGCCCAGGTGCCATCGGCATTCTTCTTGCTCTGCCAGCGAATGAACACCTTCGGATGCCCCGCCACCGAGTTGTCCTCCGTGATCTCCGGCACTCCGTAATGGTTGTAGTTATAGGTGTACGTGATGTCTGTGCTGTGGATGTCATCGAGTTCGATCTCAAACCCGTGGGCCTGGCTGCCGGTATCATTCACCGTGTCAAAGTTGTTGATGCTCCCGTAGGCGATGCTGGCCTGTGCCGCATCTGAGCCGAAGGTCAGCATGAGTGCCGTGATCAAGCATGCAAAGAGTTGTCCCTGGGACACCTTCCTGGTGGTTGGCTGGCTGTGAGTAGTGTGTTTCATAAAGCGTTGGATCATCACCAAATCAGGCTGCCATCTTTGCGGACTCATGGCAGGCACCGCCCCGCCTTTGTGGAGACTCGATGTCGGTGCGCAGCTTCCGGCAGAGACGGTGCAAATGGACCGCCACAGCGCTCCGCGAACGGCCGTGCATCTCCGCAATCGCCCGGCTGGTTTTTCCTTCGAGATAATGCAGCTCCAGCAGTTCGCGCTCAGGAGCAGGCAGCGCCGCGAGAGAAGACTCCAGCCTCTCAAGATACGGCGATGGCTTGTGCTCCTCATCCTCACCCGCCTGCTCCAGTTGCAGATAGGCCTGCTCGCGGGCCCTTCTCCGCGAGTCATTGCGCAGGATGTTCAGCGCACGGTGCCAGGCCAGCGTCCGTAGCCAGACTCGAAAAGAATGCCCCGGCTTGAAGCGGTCACCGTTGCGAAATGCCAGCACCATAGCCTCATGCGCCATCTCCTCGGCGGCATGGGCGCTGATGCGCTGCGCAAGCCATCCCGACAGCGGCGGCACGCATTGGGCATAGAGCTGCGTCGCGGCATCAGCATCCCCGCGCAGAGCTTGCGCAAACAAGCGGCTGCATTCGTCGCTGACAGCATGGGGGACCGTGTTGTTCATGGCTTGGTGGTTGTGCCCCCATTGTCGCCACACACCCTGCCGCTCAGCACGTTATCGTTTGGTAATGAACAACCGCCTCACTTTGCGTGCCTCTACGCCTGCCCATTCCTAGGCTGGCATTTGCTGTGCATATCTTGCTCACGGACCAGGTGTCGTGCGGACAGCCTCGACGCGAATGAATCGCGCAGGCGCGGCATTGGCTGGTGTCGTGTCGCGTGCCTTCAGCTCGCCTGCAGAATTGGTGATGACGGCGGCAGGCGTCCAGTGGATCAGGTCCCCGGAGACCTGGATGCTGGTGCTCATGTCAGCCGGCAGCAGCGGCCCGCGAAACACACGCAGCGTGAGATATGACGTGCCGTTGGCACTCTCAAACAACTGCTGCGGCAAAAGACTCGTGCGCAACAGCGGATCAAGCCCCAGTGCGTATTCGATCCAGTCACTGAGACCGTCGCCATCCGAATCTCGGCTGTAATCCGTTCCTCCCACCGTGACGGAAACCGTTGCGGGTTGTGAATCGACAAAGCTGCCCGAATCGCTCGCGATGTAAGTAAACACATCCGGTCCTTGATAGGCCGCATCCGGGAAATACGTCGCCACCTTTGCCGCGATGCCCACGGTGCCATGCGTGGGTTGCTGAATGACGCGAAGCAGTGGATTCGTGCCGCTGGCGGTGAGCGCTATGCTCGTGGGCGTGTCCTTCGGCACCGTCAGCTGTGCATTCGCGACCGTCGGGCCCACATGCGTGCTGGCGTTGCTGCTGCCCGGACCGTTGTGGCAGTAGTAGCAGCTCACCTCCATGCCGCGCTTCAAGGTGAACGGACCGAACTTGGTGCTCAACGCCCGGTCCGCCTGCGCACGCGACAACGCTGTGCCGCGCAAGTCGGCGCCGTGGCATTCACGGCACGCGGTGTAGTTGGGGCTGATGGCCCGCGCAATGTCGGCATGATCCTTCACCCAGGTCTGGCTGCCGATGGGATGGATGCCGTGCGGGCCGCCGACACTGTTCGTGGGCATCGATGCATGACACACCGTGCAGTCCGCGAGCTTGCCGCGATGCCCTTGTTTGTTCCATGAGTAGAGATTGTCGTCGCGATGCAACGATGGGTACTCCGCATGCGTGCTGCCATGGCAGGCGCTGCACACCAGTCCACCATGCCCTTTTGAAAAACGAAACAGCGACAGCCCCGCCGCCGGCGTGTTTGCATTCGTGCCAAATCGCTGATTCGCCGGCACGCGCATCACGCCTGGCGCAGTGAAGACGGATGTGAAGCGGATCGCGCCTTCATTCGCCTCAGCATCGCCGCTGTGGCAGGCCTGGCAGTTCGGCTCCATGAGCCAGCCCGTGCGCGCGCTGCTCCCCACATCACTCATCTGCCCGTGACAGCTCTGGCATTGCATCACGAGCGATCCGTCGCTCGCATTCACCGCGCCGCCCATCGCTCCGCGCAGGCAGCGTGTGGTCGAGCCGGGATGGCAGAGGTAGCACGAGTTGCGGCTGAGAACGTTGTCCAGCTGCAGTCCGTTCGTCGGGTTGGTGACGGTCGCGTGCTTCGAATGCATCGCCGCCGTCAGCGCCTTCACTCCCGCCGCGCCGCCCGTGCCCAGCGCCTCGGAGGCATGACACGCGGCGCACAGCACCTGCTTGTTTGCGTTCGTGACGCTGTGATACAGCCCCTGCGGCGGATATCCCATCGTCGCGAGTGCCGTCGCGTAGTTGGGATCAGCCGCATTCTTTTCATCATGCAGCCGCAGGATGTTCAGCCGGAAGTCGCGCTTGTCGTTCGGATCATTGACCCAGCCTGCGGCAGGCATGGCAGCGGCACCGGATCCGGACTTGTGGCACGCGCGGCAGTCCATCTCATCCGACACCGGCACCACGATGTCAGCGCTGGCCAGCACGACGTTCGAGGAATTTTTCACCGACACACGCATCAGCGGATACGGATTCTTGCTCCCCGCATCGTCCTTCGGGCACAGCGGAATGCCCGCCGCCTCAAACCAGTTCATGCCCGCCACCCAGTTCATCGTCTGCGGCGTGTTGCCCGCGCCCGGCATCGCCTTGCCGGCCAGTCCCTGGTCCATGCCCACATTCGCACCATAGAGCACCGCTGCGTAGTCATAGAAGTTCGTCTTGCCAGCCGATGTCGTGTTGATCGACCCATCCGGATTTGCAACGGCATGATACGTGACGGTGATGCCTGCGGTCGTCGGATCGGTGATCAATTTTCCCGCCGCGTCCATCACCTGCGCATTGATCGTGTTGAACGGCGGCAGGATGGAGAACACCGAATAGTCGTCATCCATGCAATGCATGCCGAGATTGTTCCAGGCTACGACCGTCCACTGTCCGCCCCCTGCCAGCAGCAAGGAAGGAAACAGGAGCACTAGCAAGCCGCTAGCAGCTCCTCGGCCTCTCCAACAGTGAAATGACCTGTTCATGCCTGCGTATTGCTTCACAATCCCAGCCGCTCGGCACGTTATCGTTTGGTAATGAAGTGAAGCCCCGGCTCAATTTTCGTGCCTTTTTTCCAGCCCCATGCCTATGTTGGCTCTGACCATGCATATCCTGCTTGTTGAAGACGATGCCGAACTCGCGCGCCAGACCCTCCTGTGGTTGCAGGAGGCAGGTCACACCTGCACTCATTGCGCGGACGGCACCACGGCACTCTCACGCCTCACCCAGCAGGCCTTTGATGCAGTCATCCTCGATGTCGGCCTCCCCGACATGGATGGCTTCACCGTCGTCGAACAAATGCGCGCGCGCGGGTTCGGCCTCCCGGTACTCTTTCTCACCGCCCG
>NZ_JBYFBS010000034.1:0-27030 GCF_057652315.1 Prosthecobacter sp. Pr1 | reverse complement strand
CCCGTCCGAGTACCCGTCGGACTGCTGTCCATCGGACAATCCATCCGAATAGCCGTCCGACTGTCCATCGGAGAACCCGTCGGACTGCCCGTCCGAGTAGCCATCGGACTGGCCGTCTGAATACCCATCGGACTGGCCGTCCGAATAGCCGTCAGACATTGGATCAGAGTTCTCAGAGGACATGGTTTGCAGCGTGGTAAAGTTGGATGTTTTGAGTCTTCGCAGTTGCGAGCCGGCTAGTTGCCAGCAGGCAGGGGCACGGGCAGGTGGGTCTGAAACTTCGGGAGCTTTTCCAGCGCCAGGAGATACTTTGCAGCAGCGGCTGTCACGGGATCCTCATCCTCAGTCAGCGCGCCCAGAGACTGCCTTGCCTGCGGCTTTTCTTTGGCCAGGGCCTCGATCAGGCGGTTCACTCCTTTGACCAGGGGTGTGGCATCAGGATTGGTGTAGGTCTGGATGAGGTACTTGAAGTCGTAGGCGCGCAGGTCTTGCTCTGGATTTTCGCTGTTGCCAGCCTCATTCTCCATTTCAACCACCTTGGCCAGGGAGTAGAGCGGGCATATGCCACGGAGCCCCTGCACGGCCCGAACGGGAGTTTGCGGGGTGATGTTTGAAAAGGCCAGGGGGATGGAGCGATCTCCATCCGCCGCGCTTGCAGATCCGTTGGTTTTCAGCGCCTCGGCCTGATCAAACGTGACCGGCCGCACCTTGCCAAAATACAGATAAGGAACGCCGATTCTGATGATCGGCACATCGTAGGCGTCATTGTCAAAATTCTCTCCATGAGTGAAGATGTCGGAATACTTCCGCGTCACCGCGAGCAGAAAATCATCCCCCTCGGCATTGCGCAAAACATTGGGGGCAAGCATTCCAGGCTTGCTCCAGTCTGCCCGTTTGGCACACAGCCGCTTGAGCCGCAGCACCTCCCCATTGCAGTCCGGGATGCTGAAGGAATCGATGGAATACACCACCGCGACGAAGTCTGCCTCCGCCAGCAGCTCCCCCAGGGCGAGCTTGGTGGGCGGAGGGCTCTGGAATGTTTCCGAGGGATCCAGAAACTCAACCGGCGGCGGGACGGAAGGCTCTGCGGCAGAGGATGACGAAGATGAAGAGGAGTAAGGCATGGCGATAAGAAAGGCTAAGTAAGTGGTGAGGATGCGGGTCTTCATTGGTGTCCTGGAAAAAGTCTGTAATTGGGAGCAATCTTGTCAGATACATTGTGGGCGTCCGTTTCACGCTGGGGCGATGTGCTCTTCGCATTTCTGACCTGCTCCTGCTCATAAATCCGACGCTGCTGATTGACCTGGTTTTTCACTTCTTGTTCGGCTCCCACCTTGATGTTGGAGGTGATGTTTTTCACCCTGTTGAAGAAGGTGGTCGGACTCCAGTAAGTGGACCAAGGTCCTTGATTCCACTGCCAGACGTGCCGATTCTCATGCGCCATGATCTTGTCGTAAAACTGAGATGTCGCAGGCGGACGAAGGGATACGGCTGCCGGAGTTCGGGCAAGGCTGCCAATGTCTTTGACATACCAATAGGTCTCCATTTGTCCGGGCTTCCCGCCAAAAACTTGCCGCTGCCCGGATGCAACCGTAACATCTCCCGTCAGCTTGGGCGGTTCGGTCAGCCCGCCGCTTGGATTAATCCATACGGTCCATTGCTTGGTTCCTTTGACTTTTTTGCCTTTGACCGTCGCTTCGCAAACGATCTTGTAGGTGCATTCGGGAGGTGCGGCGAACTTGTCATCCGGCAGCGCAAACCAATGCGCCTTGGAGACCGAGGTCGTTTGCTGATCCGTGCTGGTAAAAGGAACATCCGGATTATTACCGGCTCCAGGCACAGGCTCAAAACTCCACTTCCAGTCTGTGGCTTGCGCGGTTGACGGGGTCAGTTTGGCTTTAAAAGTGTCGGATGGCAGGCCCTCCTGCGTTCTGTCAGGCCCTTCGATCTCCAGCGTGACCTCCTCACTGCTGTTCGAACTCAACGAAGACAAGCTGCTGGAACTCGACGACGATGAGGAGCTGCTGGAACTTGAGGACGAGGACGAACTGCTGGAACTTGAGGAGGACGACGAACTGCTGGAGCTCGACGAGGACGAGCTGCTGGAGCTTGAGGACGACGAACTGCTTGAGCTTGAGGACGAGGCGCTGCTGGAACTCGACTCCGAGGACTTTGAGCTCAAGCTGCTCTGAGAAGACTCACTGCTGCGCGGGCTCTGCGAACTTTCCGAGGAAAGCAGGCTCTGACTGGACTCTGAGGAATAACCGTCCGAGGCCGATGAATAGCCATCGGACGGTCCATCCGAATAGCCATCCGAATATCCGTCGGAATATCCATCTGAATATCCGTCCGACGGTCCATCAGACTGCCCGTCCGAGTACCCGTCGGATTGCTGTCCATCGGACAATCCATCCGAGTAGCCGTCAGACGGTCCATCAGAGAACCCGTCGGACTGGCCGTCCGAATAACCGTCTGACTGCAGTCCATCTGAATACCCGTCGGACAAGCCATCTGAAAAACCATCAGACAGTCCGTCGGAATAGCCATCGGAATTACCGTCCGAATAGCCGTCAGACATTAAATCAGTATTCTCAGAGGACATGGTTTTGGAAGAGTTGGAAATTATTGGATATACGGCAAAAGTAACGAGGCAGGAAAAGTGCTAAATCCGACCATCCGATTGAACCGGCATGTTATCACCATGCTCTATCTTCAAATGCTTGCTGGTTAGTCTTGCAAAGGTATCGACTATGCCTTGCGGCGAGAAATATTTTTCGTAGTTATATCGAGACCGTATGCTGTAGGGAACCGGGTCGATGTTATAAAGATTGTGCAAGTCGGAGGGCTTTTCGAGATAGACATAGTCAATGCCAGGCTCAAAAGGGAACGGATATTCCGGCTTGTAGTTGAGGGCAATGGGCATGCCACAAGAGAGGTATTCCGCTTCCCGGCGATTCTTCCCTCCATTGCCTTTGCCTTTTAAAATCAGCCCCCAGGTGCATCTCTTGAGCGTTTCGTAATACGGCTCCTGCACCGATGGATTGGGGTTTCCTACAACCAAGTGAAACGAACTCATTGTTTGCATTTCGTTTATCCAACCACGCCTGTTTCTCCATGGCTTGCCTGAAAACGCCGCGATAAAATCTCCTCCGGGCATCCAGTCAAAAACGCCAAGCCTGAACGTAGAACGCGGGAAGATCAAAAACGGCTCAATCGGAATGGCCGGATATGCAGGCTTGTCGATCTGGCTGTATTGTATCTTTAATATCAATTTGATGTCTCGATAAAATGGATTTTGATCGAAAAAATTTTCATTGAGCTGTGATGTTGGGTTGGCAAAATCCCAGTCATCAATGAACACCATGTTGCCGTTCAGCTTCATGGGTTTCAAGCTTCCTCTTCGCCGCCCCAACCCGTGAAACGATGGAAACTCCTCAAAATTAACCTGGTATTTACCCGAGTTAATAATTTGTTGTGTGATGTAATTCCCCCATTGATTGTTCTTGGGCCGTGCAATGGTTAGCTGATGCATGTTAGATGAAATGTATCTCGCTTGAGTGACGAGCAGTTAATATGCTTTGGAGCGGCTTCTTGATCTCAGGAGAACCCAGGCGCTTGATTAGCTTTCATCTCTGGATGCAAAGGGATGTCCTGTGCCGGACAAATGTCCGAGGTTAGAAGCATCACTAACCACGTTCTCAATAAATGTGCTGGCATGCATTGGAGGCAATTTGGGTTTGAAAATGATTAAGGTTTGCGGCCCCTCTATCGAGACTTCAGCATCGATTATGTGACCCCACATAAATCAACAGCCGGATTAGCAGTTACATTGATAGCGCCGACAACTATTAACTAGTACCAAAGTGTTTATGCATGCAAGCATTTTTCTGCTCCCTTATCGCATAATTAGCTATTTTTCTTAGTTTTTCACTTAGTTGCATTGTTTTTCCAATCTCTGCATTCAATCAGGCTCCGTATCCGTTGCTGGAAGATCATGGCGGCCTGGATGCGGGCAAGGACCGGAGAGGAATGTACGCCAAGCATGATGGGCCGACAGCCCACCTCTCGTACGGGGGCGAAGCCTCGAAATACTACATGAGGAGCGGAGAGCGCCTGCCCTGCCCCACTTCAACCATGAAATCTTGAACTTGAAACTCTGCCTTCCCTTACGCCTTCATCTCGCTGATCTGCTTCGTCGCGATGCCGATGGGTCTGTCCAGGGGGACGCCGGCGCAGGAGAGCATGGTGGTGAGGAGGTCGCCTTGATTGCCTTGGGTGGTGTTTAAGAAGCGGCCGGTTTTGACGGTGCCGCCGGCTTTTCCGGCGAGGATGAAGGGGAGGTTTTCGCGGGAGTGTTTGTTGCCGTCTTCGAGGCCGGAGCCCCAGAGCATGAGGCAGTTGTCGAGGAGGGTGCCGTCGGCTTCGCGGATGCTGTGCATCCTTTTGATCATGTAGGCAAACTGGGCGATGTTGAAGGCGGTGATGGCGGCGACTTTGCCTACTTTGTCGGGCTGGTTGTTGTGGTGCGTCTGGGAGTGGTGCTCGTCTTTGAAACCGAGTTCGGGGTAGGAGACGCCGTTGGGCGTGGAGCCGATGTAGGTGCTCACGCGGGTGGTGTCTGTCTGGAAGGCGAGGACGTTGAGATCACACATGACCTGCATGTATTCGCTGCGCTTGTCGCCGACGGGGATTTTGATTTCGATGGGCGGGGTGTCGGTGGCGCGGTGGCGGCTGGGGGCGAGGCCGGCTTTTTCGAGGGCGGCTTCCTTCTGGCGGAACTCGATGGCGGCGATGCGGCGCTCGACGGCGCGGACGCTGTCGAGGTATTCATCGAGCTTTTGCTGGTCGTCCTGCGGGAGTTGTTTTCTCAAGTCGCGTGCGCCGGTGATGACGAGATCGAGCATGGAGCGATCAAGCGCCTGGGCCTGGGCCTGGGCGGTGGCGGCAGTGGATGCGGCGCTCTGTGTGCCGGGGGTGTTGCTTTGATTGAAGAGGCGATTGAGGACGTTGCGGGGATTGATCTCGGCGGGGACGGCCTGGGTGGCGGAGCGGAAGCTGCAGTGGGAGTAGTAGCCTTCGTTGAGCCCTTCCTGATTTTCCTTGTGCGTCTGCGGCATGGTGGCGAGCTCGAGCGACGGGAGGGCGGTGAGCGCGCCGACGTAATTCGCGGCGATCTGATCGGCGGAGATGGCGATGTTGATGCGGTTGCGCTGGCGGGAGTCGGGAAGCTGGGCGGTGAGCCAGGTGGAGAGCTCCAGGGCGTGGGGCGCGCCATTGAAGGGGGCGATGGGTATCCCGCCGATGCCTTTCATGAGGAGGCACTGATCAAGCACGCCGCGCAGGGACTCCAATGCGGGCGGCGGGGTGGTGAGGTAGCTCTCGGGCGTGGCGGGCCAGAACTGATCCATGATGACGCCGTGGGGCATGTACATGAAGCCTAGGCGGACGGGCGGGCGCGCTGCGGCGGCAGTGGCTGCTGCCGCGCCTTTTTTGGCGGTGTCTGCCCAGCCCATGACTTCGAGCAAGGGGAGCGCGAGGGTGGTGCCGAGGCCACGCAGGCAGGTGCGGCGGGAGATGAGGGGGCTTTTTGGCATGGGGGACGGAAGGTGGGGGGGCGTCCTCGTTATCGTTCTCCTGCTCGTCCTCGATCATGGCGCGACCGCTGGGTGATGAAGGATGGAAGAACTGAAAATTGAGAACTGAGAACTGAAAATTTTAAATTGGCCGGAGCGGGGCTGCTGGGGGTGAGTCGTTGCACTGTATGATACTGCGTGATGGGGTGGTTTCTAGCAGGGTGCGTGAGGGAAAGCGGCATCGCTCACGAGGTGCGCGGGGGGAGTGGCGCGGTGCGGCGGAGGTGTGGAGGGATCGGGACGAGCCCTCTCCGGAAGAGCCGCGAAAAAATCAGGTTGCCATACATTGCACTGCAATGCATGGTTGTGCTATGAAGCTTCAGAAAGAACTTACGGCGGCCTCTTCGGTGCCGCTTGTGCTGTCGATTCTCGCGGAGGGGGACAGCTATGGGTATGCGATCATCCAGCGGGTGAAAGAGCTTTCCGGCGGGGAGATCGAATGGACGGACGGCATGCTGTACCCGGTGCTGCACTGGCTGGAGGACCACGAGCTGGTGCGCAGCAAGTGGGTGGACTCGCCGACGGGGCGGAAACGGAAGTACTACCATTTGAAATCCGAAGGGAAACAGGCCCTGCGGAAGCAGCAGGAACAGTGGACCCTTGTGAACAGCGTACTCAACCAACTCTGGAGCCCCCGCCATGCATAACCTCGATCGATCCATCGCCGAATGGCGCAAAGACATCTCGCGCACGCGCGGCCTGGGGCCGGACACGCTGGACGAACTGGAGAGCCATCTGCGTGAGACGGTTCACGCGCTGGTGGAATCTGGTATTCCTGAGCCGGAGGCTGTGCAGCGGGCGATGGAGCAGCTGGGGCCGGTGGGTGAGGTGTCGGCGGAGTTTCAAAAATTAAGCCCTGCCACGTGGCTGCCCGTGAGGATCGTGAGGGCGTTGGCGGGAGTGTTGGCGTTGTCGATACTGGCTGAGATGGTGCTCTTCTTTCAGCAGCGTCCTTGGGATGCCTGGCTGGGTGCGCATGTCTTCACGCTGGCGCTAAGTCGCGTGGTGGAGGTGCTGCTGTGGGTGCTGGGGATTTGCTTTGTGATTCAGCGGAGCTTTGCGGATTTTTCGACGCGCCGCGCGGAGGCCCTCACGCGGGTGGTGCGTGTTTTCACGGCATGGGCCTGCGGGCTCACGTTGCTGGGAATGATTTTCGGCATGGGATATTCGCAGCAGCGATGGGGCCGCCTGTGGGGCTGGCATCCCACGGAGATCAGCGGGCTGTGCGTGCTGCTGTGGCAGGCTGGCTTTCTAGCGGTGCAGCGGTACTGGCGGCCAAGCGTTCGCAGCCTGTTTGTGGCGAGTCTTGCGGGCAGCGGCATCATTGTAGCGGCAGTGTATGGCCCGGTGCTTTTCGTCCTGGGAGCTCAGGCGCATGGCTCTGCGTTTTTATCACTCAGGCCCATTCTGCTGATACTGGCGGTGAATGCTTTGCTCATCCTGGTGGGGCTGGCCCCGGCGGGGTGGCTGCGAGTGCGGCGGGGCGTGGTGTCGTGATGAGGGAGGATCGACGTTGAACTGAGGCTTTGAGCCATGATTCGATCCGCACTCATCCTAGGCTCATGAAGCATCCTGAAAGTGTCTTTTCATCTCCGTCCGCCCTCCCAAATCATAAAGTCGCCCTATGAAAACCTGTCATGATGTCGTTCAAACGCTGGAGTCTTTGAGGGACAACCTGTGACGAGCAGGACGGAGGAAATGACGATGAGGATCCAGATGGCTGGGAACAGGAATAGAAAGCCTAAGTCCGGCCCAAAATAGGCGAGGAGGGGTGGTTGTGTGGTCATTCGAAGGGGCTGCTTTTAGGCGGATCGTATTTTTTTGATTTTTTGCATCCTGACCCCATTTTGAAGGGCTGCGGGGGCGCGGTTTCTTAACGGCCTGCTGAAGGGAGCCTGGGCGGGGTCACTTCACGGAGACTTGTTTGTCGAGCTTGTCGGTGGAGGAGCCGAAGAGGCCTTCGCGGCTTTTGGGGAAGCGGAAATACAGGGTCGATGGTTTGTCGTCGCTCCAGCCATCGACGGTGAGCAGGTCATCCGTGCCCTGGGTCCACTTGAGGGGCCATTCTTTGCCGGAGGCATTGGCCTGGGTGCCGGTGCCGTCTGCCTTGAAGGTGAAATGACTGCCGCTGGAGGTGGCCCATTTTTTCCCGACGAAGGACCGGGTCTGGCGGGAGGGTGCTTCGGAATTGCCGCCGAGTTTTTCGAGTTCGGTCTTGGCGGCGAGGGCGTCTTCGAGCTTTCCGGCCTTGGCGTAGGTGTCCTGCAGTTTCTGCAGTTCGCGGACATAGACGGCGTCGCTTGGCTGCAGGGCTTTGTCGCGCGACTGGACCCAGGTCTTGCGGAGGGTGGCGAGCTTGGCGGGTTGTTTGGCAGAGGTGGCGGCGGAGGCGGTGGCTGAAGCCGCTGCGGCGGCGTCTTCGACCACGCTCTGGCTTTCGTTTTTGACTGCCATGGCGTCTTCCAACTGACCGGCCTTGGTGAAGGTGTCGAGCAGCTTCTGCAATTCGCGCAGGTAGCTTTCATCGATGGGCTGTGCGGCACGGGCGCGGGCCTGCTCCCAGGATTTTCTGAGCATGCTGATCTGCGCGGGCTCTGCGGCGAGAGTGGATGCGCAGGTGACGAGGCTTAAGAAGCCGATGAGGACCAGGGCGCTGAATTTTTGAGTGTTCATAAGCGATGCGTTGCCTGCATTTATAGAGACCCGGGATCGAGAGGGAAGACTTTTCTGCCGCACCCACTGAGAAATGGACTGCGGGGTGGCGTGTCCGGCTTTTGCACGGGGCAGGAAATTGAAGAGAATGCTTAGCTGCTAATAAAGGCGGCGTGGAGATTTGTGATGAGCGCCTGGGGGCTGACGCTGGAGCGGCTTGCAACCGGGTGCGGCGAGCGCGGTGAGCCGGAAAGTATGCCATGATCTGCTTCTTTTGTTTAGTTTCTGGTATTTGGTGGATGTCCGGCCTGCGGAAAGCGGCAGCTGCGTTCGTTCCTCACTTCGCGACCGCAGTCCATATGGGGAGGCGTCGACGCGCGGAATTATTTGGAGTGCGGTCGCGCAGATGCACGGCGCAAGCCTGCATCGGAGCTACCGCTTTCGAGCGTCTCGTGGCGGGCGTGGGGTGAGCTGGCTGAGAGGAACTGGGGGCTGCCGCTTTCGGGTATTGGCTGGTAGGCGCGGGTCACCGAGGACGGCGAAAGCGGTAGCTGCGTTCGTTCCTCACTCCGCGACCGCAGTCCATATCAGAGGCGCGTGGTGGCGGTGCTCATTGCAGACGCTGCTGGCACCCGGCCTCGTGTTGAGGTGCTCTGGGTTTGCTGCCCGGATTGGCTTCCTAAACCCAGGGGAGCACTCGCTAAAGCTCGGCACCCCTGGGCTGAAAGACGGAAGGCCGTTGGCCTTCAAGACAAGGATGGCAATCTATCGCGCAAGTCTCAATAGCAGGCGCTACTTCTTTGCGGGGGCGGCAGTGGGTGGTGGCGCGGGCTTGGCGGTCGGCGCAGCAGGTTTGACGGCGGGAGCAGGTGTGGCGGAAGTCGCGGCTGCGGGTTTGGGTTTCGCAGAGGGAGCTGGTGCGGACTTGGGCGCAGCAGCGGAAGCTGGCGCAGGCTTGATGGCGGGAGCTGGTGCGGGCTTTGTGACGGCGGGGGCGCTGAGGGTTTCGACGATGCGGCGGTTGAGGAAGGGGTAGCTGGTGATGACGGAGGTGATGAGGGTCTGCATGCGGTGGTTGTCTTTGGCGATGCCGGTCATGAGCTGATCGATGATGATTTCATCGTAGCCTTCAAGCTGGCGGCAGAGGGCGTAGGCGAGGAGTTTTTCGGTGAGGTTGCGGGTGAGGTCGTCTTTGCGGGCGGCGATGATGGTCTTCAGCTCGGCGGGGGTGCTGAAGTGCTTGCCGCCGGGGAGCTCGCCGGCGGCGTCGATGGGGCCGCCGGTGTCGTCCTGGGCGCGCCAGCGGCCGATGGCGTCGAAGTTTTCGAGGCCGAAGCCGATGGGGTCGAGGATCTTGTGGCAGTTGGCGCAGACGACGTTGGTGCGGTGGAGCTCGGTGCGCTGGCGGAGGGTGAGGTTGGCGATTTTCTTTTTGTCCTGCTTTTCCAGCGTGGGGACGTTGGGCGGGGCGGGCGGGACGTGCTGGCCGAGGATTTGCTCGAGCACCCAGACGCCGCGTTTGACGGGGCTGGTGCGATTGGGGAAGGAGGTGACGGCGAGGATGCCGGGCATGCCGAGGATGCCGCCGCGATTGGGGTCGGGGAGTTTGACGCGGCGGAGGTTTGAGCCGGTGATGGCGGGGGGCTGCGGTGAAGCGGCTACTGGGGAGGTTGAAGTTGAGTTAGTCGTGGGTGGGTTCGTTGCCGGGGAGTTTTTAGCAAGGGAATGGGGAGCAAGGGAATGGGGGACTGAAGTAACTGAGGATTTAGCAGAGGAGTTATTGGGCGAGTTAGTTGCCGGGGAGGTGGGAGTTTGGGACTTGGCAGCTGAGTTAGAGGCTGCTGAGTTGGGAGAGGATGAGGATGATTGGCTGTTTGCTTCTGCGGTGTTTTTTGCGCCGAGATTGTAGAGGGCGGCGAGGGACTCGTTGAGGTAGGTGTAGTCGGCGGTGATGAAGGTGGAGACGGGGGCGTTTTCGCGGATGATGCTGGTGAAGAAGAGGCGGGCTTCGTCGTACATGGCCTGACGGAGCGCGGGGGTCATCTGGGGGAATTTGGTGGTGTCGAAGGTTTTGCCGGCGAGATCGGCGAGGCCGAGCCACTGGGCGCCGAAGCCGTCGAAGAGGGCGCGGGAGCGGTCGTCTTTGAGCATGCGGGCGACCTGGGTCTTGAGGACGGCGGGGTCGTGGAGTTTGCCTTGATCGGCAAGGGTGGAGAGCTCGGCATCGGGCATGGTGGCCCAGAGGAGGTAGGAGAGGCGGGAGGCGAGCATCCAGTCATCGAGGGGGAGGATCTCGGGCGCGGGTGGGGGAGTGGGTGAGACGGGGGCGCTGTTTTTAGCAAGGGAATTTGGAGCAATGGAATGGGGAACCGGAGATTGAATGGCTGAGGGGGTGGGTGGCGCGGGGGCGATGGATGAGGGGGAGGTAGAGGAAGAGACGGAGACTGAGGCGGGGGTGATGTAAAGGAACTGGGGGGAGACGAGGGCGGCCTTGAGCATGAGGCGCAGGGCGTCTGCGTGGGGGAGCTTGTTTTGGGTGGCGAGGTCGTAGACTTGCAGGAGGACGTCGAGTTCTGGATCGCTGGCGGGGCGGCGGTAGGCGGCGCGGGCGATTTTTTGGGCGACCTGGCGGGCGGCGGCTTTGAGATCGGTGCCGGGGGCGGGTGGGGTGGTGAGGAGGAGTTGCTGGAGGACCGAGGCAAGCAGGACGTTTGCGCTACGAGAAGCGAAGGCGCGGACGAGGGCCTGCTCCAGCGCGGCATTGGCGATGCCGAGGTACTGCTCCATTTGTAACGGCGAGAGCGTGTTGAGGTAGCCTTCGCCGGGGACTTCGTCGGGGAGTTCTTTGACGATGTCGGGGGAGACGCCGAGGAGGTCGTGCAGGGTGTTGCCGTACTCGGTTTTGGTGAGGCGGCGGATGACGAAGGCGCCGGGGTCCTGGGGGCTGAGGTATTTGAGGCGGCCGACCCAGGCCATGAACTCCTCGCGCTCGGCGTCGGTGGGCTGTTTGTCGGCGTCGTCAGGGGGCATGTCGTGCGCGTTGACGGTGGCGAGGCCCATTTTCCAGCGGCGTGTGTAGGCGGGGTCGGAGGGGTTTCTGAGGGCGGGATGGAAGGTGACGCCGCCCTTCATGCGGCGGTCGCCGTGGCATTCGTAGCAGTAGGTTTTGATGAAGGGGGTGATCTTGTCTTTGAAGGTGCGGCGGACTTCGTCGGCGGGGGTGAGGGCGGCGAGATTTAGCGCGGGGGCTTTGGGTGTGGCGGCGGGGGGGGTTTTAGCAAGGGAATGGGGAGAGGGGACCGGAGGTGGGGTGGGTTTTGTGGGGGCGGCAGGTGAGGCGGGGGCTGCTTTTTCGACAAAGGAATGAGAGGCAGAGGAATGGGGGACAGGAACCGGAGAAGCGGCGGGTTTTGTGGGGGCGGCTGGCGAAGCGGGTGCTTTGGCGATGGCTGGCGCGGAGGGAGTTTTTGCAGAAGCGGAGGGGGCTTTGCCGGGAGCTGGCGGTGTGGCTGCTGCGGGTGCTTTGGCCGCTGGTGTCGCGGGGGCGCTGGGGGTGGCAGGTGCTTGGGCTGGCGCGGGTGTTTGTGCGTGCGCGGTGGGCGCGGGCAGCAGGGCGATGAGGGCGCAGCAGAGGACGGACAGGATGACGCGGAGGTCAGGCCGCTGGGAACGTGGGGGCATCGGGGGATTCTTCAATGGGGGTACCGGAGGTTACGGTGCGCGTGGGGTGGGTCTTGCGCGGAGTCGTTTTGGGCAATGCGCGAGATGGGTGATATCACGGAAGGTTGAAAATGAGTCTGAAGAAGCAGATCTGTTTTCCATGCACAGGATCAGGCCCGGCGCTTCATGCTGGGACGTAGGACGAACGTGGCGACAGCCCGTCCGTCCATGAGCGCAAGGCAGGCGTCTTGAGCCTCCGAGCGTTGGATGAGGCGGCCTTGGGCGTGGCGCAAGCGCTGTGGCGTAGGAGCGTCCTCGCAGTCGGGCGGTTTGGCGGAGGTGGCGCTGGAGCATGGGCAGCGCTGGACGCCAAACACGGCCGACCTACGGCCAGCGCGCTGCGCGGATCGTAGGACGGTCGTGGCGACAGCCCGTCCGTCCATGAGCGCAAGGCAGACGTCTTGAGCCTCCGAGCGTTGGATGAGGCGGCCTTGGGCGTGGCGCAAGCGCTGTGGCGTAGGAGCGTCCTCGCAGTCGGGCGGTTTGGCGGAGGTGGCGCTGGAGCATGGGCAGCGCTGGACGCCAAACACGGCCGACCTACGTTCCAGCAAGCCGCATGCCTTCTCAGGGAACAGACCTGTTTTCAAGTGAGCATGGCATTAGCGCCGCAGTGGCGTATGAAGCAGCGTATACGTATGAAGGAGTGTGTCGGCGGAGCCAGGGGGATTCGCCCCGCATGCGCTTCTCGTGGCGCAGAAGAACATGCATGCTGCATCAAAGTGTGTGGCTGATCTGGGTGGGCTGAGGCACGAGTTCGGGTTGCAAACTCGGCTCGCTCAGCATCCGCCGCTGGGGGTGCGCGGCGGTTTTGTGTCACCGCTACGCGGTTCCACGGGAGGGTGCGGTGGGTGGGGGCGTTTACCGTGGGTTGGCACCCACGGCTACCCTTGTGCCAGCGCTACGCGCTTTCGGAAATGGCCTGCGGGGCAAGCCGCTGGGCATGAGCTTGCATGGTTGCCGTGTTCGTCATTCCTTCGCTTTTGGAAATGGCCTGCGGGCAAAGAGCTGGACGTGAGCTTGCATGGCTCCCGTGCTCGTCATTCGGTCTCGCTTTCGGCGCGCTGTTTTTCGAGGCCGCACCACCCGTTCCAGTAGTGCGGGCAACTTTCCATGCGCAGGATTTCTTCGCTGGTGTGGCCGCTGCGGTGGGGATCGAAGTTCATCGCTTTCATGTGGTCCACGAAGGCGTCGGGGAGGCGGACGTTCCGCTCCACGTAGAGGGCGAGGACTTCGGGCCAGATCCAGACGCCGTCGCTGCGCTCGAGGGAGCTGAGGGGTGGGCCGTCGTAGTTGAGGCGGAATTTGTGATACGAGAGCATGCCGCCGCAGGGGAGGCCGTCTCTGAGATAACGGATGATCTTTTCTCTGTTTTCCACCTGCCACGTGGGATCGATCACCAAGGCGGGGTGGATGGAATAGGAGTCATCGAGATGCTCGGACCAAGACCCCACGGTCATGACTTTTTTGCGCGCAGACATTCGTGCTGCGAGGATGGAGAAAAAAGGGGGGCGGAGTCCAGCGCGGGTTTGGCTGGTTACTAGATGCCAGATCCTGGATACTAGATGCCGCTCCCCTGCCCTGCTGCGGATTCAGGGGGCTTATTGAAGGATCTGCAGGAGCACGCGGCTGACCAGGAGGAGGAGCACGGAGGCGTAGATGACGCCGCAGGCGATGTCTTCTGGCTGCATGGCGCGCCGGGCGGTGCTGGGCGCGGATTCATTGAAGATGAAGGGCGGCATGGGAGATGTCATGGTCGTGGTGGGTGCGGGGTGGATGACGTATCTGGGCCGGAGGGCGAAGGAATCCGTGATGGACAGCCCCAGACTAACCTGCCGCAGCGGGAGTGCCGATGAGTGAAAGGTTTATTTTTTGGGATGCTCGTATTTAGAAGGACGAGGCGAAGACAGGCGGGCCGGAGGGCGAGGGCAGTGAGGCAATGCCCATCGCACTTCCAAGCAGCGGGGTCGCCTGCAGACTGGGCTGGGCAGTGGATGGCTTTGTGATTGGATGGCTGCCCCCCTTCGCATGTGTTCACGGCAGGGCCTCTGTTCACGTCTCCGTGAACAGCGTGGTTTTCGTGAACAGGCCTCATTCCGATCAGGCCCGGCGGGGCTCCATTCCGTAGTGGGAGCGCCGAAATTCTGTCGGCCCGGGGAAGCTCCGCGATGGGTGCGGACAGCGCATTTTCAGCGGAGCTTGATTCCCTGTCGATGAGCCAAGGACGCTCGCCCGGAGCGGACACAATGTCGGCGTCTCATCAGCGGTTTAAACCCGGTGCTTTTCACTCATGACGCCCGATCCTGGCAGACTTCTGGGGCGGTGGGTCGAACAGAGGTTTCTAACTGCTGATGAGACGCTAATACAAACCGTCTGAAGATCCGGATTCTGCATTCCGGATTGGCGTCATGTCCGTGAAGTGTGGGGGATGTCTGAGATGAGGACGAGGCAGCTTGCGAAAGCGCTGGCCGACGGGCATGAACCGTAGCGAAGCGAAGATAGCCTGCCGCAGGCTGCCCGGAGGGCGAACGCCGTGAGGCAATGCCCATCGTACTTCCAAGCATCGGGGTCAGTCTTTGACTTTGAGCTCTGCGGCGGTGAGCCGGGGCAGGACGAGGGTGCCGGTGGTGGTCCAGTCCTGCTTGGGGAGATCGATGGCGAAGCTGAGCGTGCCGGTGTGCTGGGCGGTGCCGGAGACGAGGGTGCCGGTGCACTGCTGCGGGGTGCAGCGGACGTTGCGGAGCTGGAGGGCGGCGCCGGCGGCATCGAGCCCGGCTTTTTGGAAGAGCACCAGCATCTGCTCGCCCAGCGCGGTGAAGTCGCCGGTGATGGAGCTGCGGTCTGCGAGGCGCAGGATGAGGAGGGAGAAATTGGCCCGGTCCGTCTGGATGGCGAGCGCGAGGTAGGATTCATCATCGCTCCACTGCGGCGTGCAGCGGCCCTCCGGGGCGGTGATGACGAAGGGTGGTCGGCCCTTCTCCTCCAGCACCAGGCTCTGCGTGGCTTCCTTTTCCTCCCCTGCCCTTTCCGCGACCGACGCGTCCAGATTGATGGCACCGGGCAGAGGCGAGGAATCGCCCAGGCGCAGGTGAAGCTTGCCGCTGGGGGAGGTTAGTGGGGTAGTTGCGGGCGCGGGTGGGGTGTCGGACTCTGCTGCGGCGGCGAGGGGGAGGGCTAGGGCGAGGAGGATGGTGGCTAGAGTCGCTTTCATGGCGATCAAGCGGCGACCAACTGCGGCGCGGTTTGCGGGCGTGCCTCCATTCGGACGTAGCGCTTGAAGAGTTCCTTCGTGAGGTTCTCTGTGTCGGTGGTGAGCAGGGTTCTCACCTCGCCGAAGCGCAAGGTGGATTCCCGGGGGCGCACGGCTTCCTGAAAGGCGAACTGGCAGGTCTTGGGATCGCGAATCATGGCCTTCACGCGCTGCATTTCCTGCTCCATGGCGGCGGCTGCGGCGGCAAAGGCTTGTTCGTTCTGATCGGGAAAAAGCGCCTTCATGCGGGTGGTCATCTTTTCCTCCATGATGAAGTCAAACCAGCAGGGCTGCAGGCAGTTCACCACGACGCCCACGTTCACAAACTCCCCCGTCTCCGGGTAGGGCAGGAAGCGAAGCACAGCGTAGTTGCAGGCGGCTTGGGGTGGGTTCATGGCAGTTTCCAAAAGGTGTCCGGCTCCGTGAAGGGCAGACTCAGCACGGAGGATACATGATTTATGTCCAGTTGCACGGGCAGAGTGTCGTCTCCGTCCAGATGCAGCCATTCAGGAGGGAGTTCACTAAAGAGTTCCGGCAGTCGTTCGAGTGCCGCATGCAGACGTGGCTCCATGCGTTCGCGAAAGCCCTCGGGCCACTGCTTGAGCATGCCTCCGAAGACGTGTGCATCAAAGAACCCTGAGCGGTCAAACTGATCGTCAAAGGCCAGATTGAAATCGTAGGCCCAGAGCATTTCGCGTCTGGGTATGTCTTTCCAGAGCGCGCCTTCTTCGTCCCAGTCTGGCAGTGGAGGAATCTGGGTGACCATGAGGTTCGGATTGCCGCCCTGCGCGGACAGGCTGCGGTCTTCATTCTGAATCCACAGGTCCAGCAGCAGCAGCGCGGCCATGGTCTCGTCCGGCCATCCTTGTGCGGAAGACCACGAAAGTTCCTGAGCACCTTCCATCCGCGATGAGGCAAACACTTTGCCTGCACCGAGATCACGGATGTCTCTGCGTGCGCTGCCCTGGATTAAAGCTTTTGACACTTCGGCTATCTGGATGACTGGCACGCCAATGGGCGAAGCTCCTCCGGGCAACCCGGAAAAAATGTCATTAGCCAGCCATCCGGCCACCCATTCGCAACAGAGCGAGCGCTGCCCCGCGTAGGAACCTTTGACATAGCAGGTGTTCCAGTGATTCACTTGGCAGATAAAGGGCTTCGTCATTCCCTGCTCTGAGCGGCCCAGGACTTCGGTGATGGTGGCTGTAGGGTTCATAGGGTCACGCAGACCAATGCATGCACGCCGGGGCGTTTGGCAGGGTAGGCAGCTCATAAAGACATCGCAATGAATTCACGCCTTCATTTTCAAATTGCCTATCACTCGTTCACGTAATGGACTCTGTTCACGTCGACGCAGTTTTAGGAAACGGCCAGAAATGGGGCCTTGCACATGTTCACGTAATACCCCATGTTCACGTATACGTGAACACCGTCGTTTCCATGAACATACCACATCCCTCCCGGGCGCTGGAGCGCCGCCTGGAAGGGAAGCTGCGGGAGTTGCTGGGTTCCGTGGACTGGCTGCCGGACGTTTCAGTGGTCGCGGCCAGTCAGGATGCAGGCTTTGATCTGCAGGCCATGCTGCCGCTGCCCACCGGGGGCCGGGCGGCGCTGTGCGTGGAGTGCAAGCAGGAGATGCGCCCCAGCACTTTTCCAATGCTGGTCCAGCGGGAGTTCAAGCCTGCTGGCAGGCCCAAGGTGATCGTGCCCGTGCTGGCTCTGCCATGGGTTTCCCCGCGTGTGGCGGATCTCTGTGCGGAGCATGGCTGGAGCTGGTATGATCTGGCAGGCAACTGCCGCCTGGATGTGCCCGGAGTGCTCCGGATTGAACGCACCGGGAACGCACCGGTGCATGCGGTGCCGCGCCCGGTGGCGAATCTGGGGACGAAGGAGGCGGCGCGTGTGATGCGTGCTTTGCTCTTTGACCCTGAGCGAATCGGACTACCTTGGACGCAGCGTACTTTGTCAGAAACACGCTTTCCGTTCGAAGAAAGCGATGAAAGCGTAGCAAGCCTGGGCTTGGTGAATAAAATGGTGCGACACCTGACGGATGAAGGACTCATTGAGCCACTACCTAAGGGCGGATTTAAGGTGACGGAGCCGTTGAAACTGCTGTTTGCATGGCGGGATGCGTACCGTTTTGAGCAGCACGTGCGGTATGATTACTTCACCCTTTTGCAAGGAAGGCAGCTGAGTGAATCGATCATCAAACTGTCCAACTTCCACACAGAAGCAGAATATGCGGCATTCTCCGCAGCGGATTTTCAGGCACCCCATGTGCGCCAGCCGAAGACATGGCTTTATGTAGCCTCGAAGGCACTGGATCGTTTTGCCCAGGTGGCGCAGGCAAAGCCGGTGAACTCAGGTGGAAATCTCGTTGTTTTGGTGCCTTCAGATGATGGTGTCTTTTATAGAAAGGAATACCCGGTCAATAACGAGCAGCGTCCGGCATGCACCAATGCCGTGCAAACCTATGTGGATCTCTGGCACTGCGGCGGGCGTGGGCAGGAAGCGGCTGAGGCGCTGCTGGAACAAAAAATCAAACCTGTGTGGAGAGCCGCTGGACTGAAAATATGACCCCTGAACCGCGGCAACGTGATGACTACGGCGCACGGCAGATCAAGGCCGCGCATCGGGTGCTGGTGGATCTGGGGCAGGTGCTGGCCTCCTTTAAGGACAGCCTTGTGATCGTGGGCGGGTGGACGCCGGATCTGCTGCTGCCGAAGGCGGATGAGCCGCACATCGGGAGCATCGATGTGGATCTGGCGCTGGATGCGGCCAAGCTGGGCGCGGGCCAGAATGCCGAACTGATTAAGCTGCTGCTGGACACGAAACGCTACAAGCCGGGAGCCAAGGATTTTCAGCTCCAGGTGGAGGTGGATTTGGAAGATGGTGAAAGCCCGGTGATCGTGGAAGTGGACTTTCTGGCGGCGCAGGATGTGAAGCTGAGGAAGAACAAGCCAAAGCTGCTGGAGGGCTTTCGCGTGCTGAAGGCCGAGGGCTGCAACGTGGCCTTTCATGCGCCGGTGAACATTGCCATCCCGGGCGAGAATGTGCGCGGCAGCCAGAACACCGTGCACATGCGCGTGGTGTCGCTGGCGGATTTCGTACTGATGAAGGCCCATGCCATCGGTGGGCGCGACAAACCGAAGGACGTCTATGATTTATGCTACACGCTGGCCGAGTATCCCGGCGGTTTGGCGGCGCTCGCGGCGGACTGGAACGAGCGCCTCACGCAGAAGGATGTGGCGAAGGCCATCGCGATTTTGGAAGAGAAATTTCCAACGGTGAAAGCCTTTGGTCCGCAGCAGCTGGTGGAGTTTCACGACTCTACCAGCGATGAAGAGCGGGCCATGCAGGCCCGTCAGGCGTTTGAGCTGGTGCAGGGATTGCTGAAGTTGCTGATGAGAGGATAAGCGGCCTCCCGCTCACGGATTCCCTGCGCCTTGGGACGGCTGCGCCGTGCTTGGCGGCGGCGTATTGCCAGCGGCTTTGTAGGCGGCGAGTTTTTTGCGGTATTCGAGGGCGCCTTCGGGGCTGATGGCGCAGATGGGTTCGGGGCCGACGTCGGTGGTGATGACGTAGACGCTGATAATCTTGCCGGAGGTCAGGGGGACGCTGGAGGGGAGGATGCGGAGGGTGGGGCCGAGGGCGAAGGGTTTGCCGGGGGTGGCTTGCTCGGCGTATTCGGGCCTGCCCTGCGGGGTGAGTTTGACGCGGTCGCTCCGGCCGGTGCGGGAGGGGATCATGACGGGGAGTTTGTCGGTGGCGAGGACGTCGATGAGGAGGGCGTCTTCGGTGTGCTGGACGCGGCTGATGTAGCAGCGGTGGGGCTGGCTGCGGATGCGCTGGAGCTCCTGGGCATCGGCCTCCTCCTGCTGGCGGATGGCGGCGGCTTTGGCTTTTTGATCGGCCTCGGTGATGATGGCCTGGGCGCGCTGGTTCTGCTTGTCCTTGAGGATTTGGACTTCGTTTTTGGGGTCGTAGCCGAAGAGGGTCTGGAGATCGGGCGGGAGCTCGGCGAGGGGGACGGTGGAGATGCCGTTGGCATGGCTGAAGCGGACTTCGTGGGCGTCAAACCGGGAGACTTTGACGTCGGTGTAGGTGACGCCTTTGGTGGTGGTGAGGGTGGGAAAGGCGAGCGGCTCGGCGTGCAGGCTGAGGGAGAGGCCAAAGCCGAGGATGAGGGTGAAGCTGAGCACGAGGAGGGTGCTGGAGACGCTGCGCTGGCGGGGGCTGCGAATGCGGCGAGGGCGCTGCTGCATGGGCTGGGGGGTGGCGGGCGACATGGGTGGAATGGCGGGTGTGTGTGCGCCGCGCGCTTAATGAAGATTCGCGACGGGTGGGGGTGGCGCAAGGGGGAGTTTGTGGCGGCGTGAGTGGTGGAGTGCGAGGCGGTGCAGATGGACAGGATTCACAGGATGGCAGAATTTCAGGATGACTGCAGGGGGGGGACCGAGTGTGGCGGGGTGGACGAACGAAGTGAGCCCGGAGGGGGAGCGCAGCGAATCAATGGTGGAGTGATGGAGACGTTCGATTTTGCCGCAGAGGGGCGGAGAGTGGGTGGCTGTTGGCTGCGAGTGGGGTGTGGATTTCGGGTGTCTCGGGGTGGGCGTGGGGTGGTGGGGCGAAGAAGGATTGGGGGCTGCCGCTTTCGGGTATTTTCTGGTAGGCGGGTGTCGCCGAGAACGTCGAAAGCGGTAGCTGCGTTCGTTCCTCACTCCGCGACCGCAGTCCATATCAGAGGCGTGAGCTGGCAGCGCGAATTTGGAACCGGAGCGAAGCGGAGATAGCCGAAGGCAAACAGACGACTGAAAGGAGCCCGAAGGGTGAGCGAAGCGAATCAATCAATGCGGTCGCGCAGATGCACGGCGCAAGCCTGCATCGGAGCTGCCGCTTTCGAACGTCTCGTGGTGGGCGTGGGGTGATGAGGCTTGCGAAGATTCACCGGCTGCCGCTTTCGGGTATTTGCTGGTAGGCGGGAGCCACCGAGGGCGGCGAAAGCGGTGGCTGCGTTCGTTCCTCACTCCGCGACCGCAGTCCATATGGGAGGTGCGGGCATCGCGTGTGGATTTGGAAAAGGAGCGAAGCGCAGTCTCTATGAGGGCCGCTTGGGCCTGATCCCAGAGGCAGGGTTTCACCCCATGGCGGTGTGGGTGGGTGTTCCTCTACGCTGAGGTCATGTGCGCGGGTGGTGGGTGTGAATAAAAAACATCCACTTCGCGTTCAACATGCGAACCTCAAGGTGTGGGACGCTTGCTGTGCTGTCCTGCTCGATTCTTTCTCCCCTCCAACCCTTTGCCTTTTTACCCTGCCATGAAACGTTCTTTGATTCTCTTGTTTACGGTGCTGCTGGCGGCGGTGGCTCCGATGGCGCCGGTGTCGGCGCGGGCGCAGTCGGGCGGTGATGCGCTGCCGATCGAGTTTATGTACGATGCGCTGAGCCCCTACGGGGACTGGATTTACACGCCCACCTACGGGTATGTGTGGCAGCCGCTGGCCTCCCAGCAGCCGGGCTGGGCGCCGTATGCAGACGGGAGCTGGGCCTTTACGGATGCGGGCTGGACGTGGATCTCAAACGAGGATTTCGGCTGGCTGACGTATCACTACGGGCGCTGGATCATCCTGGGGCAGAGCTGGATGTGGGTGCCGGGCAGCCAGTGGGCGCCGGCGTGGGTTTCGTGGCGGCAGTCGCAGGGGCAGATCGGCTGGGCGCCGCTGCCACCGGAGGCGCTGTGGTCGCAAAACGTGGGCTTTGGCGGGTGGACGGACAGCTACTACGATGTGGGGCCGTCTTACTACAACTTTGTGCCGGTGGGGATGTTTGCCAGCAGTGGATCGATGCTGACCTTCATCCTGAATCGCAGCCTGAACTACACGTATTACGATCAGTCGGTGAACGTGACGCACACGGTCTACCAGCAGAACGTGCTGAACAACATCTACGTGGGCGGGCCGGACCCGCAGCGGATCAATGGCTTTGGCGGGAATCAGGTGCGGCGCTTCACGCTGCGGCATGATGATGAGGGCTTTCGCCGGAACTGGGTGGACCGCCAGGGAGACGGGCCGCAGCGTGGCGCGGGCGGGCCGTGGCGCATTGATCGGGATCGCGGCCAGCTGGTGGTGGCGGCACCGAATTTCCGCAGAGATCCCTCCTCCCATGCGCTGCCTTCGCGGGTGCGCGAGATGATGGAAAAGCCGGTGACGGATCGCGGCTGGCACGGTGGTGGCGATGCGCAGGGCCTGCAGCGGCTGCGCCAAAAGCAGCGCGATGACCTGGAGCGCACGCGTCCGGCCATCCTGCCGGAGAAACGGGTGGAGCCTGCCACCAGCACGAGGCCGCCGCCTGCCACGGGCCGCGTGCTGAATCCTGAAGAGCGCCGCGGCCGCGGTGGCAATGCGGGCGAGACGATGCCGCCGAATGCGGACAAACGCCCCAAGAATGACGAGGAGCGCCAGCCCATGACGCCGAAGAATCCCCTGCCCTCTGGCGGACCTCCCGGTGTGCCACCACGCACCAAGCCTGCGCCCACGGTGCCCGGAGCTGGCACGGTGCCGCCTGCCGGCCGGCCACGCAATACGGACCGCCCGGACAATGATCTGCCTCCTGGCCAGCGCCCCGGCATGAAGCCCGGCCAGCCGCAGGATGGGACGCCGAAAGGCCGCCCAGGCATGAAGCCAGGCCTGCCCGACGAAACGCCGAAGGACCGCCCGGGCATGCGGCCAGGACAGCCTCAGGGTGAGCGCCCTTTGATTCCACCGGGCAAGCCGCAGGAGGATTCGCCAAAGCAGCGCCCGGGCATGCGGCCCGGCATGCCGCAGGGCGAGCGGCCCGTGATTCCACCGGGCAAGCCGCAGGATGATACGCCGAAGCAACGCCCCGGCATGAGGCCGGACGAGACTCCGGGCCGCAGGCCGGGTGAAAGAAACTCCCCTGCCCCCGATGGCGCTGGACGGGGTGGCAGGCCGGGCATCATTCCGCAGGTGCCGCAAACGCCGCAGGCGCCAGTGGTGCCGAAGCGTCGCGAGCCGCAGTCTCCGCCTCCGGGCGCAGTGCCGATGCCGGGAGGCCCGCCCGGTGCTGGCGTGCAGCCGGGCTTTCCGGGGCGTCGCCCAGGGCAGCCGGGGAATGCACAGCCGCCCCAGCAGCGCCCGCAGCAGCCGCCTTCCATGCCGGTAGTGCCACCGCAGGGCCGGCCGGTGCCGATGCCCACACCGCAGCAGCCTCCGCAGCAGCGTCCGGTGCAACCACCTCCCCAGCAGCGCCAGCCGCAGCAGCCGCCACCCATGCGTGTGCAGCCGCAGCCCCGCCCTCAGCAGGCTCCTGCCGCACCCGGAGCGCCTGGTGCGCCGCAGGAGCGGGAGGGCCGGAGAGGGCGGTAGATCTGCGAGCGTGTGATCACGCCGCGTGAGTTCGGTGCCGCCCTGAGTCGGGCGGTTTGGCGGAGAACGCGCCTGAGCGTTGCGGCGCACATCTCGCCAAACACACCCAACAACCTACGATGAAGCGCCGCCTCAGTCGTACGATGGGTGTGGCGACAGCCCGCCCGTCCATCAGCGTACGGCAAAGCTACAAGGCGTACGAACGTCCTCGCAGTCGGACGGTTTGGCGGAGGGAGTTGTGGAGTGAAGAAGCGGTTGCGGCGCCAAACACATCCAACCTACGGCCGGAGCGCCACGCCAGCTACCCGTGCCCAAAACCAGACCCGTTTTCTCAATGTCGCGTGGTATCGATCAAGCCACGAAAGGACAAGCTGTGCCTCACTGCGCGACCGCAGTCCATAGGGGATGCGCGCTCAGCGTGAAGTGACTTTTACAAACTACGATGTCAGCCCGACAGTGGCTCCGCCCTCACGGGGATGCGTGCCCTGTGGCGAGGACTCCGAGCGTCTGCAGATAACTCCGGAGCGCTGCGGTGTCATCGGCGCGGCGCACGCGCAGGCACTGCCCTTCAGGGGTGTCGGAGCAGAACAGGCAGGGGACATCGAAAGCCTGCCGAAGCGCGGCGCTTTCTTCGTGGGAGAGCCAGCGGGAGAGCGGGATGGAAGAACTGCCCGCCTTGAGCAGCCACGGTGCGGACATCAGGCAGAGGAAAACCACGGCAATCGTGATCCCCTGCCGCCAGCGGGACAGGCGAGTGCCGTGGAGGAGCACAGGTGTGAAGAGGGCAGCCGCCAGCATGAACAGGGGGCTGAGTTTGACGAGCCCCGCGCCTGCGATGTGCAGGGCTGCCGCTTGATCGCCGTAGATGGCTGCGGCGTCGCAGGCGGGCATCAGCAGAAACAGCGGCAGCACGAAATCCCCCGCCTGCCAGGGAGAGGACTCCGGTGCGGGTGCTGGGGCTGGATCTGCCATGGCACAAAGCTACCCGCAGGTCTGGCAGTCGCAAATGAGGATGGAGTCGGATTTCAAAGTTTTGCCAGAGATCACCGCGACGGGCTGCGGCCTCGTCAGGAGGGTGTTTGCGTGAGCGCCGGGGGCCGTGGATGGCATCCATGTTTCGCGTCGTCATTTTGTCAAGAATTTGCACACTGACCCCGTTTTGAGGATTGCGGCGGCGCAAAATGGGGTCAGTGTGCAAATACTTGACAGATTTGATCTGCGCTCATTGCGGTCTGTTTCCAGAGTTTTTTTTGCACGTCTCTGGGGTTCTTGAGGAGCTCGTGGCCGGGGATTTAACCGTGGCCTATTTTGTCAAGTTTTTGCACACTGACCCCCTTTTGGGTTCGGGGCCGGGCGCGTTTTTGGCGGCTAGGCGGGGCGGGTGCGGGGGCCGTTGAGGAGGCGGCCGAGCCAGGTGGGGCGGACGGCGCGGTCGTAGAGGATGAGGAGGACGGTGAGGGTGATGACCACGTTGAGGGTGAACTTGAGCCCGCAGTGGATGTCCCACGGGAGCATGACTTTCTGCAGCCAGAGGACGAGGGGGTAGTGGGCGAGGTAGAGCCAGTAGGAGGCGTCTGCGAGGTAGCGGACGCGGGGGCTGTGGGCGCCTGCATGGCGCAGGAACCAGCCGGTGACGGCGAGGGCCGCCGCCCAGGCGTAGAGCGCGGAGGCGGCGATGATGAGGGCTTTGAGCCAGAGCGGGTGCGCCTGGCCGGGCGTGGTCCAGACGCTGTGGCCGATGCCGAAGACGGGAAAGCTGAGGAGGGCGATGAGGAGGTAGCTCTTGCAGCTGCGCGCGAGTTCCGGCAGGCGGTGGGCGCGGCGGTGGAGCCACCAGCCGAGGAGGAAGAAGCTGCCGTAGTAGAGGATGGCGCGGAGCGGCGGGGTGAGATCCGCCCCTTTGTCATGCACGAGGCCGACATCGTGGTGCGCCCACATGAGGAGCATGCTGAGGGGGACGAGCGCGAGGATGCGCGCGGGGCGGGCGAGGAGCCAGTCGAAGCCGGCATCCAGCGCGCGGAGGCTGCGTGTGAAGGGTGCGCGAAGGCCGAGCCAGAGGATGAGGCTGGCGGCGGCGCAGTGGAGCAGGAGGATCTCCAGAAACCACAGGTGACCGGGCCGGGTGAAGAGGCCGGGCCAGTGGCCGTCTGCGAGGGGGAGCTGCTGCGTGGCCCACAGGCTGATCCAGCTGGAGAGCGGCACAATGGTGAGCATGCCGAGGAGAAAGGGCAGGCCGATGCGCTGGGCGCGCTGCCGGATGAAGCCCTGCAGCCCGGACCGCCCCCACAGGAAGCACGAAAAGAAGCCGGCGAGGAGGAAGAAGAGATGACTGCGAAAGCCGCCGATGATGCCGACCATCAGGGTGAGACCAAAGCTGCGGCTGGCATCGGCCATGGGCCAGGTATTCGCGAAGCTGACGTAAGCCAATGCGGCATGCTGGGTGATGACGGTGAGCATGACGACGGCACGCAGATTGTCCAAGGCATGGAGTCGATGAGCGGTCGGGGCGGCGTGGGGGGCGGAAGGTTCTGGGGGAGGCAAAAGGGCGGGCGGGGGTGCGGGGCGCGTTTGGGGGGGAGAGACGTGAAGTGTAATCTGCGTGCGGGGCGATGTCGAGGCTGCGGGAAAAATGGGAGGCGATGTCTGACAAAGGGTGGCTGGGACAGGGGCATCGGCCGATGGAGGCGGCCGGCTGTGCGCTGCTAACCGAGAACTGAGGACAGATCACGAAGATCCCCTTGCGGCACCCGTTTGTGCCCCCCCCTGCATCTGTGGGGGTTTTCGGGCTTGGGGAGGTGGTGGACGGGTGAGGCCTCATGAAATCCACACTCTTATCTGTCGTTCTTTTTGCCTCCGCACTGCCCGCCGGCGCGGAACTCATCATCACGTATGCGGAGAATCCGGAGTCGAATCTCTCGTCGCTGGCCAACACGAATGTCTTCACCTTTAACGATCTTTCGACAGGGGTGGACAAGAAGGTGAAGTGGAAGGGGGTGGGAACGTTCAACCAGCTCTATGTGAAGGCCACGGACATGTACGGCGGCGCGGTGGACGCGGCGAATCCGAAGGGATCGCTGTATTCGCTGCAGGGCGCGGGCACGGAGGTGCTGAGCAGCACGCTGACGCTGGACAAGAGCTCGTCCTACTTTGGCATGTGGTGGTCTGCGGGAGATCCGAACAACAAGCTGGAGTTTTACAACGGATCGAAGCTGGTGGGCGCTTTCACCACCGCGAGCCTGATGGAGCAGCTGCCGGACACCTACTTTGGCAATCCGAAGGACAGGTCGCTGGACAGCTACGAGGCTTTTGGCTTCATCAATTTCTTTGGCGACCCGAACACGACGTGGAACAAGATCGTGCTGAGCAACAACAACTCGTCGGGCTTTGAATCGGACAACTACACGACGCGTGTGGCGGCCTGGGATCCTCTGGTGGACGGCGTGCTGCCGGGCATGCCGGTGGCGCTGGTAAGCGGCACGACGACGAAAGCGGTGACGAAGGAATCGCTGGCGGGCACGCAGTGGAGCCTGGGGAAATCGCCTGTGGGCGCGGCCCCGGGTGCACCGGCTCCTCCGGTGACGCTGCTGGCAGCCTTTGCCGGTGTGCTGGGCCTGCGCCAGGTGCGCACGCGTCTGCGCAAGGCGGTGTGAGCGGGTGATTGAGTGAGGAAAGCGGCTGCGGACAGCAGTTGGCGGCGTGAACTGGCGTGGCAGGTGCCTTCGGGTGCCTGCCACGTTGTATTTGGATCTGCTATGGCGGTGGGCGGGTTGTTTATGGATCCTTGCGCAATCGGCGGACAAGAAGAGCGTTCCTTGTGGAAGTGAAATCGGTGCCTGAACGCGGCAAGCTTGCGGCGCAGCTCATTGCAGACGCTGCTGGCAGGCTTGATGTGTGGCGGAGTGCTGGGTTTGCTTCCCGGTTCTGATGCCGGGCCCCAGGGGAGCACTCGCTAACGCTCGGCACCCCTGGGCTGTATGACGGAAGGCCGTTGGCCTTCAAGGCAGGGATGTCAGTCTTTGATGCAAGTCTCCATCGGTGGTGGAGTGCGTGGGGGCGGGTGGTGAAGCAGCGGCAGGGTGGGCATGAGGTGCCTGGGGAGTGCGGGGCGAGTTCATGCGGCGGGGCTTCCCAGAGCCGTTTAAAAAACGGCGCTCCCAGTACAGAAATGCCGCTCCGCGCTGCGAGCAGCTCTTGGCCGGGAAGCTTTTTGCTGGGAGCGCCGATGTTTCATCGGCTCTGGGCGGGCGTCCTTGTGCTCTCAAGAGGGAATGAGGCTCACTGGAGAGTGCGGGACGTGCTCTTGCGGCGGGGCTTTCCAGAGCCGTTTAAAAAACGGCGCTCCCAGTACGGACGGCTGCGCCGCTCTGCGTGTCGCTCTTGGCTGGGAAGCTTTTT
>NZ_JBYFBS010000033.1:0-29378 GCF_057652315.1 Prosthecobacter sp. Pr1 | reverse complement strand
AATTAATTAGTGGTGTTTTAGCGCGCTATATATAACAATTGTTGATCATCACTTTGGTCTACAGTCGTTTCAGAATTATTCTTATCGCTGCTGTGCTATTAGGACGCGCAAATCTAGCAGCGTCAGAAATTATTTTGTTTGAGGCCCCCTTGGGAACGCTGTCATTTGTTTCAATTCATGAAGCTGGGCACGTTACGGTTGCAAAATCTTGCGGATTTCTTGCGGTTAGTGCCAAGGTTTTCCAGATGTCCAAATACGGAGTGGGAACCTTTTGGAAGGGGCAAACGAGCTTAACGGGGGGCGGCGCGGGGAAAGGGATGGCCTTGATCAAACTCGGAGGCAGGTTTGCCGAACAGTTCCTTGATAAATCGAACCGAATACATCAACCTAGTTTTCTTGATGTGATTGGGGATCGCAGCATCATAAGTCATTCTGACAAGTTAAGCCAGATTGATCTTGGATCCTTCAGTCTTCTGGAAGCACAGCGAAGAACATATCTTATCCTAACAAGCAGAATGACTGATTTAGATCGGATTTACAAATCACTATACCATCGCCACACATATCCATAATTTGATGTTTACCGCAAAGTGTGGCGCGGCACCCACTATGCCTTGCAAGGTTTCACACCAAGGCAACAGCTAGTGCAAAAATTTAGCAACAGACTTCAGCCAAGGGGTTAGTTTTGGCTATTGATCCAATAGTTTTAAAATGCGCGGATGCTGTTGAATCCAGATTTTTGATTTTTCCTTGCTGCTGACTTTCCAAGTTTCGAGTACTTGAGTGAGGCACATCTTTTGAAGTGCCAAATCACTGATAGAGGAAGCCAGCTCAGCGGCGGCCTCGGGGTCCGAATCTGTCAAGACATTAGCAAGTTTGCTGAGTCCAATATTCTTTTCCAAACCGCCTTGTTGCTGCTTTACCCAGGATTGACAGGCTGAGAAGTCAGCCAGTGCCCAATTTTCGAGAATGATTTCCAAGGCGGCTGCCTGGCTGTCTTTGGACGTCAAAGTCTGAGTCCATTTCAAAGCTTCAAGGGGGTAAGCGGTTGCCCAATTTCCAAGGATTAATTTGCGGCTATTTGAAAAAGATTCGCCTTCCAAATTGGCCTCTGCCCAAGTGTATGCAGCAGCAGAATTATATTCTGCCCATTCAGTGGCAATGGCAGCTTTGCACAAGCTGGAAAGCTGACGGTCTGCTAACTGTGATACCCAGCTGGCGGCGGCAGTGCGGTCAAATTCTGCCCACTTTGAGATAGCACTTGGAAGCAGCCAGTGGTGTTCGGGTGCTGCCACCAGCCAGTCTGAAGTCATCTCTGGATAGTGCTGCACCCATATTTTGACCACTTTGGAAACCATCAGATCGTGGAATTTTCCAAGGGGCAGAGCTGCAGCCCAGTGAGCGGCATCCATCGGTCGGAGTTCGGTCCAATTTTCGAGAACTTCAACAACATAAAAAACACGCTCGATTTCATTCGAAAGCTTCATGCCCCAGTTGATGGCAAGGGAAGGTTCTGTTTTTCCCCAAACTTCGCCAATTTGAGCGTAAGCGGTTCTCCGATAACCATTCGAGAGATTTTCAGACGCCCATTGGAGCGCTGCCAAGGGTGCTTTGGCGGCCCAGCCCTCCAAGGCCTTGTTCGTGGCGAGCATGCGCACTTCACCATCAGGCAATTCTCTGGTATGATTCAAGGCTTCCGCGGGATTGTTCCTGCCCCAGACTTTCATGAAGGGACCCAAAAATAACAGACGATCAGGCAGAAAGGCTAATTGCCCCATCAAATTCCAGGCTTTTTCGGGATCCGAGGCGCCCAATTTCTTAGAAAGCAGGGCAAGAAAAATGTGTCGTTCTTCGAAATCGTCAACCTTTAGGATCGATTTCAATTCGGCTTCGTAGTCGAATGAAGCACCTGATTTCCCATTTTTCTTTTCTGGTGATTCCAGCCCTTGTGCGGAGCACTCGCAGAAATCAAAAACAAGCAAGGCAATGCCAGCAGAGAGGCCTGATCGCAGAGATTTCATGAGTAAATTTTTCAAAAAATATTGGTCAGAAACTTTGGATGTCGAAATGGATGACGCTCAGATAGTAAAAGATGGTTCTAAAATGCGCCATTGGAAGTGCAAAAAGTGCCGTGCATGACAATAATACGATTGCCGTTGTGCACTTCGGTGTTAGTTTAATAAAGCAATCAGCGGTTATCGACAAATCTATATTTTAATCATTTCCATAATTTCTAAAATTATAGATTGCGTGATGTTGATTGTGTGTGAATGTAGAGTTGTTATTGCGGGTATAGCTTAGTGGTAAAGTTCCAGCCTTCCACGCTGGCCATGTGGGTTCGATTCCCACTACCCGCTCTGAAAATGGGGGAAACCCCAAATAAACAACTCGTCATGAAAGCATTCCTTTTGATACCCAACTCCAAGAAATTGGTCATCATCCTGAGCGTGGCATTCTCGCTCAATGCAATGGCACAGTCTGCAAATAATTGTGCAGACATCTGCAATGATGTTAAAACTGCGGTTGAAAAAGATCCATCCAAGGTGCTGATGATTCTGGAAGATGCTCTGGTCATCAATGAAGGATGTGCGGGTGATATTGTGAAAATAGCGATTACGGCTTCCAAAGCAGATGAAACGCTTGCAGGACAGATTGTGCAAACTGGTGTCAGCGTGGCACCCAAAATGGAAGTGGCGATAAACGAGGCGGCTACATCCTTGTTCCCTGGTTTAAAAGCTGTCACAGTTGCTGCAGAACGTCCGATTGCGGTCTCTGGAAAAAACCCGGTCTTTGAAAAGAACCCGGGGAAAAACCCGGTCTTAGATTCACCTGAACCTAAAACTTTGGATTCACCTGAGCCCTCAATCTCGATGGGGCCCGTTCGTGGAGTTTTCCTCATGCCGCCTGTGTCAGGTCCGCTGCCCCCCCGGACGACGACCAATCCAGTTTCGCCTTCGAACGCAATACCTTGATCATTTTGCAAGGCAATATGCAGCCACATTGATCATTCGAACTGTTCCCACAACCCATGCGTATTAAACTGGCAATGCTCATCCTGGCAGTCGCTGCACTCAGCCCAGCGGCCTTGCGTGCGCAGGGGTTGGTCGGGATCCAAAATTATTCGGCCGATTTCAGCACCGAGGAGCCGCTCACGTTTTCAATCACCGGCAACACCGGCTATGACGTGCTCAAGTACAAGGTGCCTTCGGCTTCGTTGAGCAACATTGATTCGTGGTACATGCAGGCGGGTGCAGGGACATCTTACACCCATGCGGACCAGACCACACCCTACAGTTTCAGTCTTGAAGGCAGCGTTCTTGAATACGTGAACGGAGTGCCGGTTTACGGCAGCACCTTTTACAATGGCAGGGCGACCTTCAATTTTGAGCACCAGTTTTCGGAACGCCTGAAGATGAGCAACAACTTCTACCTCACTTACGGGACGAATCCCAACAGTGCGTTTGGCTACGGTGCCACAAGCGCCCTGTGGAACGGGCAGTTTTTGTACGGCTACAACAATTTCAATGTGAGCTATGCCTGGACGCCACGGTTCTCCACCACAACGTCCTACACGTTCGACGGCATCGCCTATGAGGACTCTACGGTAGCCACTTCTCAGGACCGTTACTCGCATTTGCTTGCCCAGCAATTTGCCTATAAAATTGCGCAGCGGACCAGTCTGACGGCAGAGTACCGCTACCGCCTGACGGACTACACCAAGAGCGGCTTCCAAAACTACCATTCACATTTCGCCCTGGCTGGAGTCGACCATGCATGGAGCGAGAACATGTCCACTTCAGTGCGGGCTGGTGCGGAACTTTACGAAAACGGCCGTGGGAGACAAACGAAGCCCTATGCTGAAGCTGCGCTCAACTATGCGGTGGCTAAGCAGACGCAACTGCGCTGGTTTACGATGCTGGGTTTCAACGGCGCGCTGCTGGGCAGCTACAGAAGCAGCTATGGGGTGAACACCGGCGTGCAGCTGAACCATCAAGTCACCAAGCGTTTCAGCGTCAATGGCGGGGCGAGCTATGCGCACTCAGAGCTCTCTGGGGGAACCACTCCGGATCAGACGCAGGACTCGGTTTTCCTCAACACGGGCATTGGCTATCAGCTGATGGATAACGTCAATCTGAACGCCAACTACTCATTCTCCACGCAGTTGTCGAACAACGCTCTGGTTGAATTCAATCGCAATCAAGTCTCCCTTGGAGCGACGGCCACCTTTTAGTCCCAACAGCCAAAACAGCAATCCGCCGGCGGGCAGATTCGGACATCACGAATCTCCCGCTGGCGGCATTTCAAGACCGCTTTCTTAACCTCTCCGAATAATCAAACCCGAGCAGTCATGAACGAGTCCGGCACCGAACTGCAAAAGCATGCGATGGACACCTGGCAGGTGGTCAAGAATCGCTTTGGGCTCATCTCGCTTTCGTTCATCCTGATCTTCGCGGCGGCAGCAGTGCTGACTTATATCATGCCGCGGAAGTATCGCGGGCATGTCGAAATGACCATTGAGCGCATCACGCAGGACATCAATGTGTTTGACCGCAACCGCAGTGACGGCCTCGCCTTCACGCAGGAGTACATCAAAACTCAGTTCGAGACGATCACCAAGCCCACCACGCTTTATCCGGTGATCGAAAAACTGGAGCTCACCAAAAAGTGGGAGCTGCCGAGCCGCCAGGCGGCGCTGGCGAAACTGCGCTCCAATCTGGACACGCAGTCGATGCTGCGGTCAGATTTTGTCACCATTGATTATTACGATCAGGATTCCCAGCTCGCGGCCGCCATCGCCAATGAAGTGGCCAAGAGCTACATGGATCAGCGCAACAACATTGAGAGCGGCAAGAAGCAGAAGGCCCTTGACGTGCTGCAGCAGCAAATTTCGGAGCAGGAGTCTCTTCGTGGGCAGGCGCAGGTGCGTGCGCAGGAGGCCCGGCGCAAGGCTGGCATTGTGGGCGACTGGATCGTCGGCGGTGGCAGCTCGCTGAATCCCGGCGGTGAGATGCGCAGTGAAAAAGACTCCATGGTCATCTCACGTGAGCAGGCCCTCATGATCGCCGATCAGGAAATTTTAACGCTGCAGTCAGAGATCGACCAGGTGAGCAAGCTGACTCCCGAGCAGCTCATTGACCAGGCGTCAGGACTTAAACTGGAAAATCAAAACATCATCGCCATCACGTCGAAACTGCAGGACCTCAAGGTTTCGCGTGAAGGCCTGATGAATGAAGGGCGTGGACGCCTTCATCCGCAGGTGCTGAGCGTGGACAGCCAGATGGCTGAGTACCAAAAGCTCATTCAAGGAGAAGCCAAAGCGCATGTGGCGGGCCTGCAAAACCGGCTTGATGCTGCAAGGAAGAAGCGGGAATCCCTCAAGCTTTACAACGAGGACGCCAAACAGGAGCTGCAGAACATGTCGTCTCTTTACACCGAGTACAAGACGGCCAAGGACGAGGTGACCTACCTGGAAGATCTGCTGGTGAAAATGCGCTCACGCTTCTTCGAGGAAAAAGCGGGCATCGAGCTCGTGAAATCTCCCGCCACGATTTATTCTGAAGCAGAGCCGGAAGGAAAGCCTGCCAAGCCCAACGTGCCGCTGCACCTTGCGCTGGGCGGTGTGCTGGGGCTCATGTTTGGTCTGGGTCTCGCCTTCTTCCTGGAATACATGGACACGACGGTGAAGAACCTGGATGACGTGGAGCGCTACCTCGGTGTGCCCGTTTTGGCGGTGGTGCCCAAGGATGTGGGAGTGCTGCACCGCTCCAGCGGTTTCAATCCAGATGCCGAAGCGTACCGCATTCTGCGCACGAACATTGAATTCAATCGCAAAACGCCGGACGCGAACTGCCTCAGTGTGGTCAGTGGCGGGGCAGGGGAGGGGAAATCCACCACGATGGTGAACCTTGCCTATGTGTGCGCGCAGGGCGGCTACAACGTGCTGCTGATTGACGCGGATTTGCGCCGTCCCAGCCTGCACACGCATTTCGATGTGAGCCATGCCACGGGCCTGACCAATTACCTCACCACCGACATCCGGCTGGAAGATGTGGTGCTGCGCACGCCGGTGGAGAATCTCTTTTTCCTTCCCAGCGGCCTGCTGCCGGCGGACAGCGCGGGACTGCTCAATTCCCAGCGCATGGTGGATCTGATCACCGAAGTCAAAAGCCGTTTTGACCTCGTCTTGATCGACTCACCGCCTATCCTTGGAGTCAGCGACGCGTCGGTGCTCGCCAATCTGGCGGACATGACGATGATCGTGGTGCAGCACCGCAAGCTGCCGCGCCACATGCTCATGCGCGTGAAGCAGGGCGTGGAAAATGTCGGCGGCAAGGTGGTGGGGGTGGTCCTCAACAACGTGGATCTGCGCAGCGATGCGCAGTACCAATATTACACCAGTTACTACACGTACTACTCGCCGACGAACTCGCCCAACGGCGGCTCGGGAGGCAAGTCCCGCCGTCGCAAGATCAAAGCCGAAACCACCGCCACCGTACTGGGTGGCTCCCAGTCAGTTTCGCGGCTGGATGGTGACGATGTCTTTTAATTTCACTTCAACACGCACTGCATGAAAACACGCATTCTCTCCTGCCTCTTCGCTGTCTGCGCCCTGGTCACAGCGCAGGCCCAGAACGGTGAAATCGCCCTGCACCCGAACAACCGCGTCACGATCTCCATCGGGGGCATCCCTGACAATGAAGTGCCGCAGATCAGCAAGGTGTACACGATCAGCGACAACGGTACGATCAATCTTCTCCACATTGGAGAGGTGCGCGCCGCCGGCCTCAAGCCCTCCACTCTGCAACGCATGATCGAGCAGACCTACATTGCGCGTGAGATTTACACCCGGCCGACGGTGACGGTGACCACCAATGACAGCGCCACCACCGCCCAGATGATCTACGTCGTCGGCGGCATCAAGGGCAACGGAACGGTGCCGTACAATTCCAGCATGACCATTTTGAAAGCCATCTCCGCAGCGGGTGGCTTTTCACCCTTTGCCAAGCCCAGCAAGACGAAACTGATCCGCAACGGAGTGACCACCGAGATCAACCTCAAGGACATCAGCAACGATCCTTCCCGCGACATCAAGCTTCAGCCTGATGATCAGATCATCGTGCCGGATTGAGGCTGAAAACATCGGCCGTGATGAATGCACGATTTCTGCTATCCATCGTTGCACTGGCACTGTGCGTTGACTCGATGGCGGAGGCACAGAATGCCGGGGTGGCATTGAAAGCGGGTGAACGCATCGTGCTCTCCATTCGAGGTATTCCGGCCGAGGAAGCTTCGCAGATCAGCAAGGTGTACGACATTAGTGATGGTGGGACCATCAGCTTGATGAATGTCGGCGAGGTAAAGGCGGCGGGCTTCAAGCCTTCCGAATTGCAACGCGTCATTGAAGAGGCGTATATCAAGCATGAAGTCTACATGCGTCCGGCGGTGACCGTTTGGGATGCTTCCGCCGGGGTAATCTATGTCACGCATCCTGGCTGGAAAAATTTCCCGCTGCCTTATGATCCCAGCATAACTCTACTGAAGGCCATCGCTCTGACTGGACGCTTTTCTTTCCGAGGCAACGGACCGGTCAAGTTGATCCGCAATGGCGTCACCACTGAGTTCAACGACAAGGACCTCGGCAGAGATCCTTCCCGCAATACCAAGCTCCAGCCTGATGATCAGATCATCGTGCCGGATTGAGGAAGCGAATGTTGCTGGGTGGAGAGGGATCGATTTGATTCCTCCGGGTTCCACCAGTCCCCAAAGGGGATCAAGATGATCCCCTTCTACAACGGACGCTAATCTATTAGAGCCCCAGATCCGTCACCGCGCCCTGGCTGGCGTTGCTGGTGAGCTTGGCGTACTTGGCGAGGACGCCGTGGGTGTAGCGGGGCTTAGGCTGCGTCCATTTGGCGAGGCGTGCCTTCAGCTCCGTGGCGGGAATGCCGAGGGTGATGGCGCGTTTTTCGGCGTCGATGGTGATGGGGTCGCCATTCTTGATGACGGCGATCGGGCCGCCGACGAAAGCTTCGGGGGTGACGTGGCCGACGACGAAGCCGTGGCTGCCGCCGCTGAAGCGGCCGTCTGTGATGAAGGCGACGTCTTTGCCGAGGCCCTTGCCCATGATGGCGGAGGTCGGAGAGAGCATCTCGCGCATGCCGGGGCCGCCTTTCGGGCCTTCCATGCGGACGACGATGACGTGGCCTTTCTTGACCTTGTCATTGAGGATGGCCTGCAGAGCGGTCTCTTCGGATTCGAACACGATGGCCTTGCCTTCGAACTTGAGGCCTTCCTTGCCGGAGATTTTGCCGACGGCGCCTTCGGGGCAGAGGTTGCCTTTGAAGATGACGAGGTGGCTGTCCTTCTTGAGGGGATTGCTCAGCGGGCTGACGATCTTCTGATCCTTGGGCCAGAAGATTTTGGAGTTCTTCATGTTCTCCTTCATGGTCTTGCCGGTGACGGTGAGGCAGTCGCCGTGCATGAGGCCTTCGTTGACCAGGATGCGGATGAGCGGGACGGTGCCGCCGATCTTGACGAGGTCGTTCATGAAGTATTTGCCGCTGGGCTTGAGATCCGCGAGCACGGGGGTCTTTTTGCCGAGGCGGACGAAGTCTTCGATGCCCAGCTTCACGCCAGCGCTGTGGGCCATGGCGATGAGGTGGAGGACGGCATTGGTAGAGCCGCCGAGGGTGATGATGAGGGTGATGGCGTTTTCGAAGGCCTCCTTCGTCATGATGTCGCGGGGAGTGATGCCCTTCTTGATCATGTTCATCACGGCGGCGCCGGCGTCGAAGCAGTCGATGAGCTTTTCATTGCCGACGGCGGACTGAGCGCCGGAGTTCGGAAGGCTCATGCCGAGGGCCTCGATGGCGCTGGCCATGGTGTTGGCGGTGTACATGCCGCCGCAGCTGCCTTCACCGGGGATGGCGTGTTCTTCGATGTCCACCAGTTCCTTGTCATTGATGAGGCAGTTGGCGTGCTTGCCGACGGCTTCGAAAACGGTGACGATATCGGCGTCCTTCTTTTCAGGGCCGACACAGCCGGGGAGGATGGTGCCGCCGTAAACGAAGACGCTGGGGCGGTTCAGGCGTGCCATGGCCATGAGGCAGCCGGGCATGTTTTTGTCGCAACCGCCAATGGCGACGAAGCCGTCCATGCCTTCGCAGCCGACGACGGTTTCGATAGAGTCGGCGATGACTTCACGGGAGACGAGGGAGTATTTCATCCCTTCGGTGCCCATGGAGATGCCATCCGAGATGGTGATGGTGTTGAAGATGATGCTCTTGCCACCGGCTGCATCCACGCCTTTGGCGGACTCTCTGGCCAAGCGGTCGATGTGCATGTTGCACGGAGTGACCATGCTCCACAGGGAGGCGATGCCGATCTGGGATTTTTTGAAGTCTTCGCGCTTGAAGCCGACGGCGTGCAGCATGGCGCGGCTGGCGGCGCGGTCCACCCCATCGACAACGATGGCGCTGTGTTTGCGGTGGAGGTCGGTCTTGGCGGCGGAGGCTTTCTTGGGCATGGTCAGGGGATGGATTGGGAATGAGCAAAATGGCAGACGCCTCCCCGCACGCAAGCAGCTTTGCGGCAGTTCTGGCGCAGGCTTTGGCAATTACGGCGTGGTTTCTGGCGTTCAAAGCGCGATAAGAAAGGGGTGAACTTGTATTGCCGATGCACCTTTGTTTTTCTGGCCCTGGCTGCCGCGCTGAATGCGGCAGACCAAGCCGCGCCGCTGGACTTCAACCTCTACATGGAAGGGAAGTATGTGTATGAGCGCAACTGCATCGTGTGCCATGGGCAGAGGGGGGATGGGAACGGGGAGCTGAGCCCAACGCTGAAACCGAAACCGAGGTCGTTTCGGGAGGGGATGTTTAAATTTCGGTCCACACCTTATGGCATGCTGCCGACGGACGAGGATCTGCGCCGGACCATCACGCATGGGCTGAGCGGGACGGCCATGGGGGCGTTTACCTATCTGCCGGCGGAGGACCTGGATGCGGTGATCGTTTACCTGAAGTCGTTTTCACGCCGGTGGAAGAAGGCGGAGAACCATGCGCCTGCGATGAAGTTTCCGGCGCAGCCGGAGTGGTTCAAGGCTGGGGATGTGATCAAGACGCATGAGGAGGCGGGGAAGAAGCTCTTTGCGGCGAACTGCATGGCCTGCCATGGCGAGAAGGCGGATGGCAAGGGGCCTGCGGCCATCGCTTTGAAGGACATCTGGGGCATCCAAGCGGCTCCGGCCGACCTGCGGCAGCCGCATTTAAGATGCGGTGATACCCCGGCAGATCTGTTTCGTGTGCTGGCCACGGGATTGAACGGGACACCGATGGTGAGCTTTGAGGCGACGCTGACTGAGGCGCAGCGGTGGGACATCATTGCTTATATCTTGAGCGTGCGGCTGCCATCGGTGCCGGTGTTGTAACAACATCGAATGCGTGATGTCTTATGAATGATTGTTTGCCTCGGCTGATGGTTAACTTTAGCCTTGAGGCAGCATGAGCCAAACCTCCCGTACTCCTGAGAACATTGAAGCGTCCTTTGCCCCTTTTCGTCAGAAAATGGAGGCCGAAGGGCTGAGTGAGTCTGCCATTCGTGCGTTTCGCGGCAGCTATGCGGCGCTGCTGGCGGGGGAGACGGGGATGATTCCTGAGGACACGATTTCACTTGCGCGGGATCTGCCCTGTGCGGATGCGCTGACGGCTCCGGCGGCGGAGCGTGCGGCGGCATTGCTCAAGCAGACGGTGATCATCAAGCTGAACGGGGGGCTCGGCACGGGCATGGGGCTGGAGAAGGCGAAGTCGCTGCTGCCGGTGCGTGGGGAGGACACGTTTCTCGATTTGATCGCGCGGCAGATTTTGCTGCTGCGCTCCCAGACGGGGGGCGAGGTGCCGATGTTCATGCTGATGAACAGCTTTAGCACGTCGGCAGATACGGCCGGGCATCTGGCGAAACGCTTCCCACAACTGGGCGGGACCGAAACGTGGGAGCTGATGCAGAACAAGGTGCCGAAGGTGCTGGCGAGCTCGCTGGAGCCTGCGACCTCGCCCGGCAGTCCGGATCAGGAATGGTGCCCGCCGGGGCATGGGGACATCTATGCATGCCTTGCCGGATCGGGCTGGCTGGAGCGCCTGCTCAGCAATGGTGTGAGGTATGCTTTTGTGTCGAACTCGGACAACCTGGGGGCGACGCTGGACCCGGCGATCCTCGCTTGGTTTGTGGAGAGCGGCATGCCGTTTGCGATGGAAGTGACGCGCCGTACGGAATCGGACAAGAAGGGTGGACATCTGGCGGTGCGCTTGAGCGACGGGCGTTTCCTGCTGCGCGAGTCGGCGCAGTGTCCGAAGAAAGACGAGGGGCACTTTCAAAACATTGACCAGCATCGTTATTTCAACACGAACAACCTGTGGATTGATCTTCAGGCGCTGAAGTCTGCGCTGCAGGCGAATGACGGGCTGATCCCGCTGCCGCCGATCATGAACAAGAAGACGGTGGACCCCCGCGATGCGACTTCGCCTGCGGTGGTGCAGCTGGAGACGGCGATGGGGGCGGCTATCGAGTGCTTTGCCGGAGCGGGTGCGATTGAGGTTTCACGAGTGCGGTTTGCGCCGGTGAAGACCACGAGTGATCTGCTGGCGGTGCGCTCGGATGCGTATGAACTCACGGAGGACTTCTGCCTGCGGCTGCACCCCAGCCGCAATGGCCAGCCGCCGCACCTGCATCTGGACCAAAAGCTGTGCAAGCTGGTGGACGGATTGGAGAAAAACTTCCCGCATACGCCGAGCCTGCTGCACTGCCGCAGCCTGCTGGTGCACGGACCGGTGGAATGCGGTGAGGGCGTTGTCTTCAAAGGGGATGCTGTGATTCACAATCACACGCATGCCGCAGTGAAGCTGAAGGCGGGGGTGCATGAAGGACCGATCAGCATCGGGTGAATTGCGGGCCAGAAACTCATGATCTCTGACGTTTCGTGCTTCTCATGAAACTCTTTGTTGTATTGCTGTCTGCACTGTGTGGCTGCCTGCGGGCCGCTGATGTCGCGTCACTTCAAAAGCTGGGGGCAAAGGTCACAGAGACGGCGGGTGTCGTCACGCAGGTGCAGGCGAAGTGTGAAGCCTTCACCGAGGCGGATTTCCGCACGCTGGGGAGTTTTACGACGATCAAAAATCTCACGATCAGCGGGAAGACGATAACGGATGACACGCTGGCGCTGCTGACGGGACTGGTGGAACTGGAGCAGCTCAGCACGGATGGCATTTTGCTGACTGACGCGGGTTACAAGCACTTTGCGGCGTTTCAGAAGCTCAAGTCACTCGCGTTTTTCCATCCGGCTTTTCGGTCGAAGGATTTCACGGGCAGCGGGCTCGTGAGTCTCAAGGCATTGCCGAAGCTGGAGAGGCTGACGTTTGCGGGATCGACGGCGGGTGATGTGGCGATGGAGGCCATTGGCCAGCTTACGCAGATCAAGGAGTTCCGTACCTGGCACACGGCGCAGACGCAGGCAGGGAATGCGAATCTGGTGAAGCTGACGAATCTGACTGCGCTGCGCATGGGGCAGCGGCTGCCGGAGTGGGGCAAGGATTCGCCGGTGAGTTTTGATGAATCGACGATGGCAATGATTGCGCAGATTAAGACGCTGGAGTCGCTGGAACTCACCGAGGCGCGATTGAGTGCGAAGATTATTCCGCAGCTTCAGGCGCTGCCGAAGCTGGCGAAACTGAAGATCGAGACCGTGGACATCGCGGCCGCCGATGTGGAGGCGATCAAGGCTGCGCTGCCGAAGTGCAAAGTCGACTGGAAGCCGATGAGTGATGCTGAGAAGGAAGCGACGCTGGTGAAGAAGCTGAGGCTTTGATGGTGCTGGCTCACGGCTTGTGCCACTCGTTGTCTGATTGCTCCACCTTGGTGTCTTCGCGCCATTCAATGTCCTTCGTCTGATGATGGATGAGGCAATGGGTGACGCGGTGGGATTTCCCCTCGAAGAAGAACCCTGCGCCGAGGTTGTGATGGACTTCGCAGTGGGTGTAGGTCGTGGTGCAGTCATTCACATCGGCGACGCCACCGGCGGAGGAACCGTTCCAGGCGATCTCAGAATTCACGACGTCCATCTGCACGGTTTCATGGGCGCTGATGCCTTCGTCGCCATTGGAAAAGGCTTTCACGTTTTCCAAGCGGATGCCGAGGCGGTTGCCGTGGATGTTGAAGCCGTCGTTTGCGGCATGCAGTGCGGTGATGTTTTTCACCGTGAGGTAGGAGCAGGCGATGTTCACACAGCTCGCGAGTCCAGCGGCTGGGAGGTAGATTTTGGCTGAGCCGGGGGGGCTTGTCAGCAGGCCAGCGAAAATAGAGGGAGCCGTCGGGTTTGAATGCCATCTGGCCGGGTTGCAGCGCTTCCGGCGCCATGAAGATGACCTTGCCTTTTTCTCCGCTCTTTTGCTCGGCGGCGCGGTCACGCGTGATGCACATGGGCACTTCCTCGATGAAGAGCGCGGCGCGCTGGACATCATCCACTGCGGGATGTTTGTCGAAGGGGCCGCGTGAGGTCCACACATCACCCTGCTTTTCCCAATCGTGTGAGGTTACATCGATTCCGAGATCAATGATCATGCCCTTGCCATCAAAGACAGCGGGCTTTTCGGGAGTGCCGCCATCTTTGAGTGTGAGTGGCGTGCGGCGGATTTCCTGGGCGTGCGTTGTGAAGGCGAGCAGCAGAAAGAGGGCAAGTCGGTGCATGGGTCTTTGCTCTTTAAGCTTTCCACAGGTCTTCACCATAGCTCCAGCCTTCGCGGACGGGCTCCTTGATCCAGGCATCGAATTCAGGCGCACCTTTGACCTTCATGTTTGCAGCGTCCCATTCGATGGTTTTGCCAGAGCGGATGGCCATGACGCCAGTGTTCACAAGCTCGGTCAGCGGGCAGGCGTAGTCGAAGTGGGAACCTGCATGCGGGATGGTGCCGCGAATGGCGGCGAAGAGCTCGCCGATGGGCTCACCAGCGACGGAGCGTGGGAGCGGCTTGCGGCGCAGGATGTCGATGATGGGCGTCATGCGCTCACGGGGCCAGAGCTGCGGGCTTTGCACTCGCATGCCTTCAGAGAAGAGCGTTTCCTTGCTGCCTTTCATGATCATGCCGTTGTCCGGCAGGCCTTTCGCCATGCCTGGCAGGGCTTCAGGAAGAAGGCCGCCTTCATACCAATGAATCTGGACGGGTGGGAGTGAACCGCGCGCGGCGAAGTGGAAGATGATGTGTGACTTCGGCGCCGTGTAGCCTTTGAATTCGCCGGCCTGCTGCTCGACGACTTCGACTTTTTCGGGCATGCCGAGCTGCAGTGTCCAGAAGGGTGCATCGAGGCAATGGCAGCCGATATCGCCGAGGCCGCCGCAGCCGTAGTTCCACCAGCCGCGCCAGAATTGAGGCAGGTATTGCGAGTTGTATTCAGCATCGGCCACCGGTCCCTGCCACAGCTTCCAGTCCACCTCTTTCGGCACGGGTTCGCCAGCGGGGATCTGCGTTGGGAACTTCGGCAAAAAGCCGACCTTGCTCACAGGGCGCTCGGTCCAGCAGTGGACTTCGCGCACCTCACCGAGCACGCCTGCTTCGAACCATTCCTTCACCAGGCGGATGCCTTCCCAGCAGTGGCCTTGATTCCCCATGACGGTCTGCACGCCGTATTTTTTCGCGGCCTTTTGCAGGGTGCGCACCTGCCAGATGTTGTGCGCCAGCGGCTTCTGCACAAAGACGTGCTTCTTGGCCTCCATGGCGGCCATCGCGGCGGCGAAATGGGTGTGGTCCGGGGTGGAGATGAGGACGGCATCGATCTCGCCGCCTTTTTTGTCCAGCATCTCGCGGAAGTCCGTGAACTTGGGGACGTTTGGGTACTTCTTGGCTTGTTCAAAGGCGCTGCGGCCGCCGAGATCGCGCCAGTCCACATCGCAGAAGGCCACGATCTCTTCGTCGCGTGAGGCCTGAACGGCACCGCCACCCATCTGGCCGACGCCGACGCAGGCGACACGGATTTTCTGCTTCGAGTCAGCGGCACGCAGAATGTTGGGACCGGCGAGTGCGCTGAGGGCGGCGGTCTTGAGGAAATGGCGGCGGGGAGAAGTAGGCATCTTTTCTTAACGGTAAAACTCCACTCAGATTGCATGGAACTGCAACGGTCATTGTTCACCGGTGAGGCTTCTATCGCCTTCTTCCGCCTTAGCGTTTGACCGGCGAACGATTGCGCGTCAACAGTCGGGCTCCCGGGCATTTTTTTGAAGCGCCTTTACCCCTAAAACTCGCATACTCATGGAAACAACTCTCGTCTCTGTCGGATCCAACGTTCCCGATTTCGAAATGGAAACCTACGAGCCTTCTCTTGGTGACTTTGGCAAGGTCTCGCTCGCTGACATCAAGAAAGCTGGCAAATGGACTGTCCTGGTGTTCTACCCGGCTGACTTCACCTTCGTCTGCCCCACCGAACTGGCGGATCTCGCGGATCAGCAGGACAAACTCGCCGCGCTTGGCGCGCATGTGGTCGCGGTGTCTACGGACACGAAGTTTGCCCACATGGTCTGGCGCAATACCGAAGGCCTGATGAAGAACGTGAAGTACACGCTGGCCGCTGACACCACCGGTGCCGTGAGCCGTCTCTTCGGCGTGTATGACAGCGGCACCGGTCTGGCGCTGCGCGGCACCTTCATCATCAATCCTGAGGGCAAGCTGGTGACCTCCGAGGTGAACTTCTACAACGTGGGCCGTGATGCAGGCGAACTCGTCCGCAAAATGGAGGCCAATGTGCATCTGATGGCGAACCCGAGCGAAGCCTGCCCTGCCAAGTGGACTCCGGGTTCCAAGACGCTCACGCCTGGCAAAGATCTCGTGGGCAACGTCGCTGCGGCGATGGCCTGATTGATCAAGCCAAATGCTTCACACAGCCTTGCGGATTTCGTCCGCAAGGCTGTTTTTATTTTCAGGGCTCCTTTGCACATCAAGTATGGCAGAAGTGCGCGCCGAGATGCGTTGAGTGAGGCATGAAATTCGCCGCGCTGCTTTCCGCCTTTTTGTTTTCCGTTGTTTCTGTCCGTGCTGACATCACGATCGGGAAGTTTGACATGGCATCCATCCGCGACACCAAGACGCTGGAAACCAAGGTCATAGAAGACTGGCATGCGAATCCCAAAGACGCCGCGATTCGCCAGAAGATTGTCGAGATCACCGTGTGCGAATGGTGGCCCGGGATGAAGGTACGGCTGCCAGTGACTTTCCTCGCGCCCGCGACGGGTGTTTGTACCAACGTGCTGATCGAGAACACGGGGCTGCAGCTGAAGCCTGCGGCTGCTTCTGGTGCGAAGCTGCGCCTGCTGAAAGAGCAGGGCGTGGGACTGGTTTTCATCGGCATGGTGCCGATCGATGCGATGGAGCCGGTGGGAAAGCTTCACCTGATGATGGAGGAGCATTTCATCCAGACGAAGGACACGCGCTACACACCGGCGTGGATCTGGGGCATCAGCGACATGCGCGCGCTCACGGCCGCCATCGCGGAAAAGGAAGTGTTTCAGCCGAAGAAGGTGCTGGCCACCGGGGGCTCGAAGCGTGGGGTGGCCACCGCAGCGGCGGGGATCGCGGATGATCGTGTCACGGCCATCATGCCTGTCGTGGCACCAGTGATCGAAAGCCCGGGCGGACCTTATGTTGAAGGAATGCTCTCTCCGGAGATCACGAAGATGAACGAGGACTTCATCGCTGCGATGACTGACCCCGTGGGCCGTGAAAAGTTGCTGGTGCGGCAGAAGGCGCGTTCGGACGAACGCATCACGGTGAAAATGGCGCGTGATGCTGGGTGGAGTGATGCCGAGATGAAAACGGCATGCAATGCCGCGTGGGAGGCCTGCCGCACGACGAACTACCTCGATGTGCTGAAACAGCGTGGCACCGAAATTTTCTACAACCAGGGCTCCAATGACAATGTAAGTCCCGGTCTTGTCGAGATGGGCCGCCTCTTCCCGCAAGTGCCTGTGTACATTGTTCCTGGCGGACAGCATGGCGGAGCTAAAGAGGCGGGTTTTGTGAAGTCCGTCGGTGGTCTGCCGGAAGTGGATGAAAATCTCCGTGCCTTTGCGCTTCATCACTTCTTTGGGACACGTCACATGGTGGCGCCGCCGCAGGTCACCACGAAGTGGGACAAGGCCGCGAAGCGTCTTAAGGTGAAGGTTGTTTTTCCCGATCATAGCGAGCCGCAGGAAAACACCGTCTGGTGGTCTGTGAACCGCCATCCTGATTACTCCATCGCCATGGAGTTCGATGCGTGGTCTTCAGCGCCGCTGGAAAAAACCGGTGCAGATACTTACAGCGGGGAAGTCTCCATCGAAGGTGACGTGAAGACACTGGATGTCATCACCGTGCACACGCAGGAGGAAAACGGTTCCACGCTGACGGTGTCGAGTCCTGAATTCCGGCTTGAGTAAGGGGCATCAGCGCATGCGGCCCTGCGCGGGTTTGGGGCCTGAAACGCCGCCGAGTTGATTGCGGAATTCGTACGCATCGCTGCGGTAAAGTGTCTCTTCATACCAGAGGGGGGCGCCGCCTTCGAGAAAGCCGGTGGCGACGACCAGGAGGCAGGCGGTGTTTGGCGGAATGCCGAGCGCTGCGGCCTGGGCGGATGAGGCGTTCACGGCGCGGATGGATTCGTCTGCACCGGAGATGGTCAGCCGGCACTTGGTCGTCCAGTAGCCGTAGAGCGAGCCTTTGGCATCGGTCTTGGTCATGCCGGTGCAAAAGCGTGCCATGACGTGCCTGCGCTCATAGATGACGGGTTGTCCGTCGGCGAGGCGAAGACGCTCAAGATAGAGCAGTGGTTCATCGGGTGAAGCATGCAGGGCTTGCGCCACGGCTGCGGGCGCATCGGCGGCAGAGAGTTTTTGCAGGGCGATGAGCTGGGTGCCGGGCTTTTTCCCGGCGGCTTTGGCTTTTTCAGTGAAGCTGACGAGATGCTGCAGATCGTAGTCCAGCACGCTTCCGCGCACGAAGGTTCCTGCCCCCTGGCGGAACTCAAGGAGGCCGGTCGAGACGAGACTGCTGAGCGCTTTGTTGGCCGTGGGGCGGCTGGTGTCGAAGCGCTCGGCGATCTCGCGCTCGGTTAGAAACTTCGAGCCGGGCACGAACTGTCGGCTGCGGAGGAGCTTCCGCAGTTTTTCGATCAGTTGTTTGTGGAAAGAGGCTGTTTTGACCACGGGTTGATTTTGCGGAAAAATCGGGCTTTGACAAGTGGCTAAGCCAATTTAAAAATTGGCTTAGCCAAGCGCACTTTATGAAATACAGCTATTCTGACCTTGCCAAGATGATCGACCACAGCCTGCTGCATCCCACGATGACGGATGCGGATCTCGAAGCCGGGTGCAAGCTGGCGGCGCAGTACCAGGTGGCGTCGGTGTGCATCAAGCCCTATGCGGTGAAGCAAGCCGTGGAATGGCTGCGGGGATCCGGCGTGCTGGTGGGTTGTGTGATTGGTTTTCCCCATGGGAACAGCGCCACGGAATCGAAGCGCTATGAGACGGAACTGGCCTGCAAAGACGGAGCGAACGAGATCGACATGGTGGTCAATGTTGGCAAGGCGCTGGGCGGTGACTGGGGCTACGTCGAGGCGGATGTGAAAGCCGTGTGCGATGAAGCGCACAAGCATGGAGCGAAGGTGAAGGTCATTTTTGAAAACGATTATCTGACCAATGGCGGCGCGGGTCTGAGCAGCGACGACTTCAAGCGCAAGCTCTGCGAGATCTGCGAACGTGCTGGAGCGGACTGGGTGAAGACGAGCACGGGCTACGGCTTCGTGAAGCAGGCCGACGGCAGCTACAATTATAAAGGGGCCACGGAGCATGATCTGGCGCTCATGCGCGCCAGTTGCAGTCCGAAGGTGCAGGTAAAGGCGGCGGGTGGGGTGCGTGATCTGGACGGCCTGATCAAAGTGCGCGATCTTGGCGGGTCACGCTGCGGAGCTACGGCGACGGCGGCCATGATGGATGAGCACCGCAAACGGGAAACGGCAGGCACGTTCGACAGTGCGGGCGGCAAGATTGGGGCAGGCGGGTATTGACCTGGCTTGCTTTTCTCTTGGCTGATCCTGCTTGGGGCGTGTCTTGTGGTCAGAAATCGCCTTCTCATGGCGTTCTCAACCCAACGCAATGACACGCCACGCCCTCCTTTTCTGCCTTGCCCTGCCAGCCGCTGGATTCGCCGTCGATTTCAATCGTGATGTGCGTCCAGTGCTGGCGCAGCATTGTTTCAAATGCCACGGCATGGATGACCAGGGACGCAAAGGCAAGCTGCGGCTGGATTTGCGGGATTCGGCCATTGGCAAAGGCAAGTCGGGTGAGCTGGCCGTCGTGCCGGGGAAGCCGGACTCGAGTGAAGTGATCAAGCGCGTCTTCTCGACGGATGAGGATGAAGTCATGCCGCCCCCGCACACGAAGACGGTGTTGCCGGAGAGCGCCAAGAACATCTTGAGGCAGTGGATCACGGAGGGAGCGCCGTATGAGGCGCATTGGGCGTATGTGCCGCCGAAGCAGGCAGCGCTGCCTCTGGCTGGCGTCCATCCGATTGATGCCTTCATTCAAGACCGGCTGAAGAAGGAGGGGTTGAAGCCTTCACCGGAGGCGGACAGCTACACGCTCGTGCGCCGCGTTTATCTGGATCTCACCGGCCTGCCGCCGACACCTGCGGAGGCGGACGCGTTTGTGAATGACAAGACGCCTGATGCTTATGACAAGCTGGTGGACCACCTGCTGGCCTCCAAGCAGTATGGCGAGCGCTGGGCACGGCGCTGGCTGGACCTTGCGCGATATGCAGACACGAACGGCTTTGAGAAAGACCGCCCGCGCCAGATCTGGCCGTATCGCGACTGGGTGGTGAAGGCGCTGAATGCTGACATGCCGTTTGATCAGTTCAGCATCAAACAACTTGCCGGTGACATGCTGCCGAACGCGACGCCGGACGACCTCATTGCCACGGGGTTTCACCGCAATACGATGCTGAATGAGGAGGGTGGCATTGATCCGAATGAGTACCGTTTTTATGCGATGGTGGACCGCGTAAGCGTCACCGGCACGGCATGGATGGGCCTGACGATGAACTGCTGCCAGTGCCACACGCACAAGTACGATCCGATCCTGCACACGGACTTTTACCGCACGCTGGCGCTGCTGAACAATGCCAGCGAGCCAACCTATTTTATTCCGACGCCGGAAGTGGAAGCCCAGAAAAAAGCGCAGGCTGCGAAGATCGCCAAACTTGAGGCTGATCTGCCTGCGAAGTTTCCCGGCGGCAAAGCGGCCATGGAAAGTCGTTTCGCAGGGTGGATTGAGGGTGAATCGCACAGGGCATCCAAGTGGGAAGTGATTCGCCCAACGAAAATGGCCACGACGATGCCGCATCTGGAGCAGCAGGCGGATGGCTTCATCCTCGGCAGCGGTGATATCTCGAAGAGTGATGTCTATGATCTGAGCTTCAAGGCACCGATCAAGGGAGTGCGTGCGCTGCGCATTGAGGTGACTTCACACTCCAGCCTCCCAAATGACGGCCCCGGACTCACCAACTACGAAGGGCCGCTCGGTGGTTTCTTCATGAGTGAATTTCAGGCTTTGCAAAACGGTCAGCGCGTCAAGATTGCGCGGGCTGAGGACACCAATGAGGACGAGGACGACCGCATCAATGATGCCGCCGCCAGCAATCCCAAAGCCAAGGCGAAAGCCGCCGCGAAAAAGAAAAATAACGCCGGAGCCACGCTGGATGGTGAGATGTCCAGCGGCTGGCAGGTGCTGGGTGGTTACGGCGTGCAGCATGCGGCGGTGTTTCATTTTGAGCAGCCGGTGGATCTCACGAACGGCTTGGATTTGAAGATGCTGTTTGAAAAGCATTTTGCCTGTCCGCTTGGCCACTTCCGCATTTCCGTGACGACCAGTGATCATGCTGAAGCAACAGGGCTGCCGGCGGAAGTCGAGGACGCACTGGCCACCGGAGACAAATCAAAACATGATATTCTGCTGCGGAGCTTTCTTGAGACAGCGGATGAAATGAAGCAGGCCGCTGCACCTTTGCTCGCCGCTCGGAAGAGTCCACCGCGTGGCCAGCCCACGCTGGTGATGGATGAACGTCCCGCGAGCAATCCGCGCATCACGCACCGCTACCATCGTGGTGAGTACCTGCAGCCGAAGGAAGAGGTGTCGCCCGGTGTTCCAGCGTTCCTTCCTGCGCTGCCCAAGGATGCTCCTGCGAACCGGCTCTCGTTTGCGAAGTGGCTGTTTGCCCCCGAAAATCCGCTCACGGCGCGCGTGACGGTGAACCGCCAGTGGCAGGCGTTCTTTGGCCGTGGCATCGTGAAGTCGCTGGAAGACTTCGGTTATCAGAGTGATCCGCCTTCGCACCCGGAGCTGCTCGACTGGCTTGCTGTGGAATTGGTGAAGCAGGGCTGGTCGATGAAGAAGCTGCATCGGCTCATTGTGACGAGTGCGACCTACAAGCAGAGCAGCCGCATCACCCCTGAGCATGCGCAAAAAGATCCGGAGAACATCATGGTGGCGCGCGGTGCGAGGTTCCGGCTGGATGCGGAGGTGATTCGTGATTCAGCGTTGAAGGCTGCGGGCGTTTTATCGCCGAAGATGGGCGGTCCGGGTGTCTATCCGCCGCAGCCTGCGAGTGTCACTTCCGAAGGCACCTACGGCAAAGTGGAGTGGAAGACCAGCGAGGGAGAGGACCACTACCGCCGCAGCCTCTACACTTTCACCAAGCGAACCGCACCGTTTGCGATGGCCACCACCTTTGATGCTCCCACCGGTGAATCTTGTCTGGCCAAACGCGAAGTTTCGAACAGTCCGCTGCAGGCCCTCACGCTGCTCAACGACCAGATGTTTGTTGAGGCAGCGCAGGCGATGGCCAAGCAGGTGATGGCGGAATCGCAGAGCGATGAGGAGCGTCTGCAAAACATCTTCCGCCGAGTCGCCACACGGCCTGCTGCGCCGGATGAACTGGCGCTGCTCAAAGCCTTCCTGCAAAAGCAGCGCGAACGGAAAATCGAAGGCGAGGCCCTGTGGGCCGATGTGAGTCGCGCCGCACTGAATCTTGACGAAGCCATCACGCATCCATGAACACTTCCAACATCACCCGCCGTCACTTCTTCCAAGACTGTGCTGTCGGCACCGGCAAAATCGCGCTGGCATCGCTGCTGGCGGAATCGGCTTATGGCGCGGCGCAGAGTCCGAATGTCACCGCACCAACTCATTTCCCGCCGAAGGCCAAGGCGGTGATTCACATGTTCATGGCGGGTGCGCCGTCGCAGTTGGAGCTGTTCGACAACAAACCCATGCTGACGAAGTACGAAGGCAAACCGCTGCCGCCTTCGATCATTGGCGGGCAGCGCTATGCCTTCATCAGGCCGGACGCGGCGGTGCTGGGGCCACGCTACAAGTTTGCGAAGCACGGTCAGTGCGGTGCGGAGCTTTCTGAAATGCTGCCACACCTGGCTTCGGTGGTGGACGACATCGCCATCGTGAAGTCCTGCCGCACCACGCAGTTCAACCATGCGCCGGCGCAGATTTATATGAACACGGGCTTCTCACAGCCGGGGCGGCCCAGCATGGGATCTTGGATCACGTATGGCCTGGGGGCCGAGACGCGGGATCTGCCGTCGTTTGTGGTGATGAGCACGGGCAGCGGCATCAGTGGTGGTGCCGCCTGCTGGAGCAGCGGCTTTCTGCCCAGCGTGTATTCCGGCACGCGCTTCCGCAATACGGGCGATCCCATCTTGAACGTGAGCACGCCGCAGGGCATCGAGGCTGGCACGCAGCGTGACACGATTGAACTCATCAACGCGATGAATCAACGCCGCCTCAAGCTGGATGGCGACAGCGAGACGGGCACGCGCATCGCGAACTACGAGATGGCCTACCGCCTGCAAAGTTCCGCGCCGGAGCTGATGGACCTCACCAAGGAGGACGAGGCCACGCTTAAAATGTACGGCTGTGATCCGAAGGTGCCGTCCTTCGCCCGTGCCTGCCTGCTGGCACGGCGGATGGTCGAGCGCGGTGTGCGTTTCATCAACATCTACAATGAAGGCTGGGACGCGCACAGCGATGTGGCGGGAAATGTGAAGAAGAACTGCGGCATCACGGATCAGGCCAGTGCCGCGCTGATCAAGGACCTCAAACAGCGCGGGCTGCTCGACAGCACGCTGGTCGTTTGGGGTGGTGAGTTTGGACGCACGCCAATGGTGGAGGCAAGTGTTTCGTTGGGACGCAGCCTGGGGCGTGATCATCATCCGCAGGCATTCACCATGTGGATGGCCGGTGGGGGGATCAAAGGCGGCGTCACCCTTGGCGCGACGGATGAGATGGGCTTCAACATCATCGAGGACGAAACCCACGTGGCCGACTTGCAGGCGACGATTCTTCACTGCCTGGGCATTGACCATGAACGCCTCACCTTCAGCAAAGCCGGGCTCGACTTCAAGCTGACGGGTGTGGAGCCGTGTCATGTGATCAAACAGATTTTGGCATGATCCCCGCCACCATCGTTCAAGGCCATCGAGTGGCCTCAGGCTTGAATGGCAATCCGCGTTTTCCCGGCGGCACGTTGCGAATGCAGCTGCCGTTCTTTGCAGAGTTGGGGCTGGATCTGAGCTCGTTTTATCCCGGCACGCTGAATGTGAGCATCGCGCCGCTGAGTTATCGTGTGGTGCAGCCCCGGCATACGTTTCGTGCGCTGAAGTGGCATCCCGAAGATCCGGCCGAGGATTTTTCGTTCTTTGATGTCACGGCGCATCGCGATGGGGCTGAGCCCGTTGAAGGATGGATCTACTTCCCGCATCCCGACACGAAGCCCGTGCATTTTCAAAAGCCGGACGTACTTGAACTGCTGTTGCCGTGGACGGAAGGACTTGGTTATGGCACAAAAATCACGCTGGAAGTCCCGGCTGAGCAGATGATGATCGAAGCATGATGAAGTTCATTTGCTGCCTTGTTTTACTTTCCTCTGCGGCACTGGCGGACACGCAGACGGACATTGAATATGCCAAGGTGGGGGAGACTTCGCTGAAGCTGGATCTGCATCGTCCGCAGGGGGAGAATCCGCCGCTGATCGTTTATGTGCATGGTGGTGGGTGGCGGGCGGGTTCCAAAGAGGACGTGCCGATCGCCGACTTGTACGACAAGGGTTTTGCCATCGCGAGCGTGGATTACCGGCTGTCCACGCAGGCGCTGTTTCCAGCGCAGGTGCATGACATCAAGGCGGCGATTCGTTTTCTGCGGACCAAGGCGGGGTTGTATCATATCAATGCCAGCAAGATCGCCATCATCGGCTCCTCGGCGGGCGGGCATCTGGCGGCGCTGGTCGGCGTGAGCAATGGGAACCCAGAGCTCGAAGGCAAAGTCGGTGAGCATCTGGATCAAAGCAGCGATGTGCAGGTCATCGTGAGTTTTTTCGGCGCGTCGAATCTGGAGACCATTCTTTCCCAGAGCACTCCGAAGGGCCGTGATTTCCGCATTCCTGCGCTGAAGCTGCTGCTGGGGGATACACCTGACAAAAAGCCCGAACTGGCAAAGCTGGCGAGTCCGGTGACGCATCTGGACAAGAATGATCCGCCGCTGCTGCTGATTCATGGTGATGCGGATCCGCAGATGCCGCCGCAGCAGTCGCAGGAACTGGCCAAAGCCTATGAGTCCTTGGGGCTGCCGGTGACTTTGATCCTGCTGCCGGGCAGCCTGCATGGTGGCGCAGAGTTTTATGATGAGGAACGCACGGCCATCGTTGCCAAGTTTCTCGACAAGGTGCTGCGTTGAGTCAGAGTGACGGTTCATGCCGAAACCACTCATTGCCATCACCATGGGCGACCCTGCGGGGGTTGGTCCCGAAATTTGTCTGCAACTGCTCGCGAACACGGAGGTGTGTGAGCTGGCTACGCCGGTGGTTTTTGGGGATGCACGGCTGTTAGCTCGCTGTGCGCGGCAGACCGGACTCCCAGCACCGAAGCGTATCATTAGCGAGATCGGATGGGCGGAGAAGTGCGGGAGCATCGACGAGCCGGCTGTGCTGGATCTTTTTGGTTTTGATGCGGAGGATTTCACTCCGGGCACGGTGAGTGCCAAGACGGGTGCGGCGGGTTACCGCTACGTGGAGAAGAGCATCGAGGCCGCTCTGGCAAAACAAGTCGCTGCGGTGGCCACGGCACCGCTCAACAAAGAGGCGCTGCATGCCGCTGGCATCAAGTATCCGGGGCACACGGAGATGTTCGCGGAGAAGATGCAGGCAGAGCGCTCCTGCATGACCTTTTTCTCCGAGGAAATGATCTGCAGTCTGGTGACGGTGCACATTGGTTACCAGGACGTGGTGCCTGCGCTGACGACCCAGCGCATTCTGGATGTCATTGAGCTTACTGCCGAGGCAGTGCAGCGTGTGCGCGGAAAGAAGCCGCGCATCGCGGTTTGCGGGCTAAATCCTCACGCGGGCGAGCATGGACTGTTTGGCCGTGGTGAAGAGGAATTGATCATCGTGCCTGCCATTGAAGCGGCCCGCGCGAAAGGCCACACGATCGAAGGACCGCTGCCACCAGACACCGCATTCATTGCGCCGAAGCGCCGGGCGGTGGATGCCTACATCTGCCTGTATCACGATCAGGCGCTCATTCCCCTGAAGGCGCTGGCGTTTGACACGGCAGTGAACACGACGCTTGGGCTGCCGGTGCCGCGCACGAGCGTGGATCATGGCACGGCGTGCGACATCGCCTGGCAGGGCAAAGCCAACGGGCGCAGCCTGGTGGAGGCTGTGCTGCTGGCGGCGAAAATGGCCAAGTAGCCCTGTTCCAGCGGAACAGGGGCCTTGTTGCACTGCAACAAGGCTACTTTCGGTCAGCCACCCAGCGGGGCACGCAGCCTTGGTGGGCCTGGGTCACCGTGGCGGCGAAATCCGCGAGATAGCCGAAGGGATGGCTGACGGGGAAAGCTACACGGGGACGAGCATCCAGGTCGGCATTGACGTGAATGGTGCCTGCGAGCAGGTCGAATTCGATTTCATCGCCATCTTCCACCACGGAAATCGGACCGCCCACGGCTGCTTCCGGGCTGCAATGCACGCCCACGGCCCCCCCGGAGACGCCGGAGACACGGGTGTCTGAAAGCAGTGCGACTTTGCCATAGAGCTCTGGCACTGCGAGGGCGGCGCTGGCCACGTGCATTTCCGGCATGCCGAGGGCCACGGGTCCACAGCCACGAATGACGACGATGTGGCCGGGCTGGATACGGCCGGCGGCTGCGGCATCGGAGACGCCTTTGGAATCCGTGAAGCAGATGGCTTTGCCACGGAAGCGGGGCTCGTCCAGCGAGGAAACTTTGAAGACGATGCCGTCCGGGGCGAGGTTGCCAAAGCAGATTTGGATGTCGGCGAATTCTTTGAACGGCGCGTCGATGGGCGCGATGAGTTCGTTAGGGAAGGGAACTTCGGCGGCATTGGCTAGATTCTCCGCCAGCGTCTGACCGGTGACGGTGATGCAGGAGCCATCCAGCAGCCCAGTTTTCATGAGGTGCTTGAGCAGCATGGTGGTGCCGCCAAGGCGATGAAGATCCACCATGGTGCCCCGGCCGCGAGGCGCGAAATTGCACAGGACGGGCGTGCGGCGGCCAATGGCCTGCACGTCACGCAGAGTGAAATCAACGCCTGCTTCACGTGCCACGGCGAGGATGTGCAGCACGCCATTGGTGGAGCCGCCGATGGCGCAGATGGCCGTCATGGCGTTGGTGATGGAGGCCTTGGTGATGATGTCGCGCGGGCGCAGATTCAACTCCAGCAGGCGGCGCACGGCTTTGCCGACGCGCAGGCATTCCTCACGTTTGCCGGCTTCGATGGCAGGCATGGAGGAGGTATCCGGCAGGCTGAGGCCCATGGCTTCGAGGGCGATGCCCCAGGTGTTGAAGGAGGCGGCGATGCCGCAGCCACCGGCACCAGGACAGGCGGTACGGATGATCTGCTCGGACTCCTCGTAGCTCATCGTCCCCTGCTTTTCCTTCGCAGCGGCATCATAGACATCGAGGATGGAGGTGGAGTGACCTTTGTGGCAGCCGGGCATGATGCTGCCGCCATTGACAATGAGGCCGGGGTAGTTGGTACGTGCCAGAGCCATGGCAAAGGCCGGGCCGTTTTTGTCGCAGTGATGCAGGCCGATCAGCGCATCGTAGCAGTGCGAGGTGCAGATCATCTCGGCGCCGTTGGCCATGAGATTGCGTGAGCAGAGGGAGGCTGCACCACCCACATTTCCCTGCGTGATGTTGTCACTTACCGGCGAGACGCCGAAGGGGAAGCCGATGAGGCCTGCTTCTTTGCAGCCCTGGGCGATGAGCTGGGCCAGCTCGTGCGCGTGGACGTTGCAGATGTTGCCATCGAGCAGCGGTGTGCCGATGCCGATCTGGGCCTTGTCGAAATCTGCAGGCTTAAAACCCAGGCCCCAGAAGAAGGCGTTGACGCCGCGCTGCCAGCCATGGGTGAGGTTGTTCGAGTTCCAGTTGAGCGGATGTTCAGTCATGCAGCACGGATGCTAGGCAGGAAGACGTTCCGCGCCAAAAAAAAAGCTCCCGGTCAGTGAACGAACTGACCGGGAGCCCCAACCTAATATCAGACAAGTGTGTTCAGGGCTTCGAGCCCCGACGAATTAGAACGCGAAGCTCAGCTTGGTGCCCCAGTACAATTCGTTCTGGGTGGTGTTGAGCTGCGTGCGAAGCTTTTCGCCATGGTTCAATGCCACGTAGCTCGTCCAGGTCACCGACTTGGTCAGCTTGACTGGGACGGCGAGGGTGTAGAGAACGTGGGTGAAGCCAGAAGTCGGACCAGAGTTCATGCTCTGACCTTTGTTGCCAGTAAAGGTGCTGCCAGGAACCGAACCTGAACCATTGCCGGTGTAGTAGTCGATGCCGAAACCGGTGTTGACGGAAGGCACAATGCTCAGCCAATCAGTGACTGCGAAGGTGTAGTCCGCACCGAGGGAGATGTAGGAACCATTGATTCGGAGGTCATAGTAGTAGCCTGCATAGATGTTGAAGCCCTTGATTGGCACTGCAACCGTCCAGCCCAGTTCACCCGCACCTTTGAGTGCGAATTCTGGGTCGGCACCTGCAATAGGGACGCCACCAAAGCTGCCACCGTAGTTATCTGGATAGAAGTAGTACTGATACTGCATTCCGAACTTCGCCCATCCTGCGTCGAAGCTCAGATTGGTGATCGCATCGACTTCCGAATAGGCGAAGCCACTTTTGGAACCCAGAAAAGGAGTGCCAGCGGTGTTGATGTAGGCGCCACCGATGCCCCAGGTCAGCTTGTCAGTGATCGGCACGCTGATGTTCAGCGCCGTCCACATGATGTTATCAGCGAACCAAAGACCGCGGAAGTAGTAGCGGCTGTCGTAGCCGGCGTCGAAGGTGGCTCCGATCGATTCGAACAGAGCTCCTGATTTTTCTTCCACAGGGACGGGGTTTTTAACGGGGGCGGATGTGCCGGCAGATGCGTTCAGCGCTGCACAGGCAGCAAGAACGGTCACCGACTTGGCAATGAATGATGTCATGCTTTTGGGCTTCATGTGTTGGTCGAGTTTAGTTATTGTTGGTGTTGAGGCGCTGACCGGCCGGGAAGGCAAGCAGCGGTAACATGAGAGAGCAGGTGCCGTGCCATGTTATCGCGGTGATCACTTTTTGTTTATTTTCATGAATAAACCATCGTCGCTATAACGACTCTTAAGGAAGTATCAGCTAAAGGCCTATTCATGGGAGCCGAGTGCGTCGGCTGAAAACCAAATATTCTGCATGCTTGGCACCGTGAGGCCTGCTTGAAAAAGGTGCGCAGAGAGGTCGTGAAGACGGAGCGGGACAATAGCAATCCAAAATTTTCTACTGATATGTGCAAGCGGTACGGTTGGATTCTTGCTGGATCTCCAAAAAAAATCGTGCCTTGCTGGGCTGTAAGAAGAAGAGCAGTGAAGCGAGGCCCCTTCGCTCGCTGAAGTTGCGCGTCATGAACATCAGGACATTGCGTGCTCAAAGAGGCGGCGGCATGAAGGTCTGAGCTGTCGGAGCCCCTAGAGGCTGACCATCTATCCATGGTGCCATTGTTCGGAGCAATTTTTTTTCCTGCCTGAAATGAGCCTGAGGAGACGCCAGATGGCGTGAGGCTGGAAGTTGCATGCGGCTATCATGCCCTCAGGTGAAAGGGGGCTGTGCTCAAGGCAGGAATGGACTTGAAGGATTCTTAACTCCGCCAAGCCCGGATTTGCATATGAGGCTGCTCAGTAGAATTCACTCAACACAAAAAAACCTCCCGGCTTGCGCCGGGAGGTTAACCTTGAAGGGTTGAATCGTTCAGAGAACGACAGGT
>NZ_JBYFBS010000032.1:0-30060 GCF_057652315.1 Prosthecobacter sp. Pr1 | reverse complement strand
GAAAAAATTCTGAAAGCCTTCCTCAGCCCCTGCTGCGCGTCGCATTTCTTTTCCCGCTGCATTCTGGGCACTGACACGCGAGATGCTGGCAGCTCCGCGCCTCGCGGCATGAACCTTCATTCATGAAGCATGCAGGCAGAGCAATGTCATTCGTTGAACATGACGGAAATAATTTGAACAATCATCTCCTCAGCATCATCGACTAAGGCTAACACTTCATGACTATACCGGACAAAGTAACGATCCTCATTGTTGATGACCAGGAGGAGAATCTCCGGGGCATTGGAAACGTCCTCACCATGATGTCCTATGACATCACCCTTGCCCGTAATGCGGAGCAGGCCTTCCAGCAGCTTTTCTCATGCACCCCTGACCTCATCCTGCTGGATGTCATGATGCCGGATATCGACGGTCTCACCACCTGCCGCCAGATTAAATCCAACGCCAGCTGGGCAGACATCCCCGTCATCTTCCTCTCGGCGGATGATGATAAAAACGTCATCGTGCAGGCGCTCGAGGCAGGCGGCGTGGATTACGTCACCAAGCCCTTCAACATGGCGGAGCTGCTCTCCCGCGTTCGCACCCAGCTGGCACTCAAGCGCGCCAAAGACCAGCTCCGCGCACTTGTTGAGGACAAGGATGAAATCATCGGCATCCTTGCCCATGACCTGAAAAACAGCCTCGCCGGCATGAAGCTCAGCGCCAGCCTGCTGCAGTCCCGGCTCTCCGAGCTCCCCCCCCGCTGCACGCCGCTGGTGGAGAACATCGTGAACGCCAGCGAACGCATGCTCTCATTCATGCAGGAGTTCCTGGCCAATCAATGCGCGGAGCAGCTTCAGTTGAAAAACACCTCCGTGAACTTGTGCACCGTGGTGACAAAAATCGCCTCCAGCCACCAGCCGGCGGCGAATGCCAAAAAAATCGTTCTGACCACCCACACGCCCACGGCAGAGGTGTTTGTCAATGCAGACACCGAGGGTCTGACCCAGGCTTTGGAAAACCTCGTCTCCAACGCCATCAAGTTTTCCTCCGAAGGCGGCATGGTGGAGGTCACCGTTCACGAGCCGATGGCAGGCATGGCCAAGTGCCATGTGCGCGACACCGGTCCCGGCTTCACCGCTGAGGACCGCACCAAAATGTTCCGCCGCTATGGACGCCTCAGCGCCCAGCCCACGGGCGATGAACCCTCCACCGGACTCGGTTTGTCCATCGTGAAGCGTTTGGTGGAAAAGATGGGCGGCACCGTCATCCTCGCTGAAAACGAGGAACCCGGAGCGGAGTTCATCATCACGCTGCCCCTGGCGGCAATTTCGAAGACACTCGCCGCCTGATCCAGCGCAGTTTCAGGAACGGCGGTTCTTGTCCACCACGGCGGCAATGATGGTGACGAATGCGGCGAGGCGAATGAGATAGACGTACGGAGCCCATTCGGTGTCCACCGCCATGACGGCACGCACAATCCGCTCCACCATCAGGATCGTGAATGCAGAGGCGAAGTAGAGGAACAGCCTGTCTCGTGTCCTTTTCCAGAACCGGAGAAAAAACCACGCAATGACCAGCAGGCTGATGGTGGCGGCACCGTTGAAGAATTGGTTCAGCATCATGGCTAGTCAGATTCAAAGATGAGTCCGTATAAAAGAACGAGCAGCGCCACCTGCGTGACGAAGTTCCGCCACGGCAAAATGTACACATCAGGAAACACCACAAGATCCAGGATGAGGAGGCCATTGGAGACCGCCAGAATGGCAAAACACAGCGAACTCCAGTACAGCAGTCGCTGGCGGCTGCGACGATAGCCACGCCACAACAACACGGCTGCACCAAGACTGGTGAAAGCACACAAGAGGTAGATGATCGAACCTATCATGACTTTTGATCGTTGTTTTTGATTTTGAACGCGTCAGCGAAACTCTGGGCGGCGGTTGTATCGCGACGATAGATGGCCTCAATGACTCGAACTGGCCGGGTACGGTAAATGTTTCCGAGCTCTCTCATCTGGGAAATCAGGCTGGCCTCTGCCGTGCACCGATAGCAGACGGCCGGTTCTGCCATCTTTTCCAGCAGACCGTTCCTCACCATTTCATCGAGCCACCGTTCCACGGATTGAGGCGTGCTCAAAATGGTGTCGTAAACCTTCTGGACCGTCCATGCAGTGTTCGCTTCACGACTAAGCAGAATCAGAATCTCCAGCTGTTCGACCGAGCGGACATGACGGGAGATGAAACTGCGAATAGAAGGTGGGAGTTCCTGTTCGAACACGAGAGCGGACAAATTCCAAAAATATAAAGTCCTGCCACACCGCTGTTTGGCGGATGACCGTTTGGAAGCAATCGCGGCGGGAGATTCTGGCGGATGTATCAAATTTGTGTCGGCGACACGAAATCGTCCTCCCACCCCGGATTGGTTGGCAAAAATAGTTTCTGATACACCGATCAGGACACATCCTGATGGTCGATGAGGTGCGATAGGCCAAAGATCGCTTTTTGCCATGAGAACAATTTCATCTCGCTCCCCTGCTGGTTCTACCGCCCCACCCGCGCCGAGGAAACGGGCCGCTGAAAAGAAAAATACCAGCACGAATGGCAGTGGAAATGGCAGCGGAGAGTCTTGGGAGCTTGAGCTTCTGGCCGCCATGCTGGCCTTTCGCAAGGGGGACTTCACCACCCGTTTGCCTGAGGGCTGGACAGGCGTGCGTGGCAAGATCGCCGATGCCTTCAATGATGTGCTCGGCATGAGCGAACGCCGCGCCGGTGAGGCGGCCCGCGTGTCCCGCGTGGTGGGCAAGGAAGGACGCCTTCGCCAGCGCATCGTCATCACCGGCATGGTAGGCGGCTGGGCGGATGAAGTGCAGGCGCTCAATACGCTGATGGACGACCTGGTTCGTCCGACGACGGAAGTCACGCGCACCATCGGTGCCGTGGCCAAGGGTGATCTCGGGCAGTCCATGGCCATCGAGGTTGATGGCCGCCCACTGGAGGGCGAGTTCCTGCATTCCGCCAAGCTGGTGAACCGCATGATCGACCAGCTATCCGTGTTCACCTCGGAAGTGACACGTGTGGCACGCGAAGTGGGCACCGAAGGCAAGCTCGGCGGACAGGCCCAGGTGAAGGGCGTCTCCGGTGTGTGGAAGGATCTGACCGAATCCGTGAACCAGATGGCGGGCAACCTCACCGCCCAGGTGCGTAACATCGTGGACGTAACCATCGCGGTCGCCGCCGGTGACTTGTCGAAAAAGATCACGGTGGACGTGCGCGGTGAAATTCTTCAGCTCAAGGAGGCCATCAACACCATGGTGGACCAGCTCCGCTCCTTCGCATCAGAAGTGACCCGCGTGGCGCGCGAAGTGGGCACGGAAGGACGACTCGGCGGTCAGGCCGTGGTGCCCGGTGTGGCCGGCACATGGAAGGATCTCACCGACTCCGTGAACTCGATGGCCTCCAACCTCACCGCCCAGGTGCGTAACATCGCCGCCGTGACGACGGCCGTGGCTCGTGGTGACCTTTCCCGCAAGATCACCGTGGACGTGAAAGGCGAAATTCTCGAACTCAAGGAAACCATCAACACCATGGTGGACCAGCTCAACGCCTTCTCATCGGAAGTGACTCGCGTGGCGCGTGAAGTGGGCACGGAAGGAAAGCTCGGCGGTCAGGCCGAAGTCTCCGGCGTCGCGGGCACCTGGAAGGATCTCACCGACTCCGTGAACGCGATGGCCTCCAACCTCACCGGCCAGGTGCGCAACATCGCCGACGTGACCACTGCCGTGGCCCGTGGTGACTTGTCCCGCAAGATCACGGTGGACGTGAAGGGCGAAATTCTCGAGCTCAAGAACACCATCAACACCATGGTGGACCAGTTGAACGGTTTCGCCTCCGAAGTCACGCGCGTGGCACGTGAAGTCGGCACAGAAGGCAAGCTTGGCGGCCAGGCCATCGTACCCGGGGTGGGGGGCACGTGGAAGGATTTGACGGACAACGTGAACTCGATGGCGTCCAACCTCACCGGCCAGGTGCGCAACATCGCCGACGTGGCCACCGCCATCGCCAAAGGCGACCTTTCGTCCAAGATCACCGTGGAAGTGAAGGGAGAAATCCTGGAACTGAAGAACACAATCAATACAATGGTGGACCAGCTCAACGCCTTCGCCTCCGAAGTGAGCCGCGTGGCGCGCGAAGTGGGCACCGAAGGCAAGCTCGGCGGCCAGGCGCAGGTGCAAGGTGTGGCGGGAACGTGGAAAGATCTCACCGACAACGTGAACTTCATGGCCAACAACCTGACCGACCAGGTGCGCAACATTGCGGACGTGGCCACGGCCATTGCCAGCGGTGACTTGTCCCGTAAAATCACGGTGGACGTGAAAGGTGAAATTCTCGAACTGAAGAACACCCTCAACACGATGGTGGACCGTCTGAACGCCTTCGCCTCCGAAGTGAGCCGCGTGGCTCGCGAAGTCGGCACCGAAGGCAAGCTCGGTGGCCAGGCGGAAGTGGGCGGGGTCGCTGGCACTTGGAAGGACTTGACCAACAACGTCAACTCCATGGCCTCCAACCTCACCGGCCAGGTGCGCAACATCGCCGAAGTGGCCACCGCTGTGGCCAATGGGGACTTGTCCAAGAAAATCACCGTGGACGTGAAGGGTGAAATTCTCGAACTGAAGAACACCCTCAACACGATGGTCGATCAGCTCAACGGCTTCGCCTCTGAAGTGAGCCGCGTGGCGCGCGAAGTGGGCACGGAAGGCAAGCTCGGCGGTCAGGCCCAGGTGCGTGGTGTGGCGGGAACGTGGAAAGATTTGACGGACAACGTCAACTCCATGGCCTCCAACCTCACCGGTCAGGTGCGCAACATCGCCGACGTGGCCACCGCCATCGCGAAGGGTGACTTGTCACGCAAGATCACCGTGGACGTGAAGGGTGAAATTCTGCAGCTCAAGGAAACCATGAACACCATGGTGGACCAGCTCAACGCCTTCGCCTCGGAAGTGAGCCGCGTGGCGCGCGAAGTGGGCACCGAAGGCAAGCTCGGCGGTCAGGCCCAGGTGCCGGATGTGGGGGGCACTTGGAAGGATTTGACCGACAACGTAAACTCCATGGCCAACAGCCTCACGGCGCAGGTGCGTAATATCGCCGAGGTGACCACGGCGGTGGCACGCGGTGACTTGTCGCGCAAAATCACGGTGGATGTGCAGGGGGAAATTTTGGAGCTGAAAGACACGATCAACACGCTGGTGGACCAGCTCAACGCCTTCGCTTCCGAAGTGAGCCGCGTGGCCCGTGAAGTGGGCACGGAGGGCAAGCTCGGCGGTCAGGCCCAGGTCTCCGGTGTGGCGGGCACGTGGAAGGATCTCACCGACAACGTGAACTCCATGGCCTCCAACCTCACCTCCCAGGTGCGCAACATCGCCGAAGTGACGATTGCCGTGGCGAACGGGGACTTGTCCAAGCAGATCACGGTGGACGTGCGCGGTGAAATTCTCGAACTCAAGGAAACCATCAACACGATGGTGGAGCAGCTCCGCTCCTTCGCTTCCGAAGTGACCCGCGTGGCGCGTGAAGTGGGTACGGAAGGCAAGCTCGGCGGTCAGGCCCAGGTGCCGGGTGTGGCGGGAACGTGGAAGGGGCTTACCGACAATGTGAACTCCATGGCCTCCAATCTCACCGGTCAGGTGCGCAACATCGCCGACGTGGCCACGGCCATCGCGAAGGGCGACCTTTCCCGCAAAATCACCGTGGACGTGAAGGGGGAAATTCTGGAGCTGAAAAACACCGTCAACACGATGGTCGATCAGCTCAACGGCTTCGCGTCCGAAGTGAGCCGCGTGGCCCGCGAAGTGGGCACGGAAGGCAAGCTCGGCGGTCAGGCCCAGGTGTCCGGTGTGGCGGGCACGTGGAAGGATCTCACCGACAATGTGAACTCCATGGCCTCCAACCTCACCGGTCAGGTGCGCAACATTGCGGAAGTGACCATCGCCGTGGCTAACGGTGACCTTTCCCGCAAGATCACCGTGGATGTGCGCGGTGAAATTCTTCAGCTCAAGGAAACCATCAACACCATGGTGGAACAGCTCCGTTCCTTCGCCTCGGAAGTGACGCGCGTGGCCCGCGAAGTCGGCACCGAAGGCCGTCTCGGCGTGCAGGCCGTGGTGCCCGGCGTGGCGGGCACGTGGAAGGATTTGACCGACTCCGTGAACGCCATGGGCACCAACCTCACAGACCAGGTGCGAAACATCGCCGAAGTAACCACCGCCGTGGCTCGTGGTGACCTTTCCCGCAAGATCACGGTGGACGTGAAGGGCGAAATTCTCGAACTCAAGAACACCATCAACACGATGGTCGATCAGCTCAACGCCTTCTCCTCCGAAGTGACGCGTGTGGCACGTGAAGTCGGCACCGAAGGCAAGCTCGGCGGTCAGGCCGTGGTGCCCGGCGTAGCGGGCACATGGAAGGATTTGACCGACTCCGTGAACGTGATGGCCGCCAATCTCACCGATCAGGTGCGCGGCATCGTGAAGGTGGTGACCGCCGTGGCCAACGGCAACCTCCGCCAGCGCCTCTCCGTGCAGGCAAAAGGTGAAGTGGCGGCGCTCGCTGAAACCATCAACAACATGACCGACACGCTCGCGACCTTTGCCGATCAGGTGACGAACGTCGCGCGTGAAGTGGGCGTGGAAGGCCGTCTCGGAGGTCAGGCCAACGTGCCCGGTGCCGCAGGCACTTGGAAAGACCTTACGGGCAACGTGAACCTCCTTGCCGCCAACCTCACCACCCAGGTGCGCGCCATCGCTGAAGTCGCCACCGCCGTGACGAAGGGCGACTTGACCCGCTCCATCCAGGTGGAGACGCGCGGTGAGGTGGCCGAACTGAAGGACAACATCAACACGATGATCGACAACCTCCGCGTCACCACGGAGCGCAACAAGGAGCAGGACTGGCTCAAGACGAACCTCGCGAAGTTCACCCGCATGCTTCAGGGCCAGCGCGATCTTTACACCGTCGGCCAGATGCTGCTTTCCGAACTCGCGCCGCTCGTCGATTCGCAGCAGGGCACGGTCTATCAGCTCACCTCCGGCGATGATGAAAATCCACGGCTGCAACGCCTGGCCGCCTACGCGAATGAAAAGGATCTGCCAGACCAGATTGAACTCGGCGACGGCCTCGTCGGCCAGTGCGCGCGGGAAAAGCAGCGCGTGCTCCTGACCGACGTGCCGAAGGATTACACACCCATCCATTCCTCCCTTGGCAGAACACGGCCCGCCAATGTGGTGGTGCTGCCGGTGCTGTATGAAGGCCAGACCAAGGCGGTCATCGAACTGGCGGCCATGCACCCCTTCACCGACGGCCATCTCAACTTCCTCGAACAGCTCACGCAGTCCATCGGCGTCGTGCTCAACACCATTGAGGCGACGATGCGCACGGAAGGCCTCCTGCAGCAGAGCCAGCAGCTCACGGCTGAGTTGCAGTCAGGCCAGAAGGAGCTGCAGCAGACAAACGAAGAGCTGGAGCAGAAGGCTCAGGAACTCGCCGACCAAAACGCCGAGGTGGAGCGCAAGAACAAGGAGATCGAGCAGGCACGCCGCGCGCTGGAAGAAAAGGCTGCGGAGCTGGCGCTGACCTCGAAGTACAAATCCGAGTTCCTTGCCAACATGTCGCACGAACTGCGCACACCGCTCAATTCCATCCTCATTCTCGGCCAGCAGCTTGGCGAAAACTCCGTGGGCAATTTGAATCCAAAACAGGTCGAATTCGCCCGCAACATCCACTCCGCCGGTTCCGACCTGCTCAATCTCATCAACGACATTCTCGACCTCTCGAAAATCGAGTCGGGCACGGTCTCGGTGGATGCCGAGGAGATCAGTTTCACCTCCCTGCGGGATTCCGTGGAGCGCAGCTTCCGCCACATTGCGGAAAGCAAAAACCTGCCCTTCATCATGGAGTTCGACTCCAATCTGCCCTTCGCCTTCACCAGCGACTCCAAGCGTCTCCAGCAGATCATCAAGAACCTGCTGTCCAATGCCTTCAAGTTCACGGCTGCCGGGCAGGTGCGCATGAATGTGAAACTGGCCGAAGGCGGCTGGAGTCCCGACCATCCCAATCTCAACCGGGCGGGAGCCGTCATCGCGATTTCGATCACCGACACCGGCATCGGCATCGCCCCCGAAAAACAGCGCCTTATCTTCGAGGCCTTCCAGCAGGCGGATGCGGGCACCTCCCGCAAGTATGGCGGCACCGGCCTCGGTCTCGCCATCTCGCGTGAGCTGGCATCTCTGCTCGGCGGTGAAATCCGGCTCGCCAGCACGCCCAATGAAGGCAGCACCTTCACCCTCTTCCTGCCACTGGTCTATTTCGGCCCTTCCAACTCATTGCCCAATCCAGTCAGCGAAGGAAAAAGCAATCCCCGCCCCTCCATCGCTCTGCCAGTGGCCATGCCCCGCGACGAACGTATCGAGGACGACCGCGCCAACGTGGAGGTCGGAGATCTCGCGGCGCTCATCGTCGAGGACGATCCCCACTACGCTCGTGTGCTCCTCGGGCTGGCGCGTGACAAGGGCTTCAAAGGTCTCGTCGCCACGCGCGGTCATGAGGCGCTGACGCTCGCGCGTCAGTATCACCCCACGGCGATCACGCTCGACATCTTCCTCCCCGACATGCTCGGCTGGACGGTGCTGAACAATCTCAAGCTCTCCCCCGAAACCCGCCACATCCCGGTGCAGATCATCACCCTGGAGGAGGAGCGCAGCCATGGCCTGTCACGCGGTGCCTTCTCCTACCTGGTGAAACCGGCGACCACGGAAGACTTGGAAAGCGCCTTCGACAAGATCAAAACCTTCGTCGCTCCACGCACCAAGCGTCTACTCGTCGTCGAAGACAACGACACCGAGCGGCAGAGCATCGTCGAACTGCTCGGTCACGACGACATTGAGATCAAAACTGTGGCAACGGGTGAGGAAGCCTTCACCACGTTGCTCGACCGCCACTTTGACTGCTGCGTTCTTGATCTGCGCCTGCCTGACATGACCGGCTTTGATCTGCTGGACCGCATCCATGAAGAACCCAGCCTGAGAGATGTGCCTGTCGTGGTCTTCACTGGCAAGGACCTCTCCAGTGCGGAAGAATCCCGTCTGCGCACCATGGCCAAGAGCATCGTGCTCAAGGACGTGAAGTCGCCCGAGCGCCTGCTGGATGAAACCGCCCTCTTCCTGCACCGCGTGCTGGCAGACCTCCCGGAAAGCAAGCGGCAGATGCTGGAAAGCCTGCACGGCACCAACGAGGTGCTGCGCGGACGCAAAGTCCTGATCGTGGACGATGACGCCCGCAACATCTTCGCCCTCTCAACGGTGCTGGAAAACCAGGACATGGAAATCCTCAGCGCCACCAACGGGCGCCAGGCCATCGAGCTGATCCAGGCCACTGATGACCTCGCCATGGTGCTGATGGACATCATGATGCCGGAGATGGATGGCTACGAAACGATGCGGGAGATCCGCAAACAACCGGAGTTTCGCAACCTTCCGATCCTTGCACTGACCGCGAAGGCGATGAAAGGCGACCGTGAAAAATGTCTGGAAGCCGGAGCGAGCGATTACATTGCCAAGCCGGTCAACACCGACCAGTTGCTCTCATTGCTCCGCGTCTGGCTGCATCGCTGAAAGCCGCCGCCATGCCCATTGACACCTCCACTCACAAAGTACCGCTGCGGGACAAACCCACGGTGCTCGTCGTTGACGACGACAGCAAGAACCTCCTGGCGATCGAGAGTGTTCTCAATGGCGCCAGCTACAGGCTGATCAAAGCACAGACCGGAGCCGAGGCGCTGATGGCCCTGATGAACGGAGATTTCGCAGCCATCGTCCTGGACGTGCAGATGCCTGACATGAGCGGGATCGAACTGGCAAAGATGATCAAGGAACGCAAACGCACCCAGCACATCCCCATCATCTTTCTCACCGCTCACTACCGCGAGGATGAACACGCCGTGATCGGCTATGATGTCGGTGCGGTCGATTACCTCACCAAGCCGATCAATCCCGCCGTGCTGCGCTCCAAGGTGAACGTCTTTGTCGATCTCTTCAGCAAGACCCGCGCTCTCGCCGATATGAACAGCACGCGGCAGGCGGCGGAGGAGGCCCTCCGCATCGCCAACATGGAGCTGGCCGCACGCAATGAAGCGCTGGAGCGGGAGGCCGAGGAACGCGAACGCCGCATCCGTGCAGAATCCGCGCAGGCCGAGGCCGAGGAGGCAAACGCCGCCAAGGACCGCTTCCTGGCGATGCTGTCGCATGAATTGCGCACCCCGCTTTCACCCATCGTCCATGCAGTCACCCTGCTGGAGGAGATCGAATGCCCACCCGCCGTCCGCGAACACATCGACACCATTCAGCGCAATGTGCGGCTGGAAGCGCGACTGATTGACGACCTGCTCGATCTCGCGCGCATCCGCAATGGCAAGCTGCGTCTTGAACTCCACCCGGTGGATGTTCACGAGGCGCTGCGCCAGGCGATGAAAACCTGCCAGCCAGACCTTTCCGCACGAAGAATTCGAGTGGCGGAAAAGCTGGAAGCTCCCGACCCGCATGTGCGCGGAGATTTCGCCCGGTTGCAGCAGGTCTTCTGGAATCTGCTGACCAACGCCGCGAAGTTCAGCCCCGAGGACAGCACCATCGAAGTGAGCACCTATGTCACCGAACCGGGAGGCCGCATCAGCGTCCAGATCGCGGACCAGGGCATCGGCATCGTGCCCGACAAGCTGGACCGCATCTTTGACGCATTCGAGCAGGGCGCACTTCACACTCAGGCTGGCCTCGGCCTCGGGCTGGCCATCTGCAAAGCTCTGGTGGAAATGCACAGCGGCGTCATCGCTGCGCACAGTGACGGCCCCAATTGCGGCTCCAAGTTCACCGTCCGTCTCCCCTCCTCCATGCCTTCGGATCAGCCCAACGGAGAATCGAAGCATCCGCTCTCGGCCCCTGAAGGTCTGCGCTTGCTGGTCGTCGAAGATCATCCTGACACGCTGGGCACGCTGACACGACTGCTGACGCGGCGCGGTTACATCGTCCGCACCGCGGCCTCCCTCGCCGAGAGCCTCGAAGTCGCGCGCGGGTACGAATTCGACCTGCTCATTTCGGACATCGGACTGCCTGACGGGCGTGGCACCGAGTTGCTGGAGCAGTTCTTCGCCCTCTACGGCTGGCGTCCGCCTGCCATTGCAATGAGCGGCTTTGGCATGGACGATGATGTGGAGCGCAGCCAGCAGGCGGGGTTTTCTGAGCACCTCACCAAGCCGGTCGAGTTCTCCGCCTTGCAGGAGGCCATCTCCAGGCTGGCCACCCGCCAGTCTGGTAAAGGCTAGTTCCGGACAGATGGTTGTGGGGAACCTGTACAACCGCAGCCCCCGTTCCAGGCGATTAGTCTGTGAACCCTCAACTAGCCACTACCATGAACAATCCAACCATTCCCACGCTGGACGATCCTGAAAATCTTTCCGTAAAGGCGGCTCGTGCCTGGGAAAGTGCCACAGGGAGTGACACTGCTGGAGCGGCAGACCGGGCCTTGGGTAGAACCAAAGAAAAGGCCGCCGAGGTTTTGCATTCCGGCGAACGCCTGTTGCGTGAACATCCAGGCACCTCAGCACTTGGCGTGTTCGGCGCAGGAATGCTCGTGGGAGCATTCGTCGCCTGGTCCATAGCGCACGAACAGCGGGACGACACAGCAGACCGCATTCACCGGCTTCTCAACCGCCTGGCACGCAAGCTCAACCTCGACTGATCGCAGTCGGGGCTTCGGTTCTTGCAGAGGTGGCGCAGGGGAACCATGCAGCCACAAACCATGCCGTCTGGTCAGCGGCTCTGACCCAAAAAAACATGCTGAGTTTATCAGCCCACATCCGGATTCCAGGGCAGGCACGATTACATGGCATGAATGTCATGGCTTCCTTTTTCTACGACCAGTTGCACGAGCAGCAGGCTGACATCGCAGCCGCCATCTCCCAGCCCCTCTGGCAAAAAGCCGCCGCATTTGCAGCCCATGCCCATGCAGGCGAAGTGCCTCCCAATGAAGTCCCGCCTTCGTTCGCCCAGGCCACACGCGTGGCTGTCACGCTCACGGCGGTCTATCATTGTCAGGAACCTCCCGTGCTGGCCACCGCGCTGCTGCACAATGTACTGGAGAAAACCGATGTCTCGCTGGAAGAAATTGAAAGCCAGTTTGGCCGCCTCATCGCATCCCGGGTGGAGCGTTTAAGCCGTGCCCCAGACTTGGACGAAGGCGTTCATCTCAAGCGGCTCCAAGCCTGCGACTGGCAGACGCGCCTGGTCAAACTGGCGGATGCCGCAGCTCATCTCGATGACGACGACGAGGCCTTGGAGGAGCGCATTCATAAAACCATGCCGGTGCTGGACCTGGCCTTTGGCAATGAGCAGCCCGTGCTGCGGGCCCAGCGTCACCTGCTGACGCTCATCGAAAACGCCCGGATGGCCGCCTAGTCACGACACACCTGCCAGCGGCCAAATGGATACGGCCGCCCATGCCGTCACACGCGAACCATAAGCAACAGAAAGTCATATTATGTTATCCTACACTCTCACATTTCTCATTATCGCGCTCATTGCTGGGGCGCTTGGATTCGGCGGCGTCGCTGGAACGGCGGCATCGATCGCTCACGTTTGCTTCGTGGTTTTTCTTGTGCTGTTTTTGATCTCGTTCATTTCAGGCCGCCGTCCGCCTGTCGTGTGAATCCTGTCAATGAGCCGGGCGCTCCAATTCGAACGGCAGTGATGAACCCGCTTCCTCCCTATGTCTCAGTGCAATCCCCATCCCTCATCAGTGCCACCCTTTGCCGGGTCCACGCAGAACAGTGAACTCGCAGCCGGCGCGGCCGGCTCCTTCGATTTGCTCTGGCTGTCTGACCTCATCATCTCGGTTCTTGAGAATGACAGCGTTGCCGCCAGCACAGGAGCCGGCCAGTCGGCCGCATTCTTCTTCTACACCGAGGAAACATCGTGCCCGGCAGAACCAGAAAATCTAAGTGTGAAGACGGCCGATTCCTCCTCCATCATCGCTGGCATGTTGGCATCACTCCACGCACACTGAATTGAGGCTCATCTGCGCTCTCGGGCTGCTGTGTTTCGTTTTCAGCATGTTGTGACCGTTCGCCGGCGTGTGCGCTGTCTCCTCCCGGCTGAGGCTGCTGCTACCGATGGTGCCCCGCCAGCCATCGGGCAAAACGACCGCTCCCTCGATAAAATCTTTGAAGCGCAGCAGATCTCCCACCACCCGCGCCTTCACCAGCCCCAGTGCAGCGGCCGCCTTCTCAACAATCCCCTCGGGTTTGTAGTTCAGGTGCAGATGCACGCGCGTGCAGTTCATGCCCAGCGAAGTGAAAACCACCCTTCCAGAAGTCACCACTCCGTTCGTGCTGCGCCATGCGATGCAGGCATCCGGCACTTGCTCGATGATCTCCGCCAGCCAGGTCTTCTTTTTCCCGCCCATCTTCACCTGCCATTCCACCCGGTCACAACCCAACTGATGCACCTCGGTGACTCCGTCCATGAACAGCGGAAAATCCTCAAACCGGGTCCATTGGTTGTAAACGGTCTGCAGAGGCAGGTCGATGTGGATCGCTTGGTCAATGATTTCCATAATGCAAATCGAGGTGAGATTTTAGAATGACTATCGCAGCTCGGGCCCGGCCCGGACGCGTTGAATTTCTCGCCCCGCCACTTTTTTTCATCAGCGGGGTACAACCCATTGCTCCTCGACTTGCGAAGCTCATGTGAATCAAATCCCGGCGCAGGGCTTATTTGCGATTCAACCAACGCTCTGTTCTCCTGATGAATCCGATCAACATTCTGCTCTCTGAAGACCACATGATTCTCCGCGCAGGCCTGCGTTCGCTGCTGGCGGACGAAGACGACATCAGGATCATTGGCGAAGCCGCCAATGGACACCAGGCCGTCGAACTTTGCCTGCACCTGCAGCCCCACATTGTCGTGATGGACATTCACATGCCACGGCTCAACGGGCTGGAGGCGACCCGGCAGATCATGCAGGCACGGCCTGCCACCAAGATTCTCATTTTGTCAGCCTCCAGCGATCCCATTCAGCTGGAGGAGCTGATGAAGCTTAAAATATCGGGGTATCTCCTCAAGCAGTCCGAGGCAGAACTCCTGCCCGCCGCCATCCGCGCAGCGCACAAGGGCGAAGCCTATTTCAGCCCCTCCATTGCCAGACATTTGGAGCGCGAGGCCTGCAGCGATGCCGTCCATGAGCCCGCCTGCCTCACTCAGCTCACCTCACGCGAAGCCGAGGTGCTCCAGCTCGTCGCCGAAGGCAGCGCCAACAAGCAGATTTCCGCAGAGTTGCACATCAGCGTGAAGACGGTGGAAAAGCACCGCCAGAGCCTGATGAAAGAGCTCCGCATCCATGACATCGCCGGACTCACCCGTTACGCCATCGACAGAGGCATCATTGACAGCGAGGTCCGGGTGGCCGTGGCAGACTTGGTCTGAGCGGGCGCAGCCGCCGGCCGGAAACAAAACCGGCTCAGTCTTGCGACACCGCGACCCATTCGATGGCGAACCTCATCAGTTCGTCCGCATCTTTAAAGCCGAGCTTCTCCTTGATATGCATTCGGTGTGTTTCGACCGTCTTCACGCTGAGATGCAGTGCATCGGCGATCTCACGCGTCGTCTTGTCGCGTCCGAACAGCTGCAGCACCTCAAGCTCACGATCAGAGAGCTTGTCCACGGGCGATCCCAGGTCCCCTTCGCTGCCTTGGATGGTCTTGAAAATCAGCTTTTCCGTGAAAAGCGGACTGACATAGATGCCGCCGCCGATGACTTTGCGCAGTGCTTCCAGGATGTTTTCCATCGCCTGCTGTTTCATCACATAGCCCTTGGCACCAGCCCGCAAAGCCCGCAGGGCATAGAGGGATTCATCGTGCATGGAGATCATGAGAATGATCAGCGACGGCTGCTCCGCCAGCATGTGTTTGATCAGCTCAATCCCGTTCGTTCCTGGCATGGACACATCGAGCAGCGCCACCTCGGGCTGGTGCAGCCTCATGGCTGCCAGCGCGCTCTGCGCATTGGACGCCTCACCGCAGACAGAAACGTCGCTGAACTGGCCTAAAAACTGGCAGATTCCGTGCCGGAACACGGGATGATCGTCCACCACCAGCAGGCGTTTGCCGGCGGTGGTTGTCGCAGGTGAAACCATGGCGGTCTGGGCAGGGGCGCTCATTGTCTCCAGGATCCCGGAGCCCAGTTAATATTCGTGCCGCACCAAATGGGCACACAGAACATGCGTGAATCTATCATATCCCCAAACTTCGCAGCTAGCAGGCCGTTTGGTCGTGCCAATTTCTGCCTGCTGCCACTTCAAAGGCACTTGTCAGAGTCGCTTGTGAAATAGATGAGTTTGTGACAACCATGCACTCTGCACCTCGCGTACAGAACAACATGAATTCCGCACCTGAAATCCCTTGGAAACGCGTGGCCGGGTTTGTGCGGCAGCACACGCATGATGTACGCAACGGCTTGAACAGCCTTGATCTGGAAACCACCCTCCTCAACGAACTCGTGACGGATGGAGAAGCCACGGCCAGCGTGGAGCGCATCCAGAAGCAGCTCCGTGCGCTCTCCGTGCAATTGCGTTCCCTTGCCGCTCTGTTTCAAGATCCGCAGCCCTTCGCAGCACCCATCTCCGCCCGCGTGCTGCTCGCAATCTGGCGCGAGAACCATGCGGCTCTGCAGGATGTCCTGGAGGTTCATTGGGTGGATGAACTCGGCGACGAACGCGTCAATGTGGACGTGTCCATGATGGCGACGGTTTTTCGCGAACTGCTGACCAATGCGACGGACTTTTCCACGGGCGATCCCGTGACTGTCACCGCCCGGGCAGCCAACGGCCAGGTTCTCTTTGAACTCAGAGAGCCGAAGAAGGAAGCGCTGGATACCAGCACCTGGGGGCAGCCCCTTTCCACGACACGCCGCGGCGGGTATGGGCTCGGCCTGTGGACGGCACACCGGCTGATGCAGGCAAACGGCGCGTCCTTGCTGCAGCGCCATGTGCCCGAAGAAGCTTGTCTCCTCTCCCAGATCATCCTCCCCGCCCTGTGATTGAGATGCGGCCCATTTTTCTCCACATCGGCGTTTCAGTTGCCCCGCTCGTCTCAAGCCCCAATCATTCGCCAGAACTTGTTTCCCTCATGAGCCTGTGTTCCGCACCAGCACCATGAGCTTATGCCGTGCTGCCACAATGCCATGAAACCTTCGTTTCTTCAATCCGTCCTTCTCGCCGCCGTTCTCGTGCTGCTCGCCGCAGGCTTCTATCTCTCCTCCGGTGTGCGAGTGGGTGATTACTTCATGCCCCATTCCCACTGCTATTTGTTCAATCAGCAGCTGATGCAGTTGCATGGCGGTTCTGACTTGCTCATCGGCTTCTCCTATGTGGCCATCTCGACGACGCTGGTGTGGCTGGTTTACCGAGTGCGGAATGAACTGCCGTTTCATTGGATCATGATCGCCTTCGCCATCTTCATCGTGGCCTGTGGCGCCACGCACTTCATGGAAGTGTGGACTCTCACGGCGGAGAACCCACGCTACTGGCTTTCCGGCTGGGTCAAGCTCATCACCGCCATCGCGTCCGTGACGACGGCGGTGGTCCTGCCGCCGTTGATCCCGCACATCCTCAACATGCTGAAGGCCGCGCGCCTCTCTGCGGAACAAGGAGTGAAGCTGGAGCGTGCTTACGGCGAATTGAATGATCTCTACAAAAAGGTCACCCAGCTTGACCAGCTCAAGACAAACTTCTTTTCCAACGTCAGCCATGAACTGCGCACGCCGCTGTCACTGATTTTCGCCCCCGTCGAGCATCTTCTTCAGACGGCCAAAGACCCTGCGGCGCGGCGCGAACTCACCGTAGTACGCCGCAATGCGCTCCTCCTGCATAAATACGTCAATGATCTGCTGGATGTCTCCAAGCTGGAGTTCGGCAGGCTGGACCTCCATTACTCACGCATCGATCTGGCCGCCATGGCACGCGCCATGGCCAACATCTTTGAATCCATCGTCAGCGAGCGCGGCATCAGCGTCGCACTTCAAGCACCCGCCGAAGTGGTTGCTGAAGTGGATGGCGACAAAGTGCAGCGCGTCTTCATGAATCTGCTTTCGAATGCCTTCAAATACGCCCCCAATGACAGCACCGTGCGTCTCTCTCTGGCTGAGGACGGCGACCACCTCTCACTCACCGTGGAGGACGCAGGCCCGGGCGTGCCTCCTGATTACCGCGAAACCATCTTTGAGCGCTTCCAGCAGGGGGACAGGGACACCCAGCGGCGCTATGGCGGCACAGGCCTCGGGCTTTCCATCGTGAAGGAATTTGTCGAAATGCATGGCGGCACCATTTTCGTCGGCGAGAGCGCTGCCGGAGGCGCTCAGTTCCGTGTGCGCCTGCCACGCCATGCCCCGCACGGTGTGGATGTTCAGACCTCGGCGTGGAGCGGCACAGATGCCGTGATCCAGCGGCTGGCCAATGCTCCAGCCACCGCACCTGCGCAGACTGTTCAGCCCCCTGCCCAGCCTCGGGTGTCGACACGGCCGGATGTTCTCGTCGTCGAAGACAATCAGGACATGCGTGAATTTATCTGCCGCGTTCTTGAGCCCGATGCACAGACCCGCACCGCAGACAACGGCCAGGCGGCATTGGCGGCCATCCGCGAACGAATGCCGGATCTCATCCTCACAGACATGATGATGCCGGTCATGACGGGTGAAGAACTCATCGCCGCTCTCCGCCAGGACGAGGCCCTGCGGGACCTGCCGGTGATCCTGCTCACCGCGAAGGCCGATGAAGAGACAAAACTCAACCTCCTGGTCGAAGGAGCGCAAGACTATGTGCTGAAACCTTTTTCCATTGATGAGCTCCGCGCACGCGTGCGCAACCAGCTTCAAACAAAGCTCACCCGCGACACGCTGCGCCGCGCCTTGGATTCCCGTTCAGACGATCTCGCCTCCATGGTGCAGGATCTGGCTGCCGCCAGGACCACGGCCGTGGCGGCCAATGCGGCCAAGGACGATTTCCTGGCAGTGCTCAGCCACGAGCTGCGCACCCCTCTGACTCCCGCCCTCGCCGCCGCCTCCGCTCTCATGAACGAGACCGCAGATCCGGCAGAAGTCCGTGAATACCTCGCCATCATTCGTCGCAACATCGAGCTGGAGGCCAGGCTCGTGGACGACCTTCTCGATGTCACCCGCATCACTCAGGGCAAGCTCCGCATCCACTCCACCCCCACGGATCTTCATTCCATTCTGCGTGATGCCCTCGCGATGATCAAACCCGCCCTGCAGGAAAAGCAGATCACCCCGGTATTGGATCTGGCCCGGGACAGGCTGATGATTCGCGGGGATGCCGCACGCCTCACCCAGGTGTTTTCAAACCTCTTCGGCAACGCCGTGAAATTCTCCCCCCCAGGCGGCCAGGTGACGATCCGCACCATGCAGTCGGCAGACAAGTTGAGAGTCGAGGTCGAGGACAATGGCATCGGCATTGTCCCGGAACTGATGCCTCAAATCTTTGAACCATTCCGCCAGGGCCAGGCCGGCACCACACGGCGTTTCGGCGGCCTGGGGCTGGGCTTGAGTGTCGCCAAGGGACTGGTGGAAGCCCACGGCGGCACCATCAGCGTGCGCAGTGCCGGCCATAAGCATGGCGCCACATTCATCGTCGAGCTTCCCGTCATTGCCGCCGGAAGCGTGCCTGAAAATGCGCATGCCACGCCCAGCATCGATCCCTTCGCACCGGCTCGTTCCTTGCGCGTGCTGCTCGTCGAGGACCACGATGACACGCGCCATGTTCTCCACCGGCTGATGACGCGCTGGAATCACGCCGTCGCCGTCGCCAGCACCCTGGCGGAAGCACGCCAGGCGCTGGCGGAGGGCACCTTCGATCTCCTGCTCAGCGACATCGGCCTGCCTGACGGCTCGGGCTATGAAGTCATCGCATCGCTGCGGGAAAAGTCGGACATTCCGGCCGTTGCCATGAGTGGTTACGGCATGGAGTCGGATATTGCACGCGTGCATGCCGCTGGCTTCACCGAGCACATCGTCAAGCCCGTCACCGCCGAGGCCCTGCGCAAAATGCTCCACCGCTTTTCCACCCGCCCTGAAACCTGAAACAGCCCTGAACCACTTGCCGGCGGCACTCTCGCCTGAAGTCCATGATGTCGGTAAAATGCAGCTTGCCCGCCCCGGTTTGACGTTGTTTCCTGTCGGCACCCAACTGATCCCGTTTCTCATGGCGAAAGTCTCCAATAGCACACTCGGAACGAAGGAATCTCCTGCCAAAGAGCTGAAGCGGCGCGTCCTGATCGTGGACGACCATCCCATCTTCCGCGACGGCATCACCCAGCTCATCAATCACCAGCCGGACATGCTTGTCTGCGGCGGCGTCTGCTCCGCCGCCCAGGCCATGTCTTCCGTGGAGGAGCTCAAGCCGGACATGCTCATCGTGGACATCTCCATCAATGGCACCAACGGGATCGAGCTCATCAAATCCATCCGCGCCCAATACCCCGCCCTCCCGGCCCTCATGCTCTCCTCGCATGATGAAAACCTCTACGCCGAACGCGCCCTGCGCGCGGGCGCACGCGGTTACATCATGAAGGCCGAGGCGCCTGAAAAAGTGATCGAGGCGATCCGCCGGGTCCTCTCCGGATCGCTCTACCTCAGCGAAGCCATCGGCGGCCGTCTGCTCGATACTTTTCTCAATGGACGCACGTCCAATGGCAGCGGCTCGGCCGTGGACCAGCTCAGTGACCGCGAACTCGAAATCTTTCACGCCCTCGGGGAGGGCCGCAGCACTCGGGAGATTGCCCTGACTCTTTTCCTCAGCGTCAAGACCGTGGAAACCCACCGCTCCCATATCAAGGAGAAGCTCAAGGTCCAGACCGCCCCTGAATTGATCCGTGCCGCCGTCGAATGGGTCAATAGTCAGTCGAACAAATAGCCAGGCACCCGCCTGCTTCTCAAATTCAAGGCATCCGCTTTCATCGCGTGAAACGATGGCCTCTTTGAACAGGCGGCGAAGAGAAGACCTCGATTCTCTCCGCTCAAAAACCCCCGCTCTGCTTGTTCTCAGTCCTGTCCGGCAGCCTGCCGGACAGGGCTCTTTTTTAGGCTGTCATGTCGCTGCTCACCTTCCCGTCAGCTTTCTGACCGATCAGGAATACTGCAGGTTTACCATCTCATTCCAACCGCGAAAGGACGACCGCAGTTTCTTCAAGCCGAGTTCCATCCGTGTTTTCACCGTCCCCAGAGGCGTGTGCGTGACTTGCGCCACTTCACGCTGGCTCATCCCCTTGAGGAAAGCGAGGTCGATGACCTGCTGCTGGTGCGCGGGCAGCCGGTTCAGATGCTGATGCAGCACCCGTGAAATGTCGGCGTGCTCGCAGTCGTCCGCCGCATTCAGGATGAACGGGCTCAGCCGGACCTCATTTTCCATCCTGTCCTTGGCGTTGTTATAGGCCTGAGACCGGCGCAGATAGTCAATTGACCGGCGTTTGGCCAGAGTCACGATCCACCCCAGCGCCCTGCCTTTCTCAGCGGAAAAATGATCGGCATGGTTCCAGATCTCCAGAATGCACTCCTGCAGGACGTCGTCCGCAGCGGCGGAATCAGGCACAATTCGCATGATGACACTTCGGAGCAGTGTCCGGTAGCGCTGAAACAAGGTCTCCATGGCCAGTGGATCTTGCATCTGAATGGCACGCATCAGCTCCTCATCAAGCGGTTGCCCTTCATGGCTGGGGACGTCGCTGGATGACGAGACAGTGAAGGATTGGAATGTTTTCATGAGCAACCACTACGAATCCGCATGAATCTCACAACCCGACCCCGACCTGCTCCGCCCCTCAGGTGATACCTGATGTTTTCACCCAAACATCAGGGTGCCCCCTGACCCCTCCATCAGGGCTTTCGTTCCCATCATTCGGCAGGCACCGCTTCAATCGGTTCCGGTGAACCACACTCTACCTTTTTGAATGGCGTTCACAGCCTCCACCAGACTTCCAAGCGAAGCCTCCTTCCCAATGAAGCCCTTGGCACCGCAGGCTTTGGCCCGGTTGGGGTAGTTCTTGTCCATCTGCGCAGACACCATCAGCACCGGCAGACGTGGAAACTGCTTCAAAACCTCGAGAATGAATTCAAAGCCGTTGCCGTCTGGCAGTTCCACATCCATCACCAGAAAATCGGGCACGTCCCTTTCGAGTTTGGCCCGTGCTTCAGTCAGGGAGGCGGCCATCCAAGCCATGGTGAGATCAGAATCGTCCTCCACCAAGGTCAAAAAAACGCCGCGGATGATGGCGTGGTCGTCCACCACCGCAAGACGTTGGGGTTCATTCGGGAGCTTGGTAGAAGTAGTATCTTGCATGTTCAGAAAGCGTTTCGACACTCTTGGGGGAGCAGTCAGTTGCCGGACAAGACGCATTTGAAAGAGCCCCCTGGGACCAGCCCCCTCTCCTCAATGGATTCCGCAGACAGCAGAAACGGGCGGTCAGCCGTCTCCTGCTCTCGAAAAAAAGCTGTTTTTCAAGCGTGGCGGTCATGATCCTGACATCGCGCATGCCAGGCTTTTTGGTTGTATCAAACCGGCCGCCATCCACTCATTTCAATGACTGCGACTCAGGTTTTGTTAGACCGGTTCTCGAAAAGATTGTCATTTTGATCCGGCGAGCGCAGCGGCCCCAGTGGCAAGGAGGGTGCGCCGCCTGCTATTTGAAAATAACAGGCAAGCGCACGACGCAGCCACTGGGGCCGCTCCGCCGTCCGGGCAATGTGACAAAATTTTTGAGAGTCGGTCTACATGTCAAATGCAGGACTCTTCGAGGTGGTGCTACTTGCAGCCTTAAAGACTTGACGAGAGTTTGGAAAACGCTCCTTCCATCAGCTTCTACGGCTTGCTGGCACCACCCTTGGGCGGCAGCGATGCATTGTCCATCGGCCAGTCATCCGTTCGAAAAGGGGCCGTCGGCAGGCTGGCCGCATTGATCAGATTGACCTCGGGATTGTTCGCCCAGGCATAACGCACCGCCACGGGCTTCTGAATGCCGCTGTGAGATACGATGACCTCCTTGCCCTGGATGCGGGCATCCGCCCACTGCCAGTGCTGGCTTTCATCGGCAATGGCAAAACCTTTCACCACTGCGCCGCCGTCCGCCGTTTTGAGCCCTTCAGCATGCTGAAATCGAATCACGACTTCATTGCCCTGAACAGCATGGCTTTCATACTGCGGCCCGCTCCACAGGATTTTTTCGCCATAGACTTTCGCCCGCGCCCACAGCGCGAGTCGATGCCCCACCTGCAGCTTGTTCGTGGGATGAAGGTTCACCGCATCGCCAACATCAAGATTGACGGTCATCCCCGTATTGGGAACCGCGAGCGCCTTGGACTGCGCCTCACGCAGCCGCGCCCAGGTGGCGGGGGCATTCGGCTCAGCTTCGCGCTTTTGGAAATTGGGCAGCTGCACCCACGCAAAGGAAAACTCCTTGCCCCAGCGTGCACGCCAGTCCCGAATCATGAGAGGAAGCTGGGTGGCATAGAGCGGACCATTGCCCGCGTTCGACTCGCCCTGATACCAGACCGCACCACGTAGCGCGAAGGGGATCAGCGGTGCGATTTTTCCATTGAACAAGTTCCCCGGGCGGTTGGGATGGAGAGGATCGCTTCCCACATAAGCCGGCTGTGGAGGTGGGGGCTGCTTGGCCGCCTGCGCCGCTTTCACCGCATCCTGCCATAGTTTTTTGGCGGCCTCATTCTTCGCCCGGTTGTCGGGCTGCTCAAACAAATCCACGTCCTTCTGCCACCGCTTCAGCAGCGGCTGCAGCGCTGCTTCCTTTTGCATCGCCTCCATGCTGGTCCAGGATTCAATCGCCGTGCCACCGACGGACGAGTTGATCAAACCCACGGGAACTTTCAAAGTCTGATGCAGCTCCCGCCCAAAAAAATAAGCGACCGCCGAGAAATTGGGAACCGTCCGTGGGGAGCAGCCCTGCCACACACCCTTGCCCTGCTCCTGCGGCGTCGTGGCGGTGAAGGACTGCACAAAGAACATGCGGATCAGGGGGAAATCTGCCGCCGCCATTTCCTTTTCGGCATCCGCCACCCCTTTGACCGTCATCGCCATGTTTGACTGCCCGGAGCACAGCCACACCTCCCCTACCAGCACATCTTTGACCACCTCGGTGCTTTGACCGGACACTCGCAGGATGCCAGGATCTTTGCTCGCTGGCAGCGGGTCCAGCACCACCTTCCAATGGCCGTCTTTATCAGCCTTCGTGATCTTGGTCTGTCCCGCAAAGCTCACATTCACCTCCTGCCCCGCCTCCGCCCAGCCCCAGACAGGGATCGGCTGGTCACGCTGCAGCACCATGTGATCTTTAAAAATCGCAGGCAGAGTGATGGCGGCACGGGTGCTGAGCGTCAGCCCGGCGGCAAGCAGCAGCATCAAACAAGCACGCATGGCATAAGAAGGGGGCTGTTTCATGGCATTACGTCTGCGGTCAGAATTGGGTTTCATGTTAAATCAATGGTGTTGCACCCTCCACCCATCACTAGGCTTCGATCACGGGGTTGTCGATGCCCAGCGCCTCGGCCAGATCCATGAAATGATCCTGCTCCTGGGCGATGATTTTGCGCAGCACCTCACTCAGCGCATACTCTCCCATGGACTCCGCCTGGCGTATTCTCTGCCGATAGTTGCGAATCGTCTCCATCTCACTATCGAGGTCAAATCTCAGCATCTCCTTCGGCTTGTCGGAGATCTTCACCTCTTTGGGTGTCGTTGTCGGAGTGCCGTTGAAGTAGTCGATCTGTTTCGCGATCTGAATGGCATGGCTGAGCTCCTCCTCGGCATGCAAAGCCAGTTCATCCGCGATGCTCTTGTATTCCGCTCCCTTCAACGTCTGGCTGTAAACCACGTAGGCAATGATCGCCTGGTACTCGCGCGCAAGATCTTCATTCAGAAGATCGATCATTTCTTGGCGGCTGGTGGTCGAGGCGGGAGCATTCATGGCAATGGGTGGTTACTCAACCATCGCGTTCCATCCCGCTTATGGATGTGCTCAATTCCAGCCGGACCTGGAGTTACGGCGGGGAGAAGCCTCTCTTTTTTGCACAAAGTATTGGGCCACCCCCAGATCCAGCCGGGTGAAAATGAAGCGCGCCAGCTTCTGCTTCAGTCGCTGCCACCAGTTGGACGGCCTCCGCCATGACAGGGGCTTCACCAGCACACTGTGGTCAAGATCCCGCTCAAAGGTGCGGCGCGCCTCCTTGGCGAGCACCGCGCTGCGAATCCGCAGCATGACTTCAAAATTGATGACCAGGCTGCGTGGATCGATGTTCGAAGATCCGATGTAAACAATGTCATCGACAATGAGCACCTTGGCATGCAGCACCTGCGGCTGGTATTCATGGATCTGCGCGCCACGGCGCAGAAAGCCCGAGTAAAGCGCGCGCGCCGCGACCTGCAGCAGAGGCACATCACTCTTTCCGGGAAGCAGCAGGCGAAAACTATGCGCATGTCTGGCGGCGCGCAGCAGCATTTTTTTGGCGCTCCCCACCGGCAGGAAGTATGCCGTGGTGATGGCAATGTCACGCGCATGCCGAAGATCATTGTGCAGGGCGCGCTGAAACACCCCCTGCTGCAGCCCCGGCCGTACGAGCAGCAGTGACACGTCTGCTCCAGCCTTCACCCAGCCGCTGCGGCTGTTTTTGCGCGCACGCCATATTTGATTCCCGGCGATCTCCACCTGCGATTCAATCGAGGCGGCAAGGTGCCGCACCACCGGTCCTTCGATGGAGATGCCACCATCCCGCCAGCCATCATCAACGCCGTCTCCTGCGTATTCAGGAGCGATGTTGCACCCGCCGACGAAGGCATGGGTGTCATCCACCACAAGCAGCTTGCGATGATCACGGAACGACCAAAAACGCCAGCGCACGGGATTGAACCAAACAACCTTTCCTCCCAGGCGGGTGAGTTCGCTGAAGTAGTTCCGATGCAGCCCCCAGCACCCCACGTCATCCAGCAGCAGCGTCACCTGCACACCCCGGCCCGCAGCTTCTGTCAGGGCATCCCGGAATCGTTCGCCAACCTTCGATGCGCGAAAGAGATAGCACTCAAAGAGGATGCTCGTCTGGGCCGTGGCGATGGCTTCGATCTCAGCGTTGAGATACCTCTCCCCCGAGTCATACCAGCAAATAGCATGACCGTCCGGCGTAGTGAGGAGCGGTTGAAGCTGCACATCCATAGATGAGGCAGTTTGGGCGCGGTGTCATCAGCTCATTGCACCAGCTTTTCCAGCACCTCCCGCGCTTCTTTGAATGAAGAAACCACCCAGGTCGCGCCCGCTTCACGAAGTGGCTTGGGGTCGTACTCCTGTCCAGGAAGCCTCCAGCGGCAGACGAGGATCTTCAGGTCAGGCAGCTTGCCTCGCACTCGGAGGCAGAGATTTTTGGCATCGTGCCGCGCACGCAGGGGCATCGCGCTGATGCAAAATACGGTCGGCTTCTCCACTTCCAGTTCATGCACCAGCTCGCCAATGAGCCTCGGCCCTTCATCCACCTTCAGCCCGATCGAACCGGGCAGAATCGCTGCAAGCATCTCCAGCGCCTGCGCATCGGCCTCGCCATGCAGGGCCCGCCCATAAACCTTCAGCGCCTGCGGTGCTCCATCCGCCTGCGGTGCACCAGCAGCACCACTGTCAGTGCTTTCCTTCAAAGACAGGAAACCTGAGCGCATGCTTCGATAAATCTCCGCCGCTTCCTCACGATCAAGCTTGCCCAGCACTTCCTCTCGCCGTGTCAGGGCCAGCGCAGGAAGGGCAATGTCTTCCAGCGTTTTTTCATAGCCGTCTTTTTTCAGCGATAACTCCACCAGGTCCTGCGCGGCGTCCTCATTGCCCGCCAGATGGTACTGATAATAGCTCAGGTGCGGCTGCGGCAGTGGATTTTCTCCCATCAGGATGTCCACCCACTCAAGTGAAGGCGCATGCTTGCAAAACACCACGATGCAGACCGTGAGGGGCGTGGCCAGCACCAGCCCCACCCCGCCCCAGAGCGATGTCCAGAAAGCGATGGCCAGCAGCAGCGCAAAGTCTGACAAGCCCACGCTGTGTCCGTAAAGCTTCGGCTCCAGCAGCATGTTTGTCAGCAGCTCAAGAACGACAATGAAGGCTACGACCACCAGCGGCTTCGTCCAGCCATCAAAGATGGTCAGACTCAAACCAAAGAGCAAAATGGCCACGATCCAAGAGCCTGCATACGGAATGAAACGGGAGACCGCCGCCAGCACCCCCCACAGCAGCACATAGGGAAGCCCGATCACGCTGAGCCCTATTCCCAGCACCAGCCCATAAATGGCGTTCACCGTGCTCTGCATGAGGAGATAGCGGCTGATGCGGTCGCCTGATTCATCGATCGCCTTCGTCGTCAGCGTGAGCCGCCCATAGCCCACCAGTCGCGCAACTCGCTGACTGATGTCGTTCAGACGCAGCAGCATGAACACCACAAACAAAATCACCACCGCCGCCATCCCCAGTGCATCCGCCAGCGTGGACACCACCATGTTGAAGGCCTTCATCAGCATGCCCTCCCCGCTAAACTGGGATGAAAGCGCGGCAGCAGGCGGAACTGACGGCGCAGGTGCCAACGGTGCAGTCGGTGCAGCAGGCGCCGCCACAGCAGGTTTGGGCTGGCTCACATCCCCCACCAGCTGCCGCAGTCGCACGATGATCTGGGTTTCTCCAATTTTATGGAGTGACTCCACGCGGCGCTGAATGTTCTGCTGATGATTCGGCAGATCATTCGCCAGGTTCGCCAGTTCTCCGCCCAGCAGCCAGGCCACCAGCGCCAGGCTGGAAAAGCACACCATCGTCACCATGCCAAGACTCAGCACACGCGGCACACCCCAGCGGCACAGTCTTTTGACCAGCGGATTGAGCAGAAACGTGAACAAACTGGCAAGAGCCAGAGGGATCAGCACATCCCTGCCTACATAGAGGGTGCCGATGACCAGCAGCGCGCTGACGAATTTCAAAAAGTGCGACAGCGTGCGATTAAATGTGTCCATGACGGTGGTTGGGCGGAAGCCATGATCAGCATGCCTTCCTTGCGCTTGTTAATCTTGATCCGCACCGGTTCTGGATGTGTCCAAACTGCGAATAGGCAAGATCGTCCCTGCTTCGCTACCAAATGGCTTCCCAGGATCTCACCACGCCCGCCTGTTAGCCGGTGGCTCATTCTACTTGAGTAAGTCATCGGGGGCTCAGAATCCATGGGCCGGTTGTCGCCGTCTTTCGTCATCCCACTCCGCTTGACACCAGTCCCATTGGGACTGCGCATCATAGCGAAGGGTTGCCGAGCCTCAGCGAGGCTACCCTGGTACAGCGTACAACTTATTGGGAAAGCAAACCCAGCGCCTTCGCCACACACCACGTCCACCAGCAGCGTCTGCAAAGCGCTCCGCCGCACCCACTACGTACCGCCAGCTCCCAAATCCCGCTGACTTGCCAAAGTAGAATTACTTCCCTTTGGACCTGAGCAGCATCAAAACACCGCCAATGACCAGCACGCCGCCAAGGACTGGCGGCAGGTAAACGAAGTGCTCTTTTTCTGTAGTCACCTGGATGGGGCCCAGGTCAATGGCCTTCTCCCTCGTGGTGTAAGTGAAGCCCTCGTAGGCAAGCATGGCGCCGCCGATGACGATGAGCAGGATGGCAATGATGGATGGTTTCATGGTAAGATTGATTGGCGGGTTAAAAAAGCGAGTTCGTAGAATTGGCCTCAGGCCAGCTTCACGGATCAGCGGTGGATGACGGAGCTCGTGGTTCAGTGGCGCAGAAGTCATCCATCTGGCGCTGCGCCTCACAGGCATGAAACTCTTCCATCATCGGCCTCTCCACCCCATGAACCAAGCGTTGCTTGAAAGCCTTGCCGGCTTCATCGGCAACGCCTGCTTCACGAGCGTGGTCATCAGCTAGCGCGAGGCGCGCTCGATGTGGCTGCCCACATGTTCGACGTCCTGGCCAAAGCCACGAACGGTGCGGCAGCTGGTGCCAATGAGCGTCCAGGCGGCAGACGCGAGGACGAGAAGAGCGAGTCGTGTGGTGGATGTTTTCATAGTGTTGTTGTGCTGTAAGTTGCGGATATGGGAAAGGGGCTGCATTCAAAAAGAGCAGGCTCATTCACTGAGCCCGCTCCGGGCATGAGCCAGGTTACTTCTGCTGTGCATCCACTTTGGCCTTGGCGGCCGCTGCGTCGGCATCGGCTTTTTTCTTGTCAGCATCCAGCTGTGCCTGGTCAGCGGCCTGCTTGGCTTCGATGTTGGCCTTTTCGATCTTGGCATTGATCTCCGCCTGCGCTTTCGCCTCTTTGGCCTTGACGTCCACGGCATCTTTCTGATGCTCGATCGCGGTTTTAGCGGCATCGTTTTGCGCGTCGATCGCTTGTTTCTGCTTGTTGCAACCAACGGTCAGGACGGTCGCAAAGGTGAACATGATATATAGAATGTGTTTCATAGTTATCAGGGTTGGTGGTTAAAGAATCGTCTGTCAGAGTCCGGATGGATGGGTCTGCTTGATGAAGTGAAGCCGTCATGACAAACCTTGCACCTCGAATGCCCGTCCACATGGTGAAACATCCACGATAAAAAGATATGAAACAGCCAACGAAGTGCCTGCTCACCATCGCACATCTGTCTCTGTTCCTGCTTCCCTGCGGACTGTTGAGCTGCGCGCAGTCATGCCCCTGCCCCGTGCAGCCGCCGAAAAAACATTCCTCATGGCTGGCCATCTTCTCCCGGCGCTGCCCCTGCCCGCAGCCCCCGCCGACACAGCGCATTGTCGTCAGTGTGGAGCAGCAGATGATGGTGACGTTTGAAAACAATACCCCGAAGAAACGCTATCCAGTCAGCACCTCCAGGTTTGGCCTGGGCGACAAGCTTCGCTCCAATCAGACACCCCTGGGCCGGCTGGAAGTCCTCGACATCATCGGCGAAGGCCTGCCCAAGGGCACCCTCCTGCGTGGACGCGAACCCACTGGACAGATCCTGCGCGCCAACACACCCGGAGGTGATGCCATCGTCACACGCATCCTGCGGCTGCGTGGCAAAGAACCGCAGAACGCTCGCGCCTTCAAACGCTGCATCTACATCCATGGCACCACCGCTGAAAAATGCCTGAAAAGCGCCGCGTCATGGGGATGTGTTCGCATGGGCTCACGGGACATCATCCGCTTGTGTCACTGGGTAAACCCCGGAACACGCGTGGACATCGTTCCCGGCAAATTGCCCTCTCCGGAAATGCTTCCTCAATAAAAACTCCCCGCACAAATGATCCTGCATTCTCATGCAGCCGCATTGTCACTGCGCGGCGATGTGACAGTGCAACTCACACCATTACACCCTACTTGATTTATGTCCTTTCTCTGGATGCTTCTTATCGGACTCTTCGCCGGCGCCATCGCCAAATTTCTCACCCCCGGCAGAGATCCCAGCGGTTGTCTGGTGACCATGCTGCTGGGCGTGGTGGGCTCCATGCTGGCCGGATACCTTGGCCGCGCTGCGGGCTGGTATGCTGAGGGCGAACCCGTCGGCTTCATCGCCTCGGTCGCCGGTGCCATCATCATCTTGCTGGTGTTCCGCATGATCAAAGGACGCTCTTAATCCGGGTTGCCCGCGCTCAGGACCAGTTCTCAACCCTTGCGCGCAGCCTCTTATATTACGGCTCGCATAATTGGCAGACATTAGATCTTCAAGATAGTTCGGTTCTGCCCACAGGCACCCATCTTTGCGCTCCCGGCAGGGAGCAGAGAAATTAGCCGGTGGTGCAGCGAGGCTTGCCGAGCGAGAACCACCGGATCACACGAACGATGCATTCTTACTCAAGAGCGCATGCCGGAGGTATGCGAGAACCGTGCGCAGACTGCTCGTCGATGCTAGGCAGTGGTTTAAAACCAGTTTGAAGGAATAAATTGTGCGCCCGGTGAGTTTGAGCCACTGGCAAGTCTCATGCTCA
>NZ_JBYFBS010000031.1:0-44137 GCF_057652315.1 Prosthecobacter sp. Pr1 | reverse complement strand
CAGAAAAGATGCCAGGCATTTAGTTTATTGACTTTCCCCGCTTTTTGCTCATCTTTGCCCCCATGAAGCCCGCTCAAACCTCTGATCCCCAGACGCTCCCGCTTGAAGAGCAACTCGTCGGTGTGAATGCGAAAACGGGGCTCTATCCTGGCGCGCGGTCGTGGTCTGGCGGGCGGTTCCGCATTCTGGGCAAGGGGCCTCTGGAGTCGTATTGTTACCATGTGATGTCGCGGACGTGTGGTGGGGAGGTGTTCTTTGATGATGTGGAGAAAGAGGCGCTGCGGCGGGTGATCTGGCGCATGGCGGAGTTTTGCGGCATCAAGGTGCTGACCTACTGTCTCATGGGGAATCATTTCCATCTGCTGGCCGAGGTGCCTCACCGGGGGACGTGGTTGCAGCGGTTTGAGGGCGCGGATGGTGAGGCGAAGCTGCTGGAGCACCTGAGCATTCTCTACAGTCGCGCCTACGTGGGTCTGCTGCGCGATGAACTGGCGGATCTGCGGGCGCGCGGCATGGCGGTGCTGGCCGAGCAGAGGCTGGCTGCGCTGAAGAAGCGGTTTTGCGATCTGTCGTTGTTCGTGAAGGAGGTGAAGGAACGCTTCAGCCGGTGGTTCAACAAGCGGCGGGGACGCCGGGGGACGCTGTGGATGGATCGATTTAAGAGCGTGCTGGTGGAGGGCCAGGGCGAGGCGCTGCGCACGATGGCGGCGTACATTGATCTCAATCCGGTGCGTGCGGGGTTGGTCAAAGATCCGAAGGACTACCGCTGGTGCGGGTATGCGGAGGCGCTGGGCGGCAGCCGGAGAGCGCAGCGGGGCCTGTGCAAGGCGCAGGGGAAGCCGGTGGATGGATGGAAGAGCGCGGGAGCGGCGGAGGCGTATCGCTGCCTGCTGCATGCGGAGGGGCGGGAGGTGAAGGATGCGCAGAATGAGACGGTGGTGTCGCGAGGCGTGACTGTGGAGTCGGCACGAGCGGTGCTGGCGCAGAAAGGCAAGCTGAGCCCGGCGGAGTTGGTGAGGCTGCGCGTGCGCTACTTCACCGATGGCGTGGTGCTGGGCAGCAAGGAGTTTGTGGAAGGCGTCTTCGAGGCGCAGCGGGAGCTGTTTGGGCCGAAGCGGAAAGAGGGCGCCCGCCGCATGGCGGAATCGGATGCGCCCTTTTATACGCTGCGGCATCTGCGTCTCAAGCCCCTGGGATGAATCAACCCGAGTGAACTAACGAATTCACCCAACGAAGAGGCCCATGTCTTGGATCGCGTAAACATCGTGGATGGATAACCGCGACGTTTTTGAAATTAACGGTCCCTTTGCCCGAGGGAATGCATTGTTGATGTAGGATTCAGTTGCAAGGAGGCTGCCGCTTGGTCAATAAAAAGACCTGACTCAATTCACTACCCAATCACCATGAATTCATCCGCGTCCCTTTGCACCAAAGTCCTGAGTCTGGCAGTTGTCGTCTGGGCGGTGATGTCCACCAATGTGCTGGCTGCGCAAGATGCGGGGTGGGTGCCGTGGGCAGCGTTTTTGCTGCTGATGCTGCTGGAGGCCTATGCGACCGATTCCAAGCCGGCAGCCTGGTCGCAGTGGTCGGCAGGTCTACAGCGGATCGTGGGGCCGGGCATGCTGCCGTACTACGCGGTGCTGGCCGCTTTCCTGGCCTTTGGGCCTTACCAGGTGCGCCACATTTCACCGCCTAGCCTGCCGGCGTTTTCTGGGGCTCCGACGGGCCGCCCGGGGGGATTTCCAAATCAGTATCCTGGGGGCCAACCCACGCCGGGGCGGCCGACGGGTTTCCCTGGTAATGCTGCGCCGCCACGCCCTACGACTGTCAATCCAGCTCCTGCCCAAGGAAAGCCCGGAACCAATGCCACAGGTGCGCCGCCCAGACCGGCTCCTTTTCCAAGCAATCCAGCGAATGGCGGCTCAGCCCGGACTCCGATTCAACCCGCCACGGGTGCCCCAGCACCCGCCAGCGGCGCTGTGGCTCCAACCTCAACTGCCAAGCCGGCGGCGACGCCTTCGAAGTAAAAGGCTGATGGGCTACACTGCTAAACTTTTTACCAGTGCGCACGGGTAAGGGAGACCGGGCACGGCCGCAAGTGACCGAAGACGACTGAGTTCGCCAGCGGTCGGCATCTCAAGACAATGCTCCCAACGTCGAAGCCTCTGGTGAACGACACCGACTACCCGTGCCAATTCTTTCTGATCCATGCCTTGGCATCGCCGCGCTTTGAGCACCACATCTGCAGCTGTTTCTTCGTGAGCAGGGTAGTAACCGAGGAAGGAGATGATTTTCGGCCACTCGGAGACGACAGGCTGTCGTTCGTCACGTTCCCAACGCTCATATACCTCGCGTAGGGTGTCCAACTGGCCTGCCACGTCCTCCTGGCGCAGGCCCAGAATCAGCCGCTGGTTGCGAAGGTGCTGACCAAGAGTCTGGGGATAGGGGGTAATGCCTTTTTTTCTGAGTATGAATGATTTAAATGCTTCGGGTGCCAGCCGAATCTTGAAAAAGCAAAATGGCAAAATAGGGGGATACGTATTTTGAGTAAATTTTCGCAGCAGGGGCCATCGGCATTAAGTTGTCTGCAACGATGAGCCGTGTGAGGCGGCTGTTTTTTTGCTTAGCAAAAGAGGTTCTACACGGGTTTTAATGGGTGAAGGCGGGCTTGAGATCAAGTCTGCCGCAATGGAACAAGATGCGGATGCGGTAGTTGGCGAATGAGCGGAACCCTCTGGCGGCGCTTTTGATGGACTGGATGCGGCTGTTGAGGCCTTCGCTCGCAGCATTGGTGATGCGGTGTCTGATGTAGTTGAAGATCTCGCGCCAATGTGCGTCGATGAGCTGCACCACCTTCTTTAACGGCTCAAGCCTGCTGCGCATCACCGCCTTGCGCCAGGCTTCGTAGAAGCGCTCGGCGGCAGTTGGCTGGTGGTAGTTCCAGAAGTGGCGGAAGTCTTCCTTGTAGTGCCAGGCGCGGCTGGTTTTGAGGTCGAGCTGGTGCAGGGCGCGAAAGCTCACCGCCGCACTGCTGCGCCTGTCGGCATAAGTGCGCAGCCACTGGTGTTTGCTGCCCTTGAGCGTGGTGTCTCCCGCGCTTTGCAGCAGCCGGTGCTCATCCTTGCGCACGCGGTCCACCGCCGCGTTGAGATGAGCGCTGATGCGGTAACGGTCATGCACGATGTCAGCCGCTGGCAGCACCTTGCGACAGGCCTTCAAACAGGCCTCCCACATGTCCATGGCCACCGCCTTGATCTGCGGACGCTGCGCTGCGGGGATGTGCTCGAGCAGCTTGATGGCGGCATCACAACTGCGCCCGGGCACCACTTCAATGACCCGTGCGGCATCTGCCCGCAGGTCGTTGAGCGTGGTGATGCAGTCATGACCGGCTCCAAAGCTCTTCTCATCCATGCCCGCATGCTCGAACTCCGCAAGGCTGCGACGGTCCAGGCCGCGTGCCACGGCGCGCTCCATGAGTCGCTGGGCCGCCTCCCAGCCTATGTCCAGCAGGGCGCAGGCCTCCTGGGTGCTGGCCGCGCTTTGCAGCACCGCCACCGCAAAGGCCTCGAACATCCAGGTGAAGGACGAGTGCTTCCCGGCCCATGGCACGGCGATGGTTTTGACGCCGCAGTCCTTGCACTGGCAGCGCGGCACCCGTGCACGCAGCACGGTCTCAAACTGCATGGTGTCGAGATGCCGCCACTCACGCTCGGGGGCGTGGTCGAACATGACGCAGGCGTTCTGACACTGCGGCCAAGTAAGCGCAGCACCACGGACATGCCGCAGATCAATGCGCACCTGCTTGGCTGCCAGTTGCAAATCTACCCGCTCGACCTCCCAGTGCTTGTCGAGTCCCAAAAGCAGGCTGTAGTGGTCATTGAGGCTCGGTGATGTGTTCATCCGTTCATTTTACAGCTCCCTCTCACCCATTAAAAGTCGCGAAGAACCAATAATAAATGCTTTGGAATGAATCGCGTTGATACCGTAGCTTCAAGGAATGCCTTGAGCTATTTCAACCGGTGGTGCGGCTTGATCCTCGGCTACCGCAAGGATAGGACCCACAACGGAGATGGAAAGGCCATTGGCAGCTGCAATGCCACAACGGAGGAAGTCATTGGCCAGTCTGGTGCAATAGTCCATGTCTGGAAATCCCTTGCCCGCAGCATACCAATCCTCTGCCTCCATTCCCATGAGGTCTGCAGCTATTTCGTGTGATATACGAACGCGACTGGCCTGCTTGATTGGTTCGCTGTTCTTCGACGCGTATCAACTCGCGCAGATGTTCAAAGCGCGAGGCGTCTGGATTTTGTTTGCTCATGTGAGTAAGTCTGTTGAATCCTAACGCGACAGGTCTTTTTCTACTGCGCAGCCAGCGCCGCCGCAGCCCTCGCCTTGGCGATCTCTGCCTTCTTCAAAATCTCTTCCGTGCTTGGCAGGCTGGCCAGCACATCGGCCGGGATAAACCCATCGCCTACCAGCTTGGTGAGGCACTTCTTGCGCTCGTCCAAGGCCTTGTCGGGGCTGCGTTCTTTGCTGAAGCGGGATTTGGCTGCGGCGCTGCGGTCTTTGAGGGCGGAGTAGATGTCGCCGCCGAGGAGGGAGGAGATGTCTACTTTGATCTTTTCGCGACCGGCTTCGTGCTCGTTGATTTCGTCGCCGTTGATCGGTCCCGCTTGGTATTTGGGGAACATGATGGCGACTTCGGGGCAGACGCGGGAGCAGGCGGGGCAGTTGGTCTTGCAGTTGTCGTTGTTCTGCACCTGGATCTTGTTGTCCTCGCTGACGCCATAGACATCGAAGAGGCAGAAGCTGAGGCACTGCATGCAGTTGGTGCAGCGGGAGTAGTCGATGACGGGGAACCATGGCTTCCATTTGCCGGGTTCGTTCATGGTTTTCTCGCCGCGTGATTTGTCCACCAGCGCCACGATAGCATCAGGCTCAAGACCGGTGATGTCGCAGGTGTCGATGGTGATCTTGCCGGTGGCGTCTTCCAGGGTGGGGGCCTTCCCTTCAAAGGCGCCGAGCACGAGGAGGTTGCGCTCATCATGCGGCATGGCGGGCGCACCGAGACTGCTGCGGGTGACTGTGTAGCCTTTGTCGAGCAGGGCCATCATGACCTTGGCACGGGACTCGGCGGGAAGCTGGATGCTGCCATTTCCTTCGTAGAGGACGACGCGGAGAGGGCGGTGTGTGTGGGTGATCATGGGAAGAATGACGAAACCAGAATGACGAATGACGAAGGATCAGGCAGCGGGTGTTGCTTCGGCGCTGAGGAGTGCGTCGGCGATTTCCTGCGCGGTCTGGGTGCGCATGTTGAGGATCTCGGTGTCGGCGGGGAGGGGGAAACCGGCCTGTTGGAAAAGGCCTTTCACGGCGCGAGGGTAGCAGGCGGCGATGCGGAGCTTGCCACAGGCGGCGATGGCCTGGAGGCGGGGATCGCGGTGGGCGGCCATCTCGCAGAGATCGGAGACGGTTTCAAAGCTGGCGTTAGAGTCGCAGAGCTTCTGCAGAACTTCGTTTTTGACGCCGGTGGGCACGACCTGGGCGTAGGCGCAGCGGCAGTAGAGGATGGTGGCAGGGGTACTCAAAAGGGCGCGAAAAAGGTAGAGATCAGTGTGGGCTCAGGTGGCGTACTACGCAACACCGGCGAAGGCGGGCATGACGAATTTAGGCCTAAAGCACAAAGTCGGCGCGAGGCCGACTTTGTGGTTTAGCGCGAGTCGATTTGTACGAAGACCTACGAGGTGGTCTTGCGCTCAACGTTGAGGCCCATCTTCCGGTACAGCGTGGCGATGGAGACGCCGAGCATGCTGGCGGTCTTTTCGCGGGAGCCGCTGTTGTACTTGAGGGTTTCCTGGATGAAGGCGCGCTCCTGCCCCTTGATGAAGTCATCGAGCGTAGAGCCGATGGGCAGCTTGGTGATGCCTTCGGTGGTGGAAGGGGTGGGAATCTCGATCTGCTGCGTGACTTTGGCCGGCAGATCGGAAGGGCGGACGCGGTCGTTTTCCGCGAAGGCGCAGGCGCGTTCAATGGCGTTGCGCAGTTCGCTGACGTTGCCGGGCCAGTTGTACTTCTCCAGGAATTCGATGGCCCCGGCGTCGATGGTCTTGGGCTTGGAGTCAGTGCGGTCGGCGAGGTCTTTGAGGAAATGCTCGACAAGCGGGCGCACGTCCACGCGGCGTTCACGCAGCGGCGGGATCTTGAGGGGGACGACGGAGAGCTTGTAGTACAAGTCTTCGCGGAACTTGCCGGCTTTCACCGCGTCTTCCAGGGAGGTGGTGCTGGAGACCACGAGGCGGAAATCCGCGCCGCTGGAGCCATTGCCCCAGCCTTTCTTCGACTGGGATTCATCGAGGAAGGTGTTCAACTGGGCCTGAATGCGGGCCGGGAGCTGATTGATCTCCGCCAGATGGATGGTTCCGCCGGAGACGCGGTTGAAGATGGCGGTCTGGCCGAAGAGCTCGGTTTCGAGGGCATCCTCAGGCATGGCGCTGCACTGCAGTTCCTTATAGGGAGAGTTGTTGCGGCGGCTGGCTTCATGCAAAGCGCGGGCGACCATGTGCTTGCCGACGCCGAATTCGCCTTCAAGAAGAACGGGGCTGTCGTTGTTGGCCACGCGGCGCACAATATCAAAAATGCGCTGAATGGCATCGCTATGACCGATGAGCTTCGAGGCCGAGGAGGAACGCAGCGTCGCGCTGGGGATGCTCGTGGGGGTGGCAGCGGCGATGCCGTTGCGCTGCAGGGCCTGATTCACTGTCTTGATCAGATCTCCCAGATCGAAAGGCTTGGTGAGGTAGTCAAAGGCACCCAGACGCATGGCTTCCACGGCGGTTTCCACGCTGCCATGACCGGTGACCATGATGACGGCGGTGCTGGGGAACTGATCCTTGCACATGCTGACGAGATCGAGCCCATTCACATCACCGATGCGAAGGTCCACAATGACGAGGTCGGGCTGGTTGGAACGGATGGCCGCAATACCGTCGATGCCGGTGGTACAGCCAAAAACTTGGTGACCCGCAGCTTTGCAAAGCTTGGTCATGAGTTCCAGGATGGCGGCTTCGTCGTCTATGATTACTAGTTTAGCCATATTATTTTCGTGAAGTGAGAGGCATGGTTGATTGTTAAATAGGCTAAACGTTTCTCAGGATTGCGTCAATTTAAGATTCTCAAAAAAGAGAATGGGGGCATTTGGGGGCATGTCGGAACCACCGATGCACGCGCCATAAGAGCTTGATTGGATGGTCATTGATGCGCTTTCAGCGTCTAACCCGCGATGTAAACAGTGAGGGATTTACCGGGGCCGCGCTGGAGGATCGCAACTCTTGGTTTCTACGAGTGTTTCTTCACCCGCAGTCAATCCAACCAGCACACCCACATGAAATCCAAAACCAACCGACTCTCCTGGCTTTGCGGTGCTCTCGCGCTCAGCGTCGCTTCATTGCAAGCCCAGGATACCAAGCCTGCAGGCCAACCGCCCGCCGTAGTTCCACTTCCTCCCGCAGTGCCCAAAGTGGATGCTCCGCCTCCTGCGGCACCACGTGATCTGCCGCGTCCTGGCGAGCAGCGAGATGGCAATGGTCCCGGACCTGACAAAATGCGTGAGCCGCAGCGCCGCCCGGATGGGGTTGGTCCGCGTGATGGCGCTCAGCCTCAGCGTGACGCACAGCCCCAGCGGGATGGGCAGCGTGGACCTGTGAATCCTCCGCAGAGCGGCGGGCCCGGCCCCATGAATCCTCCCAACGCTGGCAGTCGCACTCCTGATCAGGGGCCAGGACATGGTCGCGAAGGCTTTCGCCGTCCCCCCATGGATGGCCAGCAGGGTGGTGAGCATCAACGCGGCGAACCGCAAACCCAGGGCAATCGAGGCCCGATGAACAACCCGCAGCACGAAGGCAATCGGGGTCAGGAACATGCGGGCCGTCAGGACCATTTCAGACAGCCTTCAGGGCCACGTGGCAATGAACAGGGAGGTTTCCGGCCTCGCGCCGAAGGCCGTGGTCCGCAGTCTTTCGCCCAGCGCGGAGCGTTTGGTGCACAGCGTGGTGGTGAAGGTTTCAGGTCGCCACAGGGTGGAGCTCAGGGCGGGCAGATGCATCGTGGTCGCGGCCCTGAGGGCAGGATGGGGCGTGGCAGGGGCCAGCGTTTTGGGGGGCGGCAGCAGCCTCAGAATTTCGGCAGTTCTCGTGGAGATTCGAGATTTGGCGGTCCACGCGGTCCTGCGCCTCGCTTTGACAAGCATCGTGGTCCCGGCCCGCAGCAGTTTGGGCAGCAACGCGGTGGGGAACATCGTGGCGAAGGCCCCCAGCACTTCGAGCGGCCCATGCATCAGCCACCGCAGGAGGGCATGCGTGGCGGCGACCGGGGGCACGGTCGATCTCCACGAGACGGTGGCCCGCATTTTGCCCCGCCTTTCCACCGGGGTCAGGAAGGACCGCATGGCCCGCCGCCGATGAACCACGAGCGTGGCCGCGAAGGCCCGCCGCGTGATCGGAGCGTGTGACAATTGAGAGCGCCAAAAATCAAGGCATGGCGGCCCGGGCAACCGGGCCGCTTTTTTTTGCGTAATTGCAGGCGGCATTCGCGTCTCGTGTGTTGTGTTTGTGCAAACGAACTCCATAGTCGCGCCGCCGCCCGCAGCCCCGCATGGGCCGCCACGAAATCCACCGCATGAGCTTGGTCAAAAAACTCGCCAAAATGTTGAACTCAAAAGCGCAGTCCTCTGCGAACGGAGTTCATGGACCGGCGGAGCTGCCATGGTGGTCGCCGGACCGGTGGGCACACCTTTGGAACGGTCAGCCGCAGGTTTCAGCCGCTTCAGCCGCCACGGCCAACACCATGCTGCCGGTGCTGATCGAAGTCTTCGCGGCTTTCAGCAAGCTGGACGGCAACATCGAGGAGGAGGAAGTCGAATCCAGTCTCGGCTACCTGCGCTATGACTACCCCGAAGCGATCTACGCCGACATGCGGCGTCTCTACTTTGAGGCGCTGCAGGAGCCGCAGGACCTGACGCAGCGCGCGAAGGAGCTGAGCCAGAAACTCACCCAGGAGCAAAAGATCCTGCTGGGCGTGCAGTTGTACCTGCTCATCTCGCGTGCGCAGCAGAATCAGCGGCAGATGGTGGAGTTCTACCTCTTCATGACGAATCTGGGCATCGCCGCCCAGGCCATCGATATCGTCTATCAGCTCAATGCCGGGGACAAACCGCCGGAGGAGGGGTTTTCCACCAAGGGCGGCCAGCCTTTGGACACGCTGCGCATCGGTGCCACGAAGAACTGCGATGTGCTGCTGCGCTCCCTTTCGGATGACTGCTCCGTGGTGGCGTTCCGATTTCAAAACCTCGTGCTGCTGAAAAACACCGGCAGCATTTCCATCCTGGTCCGCAGCCGTCGGCAGCCGCCGGGAGAATTCTCGCGGCTTTATCCCGGCGAGCGCGTGGTGATGGAGGACGTGACGCTGGACTACAATGACCTGATCACCTACTTCAACTCTAAGAAGACGCTGTCGGGCACGCAGATTTACCTGACCCTCACGGAAAATGGCAGCGCAGAAATCGCCCCGCAACGCACGCGCGGCACGAATCTGCGGCTCAGCTTTGGTCTGGGCGTTACGGTGGAGGCGTTGCGCACGACCAAGGCAACGCTGAATGGCGTGGTGCTCAGCAGCGGCACCGTGGTGGAGGCCAGCATTGAGGACAGCATCATCGCTCATGGCGAAGTGGAAATCGCGCTGCGCGATCTGCGCGTGCGCGCGCAGGAGTTTGGCGGGCAGTTCCGGCTGGAAGGCAGCCGCAACACCTACCTCGTGTCCAACAAACCCGAACTGCTGGATGAGGGGGACATTCTTCTCTCTGAAGACACCGATGGCGAAATCCTGCTGCGCATTGAGTGCAACTACGCGCAAAAGACGGGTGTGCTGGAAGTGCTGCGCTCTTCGCGCCCGCTCTACATTGGCCTGATTCCGGTGCGTGACAGGATCACTCTCAATGACGGTGACACCATCACGCTGGGTGAAGGGCAATACCTGCGCTGTCATTTTGCCGATCGCATCATCGAAGAGGAGCGCAACACCGTGCGCCAGATCGAGGTGCGTGAACTCAGCCATCGATTTGATGGTCGTGACACCGCGCAGGACGGCGTGAGCTTCATCGCGCGTCGTGGTGAGATGATCTGCGTCATGGGGCCCAGCGGCTGCGGCAAGAGCACGCTGCTGCGCATTCTCGGCGGGCAGCTTAAACCCAAGGGGGGCGAAGTGCTGATGAACGGCATGGCGCTGTATGACAACCTGCACAATCTCACGCCCTACATTGCCTACATTCCGCAGGAGGATGCCTTTGACCCCTTGCTGAAGGTGCAGGAAAATCTCGACTTCTCGGTGGCGGTGCGCTGTCCGCATCTGAAAACCGAGGAGCGGCGCAAACGCGTGGATGCAAAGCTTGCGGAACTCGGCCTGGCCGATCTGCGGGACCGGTTGGCAGGCACGCCGCAGCAAAAATTTCTCAGCGGTGGTGAGCGCAAGCGACTCAATGCCGGGCTCGACATGATCGGCATCTCCGACGTGTATCTCTTTGATGAACCGACTTCCGGCCTCTCATCCAAGGACAGCGAGCACGTGCTCGAAATCATTCGCAGTCTGGCGCGCAACAAGATCGTCATCACTTCCATCCATCAGCCCAGCTCGCGTCTGCTGCAGATGTTTGACAAGGCGCTGCTGCTCGACAAGGGCGGCAAGCTAGCCTACTTCGGCACGCCGCAGGGGATGATCGAATACTTCTGGCGCGTGTATCACACGGAAACCGGTCAGGCAGGAGATGCCGAGGCTCAGCCGCCTGACAAGCTCACACCGGACTTCGTCTTCGACGTGCTGGAAACACCACTGCGAGACATCAGCGGAGACATCATTCATGAGCGCAGTGCGGACGGGCATCTGGTGGCTGCGCGCCGCTTTCCGCCGAACTTTTGGCGCGACTCTTATCAGCGGCATCTCATCATGGAGAGCATGGCCAAGCAGCGGTCCGCGCCGGGCAGCACCAGCCTCATTGCCCGGCCCAAGCGGGATGAAAGCCACAGCGCCAGCCGCATGCGCAGCACGCCCAAGCCGCCGAAGCACACCTTCCGCGAGGAGAGCATTCTCTTTTTCACCCTGCTGAAGCGCGCCTTCCTCAGCAAGCTGCGCAACCGCACGAACCTGCTCACGACCCTGCTTGAGGCCCCTTTGCTAGCCTGGATCATTTCCAGCGTGCTCAAGTACTCTGAGGAGGCGCACTACACCTTTGCCACCGCCTTCCACATCCCGACGTACCTCTTCATGAGCCTCGTCGTGGCAATGTTTCTCGGGCTTACCAACAGCGCCGATGAAATCATCCGTGACCGCCACACCCTGAGCCGGGAGCGAAATCACAACCTGCGAACGTTTTACTATCTCAGCGGCAAGATCATCTCGCTCTCCACCTTTGCGCTCATCCAGTGTGTGATTTATCTGCTGATCGGCAACTGGGTGCTCGAGATCCGCGACATGTTCCTGATTCACCTTTGGTGGATGTTCCTCACCTCTCTCACGGGCGTCTGTCTGGGGCTGTTCATTTCCAGCATCGTCAGTGACAATCGCACTGCGGTGAATGCCATCCCGCTGCTCCTGATTCCGCAGATTATTCTTGGTGGTGCGCTGATCAAATACGAGGAGATGAACAAGAACCTCGACCTCGTCTATTCCGTGGGCAAGTGGCTGAAAAAATCCGGCAATGACGAGGAAAACGCCAGCAAACTCAAGGTGCCCTTCATCTGTCAGTTCATGCCGCTGCGCTGGTCTTATGAGGGCATGGTCATCTCGCAGTCCAAGCTCAATCCGCTTACGCGCAACCAGGACTTCCTCGACGAACGTATCCAGTCGCTGCTGCCGCCTTCAGGGGCGGAAATGAATGATCGGCAGCGTCATGAACTGGAGCTCACCAAGCAGTCCCTCGCGGTCGTTTCCGGTCTCTATGCCGAGAACCCGCGCGAAATCTCCAAGCGCCTCGGTTCCATCCGCGATGCCGTGCTCAGCGGCCGCATCGAGCCTCCGATGCTCGACAGCATGCTGCAGCAGAACGACGGCGTCAGTGCCGAAGAAATCTACGTGAATCGCAAGGTGCTCGACCTCGTGACCAAGGCCGAGATGGAACGCGAGGACTATCGTCGTAAGACCAGCCCGAATGTGTTTTTCGGCACGCGGAAGATGTATCTGGGCACCAAGTACAACACCCTTTGGATCAACAGCATCGTCATCCTGTTTACGCTGTCGCTCATCATCGCCGCGGTGGAGTTGAGTCTGCGCAGGCAGTTGACGAAGGTCTAAGGGGCTCTTGTTGCTGCCAAGGGCAGGCCTTCAAGCACTGACTAAGCGCTCCGACTGCCTCGGTCCCGCTTCACCAGCCTGGCTTTTCGGAACAGCATCTCGCCACGCATAACGGAAAGAATGAAAACCCGCTCTCCATCGTGACGATAAAATACACGACATGGAGCTTCGACAATCTGGCGGTAGCGCGACCGTCGCATTTCCGGCAGGCGTGAGCCGCTGTCGGGATGTTTTTCAAGCTGCTCGACATGCTCAAAGACTTTCCGAACCAGATTGCGTGCCGCCTGCGGATCATCGAGGGCAATGTAATCGGCAATGGTGTCGAGGTCACTAAGAGCTGGTTCGGTCCAGATTATTTGAGCCATCGCGACATGCGTTTCTTGGCTTCGGCATGTGTGACAACCCGCCCTTCTTCAATGGCACGTTCTCCGCGAGCGATGCCTTCTAGGATGCCGATTCGCCGGTTGAGTGTCTCAAACGTTTCGACGGCCATCAGATAGGCTGCTGGTTTGCCATGCTGGGTGATGAGCACCGGAGCTTGGTCGGAATCGAGACTGGCAATGATTTCTGTGGCCTTGCGCTTCAGGGTTGTCACAAGTTCTGTTCGCATAAAGTGCTACTTTAGTGCTACTTGCCTCCAGGGCAAGCGGTGAAATGCTCGGCGATCAGGCTCAGTAATGAGGGAACCAAAAAGGTCTGAAGTCTTACGATTCCCCATAGCTTACAGTTGGTTGTAGCGGTTATTTCTCCACAAGCTCAAGGCGGTGCCCATCAGGATCTTTCACGACAGAGCGACGCCCCCATGGGGAGTCTTGAGGCGGGGAGAGGATGGCGTCAGGATAATCGCTGAGGGCAGTAATTACAGAATCAAGAGATGGAACACTGAAGCCAATGCGAGTGCCAAGTGTTGAAGCGCCATTCGGAGAAAGCGGATACAACTCGAAGACACAACTTCCAAGTTTAGCAGACAAATGTTCCGGACCACTGCCATGCCGATGGCGGGTAAACTGCAAACCCAGGCATTCATAGAAAATTGCTGCCCGCTCAAGGTCAGCAGAACGTAGTACGACAAGATTCAATGCCGGAGTCATCGGGGAGGATGGGCCGCTTCTGTTTCTCCTTCGAAGAATTTTAATAAAATGCAGAAGGTTCCGGCAATGAAGATCGGAAGCTCATAAAACAGAACGAAGCGTGTGACGCTTCGATCAAGGTCTAGCTTGGCGATTTCGGGATCGTTTAAGCTGAGCCACCAAAGATAGCTTTGAAAAGCGATCATGAGAAACAAGAAGATGCCGACGCCGAGGCCCCACTGGCGGGGACATTTCCAAATTTTCCAAAGTATGCCTGACCAGATGGCGATGCCGAAAAACGGTGCGAGGGTTATCTCCGCAGGTGCGCCTGGACTTTGGCGCAAGCTTCCGACGATGCTCATGACGGCAACTAAAAGCAGCGACACCATCGCAAGGCGGTGAATCACAGTATTAGTTTTTAGGCTCATGTCAGAAGACTGTTGTGCGCCGAGAGATTTGAATTCTGTGAGCTGCCTGTTCACTTCTCCAACTTCTTCAGCGCCGCCGTCACATTCCCCACCGTGAGCAGTTCATCGAGAATGAAAGGTTCTTCCACGCCGGGGATGTAGAGCACATTCACTGGCACGGCGCGTTTGCCCAGGGCTTCGAGGGCGAGACGGATGGTTTCGTTTTCATCGGACCAGTCGGCCTTGAGGGTGGCGACATGGTGCTGCTTGAAGAGGGCTCGCAGACCTGTGTCGGAATAGACACGTTTGTTGACCTGGCAGGTCCAGCACCAGGAGGCGGTGAAGTCGATGTAGACGGGCTGCTTGGCGGCACGCAGCGCGGCCACTTTTTCGGGCGACCACGTTTCCCAGTGCAACGCATCGGGATCTTTAAGATTCACGGCTTCTTCGGCATGAGTGCGTTTGGCCGAGGCATTGGGCAAGCCGAACCACAGGCCGCCTGCAATGGCGAGGAACGTGAGCAGTCGTGCGATGTTCTGTGTGCGAGCGGGCTTGTGCGGGAGCGCCCAGCGGCCGTAAATCCAGCAGCCCAGGGCGATGAGCACGAGGCTTAGGATGGCGAACAGCACTGGAAGGCCTTCGATCTGATTGGTCAGCACGTAGAGCATGAATCCCACGGTGCCGAAGAGCAGGAAGGACATGCCCTGCTTGAAGCTTTCCATCCATGCGCCGGGGCGTGGCAGTGCGGAGATGAGGCCGGGGAAAAGGGAGAGCATCAGAAAGGGGCTGGCGAGACCGAGGCCAATGAGTGTGAAGATCAGCATCGACTGGTAGGGGGGCATCGCGAGCGTGGCTCCCAGAGCGGTGCCGAGAAACGGAGCGGAGCAGGGGGTGGCGACCACCGTGGCCAGCAGGCCGGAAAAGAAGGAGCCACCGAGTCCACCTTTGGACTGCAAGCCTGAGCCAACGCCGATGGCCGAAGTGCCGATCTCAAACAGGCCTGCCATGTTCAGTGCGAAGATGAGGAAGAAGGCCGCGAGGAAGAAATTGAAAGCCGGTGATTGAAGCTGCGAGCCCCAGCCCTTGTTCAGCGCAATGGCGAATCCGCCCAGCACCCAGAACGAGAGCAGCACACCCACGGTGTACATCAGGCCATGCAGCACCACCTTGCGACGGTCTTCACCCGCCTGCTGCACCACGCTGGTGACCTTGATGCCGAGCACCGGAAACACGCAGGGCATGATATTGAGGATCAAGCCGCCAATGAAGGCGTAGAGGAGCAACTCCGCAAAGGTCAGGGGAATTTTAGGTGCGGCGGTTGGCGCGGCAGCAGGGGCTGTTGCTGGTTCTACAACTTTGGGCGCAGCAGGCTTTGCTTCATTCGCAGCAGGCGCTACGGCTATGCCCTCAGGGCCTTTTTTTTCTGCGGCAGGTGTGCTGCCAAATGCGGCGGCATTCGCTGCGTTGACTACAGGCGCTGCGGCCACATTCAGTGTGAGCGCGACTTCTTTGACAAAGGGCAGGCAGCTCTTCGGATCGCACACGAGCGCATTCACTTTCACTTTCAGTTCGGCACTGCTTCCCACGGCGGCACTGGCTGGTGGGGTGATCTTCACCGGCAGGTACACCGTGCCATCATAGCCATCGCTGATCGCTCCGTCGGTGGAGGGGACTTGATGGGTTGCCGGCCAGGGCAGTTCCTCGATCTGCCAGCCTTCGGGCAGGGTCCAGGTCAGCTTGGTGGGTTTGCCGATGACGCCCGGCGGCAGAACCTTGCCATAGGTGTGGCAATCCTTGGCATGCACTAGTTTGACCGCAGCCTGAAACGGCTGGCCCGGTGCTGCGGCAGACACTGCGGCAACCAGTTCCGCCGTGACGCGCTCCTGCTTCGGAGCAGCGGCTTCGCCAAAGCCAAAGGATTGCGAGTGGGCGATGGTGGCGACGAGCAGCGAGACGGCGAGTGACAGGAAACAGCTTCGATTCATGGTTGGGGAGGGATTGGCAGGTAGGAGAACGCGCCGTGCGGGTTATTCCCATCACGGCGCGTTTCGCGGACTTAGAATACTTAAAGAGCTCTACGAATCAGAGCGCCTTGTGGCTGCCATCGCAGAAAGGCGGGTTCTTGGTGTGCTTGCAGTTGCACAGCCAGACCTTCTTGGCTTCGGGCAGATTGAACTTCTTCGGGCCCAATCCACTGCCTTTGTGGCTGCCGTCGCACATCGGCTGGTGACCGCTCAAACCGCAGGCGCACCACCAATGGTCTCCAGCAGGAAGTTCAACGGCGACGGGTTGTTTCTCGTGAATTTTGGGAAGATTTTCCATGGCGGTTAATCTGGCAGATGGGGAAAGAAGGTCAAGGCGTGCAGGTGGTTGTTGTGACTGGCTATTTGATCGTCTCCAGTACTTCTCTCACGAGGCCCGGTCCACGATACACCAGCCCGCTGTACACCTGCACAAGGACGGCCCCCGCTTTCATCTTCTCAACCGCATCTTTTCCGCAGACGATGCCGCCGACTCCGATGAGCGGGATCTGCTCCTTCAGAAGCATGCGGAAGGCCTGCAGCACGAGGTTGGAGCGCTCACGCACTGGCGCACCACTCAGGCCGCCGGTTTCATTCGCCAGCCGGTGACCTGTGATGGCCGTGCGATCAATGGTCGTGTTGGTGGCGATAACGCCGTCGATGTCCTGTTCATTGAAGACGCGGGCGAGCGCCTCGATCTGCGTCTCATTGAGGTCTGGGGCGATCTTGACGAGAAACGGCACCTGCTTGCCGTGCTCCTGCTTCAGAACGGCCTGTTCTTTCTTTAAAGCAGAGATCAGTTCACGAACTGCCCCCTCGGCCTGGAGATCGCGCAGGCCCTTGGTATTCGGAGAGGAGATGTTCACTGCGATGTAATCAGCGACGGGATATGCGGCCTTCAGGCAGATGAGATAATCACTCACGGCATCTTCGTTCGGCGTGTCGAAGTTCTTGCCGATGTTCACACCGACCACGGCTTTGGTGCGGCGATGCTTGAGCTTTGCCACGGCGGACTGAATGCCGGGGTTGTTGAAGCCCATGCGGTTGATCAGCGCTTCATGCTCGGGCAGGCGGAAGAGGCGCGGCTTTGGATTCCCCGGCTGCGGGCGCGGCGTGAGCGTGCCGACTTCCACGGCGCCAAGCCCAAGCGCTCCCCAGGCCTCCACCGCGCTGGCAGACTTGTCCATGCCGGCTGCGAGTCCGAGTGCATTGGGAAAGGTGAGCCCCATCACGCTGCGCGATTGCTGGGGGCCGCTGACCACTGACCTGAGCATGCCGAGGCGATGCGCGATGATCATCATCTTTACCGTGAGTGTGTGGGCACGTTCGGCATCGAGGCGGAAGAGCCACGGTTTCAGCACGGGGTAAAAAGATTCGATCAAGGTCATGCGTCAGGCGGGGAGGATGGATTTCACGAGTGCTGCCACGGCTTTGCCGAGCCGTCCATGCGCAGCCGCATCTAAATGGATGCCGTCGCTGCCGGGCTCGATCAGTGTTTGCGTATTGAGGAAGCCGCAACCGAGTGAACTGGCAACGGCTTCATAATACTTGGGCAGCCTGCGGCTGTCTTTTTGACCGTTGGGGAACTTGGCGGCGACATCTGGCAGGTGCAGTTGATCGCCGATGGCTGGCGGGCAGAGCAGCAGGAGTTTGGGTGCTTTGTTGCCGATGCCGGCATCGCTGCCCAGGATCATCTGCGCCAGCATTTTGACGCCGGTGGCGATTTCTCCGGGGGAAACGCCATATACGGCTTTGAGGTCATTCGAGCCGAGCATCAGCACCACCAGATCCAGCGGCTTGTGGGATTCCAGGATGGCAGGCAGCACCGTCTTGCCATTGCGTGCCAGCGCAAAGGGGTCGTCGTGCACGGTGGTGCGACCATTTTGACCTTCTTCGATCACCCGAAAGCTGGTGCCCAGTTCGTGGGCCAGAATTCCCGTCCAGCGCACGTCATGCGGGTGGCGTTCAGGGCAGGGGAGAGATATGCTTTCGGGCTTGAAGCCCCAGGTGTTAGAATCGCCAAAACAGAGAACGTTTTTCATCAGGCGTGCATGATGCCTTTCATCGAGGCGGGGGCAACTGCTCTCCACAAATGTGAATAACTCATCAAATTCCAGCTTGCGCCTCTTTTTGTCTGTGTTAGACATCCTGCCCCCTGCTCCAAAAGCAGGGTTTTGAGTTCCCCCAGACTCACCTTCTTTCACTACTCCTGTATGCGCGTCCGTACCTCCGTTAAACCTCTCTGCGAACTTTGCCGTGTTATCCGCCGCAAAGGTGTTGTCCGTGTTGTCTGCAAAAATCCACGCCATAAACAGCGTCAGGGTTAATCCTTTCTTTAAATCCCAATACACTGAATTATGGCCCGCCTGCTTGGAGTCGAAATCCCGAACGAAAAGAAAATCGAATACTCACTTCCGTATATTTACGGCATTGGGCTTTCCGTCAGCCGCAAGATTCTTGCCGCCACCAACATCGACCCGAACATTCGGGCAGGTGAACTGAGCGACGAACAGATCGCTGCGATCACCCAGACCGTTCAGGGGATGAAGATTCCGATCGAAGGCGACCTTCGTCGTGAGCTTCAGATGCACATGAAGCGCATCCTTGGTATCAACTGCTACCGTGCACATCGTCATCGTCGTGGTCTGCCAGTGCGCGGCCAGCGTACACACACCAACGCCCGCACTCGCAAGGGTCCACGTAAGACCGTGGGTGCCCAGAAGGCGAAGTAATCTGAATTTTAGCAACGTCCCCGTTCCATATCATGGCTGAAGAAACGACCCCCACCGCACCCGCCGCCGCAGCACCAGCTCCGGCAGCAGCCCCCGCTCCGGTAGCGGCACCCGCCCCTGGCGCAGCACCTGCTGCTCCTGGTGCAGACCAACGCCCCTCCGGCAGTGGCGACAAGCAGGTTTCCCAGAGCGTCTGGCTCGAAATCGGTGGTGAAGCCGCCGAACAGAAGGTCGTCAAGGCCAAGGGGTCCAAGAACGTCTCCTCAGGTCTTGTCCACGTTTACGCCACCTTCAACAACACCATCGTTACGATCACCGACCGCGCAGGTGGTGTGATCGGCTGGTCCACCGCTGGCAAGATGGGCTTCCGTGGTTCCCGTAAAGGCACTGCATACGCCGCTCAGGTGGTTGCTCAGGATGCCTGCCGTCAGGCAATGGGCCATGGTCTGCGTGAAGCTGAAGTCCGCCTTCGTGGTCCTGGCTCCGGTCGTGAGTCCGCTGTGCGTGCCGTTCAGGCCCTCGGTGTCGAAGTGACCACCATCAAGGACGTCACTCCCATCCCGCACAACGGCTGCCGTCCGCCAAAAGCACGTCGCGTCTAATTTTTCAGCTCTTTTCTCTTACCCACTATGGCACGCTACACAGGTCCTCGCGAAAAAATCAATCGCCGTTTCGGCATTGCGCTTTTCGGTCCTTCCAAATCTCTCGAAACCCGTAATTTCCCACCAGGACAGCACGGCGCCCGCAACACCCGCCGCAAGACCTCTGAGTACGGCACCGCCCTCGCTGAAAAGCAGAAGCTGCGCTATCAGTACGGCCTCATGGAAAAGCAGTTCCGCCGCTTCTTCGCTGAAGCTCAGCGCCGCAAGGGCGTGACCGGTGAAAACCTGCTTCAGATGCTCGAACTGCGCCTCGACAACGTGGTGTATCGCATGGGCTTCGCCAACACCCGTTTTGCTTCCCGTCAGCTCGTCAGCCATCGTCACATCACTGTGAACGGCAAAGTGGTCAACATCGCCAGCTACCAGGTCAAGCCCGGTGACGTCGTCGCCGCCCGCGCCAGCAGCCAGCGCAGCCAGCAGCTCATCGGTCGTTTCCTTGAAATGACCCAGGGCACTCCTGCTTCCGACTGGATGACTGTCGATCGCGACAAGATGAGCGGTGTGGTCAATCGCGTCCCAGTGCGTGAAGAGATCAACCCGATCGCCAACGAGCAGCTCGTCGTCGAACTCTACTCCCGTTAATCCCTCCGGATTAGCCATCATTCTTCAAGAGGGACGCTTTCGAGCGTCCCTTTTGCTTTCCCACCCTCGTAGCCTTTCCCTCATGACACCGACCCGCCTGGAACTCATTGGAACCGAAGTTGCCCTCGTTTGGAGCGATGGCACAGAGCAGTTCATCTCCATGGAAAAACTGCGCGCCGCCTCACCCAGCGCGGAGAATACGGGTGAACGAGATCTGCTCGGTAAAAAGATCGGGGGTACCAATCAAAAGCACTTTCCCGGCGTCACCGTGAAGGACTGGCGGATGGTCGGCGGCTACGCGATCCAGTTTGAGTTCAGCGACGGGCACAACACCGGGCTTTACTCGTTTGATTATCTGCGGGCGCTGGACGGTGTGGATGCCGCGTAAGAGCGGTGGAGAGTGATACCGCGTTCATTCTCCCACCACGCTGACCACAATACTCCGCGTATGTGGAGCCCTGCGGTGCTCGAAGAGAAAAATGCCCTGCCATGTCCCGAGGGCGAGGCGGCCGTTCACGACGGGAATGACTTCGGAGGTGCGGGTCAGCGCCATGCGCAGATGGCTCGGCATGTCATCCGGCCCTTCGTAGGTATGTACGAAATAAGGTGTGTCCTCCGGCACGAGGTGGTCAAAGAAGCTGTGCAGGTCGGTGCGTGCGGATGGATCAGCATTCTCGTAAATCACCAGGCTCGCGCTCGTGTGCTGCACAAAAACTGTGACCGTGCCTGTGCGTATGCCGCTGACGCGCACGATCTCCTGACAGCGCTCGGTGATTTCATAGGTGCCCTTGCCCCGGGTGGGGATGGAGAATTGATGAGCGTGAGCGGCCATGTGTGGAGATGAAGTGGAGGACAGGCTTCCAGCCTGTCAAACGGAGGATAGGCCTCTGGCCTGTCAGGCGGATCGAGGCGTCCCGCCTTCGATTCAGAAACCAAGGCGGGACGCCCCAGGCGGTTGTCAGGCCGGAGGCCTAACCTCCACTCTACAAAAATGCCATGTGATTCTTCATCACATGGCATCTGATTGTTTGCTACACCAGGTCGATTACGACAGCTCAGCGAGCTTGGCCTTCACTGCGGCGAAGTCAGGAAGATCCTTCGGGGTGGCGGTCTGTTCGGCGTATTGGATGACGCCGCTCTTGTCGATGATGAATGCTGCACGGGCGGAGGTGTCGCCGATGCCGGCGAGGCCTGGGAAGAGCACGTCATAAGCCTTGGTGGTTTCCTTGTTCAGGTCGCTGACCAGCGTGATGCCGATCTTTTCCTTCTGAGCCCAGGCTTCCTGTGCAAAGGGGCTGTCCACGCTGATGCCGATGACTTCGGCGTTCAGGTCGCTGTAGGAGCTGAGGCCTGCGGTGATGTCGCAGAGTTCCTGGGTGCAGACGCCCGTGAAAGCGAGGGGGAAGAAAAGCAGGACGGTGTTCTTGCCAGATGGGAGCGAGACATCGCTAAGGCCGGTGGCGGATTTCGATTTGAGGGTGAAGCCAGGGGCTTTGGAGCCGACGGAGAGTGCCATAGAGGTTGTGTGGGTGTGGGTTGCGTTCAGGCCGGGTGGCCAGGAGTCCGGTTATCAAGGCCAGACTGGCCTTCAGGTCAAACTAACGTTGCTGCTCTCCGCTTTGGATGCCCTGCCGTATTTACGCCAGCGGCAGCAGCTCTTTGATGGGATCGCCGAAGGGAAGGATGGGCATCGGGCGGCCCTGGAAGTCATCAAAGCTGTCTTCCGGATCGATGCCGAGATGCTGGTACACCGTGGCCCAGAGATCATTCGGGCTGAGCGGACGCTCGATGGGGAATTCTGCGCGAGGATTCGTCGCGCCGATGACCTGGCCGGTTTGCATGCCGCCGCCGCTGACGATGAAGGACATGGCATTGGGCCAATGGTCGCGCCCGGGCTGACTCACGCCGGTCTGGGTGCCGATCTGAGTGTTGATTCTGGGGGTGCGGCCAAATTCACCGGTGATGATGACGAGTACGTCTTTGTCGAGTCCGCGCTGGTGGATGTCCTCGATCAATGCAGATGCCGCCTGATCATACACCGGCATGCGCCAGCGGGCGTCGGCATACATGTCGCAGTTCACCGCGTGGCTGTCCCAGTTGTAGGTGCAGTTCTTCGGGATGGTCGTGGAGAAGGGATTCTCCCAGACCATGGTCACAAAACGGCAGCCGGCTTCCACGAGACGACGCGCCATGAGTCCGCGCTGGCCGTAGGTGCTGTAGCCGTAGCGCTCACGCGTTTGGGCAGACTCCTGCGTCAGGTCAAAGGCATCACGCACTGAGGGCGTGGTGAGCATCCCAAAAGCCTTTTGGCTGAAGCTGTCCATGGCGTCCATGAGGCCGCTGCGATCCATCTCGCGCTTGAGATTGTCCATGCCCTTGAGCAGGTGCATGCGGTCGTCCATGCGTGAAGCCATGTCAGGCGTCAGGCCGATGTTCTCGACCTTGAAATCCTTGGCGCTGGGATCTCCCACCACCATGAACGGGGAAGCGGAAGGCCCGAGATAGGCTGCGCCCATGGAAAACACATCAATGCCGTTGCGACCGCGATCCACACCTGCCACACAGGTGGGCATGGCCTGCCCGGCGCGCTGCAGCTTGCGCGTGATGATGGACTGCACTGAAGGCGCATCATTGACGAAGCCTACCGGCAACGCGGGATTGCGCCCGGTCATGAAACGCTTGTGCCCGCCGCCATGGTCCGAGAACTCGTGGTGCACGCTGCGGATGATGTTGAACTTGTCAGCGATCTTGGCCTGCTTGGGAAACAGCTCGCAAATGTGCGTGCCGGGCACCTTGGTGCGGATTGGATTGAGCACGCCGCGATATTCCACCGGCGCGTTCGGCTTCATGTCATAGCTTTCCAGCTGCGACATCCCGCCCGGCAGCCAGACAAAGATAACGGACTTGTCCTTGAGCCGTTTTCCCGCCGCCTTGGCAATCGTCTCTGCTCGCAAGGTGTCGCTTAACGACCAGCCAGTGAGCCCGAGCGTGCCCATGCTGAGAAAACTCCGCCGTGACAGCGGGCCGGAGCAGCGGTGGGGGGAGGCGAATGACGAGAAGGACATGGGATGTCACAGATACGTCGGCTCCAGCAGGGACTTTCAGCGCGGCGGATTGGTGCTCTCTGCCGGCGCGACCGCGCTGAAAGTGAGCTGCTGCAGGAAATGATACAACGCTTGCTTCCACTCCGGGGCGTCGTGTTCGTGGTCAGTGACGTGCCATACATGCGGTATGGCCTGGGCCTTCAGCCAGGCATGGAAGTCTTGGCTGATGGAAAAGAGCCCATCCTTGCTGCCGCAGGAAAGCCAGAGCAGGCGGAGGTGTTTGGCTGCATTGGCGTTCGGCAGCAGTTCGGCGGGTTTGCGGGTGTTGGGTGCGGAGGAGAAGCCGCCGACCCATGCAAAGAGTACGGGATGACCCAGACCGAAATTCAGCGCCTGCCCGCCGCCCATGGAGAGCCCTGCCAGTGCGCGGTGATCGCGGTCTGCCTGCACGGCATAGCGTGCCTCAATGGTTGGGATCACATCGTCCAGCAGATCTTGCTCAAAAACCGCAAAGGCTGGCGCATGCTTGAAGACATCGCCTGTGGGCCGGTCGTTTTTCTGCGCCCGGCCGTTTGGCATGACCACGATCATTGGCACCGCTTTCCCATCAGCGAGGAGATTGTCCAGCAGCACGTCCGGGTGGGCGAAGCGTTCCCACTCTGTTTCATCGCCGCCGATGCCGTGCAGCAGGTACAGCACCGGCAGTTTTTTCTCCGGCGTGTAACCGGGGGGTGTGTACACATTCATCCGCCGCCGCGTGCCCACGGTCTTGGAGTCGTACTCGATCATCGTTAGTTTGCCGTGAGGGATACCCTCCCGCCGTTTGTCCCAGCCTTCGGGTGGTGGGGGAAAGGCGGGGCGGTCATCTTCCTTCAGCACGATCGGGCCCCACGACTTGCGCGGCTCGCTTTCGACTGGCTGTGAAAGGGCAGGGGAAGTGGTCAGGACAAAGAGAAGGGCGCGCGCAATAAGGTTCATGGCAGGTGCTGCTTCACTTCAGGCTCATGATGAACGCCTTCACATCGGCGAACTCCTGGGGCTTTAAGATGAGGTTCATCGGTGGCATCGGAGAGATGGGTGTGGCGGTGTAGCCTTCGGCGAGTTTGGCGTTCGGATTGGTGAGGCTTTCGAGGATGTAGGCGGCGTCCTTGCGCGTGGCGATGCCGTCTAGCGCTGGGCCGACGGCGCTGCCCTGGCCTTTGAGCATGTGGCAGTTTTTGCAGGCTGCCACGGGATGCTCCCAGAAGATTTTCGCGCCGCGTGTCACGTCGCCAACGAGCTTGGATTCATCGTCTTCGATTTCGGGGATCAGTTCCACCAGGCGCACATCGTCAAAGTAGGTGTCGCCTTTGCCCACGTGCAGGAGGTTGATGCTCGCCTTGTCGCGGGTCTTGCTGTTGAAGGTGACATCGACTTCGGTCCAGTCCTGCGTGCGTTTGACTGCCGTGGTCTCAGCGCGGCCGAGGTGGTCGTTGAGGCTGGCCTTGCCACGGAAGCCGTGGGTCTTGATCCAGGCGCTGAGTTTGTACTCCGTGTTCGGCTTCAGCGGCACGTCGGCGAAGAAACTGGTGTCAGCATCATCGCGGGTGATGACACGGAAGGACTGCTTGCCGCTGTGGATCATCTTCTCATCGGTGACGATGCTCCATTCGGCCCCAGCATTGCCGGGCTTCGTGCCGTAGTCGCGGTGCTGCCATGCGGTGGGCGTTTTGGAGCCTTCCGCGATTTCTTCAAAACCGGGGTTCGGCAGGAGGTTGGGGCCTTCCTTGTAGTTCAGCGCCTTGTGTTTCTTGCTCAGCATCTTGGCGGCTTCGGCCAGCCATTCGTCATTCTTAACCACCGGATCAATGGCGAGCTTTTTCACGAGCGTCTGGATCTCTGGCGTGGTGGGGAAGTCTGCGAGCTTCACGAAAGCGGCGAGGCGTGTGTGCAGATCGGGATCGGAGATGGTACCGGAGCCGAAGAACAAGTCCTGCGCGGCTTTGTCGTTGCCAAGAGCGCGAATCGCATTGCGGCGGAGTTTGGCGTCTTTGGAGATGAGCGCGGTTTGGTGGGTTTTGGCGTCGAGGATGCCAAGACCGTGAAGCGTCCATAAGGCATGGATCGCTTGGGCACCCTCCATCGGCGCCAACTTGGCATGCAACCCATCAGATAAGGTGACCTTCTTCTCGATCAATTGTCTCTGTGCATTCAAGCGGCTGTAGAGGGAGCCTGCTTCCAAGTTATTAAGAACATCCGTCGGTGTCGGCGGAGGTTGCGGAATTGCCCCAGACCAGTGGTAGCCCTTTTTCACAATCCTGTAAATCCGCCCGCGGCTGTGGTCGCGCAGATCATTCTCATGCGCGCCGCCTTTGCCGGTGGTGGCCACGAAGCCGCCGCGTTCCATGCTCGGCGTGGGATTGTGCTGGATGATGAAGTTTTGGAAATCGGCCACCCATACCGCGCCATCGGGACCGACTTCGGCGTGGACGGGGGAGTTCCATTCATCGCTGCTGGCGTAGATGTTCATGAAGTCGAGCGCCTTCCAGCCTGCGCCATCGGGCTGCACATCGAAGAGGGAGACGACCTTCATGGTCGGCTCGCAGACCATGGCCTTGCCTTGGAAACGCTTCGGCAGATTGCCGCTGTAGATGAAGTTGCTGCCTGCTGCGGAGGTGTAGCCGCCAAAGACATCCACCTGACGGAAGTTCGGCGTGATGGTGTGGCAGGCCTCGACCACGTTGATCTTTTTGGCTGTCATGCCGCGTGAGCCCTCTGGATAAACGGTTCCAGGAATGCCGCCAAAGAAGATGGGTGCGCCGTTCGCGGTGCCACCGAACTGATCGCCCACATCGTTGGTGCTGTGCGCCCAGGCATTGTTGGTGAACTGATGGAGGAACTCGATGGCGCTGCCGTCCGCCTTGAAGCGATACGTTCCCATGGCGAACTGATGCTTCTTGCCGCCGACGTAACCTTCGATGCCGCTGTAGCCCACGCAGCCGTAGAGCCAGTTGTCGAAGCCGTAGTGGAGATTGCTGGCCTGGGCATGGGTGTCGCGGATGCCCCAGCAGTCGATCACGGTTTCACGCACATCGGCTTTGTCATCGCCGTTGGTGTCCTCGAGGTAGATGAACTTTGGCGGCGCAGCCACGATGATGCCTTTGCGCGCAAACACGATGCCGGTGGGGAGGTTGAGCTTGTCGGCGAAGACGGTGAACTTGTCTGCTTTGCCATCGCCGTCGGTGTCCTCACAGATCTTGATGCTGTCCTGGCCTTCGCCGCTGTCGGTCACGCCATGGGGATAGTCGCGTGTTTCCACCACCCAGCAGCGGCCACGCTCATCCCAGGCGAAGGCGATGGGCTTGGCGATGTCCGGCTCGCTGGCGAAGAGTTTCAGCTCACAATCCGCCGGCACCTGTGTGCGCTCCATGCTGGCTTTCACGCTCATGGGCAGTTGCAGTGTTAGCGGTTCAGGGCGCTTCTCGTAATTGGCCACCTGCGGGTGCTTCTTGCGCTCTTCGGGATCGCGCTGTTTGAGGAAGGCTTCGTAGCTGGCTTTGCGCTCGGCGCTGAGTTTGGAAAGGATGGCGTCGCGGCTCAGATCGCTGCCGGGCTTGACGATGAGGTCGTAGTTTTCGGCATTCAGCTCCTCCTTGGCATAGTCAAACCAGATCGCATCGCGTCCCAGATCACGCATGGCCTCATGCAGCGGACCGACGGCGGTTTGCTCCTTGCCCTCGGCATCCAGATACAGCACGCGGATGGGGCCGGTGGGCGCGGCATGGGCTAAAACGGCGGTGAAGAGGATGAGCAGGATTGCTTTCATGGTTGGTGATGTGAAATCTCACTCGAAATAACGCTTTCTGGCCAGCCTGATGTGCGGACAACTTTTGGGAGGAATCGGACACAGTGAAAATGACGGAATGTACGTTTGGCTTTTCGTCTGGCGGCGGCATGATCCCGGCCCGTGACTGATACCAAACGACTGCGCCTGTTCATGCTCATTGCCCCGCTGCTCAGCGGGATCATTCTGACCTTTGCCTTTCCAGGCTGGAATTCCAATCTCGCAGTCTGGCTCTGGCTCCTGCCTTTGCTGGCCGTCTTGTGGCCATGGAAGCATGCAGAGGGTGTCAAAGTGCGTCCGTTTTGGCGCGGCTATCTGGCCGGACTGGCCTTCTTTCTGATCAATCTGAAGTGGGTGCATCATTCGGCGCGCGTGAGGCTTGGCAATGCGATTGACGACTCCTGGTCGGGGCTGCTGCCGGAGCTCGCAGGATTCGGCGCGCTGGTCGGCCTGTCTGGATACTGCGCGGTTTACTTTGGTCTGTGGGCCTGGTTCACGCATCGCTTTGCACGGCCCCATGTGACCACGCTGACCAAGGATGCGTGGTGGCCGAGCACGCTGCATTCCCTGGCGTGTTCCTTTCTCGCTGCTTCGGCATGGGTGGCATGTGAATGGCTGCGCAGCACGACGGTCTTCACCGGCTTTGGTTGGAACGGTCTCGGAGTGGGAATGCAAGGCATGCTGCCTCTCATTCAGGCAGCGGATTTGGTGGGCGTTTTTGGCCTGTCATTTTTGCCGGTGTTTGTGGCCTGCACGGCGTGGAACACGATGACGCGGCTCATCATCGCTTACCGCGGAGAGGGCACGTGTAAAACGCGGCTCGACTTCACCATGGCTTTGATCCTCATGCTCAGCACGGCGGGTTATGGAATGCTGAAGCTGACCGCCAAAGAGCAGGACGCCATCACCGTGCGCACCGTTCTGGTGCAGCCCAACGTGTCGCTGGTGGATGCCGCGACGGGCAGGCTGGCGGAGCAAACGTATCAGCACCTCGATCAGTTCACCCGCATGTATGGCACGGCGAAGGAGGGCAAGACCTCCACGGATCTCATCATCTGGCCGGAGAGCGCGCTGCCGGTCAATCTGGAGGACCGGTATCACTATCTCCCGCAGGACTTTCATCGAAATTACTTCAATGACATGCTGCAGGCCGGAGACTTCAGCCTCTTCTTTGGCACGGATCTCTATAAAAGCGCTGAGATCGGGCATGTGTCTGCCGTGCTGTTTCGTGGCAGCGCCGAGCATCGGCAGGACTACCACAAGGTGCATCTCGTTCCCTTTGGAGAATACCTGCCGCTGAAAAGCATCCCGCCTTTTTCCTTTTTGAGCAGCATGTTTGAAGGAGCTTTTACGCCGGGAGCCAAAACCGAGCCGATGCTGCTGGAGCAGCCGCAGGTGCAGATCATCCCGCTCATCTGCTTTGAAGACACCGTGGGCAGTCTGGCGCGCAAGTTTGTGCGCGAGGCGCCGCAGATGATCGTGAACATCACCAACGATGGCTGGTTCCTCCAAAGTGAAGAACCCGAGGTGCATCTGACCAATGCGCTCTTCCGTGCCATTGAGCTGCGCCGCCCCATGGTGCGTGCCACGAATACGGGCGTGAGCTGCTTCATCGACACCTGTGGCCGCATCACCTCCAGGCTGAAAGATCCTGAGACGGGTTCAACCTTCATCGAAGGAACGCTTCCCGGCGAGGTCAAGGTGCCGCGTGCGGGGCACCTGACGCTCTATGCACGTTACGGAGACTGGTTTGCGCTGACGCTGCTGGGCCTCTGCGTGGCCGTATGGATCTACTGCGGATTGATCCGGAAAACGAACGCGCTTCCTTGAGCGGACTCAGTCACCCCGCCACCAGGAGCGCCAGGTGGGCCGTGGCTTGGGATCATGCTGAGATTGCAGCGGTCCCGGAAAGTGGGCGTCGTTGGCGTTCTCGGCGGGAGGGGCGGCGCTGTCTTCGTTGGAGAATGGCTTGGCGAAGTTCTGAGGGGCAAATTTGGATTTCGCGGTGACGGAGTTTTGCATCGGCGCACGCGGGCGCAGGATGATCTCGGCTTCGACCACGGTGCCTGCCGTTTGAGGCTGAAAGGGAACTGCGGGCGTCGTTGCAAAGACGTCCGGTTCTGGCTGCCAGGGATTGTGAGGTGCTGCGGCGAGCGGGGGATCGAAGGATGCTTCGCCAGGGGCCGCCAGCTCTACCGGGATCTCTGGCGCTGCTGCTACTGCTGCTGTGGGCAGAGGTTCAAAAAAGGGTGCTGGTTCCCACACATGGGCCGCAACGGACGGGGCCGGTGATGGCATGGGGGGCACGGGTGTGAATGGAGGCGCTAGCTGGATTTCATCTGGAAATGCCGCTCCTTGGAACACCGCAGTGGAAAAGAAGAGCGGTGGCCCGGGCTCTTCATGCTGTACAGGGGCGCTGGAAAACATGTGGGAGCGCGCAGGCTCCAGGCTGCTCTTGGGGGCTTCTTGCAGCACGGGTGTGCTGAAGAACATGTCGCCGACGGGTGGGACGTAGGGCGCGGATTCGTTCAGGCTCGGCAAGGGATCTAGACCGAGAGTCCATGCGCCATCTGCTGCAAGGGGAAGCGAGGGAGGGGGCGGTGTATGCAGCAGAACTTCCGCAGGCACGGGTGGAGGCGGCGTCTGCTGCAGTAGTTGCAAGGTCGGTGCCTCCTGAAAAAATAGCGGAGGCGGAGGAGGGGCTTCCGGCTCTTGTTCTGCTTCTACCGCTTCCTCGATCTCGGGAGCAGGTGCTGGAATCGGCTGCGCGGGTTCAGTGAGGTCGGCAAAGGAATCGTTGTCCGGTGGTGATGAACTGGGGAATCCCTCAAATTCATCCAGAAGGAAGGATTCCGGCTGGTAATCTTCTTCGGGCTCTTCTGGCGTGATCTCGGCTGCGGAGAAATCAATGACAGGGGCCTGCTCTTCGCGAATGATCTGGCGGGAAAGCCACTGTTCGACCTGGCTGTCCACGGGGATTTCGGGCGCGAGTGGAGCAGGGGGCGGCAGGCTCTTTGGCGTGGCCGGTGGCGGCGGAGCGGCGGTCTTTTTCTGCTTCAGCATCGCCATGGCCGCAGCACCCGCAGCGAATAGAAGGGGAGCTTTGCCCATGCGTGCGGCAATGACTCCACCAAGAGCCGTGGCCGCAAGGATTGCCAACGGGCCAGGCTCATGACTGGTGCGTTGCGGCTGTTCTGACGAATGGTCCTCGGAAGCCGTGCTCATCCTTGAATTAAAACGATGTTAATTCACCGCAGAAGCTGCGGCAAGACTCAACTGCTTCACTACCAGTCTGCTGCTGACTATTTGTTGGCATCGCCACCGCTGGCGACGGCAAGGCCGGCATCCTCGGGAGGAAGGAAGGCTTTGAAGCGGTTTTTGTCGATGGCCTTCATGTAGGCTTCCATCGGGGTGACGTAGCCGTCACGGAGCTTCTGCCAGATGGCTTCGTCCATGAACTGCATGCCCTGGGATTTGCCGCCGATGATGACGTCGTAGAGCTTCTGGGTGGCACCTTCACGAATGATGGCGCCGACGGCGGGATTGGACACCATGATTTCATTCACGGCGGCACGGCCCTTGCCATCCGACTTCTTCATGAGGAGCTGGGCGACCACGCCTTTGAGCGAAGCGGCGAGCATGGTGCGCACCTGGCTCTGCTGATCGGAGGGGAAGACGTCAATGATACGGTCAACGGTTTTGCGGGCGTTGTTGGTGTGCAGGGTGCCAAAGACGAGCAGGCCGGTCTCCGCTGCCGTAAGGGCCAGCGAGATGGTTTCAAGGTCGCGCATTTCGCCCACAAGCACGATGTCCGCATCTTCACGCAGAGCGGCGCGCAGGCCGTCGGCGAACGACGGGGTCTGGATGGGCACTTCACGCTGGGTGATGATGCTCTTCTTGTTGCGGTGCACGAACTCGATCGGTTCTTCGATCGTGATGATGTGGCGGCGGAAGTTGGTGTTGATGTAATCCAGCAGGGCGGCCAGCGTGGTGGATTTGCCCGAACCGGTGGGGCCGGTGACGAGGACCAAGCCGCTGCGCATGTGGCCGAACTCCTTGACCACAGGCGGGATGCCGAGCTGCTCCAGACTGGCGATCTTGGTGGGAATGATACGGAACACCGCGCCGTAGCCGTGCTGCTGGCGCAGGTAGTTGCAGCGGAAGCGGTTGTCCGCATCCATCTCGTAGGCGAAGTCGAGGTCTCCCTTTTCCTTGTAGCGGTCCCAGGCGCGTGGCTCGCAGATTTCGCGCATCATGGTCTCCATGAGGCGCTCGTCCAGGATCTGGTCGGAGATGGGCTTGATGCTGCCGTGCACGCGCACCTTGGGCGGCTGCTTCTGGCTGAGGTGAAGGTCGGATCCGCCCAGTTCGATGAGCTTCTGGAAATATTGATCAATGATTGGCATGAGACGTTCGCAGTGGTCGGTTGGCGTGGCAGAGGGCCTCAGGATTCGAAGAATTTCTTCATCATGATCTTGTCCTCGGCGCGGAACTCGCATTCTTCGCGGCTGATCTGCCCGGAGGAGTACAGATTGCGCAAGGAATCATCCATGGTGATCATGCCGACGCCTTTGCCGGTCTGCATGACACCCGCGAGCATGTAGGTCTTGCCTTCACGGATACAGTTGCCGACGGCGGGGGTGTTGACGAGCACTTCGAGCGCCATGACGCGGCCGGTGCCGTCGATCTTGGGAACGAGCTGCTGGGAGAGAATGCCGCGCAGGGATTCAGACACCATGATGCGGATCTGATCACGCTGATCGATGGGGAACACATCGAGAACACGGTCCAGGGTGCGGGCGGCGCTGCCGGTGTGCAGGGTGCCGAGCACAAGATGGCCCGTTTCTGCTGCGGTGATGGCCAGGGAGATGGTTTCAAGGTCGCGCATTTCACCCACCATGATCACGTCCGGGTCTTCACGCAGGGCACCGCGGAGAGCGGCGGCAAAGGAGGCGGTGTGGGTGTGAACTTCGCGCTGGTTCACGTGGCAGCCCTTGGGCTCGATGATGTATTCGATCGGGTCTTCCAGGGTGATGATGTGATCCTGCCGCTCTTCGTTGATGGAATCAACCAGCGCGGCCAGCGTGGTGGACTTGCCGCAGCCGACAGGACCGGTGACGAGGATCAGGCCGTTGTGGAAACGGGTGAGCGTCTTGGCCGTGGCGGGCAGGCCGAGATCTTCGACGGACTTGATGCTGGTCTTGATGACACGGAACACCATGTCAATGCCCAGACGCTGCTGGACGACGGAGGAACGGAAACGACCGAACGGAGGCGAGTAGGCGAAATCAACATCACCACGAGATTCGAGCTGTTTGACGTGGGCCTCTCCCAGAAAGCCGTAGGCGAGGCGGCGGGCATCTTCCGGGGTGAGAATTGCCGCATTGTCCCAGATGGGCTGTAGATTGCCGTAGCGGCGCCAGACAGGTTGTGCGCCGGTGGCGAGATGCAAGTCAGACGCATCATACTCCATGCAAAAACGCAGGTAGTCGTCCACGGAGCCTAAAACAGGAAGAAGATCTTGTGGGGGTTGGTTGGGATCGGACATGAAAGGGTGATGACGCTAGACTGCTTCGGAATCCGGGACGTTCGGAGATATTTTCTGGCGCAGGTAAGTTTCAAACAACTGAGTGCCGTAATTCATCAATGATTTACGTGCAAGACCAAGCAAAGGACTGAGGAGCAGAGCAAACAAACCGCTTCTCTGAGCGCCACTAAGGGAACCTTCAGTATGGGGGGCTGTGCCCCGTGAGGGCCAGACGGCCTTCAGCACCGCCAGACCTGCGACGGCGGCGGCTCCAATCCACAGCGCACGGTGCTTTTCCACGCTGCGGGTGATGAGGGCCCGCGGACTCCATTCATCCACCGCATGGGCGGCATGATGCGCCAGAGACGCACGGGCGTCTTCCAGATCACGCAAAGCCTGCTGCTTTGGAGTTAGTTGTTCTTGTTGCTGGCGAGCCATTCGCGATCCCGGCGGAATTGATTGAATGATTCCTCAAAGAGCTGCATGCCGCGCAGCCTGGACTTCAGTCCGGCGAGCAGCAGCACGCCGAGGAAGAGATGAATGCCGGCACCGGCAAGAGCCACCCGCGTCCAGTGCCAGCCATTGGAGTCTGCGATGATCCAGACGAGTGCGGGGGCGGCCAGCATCCAGCCGATGACGAAGGCGGCAAAGGCCAGCATGAACATGCCGGAGAGATTGGTGAGGCGGCTGCCCGCCTCCTGGCCTTCAATGTGCAGCAGGCGGCCGCGTGCCTCAATGTACAAGGCGACGGCGCGCAACAGTCCTGTTGCGCTGGCGCGTTCCTCGGGGGCGGGCGGCGTGCCGGGGTTCATGAAAAGGGGGGCGCGATGTAAGAATCAGCGACGCAGAATGGCCCCGACGACGAACCCAATGCCAAAGGCGGTGAGCAGGGCCTGCAGCGGCTTTTCACGGGCGAATTTTTCTGCCTCGGCGCGCAGGTCATCATAGCGCACACGCGCTTCACTGAAAGTGTGGTCGGCAAATTCTCCGGCCTTTTCCTTGATGTCGGTGGCCTTTTGTTCGGCGGTGTCGCGGAACTGCTGCGCCTTTGTTTCCGCAGCGGCACGGAATTCAGACGCCTTTTGCGCAGCTGCGGCACGGAGCTCCTCGGCGGCTTTCAAGGCGCTGGCTTTCGCGGCTTGAAAGGGGTCATGTGCAGGACTGCTTCCAAAGACGGAATCTGCGGTGGGGTTGTCAGTCATGGTGCAAAAAGTGTGGGGGGTGGCGTGCAGGGCTAAGGGCCTGCTTTACTTCCCTGAATAAAGACGGTCTCTCACGCTTGGCGAGAGGAAAAAACATTTGGTCGATTTCTTCGATCAGGCGCTGCGAACCACGCCCCGAGGGGGGCTTTTCCGCATGGCCGGGGCTGGCATTCTGCGTCGTGCGAGCAGCAAGGCACGCTGCAGCGCAGAGTTCTGCTGTCTGGCATTGGCGATTTCCGCCTTGGCGGCAGCAAGCTCAGACTCAAGCGACTGGATGCGCAGCGTGTCCATGGCGGGCAACGGAGGCAAGGATGCCGCAGGCGGAGGCGGGGGAGGCTTGGGAAGAGCGGTGGTGAAGGGTGGTGGAAGTACTGCGGCTGCCGGCTTTGGCTGGGCGGCCAGCGCGGCCTCAAGTTCGGAGATCTTGGCAAGTGCGACCGCCAGCGTCTGCTGATGCACGGCATCCATTTCCTTCAGGGCATTGGCACCACCCTGATCCACCTGCAGCAGCCGGTGTGAAAGTTCACTGCGCAGGGCATCAAACTGCCGCTGGGTTTTGGCTCTCCAGGACATGGCGTCATGGTGGACGGAGGTGACCTCCAACTGCTGCAGCACAGACTGCTTTTCCATCCTGGTGATTTCAACTTCCATGCGGTGGTTGGCACGGAGGAGCCGAAAGGTGCGAACCAAGGAAAGCAAAAACAAGCCTGTAACGATGCTGAGTGCGATGATCAAAGCCAGAAGCTCCTGAGACAGTTCACTATTCATTCCTGTGTATGCGGCAAATGTTGTTTCAAATCAATTTTGTGGGAGGTACTCGGCTTTCGCAGAATTTCAATTCCGCGAGCCTTTCCGAGATGGCGTGGTTCAGGAGATGTTCAGCGCCGGAACGGGCAATACTGGTTTCTCTTCCGGCGCTACAATCTTCGCCAGCACGGCGGGTGGCGGCGGTGATGGTGCAAAGACTTCAGTCGGCTTGACGGCGGTTTCACAGCGCTGCTGGACTTCCTTGTAACGCAGTTCGGATTCTTCGAGACGTTTGGAGAACTCCGCACGGAAAGAATCAAACATGCGCTGCAGTTCTCCGCGCCAGGCATTGGAATCCGAACGAACCGAGAGGAGCGCCTGATGCTGGTTGATCACCTGCTGCTCCATTTTGGAGGTGCTTTCGCGCAGGCGGGAGTTGGTGCGCAGCAGAAACACAATCCTCACCATCGAGATGAGAAGCAGGCCTCCAACGATTGCCAGACTCAGTTTCAGCGTGGGAACATCGAGAGCAATTTTGGAAAGGTCCATAGGTAAGGACGTGAGCATGTTTCGTTCCAAAATCAATGAGGCCTGCTCATTTATTTAGACCGTTTGCCCTTCGCATTTTTGACAATGCCCGGCTTTTTCCAAGCGCCGACGGGCAGCACTTGCGCGCGTGCCGCCCAAGTTTCCCATGCTGCGGACATGGCTTGTACGCGCTCGGGTTCTGCCGTGGCGAGGTCATGCATCTCAGCACGGTCCTGGTCGATGTTGTAGAGTTCCCAGGGCTTGTTTTCCTTGGCCACGAGCTTCCATGGACCGGCGCGATGAGCACGGTTGCCTTCATGTTCCCAGAAGATGGAACGCGTTGTTGAACTCTGGCCCTTGAAGATGGGAATCAAACTGATGCCTTCTTTGGGGCGGATGGCCTGGCCGTTGAATTCGGCGGGATAGCTTGCTTCGGCCACGTCGGCGCAAGTGGCCATGAGATCGATGAGATGGCCGGGCTGCGTCTCTATTTTACCATGCTGTGCCTCTGGAATCCCTGAGGGCCAGTGGGCGATGAGTGGTGTGGAGATGCCGCCTTCATGCACGAAGTGTTTGTACTCACGGTGCGGTGTGTTGGAGACATTGGCCCAGGCTTCGCCATAGGCGATGTAGTCGTTCGGTCCGCCCGGCATGATGCCCTGGCCCTGCTTAACGGGGTTGCCGTCGCGCGTTTGTTTGGGGATGATTTCCGTCCGCACTGCATCCTGTGCGATCACCGGAAATGTCTTCTCATTGAATGCCGGCGGCTTGGCCTGGCGCCCGATGCCTTCCTGGCAGCCGCCGTTGTCTTGGAGAAAAAGAATGAGCGTGTTTTGCAGCAGGCCCTTTTTTTCCAGCGTGTCCACCACGCGGCCGATGCCCTGATCCATGCGGTCGATCATCGCGGCATAAGTTTCCATGCAGCGTGTTTCCCACTCCTTGTCTTTGACCTGTGTCCAATCGCCGAAGGTTGGGGAGAGCTCCGCGTTCTTGGCGATCAATCCCATCTGCCGCATGCGCAGCAGGCGTGCCTGACGCATGGATTCGTAGCCTGCGTCATACTTGCCTTTGTACTTGGCCACGTCTTCCGGCAGCGCATGCATGGGCCAGTGCGCGGCGGTGTAGGCCATGTACATGAAGAAAGGCTTGTCCTTCTGCGCGGTGGCATGCTCATCAATGTAGCGCACCGCGTGGTCGCTGATGGCATCGGTGTAGTAGTACTGCTTGGGCTGGTACTCAGCATCGGCAAACGGCGAGATCATCGTGTCATCGCGGGTCAGCGTGCCGGGATCGTAGAAACTGCCGGCGCCGGTGATAGTGCCGTAGAAGCGGTCGAAGCCACGATGCAGCGGCCAGTTGTGCTTGGGGCCTTCCGGCTGCGCGTGCTTGGTGACGTGCCATTTGCCCACGGCGTAGGTGCGGTAGCCTGCCGGTTTCAATACTTCCGCAATGGTCACGCAGCGGTTGTTCAGATCGCCGCGATAGCCATCGTGACCGCGATCTTCCATCATGTGTCCGATGCCCGCCTGATGTGGATACAGCCCGGTCAGCAACGACGCGCGCGTGGGGCAGCAGCGCCCGGCGTTGTAGAACTGGCTGAGCCGCACGCCACCCTTCGCGAGGCGGTCCAGATTCGGCGTTTGGATTTCGCCGCCGTAGCAACCGAGGTCCGAGAAACCCATGTCATCCGACATGATGAGGATGATGTTTGGCTGGGCTGCGCGCAGGGAGGCAGCCGTCAGCAACAGGGACGCGAGGGAAAGCAGAAGGCGGTTGGACATGGCGGGAAACACAAGGCTGCTGAACTCACTTCACCTCCGTCACGTCCACCACATTGAGCTGGATGAACTGGCCGTTGAAGGGCTGCGGGGCAGGGGAGACTTCGGGGACGACGAGTTTGGCGAAGTTGGTGATCATGTGGCCGTTCTGGCCGTTGCCGTGAAGGGTGAGCGTGGCGCCGCCTTCGACTTCGATGGTGGCGGTGTAGTCGATGGTGAAGATCTTGTGCCCCACCTTATCCTGGCGGTTGAAAAAGAAATGCTGCGCCGGGGCGGAGACGGTGAGCTGGTAGATGTTGTAGGTGGCGTTGTTGGGTGCGCCGCCGATGTGGAAGTATTCGCCCACCTGCTGGCCGTCCTTGTACATCATCGGCTCCACCACGCCGCGAACGCGGAGGGTGACCTTGTAGCGCTTGCCAGCCTCGCCGCCAAACTTGCGCACGTCGGTGAACTTGTCGTTGGTCGCGGGATCGTTCGTCGCACGCGCGGAGATGCCGTCAGCGCCGGGCTTGGGGTTTTCCGGCATGGGGTCCTTGCAGGCGAATTCGAAACGGTAGCCATCCAGACTGGCGGCGACGGCTTTCAAATCCTCCGCTTGAGAAGCTGGTGCGACGCAGAGGGTGATGGCGAGGAGGAGGGAGGAAAGGCGGTGCATGGAGGGTGGGTTGGGTGAACCGACGAAACGCAGGCCGTGGATGGAATCCACCATCGTTCGTCGAAAAAGATGAAGTTCTGGTTTATAGCGAGCGCCCCACTTCATGCCTGCCCCTACTGCGCTCCCCATTTGGAAAATTCACGCCGACATCCTGCGCACGCTGCAAGGCGGCAATCGCCTGGTGCTGGTGGCGCCGACGGGCTCCGGCAAGACGACGCAGGTGCCGCAGATGCTGCTGGATGCAGGTGTGGCGGGAGACAAGATGATCGTGGTGCTGCAGCCGCGCCGCGTGGCCGCACGCACGGTGGCGGCACGTGTGGCCTCGGAGCGCGGAGGGAAGCTGGGCGCGGAAGTGGGTTATCAGATCCGCTTTGATGACCACACCAGCGTGGGCACGCGGATCTGCTTTGTCACGGAAGGGATTTTGCTGCGCTGGCTGCAGGATGATCGTGCTTTGTCGAAGATCGGTGCGGTGGTGTTTGATGAATTCCATGAGCGCAATCTGCTCAGCGATGTCGCGCTGGCATTGGTGAAGGACTTGCAGCAGAGCCAGCGGCCCGATCTGGTGATGCTGGTGATGTCCGCCACGCTCGATGCGGAGCCGGTGGCCGCGTATTTGAACTCGTGCCCCATCCTTGTCTCCGAAGGGCAGAGCTTTCCTGTGGAGGTGGGCTATCTGCCGGTGCCTGATCAGCGTCCGTTTACGGTGCAGGCAGCGGAGGCGGTGGAGCGCATTCTTTATGAAGGCGAGCCCGGCGACATCCTTGTTGAAGGCGAGCCCGGCGACATCCTTGTCTTCATGCCAGGGCGTGGCGAGATCAATGGCACGTTGGACGCACTGAGAGGCATGAGAACGCAGGAGCGGGTGGCCTGCATTCCTTTGCATGGCGAACTGGAGCCGCAGGAGCAGGACCGCGCCTTTGCGCCGAACGCGCTGCGCAAAGTCATCGTGGCGACGAACGTGGCGGAGACGAGCATCACCATCGACGGCATCCGCCACGTGGTGGACAGCGGCGTGGCACGCGTGGCTCGTTACGACGCCGAACGTGGCATCGGCACGCTGTTGCTGGAACCGATCAGCCGTGCCAGTGCAGATCAGCGCAAAGGTCGTGCTGGCCGCACCGCGCCGGGCACCTGTCATCGCTTGTGGACCTCCATCGGCCACCAGACCCGCGAGGAGCGTAACACGCCGGAGATTCAGCGCAGCGACCTTGCCGAGGTCGTGCTGCTGCTGCACTCGCTCGGCATCCAGGAAGCCGCTACGTTTGACTGGCTGGACAAACCGGACCCCCAGGCCGTGGTGCGTGCGGAGAAGCTGCTGACCATGCTGGGAGCCCTGCACGAGGGCAGGGCGGAGCTCACCCCGGTGGGCCGCCAGATGCTGCGCCTGCCGATGCACCCGCGCTACTCGCGCATGCTCATCGAGGCCAGCCAGCGCGGCTGCGTGCCGGATGCGGCCCTGTGCGCTGCCCTCGTCAGCGGGCGTGATTTGCTGGCGCGATTGGATCGCGATGATGCGCAAATGAAAGGCCTGCGCGAGATGTTTGAGGACAGCGGGGACTCGGACTTCATTACGCTGATGAGGGCCTATGAGTTCGCCAAAGACAACGGCTTCAGCTTTGAGCGCTGCCGCAGCCACGGCATCAATGCGCAGGTGGCCCGGCAGGTGGAGCAGACCTGCCAGCAGATCCTAAACGCCGCGCAGCAGCAGCGGCTGTATGATCGCGACGGCGGGACCACGGCCAAAAGTGACGAAGCCCTGCTGCGCTGCCTCATGGCCGGATTCGTGGATCAACTGGCCAAACGCCGCATGCCCGGCAAGCCCGAGTGCGATCTCACCGAGAACCGCCAAGGCCAGCTTGTGCGTGAGAGCGTGGTGCAGGAGGCTGCGTTTTTCGTGGCCGCCAATCTGCGTGAAGCACCCTCGCGTGGGCCCAATCCGCTGACGCTGCTCAGTCTCGCCACCGCCGTGCAGCCGGCGTGGATCGCGGAGATGTTTCCGCAGCATCTGAGCACCACGGTGGAGCATCTGTTTGATGCGCAAAACAAGCGTGTGGCCGCGATGAAGGTGGTGCGCTACCGCGACCTCGTGATCGAGCAGAAGGCGCAGCAGCGCGATCTGGATCCCATCGCCAGCGGGCGCTGCCTCGCGGAGGCGCAGCGTGCGGGAGCCTTTGACCTGCCGCTGATGGATCATCGGCTGAAACAGTTCATGGCGCGCGTGGATCTCGTTCACGCCACCTTGCCCGAGCTGGAGTTTCCGCGCTTTGATGCGGAGGCCGTCACCGCGTGCCTCGGCCGTGCGTTCAAAGGTCTCTCCTTGGTGAAGGAAGCGCAGGCCGCGCCGCTGATGGCCGCCTTCCATCAGCATCTGGCCCAGGGGCAGGTGAGCTGGCTGGATGAACTGGTGCCGCTTTCCATCCCGTGGCCCGCTGGCGGGAGCCCGAAGGTCTCCTATGCGGGCGAGTCACCGGAAGTGCAGGTGAAGCTGCATGAGTGCTTCGCGCTCACGGAACACCCGACGCTGTGCGAAGGGCGGCTGCCGGTGATGCTCATTCTCTGCACGCCAGATGGGAAGAAGCTGGCGACCACGAAGGATTGGTCTGCCTTTGTCGCGCGTGAATGGCCGAAGCATCGGCAGGCTGTGGCGAAGAAGTTCTCGGGGCTGTTGTGGCGGTAGGTGCGGCAGTGCTATCGCATGCGCGAAGCGTCTGATATGGACTGCGGTTGCGGAGCGAGGAACGAGCGCAGCCACCGCTTTCGCAGGCAGGACGGCTGTCCATCGCGCCACAGACCTTTCGCCGACACTCACCCTAAGGCGCTCGCAGGCCGATGCCCTCCCGCGGATCACGAGACGTTCGAAAGCGGTAGCTGCATTCGTGCCTCGCTGCGCAACCGCACTCCAAATGGGGGGGGGCATCTCTGGGCACTTCAGCCTGCTTGATCTAGATGAGTTTTGCGATACGTCACAACGCCCATGTCCGCCTTTGCGTCCCCCATTGCCTACTACCTTGAACGTTACCACCAGGACGACACCGAGAATGCTTTTTTTGGACTGACTGAGCTGGATCATGAGGCGCTGCCAGAGCTGACGGCGGAGTTTCGTGCGGCCACGGATCCAGACCTGCGTGACTTCCTCCTCCATGTGATTTGGGAGCACCGGCAGACCTCGGTCATTCCGTTGCTGGGCGAGGCATTGAGAGAAGGGGAGAAAGCCGTCTGGAGGCAGGCCATGAATGGGCTGGTGGCGCTGGCTTGTCCTGAGGCCATTGAAGAATTGGGCTCAGCAAAAACGCGTGAGTTTCCCCGCCCGCGTGACACCGAGGAGTTTCGCAGTTGGCTGAAGGAAGCGATTGAGCAGGCAACACAGGGCTGTGGGAGTTAGCCGAAAGCCGCCTCACACCCGGATCACAATCTTCCCAAAATGCTTCCCACTCGCGATGCGCTGGAAGGCTGCCGGAGCGTCTTTGAACTCGAAGGTGGAGTCGATCACAGGCTGCAGTTTCACGCGCTCCATCTCCGCCAGCATCTGGGCAAACATCTCGCGTGAGCCGACGTAGATGCCGTCCAGTCGGATGCCTTTGCGCAGGATCTGCACGGTCTGCACTTCGCCGCTGGTGCCCGTGAGCACGCCGATGAGGGCGATGTGACCGCCGAAGCGCGTGGCTTTGACCGAGCGATTGAGCGTCTCAGGGCCGCCGATCTCGACGACCTTGTCCACGCCCAGGCCACCGGTTTGCATCACGGCCCACGTATCCCAGTCGGGATCGGTCTTGTAGTTGTGCACGGCATCAGCGCCGAGCTGGAGGAGGTGCTTGGCTTTGATATCGCAGCTCGTCGTGGCCAGAACGCGTGCGCCGGCCAGTTTGGCAAACTGCAGGGCGAAGACGGAGACGCCGCCGGTGCCGAGGATGAGGACGGTTTCTCCGGCCTTCAGCCCGCCACGGCAGTGCAGGGCATCCCAGGCGGTGACAGCGGCGCAGGGCAGGGTGGCGGCGGCTTCGGTGGAAAGGTAGTCAGGGATGGGCAGCAGGCTCTCGGCGCGGATGACCGCCAGCTCGCGCAAAAGGCCGTCCACGGCACCGCCGAGCGCCCCGGAGGCATGAGCCTGGCTAAACTCCCCCTCCATCCAGGTGGGCATGAAGGGGCAGACGACGCGGTCGCCGGGATTGAACTGGGTCACGCCTGCGCCCACAGCCGCCACCTCGCCCGCGCCATCGGAGCAGGGAATGCGGGGCACCGGGCCGGTCACTCCACGAATGCCCATGACGTTCATGTAGTCGCGGTAGTTCAGGCAGGTGGCCCGGATGCGGACCAAAACCTCTCCATGGCCGGGCGTGGGATCAGGCAGGGTCACGGCCCGCAGGGAGTCGAGGCCGGTGGTTCCGGTGATTTGGTAGGCGTGCATAGGGCGGGAAGTAGGAGTTGGTGGCGAGGCTACCGGAACTCACTGCGGCAACAAGGTGGAAGTGAGGCTTCGAGGTTTCTCGGAAACAAAGATTTCTGAGGTTTTGCCCAGACAGAAAAACATTCTCCACATGGGGTGTGAACAATTTGCTTGCGATTCACACACAGGGAATGCCGGGGCAGAGCTAGAAAGGCGAGATTGTCAAAAATGAAAGTATTTATGTTGGAAACGAAATAATGACGCCATGAAATCCATAGGTGGAAAATGGCGGTTTGCTCACAGCCTGACCTCGCTGCCTTCTCTGCCTGCCCGTAGAAGGGGCTGTACCTGCAAATGGGGGCGGATGTGAGCGCTCCTTGGCTGTGTTAATGGTTTGCAAATCGTTGATAAACAACGAATTAAAAATGTTATTGGCTGGATGGAGGCAGGGTTCCTACAGTCCGCTGCCTAGTTAGGTGGTCGGCCTATTGTGTGTCGAAATCGTTGCACAACGAACCCTCCCTGCACGTTCCACGATTCAAACACAAGGGTTCCACGCTCAAGGTTTTGTTCCTGATCTGTGACAAACTCTTGGGGAAAATTTCTAGCTTTTGATTCCTCAAGACACAGAAGTGAGAGTTCTCAATTGTTTGTGAATAACCTGTCAAGAACTCCACTTTGCGTAGGGAGAAACTGGGAACAATCGAGTGCCCTCCGGGGCAAATGGGATCTGACGAAAGGGTGCGTGCCCGGCGTGCCCAAGACTAGCGCGCCTCAGCGGCCAGTTTCTCGATCCATTTGCCCAAATCCGGCGGCCGGAAGGCCTCCATGCGGGCCAGCAGGGCGGTGGGTTGAGTCTCAACCAGGACACAGGCGGCGTGCTCGGGCTTGAGAAAGCCGCTCTGGCTCATGTGGGAGATGAATTCAATGAGGCCGTCGAAAAAGCCGCCCACATTCAGCAGGCCCACGGGCTTGTCGTGAAAGGAGAGTTGCAGCCAGGTGAGGGTCTCGAACAGCTCATCCAGCGTGCCAAAACCGCCGGGCAGGGCGATGAAGCCGTCGCTGAGGTCCACCATGAGCTGCTTGCGCTCGTGCATGCTGCCGACCACGTGCAGCTGCGTCACACCGCCGTGGCCGAGCTCCTTTTCCATGAGGGATTTCGGGATCACGCCGATGACCTCTCCCTTTTGCGAAAGCGCCCCGTCCGCAATGGCTCCCATCAGGCCCACATTGCCACCGCCATAGACGAGTCCGATGCCGCTCTGCGCGAGAAACGCACCTAGATCATGCGCGGCGGCGCGGTGGAGGGGATCGCTGCCAGAGGAGGAGCCACAGTAAACACAGATTCGGCGCAGTTGGGACATGGGGGCATGATGAATGATTTCTGCTGCGGGTGCAAAGGCTTGCGCAAAAGGGAAGTTCTTCGCTACGATTAGTGAAGATGAACCCGACACGCCGCTCCTTCCTTGCCTCCTCTGCCGCTGCCGCTCTCACAGGCTGCAATCTTTTCTCACCTTCAGGAAAAGGAAACTGGATCGACGCGCATGTGCATGTGTGGACGCCCGACGTGCAGAAGTACCCGCTGGCCCGTGGGTTTGCCGTCAGCGACATGCAGCCGCCGAGCTTCACGCCGGAGCAGTTGTTTGCCCACTGCAAGCCGGAGGGGGTGAACCGCATCGTGCTCATCCAGATGAGCTACTACCAGACGGACAACAGCTACATGCTGGACATGATGCGTGCGCATCCCGGTGTCTTCAGCGGCGTGGCCATCGTGGACGAGCATGCTGCAGGGCTGGCTGACACGATACGCGGCTTGGTGAAGCAGGGCGTGCGCGGCTTCCGCATCACACCTGGCAAGGTGAAGAACCTCTCTGACTGGCTGGGCTCTCCGGGCATGGCCACGCTGTGGAAGACGGCGGCGGAGCTGAAGGTGAACGTCTGCCCGCTGATCAATCCGGACACGCTGCCGCTGCTGGACAAGATGTGCGAGTGGTACCCGGACACCGGCGTGGTGGTGGATCACTTCGCCCGTCTGGGCATGGCTGGGCCGGCCAAGCCTGAGGAGGTGCAGAACCTGCTGCGTCTGGCACGGCATGCCAAAACGCACGTGAAGGCCTCCGCCTTCTATGCCCTGGGCGCGAAGAAGGCCCCTTATACTGACATGGGTCCGCTGGTCCGTCAGGTACGGGATGCCTTCGGCCCCCAGCGTGTGATGTGGGCCAGCGACTGCCCCTTCCAGGTGGAGCACGGGCACAACTACCACAACGCCATCGCGATCATCCGGGATCGTCTCGATTTCCTCACGGAGCAGGACAAAGCGTGGATGCTGCGCGGCACAGCCGAGAAGGTGTTTTTCTCGGCGGCGGCGGTGTAGGTGGATTCAATCTAATATCACGATTCGCTGAAAACAGGTCTGCCAATGAGCGGGTGAGGCCACTCCACTCGAAACGGCTCAGGGCTTCATTTGAGATCCTGATGGCAGGTGACAGAAGGCTCACTGGGGCAGGACGTGGGCGCTTGGGCGGGAGCTTTGAAAAAGGGGGGGATGTGAAGCGGCAGCAGACCACGCTGGGACGAAGGAATCTACGGACGCGCACAACGCGTCCCTAGTGTGCTTGGCATGAACATGAACTAAT
>NZ_JBYFBS010000030.1:0-59886 GCF_057652315.1 Prosthecobacter sp. Pr1 | reverse complement strand
AAGGTCCTTTGGTGTGTGTGGGTGCTGTCGAGTGCCCTGGGATATGCGTGAGCTGACCGGCCTGCGGAAAGCGGTAGCTGCGCTCATTCTTCGCTGCGCAACCGCAGTCCAAATGGGGAGCGTTGCTTGCTGGTGCGGTGGCGTTGAGTCTTTCCGAGAACGCTCGTGCGGGCAGGAGTGCCCGCATCACTTCAATGCTCGCTACTGCGTAGCGAACTTGGTGAGGAGGCCGCGTTTGCGGGTGAGATTGAGGACCCAGACGAAGAGCCAGCCGGCGAGGGCGAGGTAGATGACATTGAGGCCTGCGGCGAGCCAGAGGTGGTTCCAGCTCATGGAGCCGGTTTTCATGACTTCGCGCATGCCTTCAAAGATGGGTGTGGCGGGGAAGAGCCAGGCGATGGGCTGTGACCAGGCGGGCATGTCTTCGACACGGTAGAAGACGCAGACGACGGGCTGGATGAAGAAGGGAACGGCCCAGGCGAGGGATTCGGCGGCCTGCCCCCAACGGAGGATGAGCGCGGTGGAGATCATGCCGAGGGCCCAGCCGAAGACCATGAGATTGAGGAAGAAGGGCACGAGCCACCACTGGAGCTGGAAGATGTTGAAGGAGTAGCCGATCCATGAGACGAAACTCATGACGACGCAGGTGATGAGGATGCGCAGGAAGCCGACGACGAAGGTGGAGCTGAGGTACTCTGCGGTGCGAACGGGTGCGACGAAGATGTTGAGGAGATTGCGGGTCCAGACGTCTTCGAGGAAGGAGATGGCGACGCCTTGCTGGGCGCGGAAGAGGATGTCCCAGAGGATCATCGCGCCGAGGAAGAAGAGAATGAAGCCGCCGAATTTTTCATCGCTGTTTTTCTGGATGAAGACGGTGACGTTGCCCCAGACGACGAGATCGACCAAGGGCCAGAACACGAGCTCCACCATGCGCATGGGTGTGCGGGAGTAGAGAAAGAGGTGGCGCATCACGAGTGCGCTGATGATGCGGAAATTCATGGGGCGGAATCTTTCTTGGGTTCGTCGAGGATTTCGCCGTCGCGGGCGATCTTGATGAAGACGTCCTCAAGATTGTCGCTGCTGGACTGGGCGACGATGTCCGCAGGGGTGCCTTCGCGGACGATCTTGCCTTTGTGGAGGAAGATGACGCGGTCGCAGACTTCCTCGATGTCGCGCATGTTGTGAGAGGTGTAGAGAATGGCGATGCTGCGCTCGCGCTGGACCTTGCGGATGACTTTGCGGACCTTGTCGGCGATGTCGGGATCGAGGCTGGCGGTGGGCTCGTCGAGCATCAGGAGCTCGGGGTCATTGAGGAAGGCTTTGACGAGATTGACGCGGGTGGACTCGCCTGCGGAGAGCTGGCCGGTGACGCGCTTGCTGAGGTGGGAGATTTCGAGGAGCTCCATGAGCTCGGCGATTTTCTTCTTGGGATTGGGCACGCCGTAGATGCGGGCGAAGACGCTGAGGTTTTGCCAGACGAGGAGATTGCCGGGGAGGGCTGTGTAGGCGGAGGAGAAATTGGAGCGCTGGAGGATGCTGATGCGGTTGGCCTGCAGGGGGAGGCCGAAGGCATTGAGCTCGCCTGAGGTCGGCAGGGTGAGGCCGAGGAGGCAGTTCATGGCGGTGGTCTTGCCGGCGCCGTTGGCGCCGAGGAGGCCGAGGACCTCGCCGCGATGGAGCTTGAAGCTGAAGCTGTCGAGCGCCTTCACGCCGTCGAACTCACGGGTGAGATCGATGGCTTCGAGGATGACTTCGCGGGTGTCGGGGGGGGCAGACATTGAGGTGTTAGTTCGCAGGGAGTGAGCAAATTGTCATGCTGGAAAAGATGAAACCTTGAGAGCGGAATCAGCTTGGGAGGGAGGGCGGAGCATTGTTCGAATACGGAGCCAATACGTGGCGGAACTTTTTGCAGACGCTGCTGGGGGCCGCTGTGTGTGGCGAAGGTGTGGGTTTGCTTCCCGGATTTGATGTCGGGTACCAGGGTAGCCTCGCTGAGGCTCGGCAACCCTTCGCTATGATGCGCAGCCCCTTTGGGGCTGGGGAATCACTGTCGTCGGGCTCGTCAATGCTCTTGGCTTTGGTGAGCAACTTCGATGGAGTTGGTGTGTGGCGGAGCGAAGTGGTGGCTGCGGGCGTCGGGATGAAGATCAAACGTCATGCTGAGCGGCGTCCGGCGGGAGACTGCTGAATTTCTGTGAACACCTGCTCGCCAGGAATAGTGCTGACACGGCTAGTACGGACGTCATCGATGCGACGCCGCACTTCTTGGGTCTGTTCAGCCTCCAGATCGGGGGGGATCTGGAAGGTGGGGATCAAGCTGTCCGTGAGCAGGGAGTCCATCGTGGGTGTCATGTGGTGAGAACAGTCCCTGGCTGGCGGAAAAACAAGGTGCGATGGTTTACAGGTACTCCTCGATGGGGAGCTTGCCGTTCGATGCGCAGATGAACATGGTGCCGGGCTTGGTGGTGCTGGGTTTGAGCATCACTTTGCCGCCGCCCATTTCGACCATGAGCTGGCCGGCGGCGATGTCCCAGAGGCTGATCTGTTCTTCGACGTAGGCATCGAGGCGGCCGGTGGCGATGTAGGCCATGGCGAGAGCGGCGCTGCCGAGCATGCGGGTCTTGCGGACTTCGTAGGCGATGCGCTTGTAGCGGTCAAAGCCGAGATCGAGGGCTTCCTTGCTCTTGGAGAATCCAACGGTGACGACGGCTTCGGACATTTTGGCGCGATCGCTGACGGCGATGGGTTTGCCGTTGAGATGGGTTTTTTCGCCGCGAATGACGGTCCAGGTTTCGTTCTGCATGGGGTCGAAGATGACGCCGATGAGGAGCTCTTTAGATTCGCGATTGCGGGCGGCGATGGAGACGCAGAAGTGCGGGATGCTGAAGAAGTAATTTACGGTGCCGTCGATGGGATCGACGATCCATTCGACGTCGCCATTGCCGCCGGTTTCGCCGCCTTCTTCGCCAAGGATGGCGTGGTCGGGGAAGCGGGCGAGGATCATGTCGGTGATGAGCTGCTGGCTGCGGACGTCGAGCTCGAGCTTGATGTCGTGGCGCTGCATTTCGTTGACGGTGAGATCGGAGCCGAAGTTGTCTTTGATGAGTTTGCCGGCGGCGTGGGCTGCTTCGGTGGCGGTGGCGAGGAGTTCGTTCACTGGGGGCTGGATGCTGGGGGCTTGATGCTAGATACTGGATGCCCGATGCTGGATCGCAGAGGTGATGGTCTGGATCAATTCGCGGGCGAGGGCGGTTTTTGACTGCCTGGGGAGGGGCATCGTTTGACCGCCGGGGAGGCAGAGGGTGACTTCGTTTTCCAGACTGTCAAACCCGATGCCCGATTGAGATACGTCGTTTGCGATGATGAGGTCGCAGCCTTTGCGGATAAGCTTGTCCTGGGCGTGGGCGATGAGGTTTTCGGTTTCCGCAGCGAAGCCGACGAGGAAGCCCTTGAAACCGAACTGGGAACGGACGGAGCCGAGGATGTCTTCGGTGCGTTCGAGCTGGAGTGTGAGGGTGTCGGCGGATTTTTTGATTTTTTGGGAGACGACCTGTGCGGGGCGGTAATCGGCCACGGCGGCGCTGAAGATGGCGGCGGCGCAGCCAGGGAGGTGGGTGCGGACGGCGTCGAACATTTCGCGGGCGGTTTCGATGCGGATGAGTTGGACGCCGGAAGGGGCGGGAATTGTCACGGGGCCGGAGATGAGGAGGACTTCGTGACCGGCGGCGTGGGCGGCTTCGGCGAGGGCGTAGCCCATGCGGCCGGAGGAGCGGTTGGAGAGGAAGCGCACGGGGTCGATGGGCTCGCGCGTGGGGCCGGCGGTGATGAGGAGGCGCATGGGGCGGGGACCTTTAGGGAAGCACTGATTTTACACCGCAGAGATTGGAACGCCGCAGAGATTTGATGAGGAAGGTGTTTCTTTCGGGGCTTGTGAATGAAGCGGCCGACGAGGGTGCTGCGCCGCTGAGGAAGGACAAAAAGGACGGAAGGGACTGAAAGGACGGCGGAGTTTGTGATGGGCGGATGGTTTGCGTCTATCCTGACTGAACGAAGGCGGGACGCCTCGAGCCGTTGACAGGCCGGAGGCCTATCCTCCGGGCGCGGGGCGCTTCGATCCGACTGGCAGACCTGAGGGCTATGCTCCGGGGACGGTGAGGGGCTTGCCGTTGTCTTTGGGGCCGAGTTTGATGAAGTAGGGGACGGCGCGTTTGGCCCAGGCTTCGGCGTCGGGGAAATCTCCCGCGCTGGAGCCGAAGGTGCTGCGGAGCATGTCGGTGTCGATGATGCCGGGGTTCATGGGGATGACGGCGACTTTGCCGCCGGTGTCCTGGGCGGTGGCCATGGAGAGGCCTTCGATGGCGTATTTGGTGGCGCAGTAGGGGGCGACGTCGGAGGCGGTGCAGCGGCCCCAGCCGGAGGAGAAGTTGACGATGACGCCGCTGCCGCGTTTGAGCATGGCGGGGAGGAGGTGGCGCATCATGGCGGCGGGGCCTTTGATGTTGATGTCGATGATGCGGCTGAAGTCTGCGGCGCTGGTTTCCCAGAGGGGGGCGTTGGGGGTGATGATGGCGGCGTTGTTGAGGACGAGGTCAGGGGCACCGAATTTTTCGAGGATGGTGGCGCAGAAGGCGGCGATGTCGGATTCGCGGGAGACGTCGCAGGTTTGGAAATGGTGCGGGGCGGGGAACTGGTGGGAGAGTTCGGCGATTTGAGCGGCGTTGCGGCCGCAGCCGGCGATTTGCCAGCCGGCTTTGATGAAGAGGGGGAGCATGGCGCGGCCGAGTCCGCGGGTGCAGCCGGTGATGACGACGGTTTTGGGGTTCATTTTCCCCAACCGTTATTTCTCGTCGGCGGAAGGATCGAAGGGCTTGTTGAAGGGAGGGCCGCGCTCGCCGTCGTAGGTTTCGCGGAGGTATTCGTCGCCTTCGCTTTTCTTGCGGCGGATGTTTTTGGGGGCCACGAGATTGCCCACTCGGCGGCGCTCGGCGCGGCCTGCCTGCCATTGTTCCCAAGTGACGATCCGCTCAGGGCGGATGGCTATCTTCGTGTCTGTCATGCGAAGAAGAATAAGCTATTTATCCTGATTTGCCAGTTCTGCTTCAACCTCGGTACGGACAGCGTTCAACTCGTCGGTACAGCGATATTTGGGAGACGCGGCCACTCGATAAGCCTCCTGCCAGTCAAAAGGCACGGCCTCTGACTTCGTGAGCACGGTGGTCATGAGTTTCTTGGCGCAAAGGTCATCATCTTCATTGTAGCCGCTGACCCATTTACGGGCGGCATAGATGCGTCCGACAAGAGCGTCCTCGACGGGGATCAGCAGCACACTTCCATTTGGGGTGAGGAACTTGGCGAAGGCTTTCTCTGCCACATAATCAATCTCGCCCAGCAGGTCGATCCAGAGGCCTTCGATGCCCCAGCTTTTACTGCCGCCGTGGGATTTGATGCCGGGGATTTGGTGCATGATTTCGACTCGTTGTTCATGCGTTGGCATGGTCCAATTGGCCCAGCAGATGTCGGTGTCGCCGGACATGTAGGCACCGTCGGTGTAGAACTCGATGGCGGAGCCGCCTACGACGACAGGTTCGAAGCCGCGTTCGCGGAAGAGTTCGGAGACGAGGCCGGCGAGGAGGAGGGACTTGGAGTTTAAGTCGGTCTCTTCGCGGACTAATTTGAGCGCGGCGGCGATTTCATCGGCGGTCATGCGAGAAGCATGGCGGATGAAGGCGCGGTGGGGCAACTCAAATTAGAGCTTCGCTTTATCGACTTCGTCCCAGGGGATCTCGGAGAGTTCGGCATTGGGGTTGCGGCGTTCGAAGTCGTTGATGGCCCATTGAGGATGCCGACGGTTTCATGGATTGTCGGAGTCTTTGGGTTATGCGGCCCCATTTTGACAGGATTTACATGATTGGAGGATTCACAAGATTTGCGCGGGCATGGTTTGAGAGTGTCGTTTCGAAACGCCGCCTTTTTATGCTGGGCGCGCAATCCTGCATCATCCTGAAATCTTGTTAATCCTGTCGTAAAACGTGGCCTGATCAGGCGGTCGCTTTCTTCTCCACTTCGTCCCATGGGATTTCGGAGAGTTCGGCGTTGGGGTTGCGGCGTTCGAAGTAGTTGATGGCCCATTGGTCGCTGAAGAAGACGACCCAGCGTTCGTCGCTGTCCTGGGCGGTGGTGACGCCGCCGGGGATGTCGAAGTCTTCGATGGCGCCGCCGTCTTTGGTGCGGACCCAGCGGAGGACGGTGTAGGGGGCGGTTTCGATGCGGCTCTGGGCGTTGTATTCGCTTTCGAGACGGAACTGGACGACTTCGAACTGGAGGGGGCCGACGGCGCCGAGGAGGGGGACGCGCTGACCTGCGTGGGGCTGGATGAACTGCTGCACGACGCCTTCGCTGAGGAGCTGCTCCAGGCCGTCGCGGAAGCGCTTGTAGTGGGCGGTGCTGGGGTTGTGGATGTAGGCGAAGACTTCGGGGGCGAAGCGGGGGATTTCGTCGAACTTGAGCTTGGGATCGGTGGCGAGGGTGTCGCCAATGCCGAAGCCGTGATTGCCGACGATGCCGACGACATCGCCTGCGTAGGCTTCATTTACTGTTTCGCGATCCTGGGCGAAGAGTTTTTGGGAGTTGGCGAGGCGGACGATTTTGCCGGTGCGGGTGTGGGTGACCTGCATGTCGCGTTCGAACTTGCCGCTGACGATGCGGACGAAGCTCATGCGGTCGCGATGGCGGGGGTCCATGTTGGCCTGGATCTTGAAGACGAAGCCGGAGAAGCCTTCATCGGTGGGCTCGATGACGCGGCCATCGGCAGCCATGCGGGGCTCGGGTGGCGGGGCGAGTTCCAGGAAACCGTCGAGGAGCATCTGCACGCCGAAGTTGTTGCTGGCGCTGCCGAAGAAGACGGGGGTGAGCTCGCCGCGATCGATCTTGGTGCGGTCGTAGGCGTGGCCTGCGCCGTCGAGCATTTCGAGCTCCATCTTGGCTTGTTCCAATGCTTCGGGGACGGTGTGCTTGGCGACGAATTCGTCATCGAGGCCGCCGACTTTTTCGGGGGCGCGGTAGGCGCCGTGAACGGTGCGTTCGAAGAGATGGACGTCGTTTTTACGGCGGTCATAAACGCCACGGAACTGCTGGCCGAGGCCGAGGGGCCAGTTGATGGCGCAGGCACCGATGCCGAGGACGGTTTCGAGTTCGTCGAGAAGGGTGAGGGGCTCGCGCGCGGGACGGTCGAGCTTGTTCATGAAGGTGAAGATGGGCACGCCACGGCGGCGGCAGACTTCGAAGAGCTTGCGGGTCTGGGCCTCGATGCCTTTGCCGGCGTCGATGACCATGATGGCGGCATCCACGGCGGTGAGGACGCGGTAGGTGTCTTCGGAGAAGTCTTTGTGACCGGGGGTGTCGAGGAGGTTCACGACGCTGCCTTTGTACTCGAACTGGAGGACGGTGGAGCTGACGGAAATGCCGCGCTGCTTTTCGAGCTCCATCCAGTCTGAGGTGGTGGCACGCTGGTTCTTGCGGGCAGTCACGGAACCCGCGAGCGCGACGGCGCCGCCGTAGAGGAGGAGCTTTTCGGTGAGCGTCGTTTTACCGGCGTCGGGGTGCGAAATGATCGCGAAGGAACGACGGCGGGCGATTTGGGCTTCGTGGGGCATGGGGGGCGGTTGTCATCGTCCAAGGCGGGGAAGGATGCAAGTGGAGTGGCGGGGGGCTTTCGAATGGAAAATGGCGAAAGCTGAAGGACGAAGGGAGTGGATGGAGGTGCGCGGAGAGGGATGGACAGGATTAACAAGATTACGGGATTAACAGGAGATGAGGTGACGGCACCGTGGCAGGGAGCTTTTTTTTGCCTGCGGTGCGTGCTTCGACCCGGATGGACCGGAGTTGGGGTTAGAAGCAGTGGGGGATGAAGCGGCTGGTGTTGGAGGTGATGAGGGAGGTGTCTTCGCGGATGCCGATGCCGGCGGGTTCGCCGCCGATGATCCAGGAGCCGATGACGGGATGGTTGCCGGAGAAGGTGACTTCGGGGTGCAGTTCCTGGTAGACCTTGGGCTGGGCGTGCCACGGGCCGTCGGTGCTTTCGAGCAGGCTGCCGTTTTGGATGAGGCGGACGTTGGTGCCTTCGCGGCTGAAGTAGGGCTTTTCCACGTGGTCGCGCATGCCGTCGGGTTTGAAGGAAGTGCGCAGGAGGTTGGGGTGGCCTTCGAACATTTCCCAGAGGAGGACGAGGAAGGCTTTGTTGCTCCAGAGCATTTTCCAGACGGGCTCCATGAAGCGCTGGCATCTGCCGGGGAGATGGCAGGAGAAGTCTTCGAGCCACATCCATTCCCACGGGTAGAGCTTGAAGAGAAGATCGAGCGGGCGGTCTTGATGGTCCACGAAGGTCTGCATGCCTTGGTTCCAGCCGAGATCTTCGACGGCGAGGTCGATGGTGCTTTTGCCTGACTGGCGGCAGGTGTCGATGAGGTAAAGCAGGGTGCGCCAGTCTTCTTCGGATTCGCGCTGGGCGCAGAAGTGGATCTGCTGCTGGGGCCAGGAGGGCCAGGAGGCGAGCAGCTTTTCGTGGATGGAATTGAACTGGTCGGCGTGGGGGCGGGTCTGCTGCAGCCACTGCCACTGCACGACTGAGGCCTCCAGCAGGCTGGTGGGGGTGTCGGCGTTGTATTCGAGCATTTTGGGCTCGCCGGAGCCGTCCCACATGAGGTCGAAGCGGCCGTAGAGGGAGAGATCATCGCGGTCCCAGGATTGAATGATTTCCTGCCAGGCCTGGGGAGAGATGGCGAGGCGGTCGCGCCAGTTGTCGCGGATGGCGCGCTCTGCGGCGGCGATGCTGATGCGCTGAAGCTCGGCGGTGGCCTGCTCCAGGCGGTCGATCTCGCGGCTGGTGAAGCGGTAGTGGGCGGATTCGTCCCAGTAGAGGTGGCCGTCGTTCGTGTGGAAGGTGAGGCCGAGGGCTTCGACCTGGGCCTGCCAGTCGGGGCGGGGTGATTCGGTGATGCGTTGCACGGAAGTATCAGGAGCCGGAGAAAAAGCCGGAGAAAGAGCCCGTGCGGCCGAAGCCGCCGCGAGTGGTGAAGGCGGAGCGGGTCGCGGTGGCCTGGCTCTGGGGGACGCCGACATGGACGGGTGCGCCAGCGGGCTGGCGGGTGTAGTCGTTACGGGTGCGCGGAGCAGTGCTGGGAGCGGTGGCGGCTCCGAGTGCCATGCCTAAACCCATGCCGAGGAGGCCGGGGCGATAATATGGGGAGGTGGAAGTGTAGGCCTGAGTGCTGTGATAACGCGACCAGGTGCCGCAGCGATAATAGCCCCAGCGCTGGTCGTAATGATCGTAGGGATAGGGAAACCATGCGGAGCAGGGCTGATGATAATAGCCGAGCTGGGGATCGTAGGCGTTGTGAGGAGGAATCTGGCCGGAGACGTCCTGACCGGCGACAAAGGGGGGCAGGCTGGCGCGCAAGGCGGGACTGAGGGCCTCCGGGGGCAGGATGGGATTGTCGTGAACATTCACGGGCTCGGCTTCGGTGAGACGATTGTAGCCCGTGACGCCCAGACCGACGCCAGCGAGCGTCAGGATGATGATGTTGCTGCGTTTCATGTGACGGAAGGGTGAATCAGCTGCTCATGGCGGCCGCGAGGATCAGTGACACGCCGATGATCACGCTGCCGGCGAGGATGGCTGCAGCGACGTTTTTGTGCTCGAAGATTTCGGCATGGAGATTGCCGGGGGTCAGCTTGTCGAAGAGCTTGTAGCCAGCGATGGCCATGAGGATGCCTGCGAAGCCGAAGACGATGAAAAGCTCCAGGCCGTGGTAGATTGAGTATTCGGCGAGGATGAGGGACGGGAGCAGAGGCATTGGCTGAGAGGGGATGATGGGTGGTCGGCGGAGAGGGCGGTGGGTTTGAGCCTATGAAAGAGCCGCAGAGTGAGGAAAGGGAAATTACAAGGCGGGTGGAATTTTGTTGGAGGGGAGTGTTGGCGAGAAAACTTCGAGTTTGCGGCAGGTCGTGCGAAAAGCCGGAAGGGATCCGCGCTGTGTGTGCCGAGGGGGGATTGCACGATGGAGGCTGCGATGTTGAAGAGACGTGTGGAGGCATGGGTTCACGCGGAGTGTGCGGACTGGAAGTCCGCGCTCCGAGGTGCTTTGGCCTGCGACGTTCCATTCCACGCGGGAATCTCATTCATACCAGCATGGATGAACGAGAGGCAGGAAAGGATCACGCGACATTGGGCAGACGAAGTCCGGCGATGAATTCTTCGTGTGATATTTCGCGCACCAGTCCCGACTCGATTTCGGCATCGCGACGCATAGCTTCATCGAAGATTTCGTCTGCGAAGGAACTGCCTTCGTGCAGTTGCAATGCGGACTCGTTGGCGGTCATGCCGGGAGATTAACCGACGGCGTGAGCAGTGGCAAGGCGGGAGACTCAAGGGGTCTCGTTTGGATAGTTTACCTCCACCAGATACAAGCCGCAGGCGGGGGCGGTTTGGTTGCTTTGGGGGCCGGCGGGGTCGGAGAGGAGTTGGGCGAACCATTCTTTGGCTTCTCGGCCGCGGGCGACGTGCATGAGGCTGCCGACGATGAGGCGGACCATTTTGTAGAGGAAGCCGTCGCCGGAGAATTCGAGTTCGATGAAGTCGTCTGCTTCGCGGAGTTCGGCGCGGTGGATGGTGCGGGTGGTTTTTTCGAAGCGGAGGCGGCGCTCGGTTTCGGGCATGTCGCCGCGATTGGCGGAGAGGCGGACGAAGTTGTGGGTGCCGACGAGTTGTTCGCAGCACCAGCGGACGGCGTCGAGATCAAGGGGGCCGTAGATGTGCCAGGCGCGGTCGGCCTCAAAGGGGGAGAGCATGCGCTGGCGCCAGATGCGGTAGCGGTAGGTTTTGCCGAGGGCGTCAAAGCGGGCGTGGAAGCTGGGCGGGCATTCCTCCACCCGCAGGATGCGGATGGTGAGGGGGAGGCAGGCGTTGATGGCATGGGCCCAGGATTCGCAGGTCATGCGCAGGATTTCAGGCACATCGCAGTGGGCGATCTGCGCGAGTGCGTGCACGCCGGCATCGGTGCGGCCGCTGCCGTGCACGCGGGCATCGATGCGGGTGGCTTTGCGGATGGCGGTGTGGAGTTCGTCTGTGACCGTGCAGCCGCCTTCGAGGCTCTGCCAGCCACGCCAGGGGGTGCCGCAGTAGGCGATGGTGAAGCGGAGGCGTTTGAATCCCGGCTCGGGGCCGCGATTTTTGCCGGCCTTACTTTCGACGTCGCTTCGGCTCATCGGTCCAGTCGAGTTCGTAGGAGGCGTCGGGCAGCAGGAAGCCTTCGGGGCCGCGCTGCTGGTTTAAGTATTCTTGAAGGATGACGACGGCGGCGAGCTGATCGACGATCTCGTTGCGCTCCTTTTTGCCGGTGATGCCGGCGCGGGACATGGAGGCCTCGGCTTCGACGGAGGAGAGGCGCTCATCGACGAACTCGATGGGCACCGAGTGCTGCAGCTCCTTGCCGAGACTGGTGGCGAATTTTTCGACACGCTCTGCGGCGCTGCCTTTCTCGCCGCTCATGCGGTAAGGCATGCCGATGACGATTTTGCCGATGCGCTTCTCCTGCACGATGCGGGCGAGGGTGCGCTCCGGCTCGTGACTGGCATCGATCGTTTTGAAGGGGCTGGCGACGATCTCGGTCTCGTCACTGAGAGCGAGACCGATGCGCACGGTGCCGTGATCAATGGCGAGGATGCGGGGCATGGGGCTGGATGCTGAATCCTAGATGCAGGATCAGCGCAATTCTTTGGGCAGGCTGTCGACGATTTTCTTGATGTTCTCGGCCTTGCTGCGGGTGGCGACGAGGAGACCATCTTTGGAAGCGACGACGATGAGATCCTGAACCCCGATGAGGGCCACGTGCTGGCCGGTCTGGGTGAAGACGATGTTGTTGAGGGAATCCTGCTGTGAGAGGGCGCAGTTGTGCTGGTTGCCATCGCTGTCGGTGTCGAGATAGCGGCCGACGCTGGTCCAGTTGCCGACGTCATCCCAGTCGAAGGTGGACTCGATGTTGAGCACGCGGGAGGCGCGCTCCATGAGGGCGTAGTCGATGGAGAGCTTGGGCAATTTGCCGAACTGTTTCTCAACGGTGGCGTTGAAGTCCTTGGAGCCGCGGAGTTCGGAGACGAAATCGGCGAGCACGGGGCAGTGGCGGCTGAGCTCGCTGAAGATGGCGGGGATGGTCCAGATGAACATGCCGGCATTCCAGAGGAAGGTGCCCTGGCTGATGAAGTGCTCGGCGAGATCGGGATTGGGCTTTTCACGGAAGCGGGCGACCTCCCAAACGGGGAGGTCATCGAGTCCGCCGATGCTGGCGCGGCGACCGCGCTCCACGTAGCCGTAGCTGGGGCAGGGCCAGGTGGGGGTGATGCCGACGGTGACGAGGCTGCCGCTGTTTTCGGCAGCGAGGGCGGCATTGGAAAGCACGCGCTGAAACTGGGCGTGATCTTTGATCAGGTGATCGGCAGGCAGGACGATCATGGTGGCGGTGGGGTCACGGGCGACGACCCAGCCGACGGCGAGGGCGATGGCGGGAGCGGTGTCGCGCTTCTCGGGTTCAGCGACGATGTTTTCCGCGGGCAGATCTTTGACCAGAGCACGCACGGAGGCTTCCTGCTGCTTGTTGGTGAGGATGAGGATGTTTTCCTTGGGGACGAAGCCGTCGAGGCGCTCGATGGTGAGTTCGAGGAGAGTTTTGTCGCCAAAAAGTTTGAGCAACTGTTTGGGCAAAGCATCGCGGCTGATGGGCCAGAAGCGCTGGCCGCTGCCGCCTGCGAGGATTAGAGCGTAACGATTTTTGGGTGCGGCTTGGGACATGTGCAGAGTAATTTGTGGACGGTCATCCCTTAGCCGGAAAGCAGGACGCGGGCAAATTCCTCTTTGGTGATTCTCGCGGAGAGGTTATGTTTACTTATGAAAGAAAACCTCTCCGCTCCCGGCTACGAAACTTACGCCTCACTGATTGCTCCTGCCGCCGCCGGGTGTGCGCTGGGCATCCTGTTTGGCCGGGGGATGCGGCGTGGATCTTCGAATGTGATCGCCCTGACTCTGCTGGCTGCCAGTGCCGCCATCGCCGCGCCGGTGATCACTGATCTGGTGCAACGCACGGCCAACCGCCCGGGCAGCGAGCGCGGCAGCCGCCGCAGGCTGGAAGGCATCCGCAATCACGGCATGCCGGATGGCGATGTGGGCGAGTTTTTCGTGGACACGCCGGAGCCGTTTGTGGCGAAGGGGCGGTGAGATGATCGCCCCTAGAGGGTGAGTCCGACATATGAGCCAGCAGCAAGCGGCATCCGGGGAGGTGCGGTTGAGGGATGGCTTTGCCTTGGGGTGATGATGGCCGGGCAAAGCCTGTTGCGGCAATTCAGTGAGTGTTTAACACCCTGAATAAGAATCGAATGACGATCTGGTGTGGTTCAGTGACGAACTTGTTTTTGATACAGCCAAACATGGGTCGGCAGACGATCCTTAGGTTTTTCGGAACTGTGCGGAGACTAATAATCAAACCTAAAATCATTGAAAATCAGCCATATACAGTGGAAGGCTTGGCGGATCTTTAGGAAACGATTTCTATGAATGAGCCCAGCCATGCCAACAGCTTCTTCTTGAAACAAACAGAGGGCTCCGCCACGCAGGGAGGAGTGGAGCTGGCTCGTACGGAGAGAAGAGGCGATGAGGTGGTTGCAGAGCGGAACCTCCGCATCGAGCGGGAGCGCCTGAGGCTGGCGCTGTCCGCAGGGCAGATGGGCGTCTATGATTTGTCCATCAAGGATGACGTTTTGTGGTGGTCGCCCGAGGTGTATGCGGTCTTTGGCGTGAGCCCGGAGACGTTTACCCTGACGCGTGACGCTTTCACGGAGCTGGTGCATCCGGATGATCGGGAGAAGTACTGGCAGCATCTGGAGGAATGCATCGAGCAGGGGCAGCACTTCGCGCATGAGTTCCGCATTCGGCGGCCTGACGGGCAGGAGAGGTGGATCGGCAACCGGGCGGAGACGGAGTATGATGAGGCCGGGACTGCGGTGCGGCATTTTGGGGTGGCAACCGACATCACGGAGCGAAAAAAAGCCGAGCTGCAGACGCGGCAGAATGCGGAGCTTTTTTCATCTTTGATCGAGCAGGCGCCCATCGGCACGTATGTGGTGGACGCGCAGCTGCGTCTGCGGCAGATCAATCCAGTGGCGATGCCAGCGTTTCCCGGCATTGAGCCCCTGATTGGCCGCAGTCTGGAGGAGGTGACGGAGATCCTGTGGGGCGCTGAGTTGCGTGCTGACCTCATGGCCCGGTTTCGGCATACGCTGGAGACGGGCGAGCGGTATATTTCCCCGCGCTTTGCGCATGAGCGGCAAGATATTCGGATGGAGGAAGCCTATGAATGGGAGATCCAGCGTGTGCGGCTCCCCGAGGGCGAATATGGCGTGGTCTGCTACTTCAATGACATCTCCCCGCGCTATCGTGCGGAAAAAGCGCTGGTGGAAAGCGAGGAGCGAGTGCGCCTTGCGACGGCAGCCACCGGAGTGGGGATCTGGGAGTGGAATGTGATCGCCAACACCGTCTGGTGGGATGAGGCGATGTTTGATATTTACGGCATTCCGCCGAGACCCGACGGCATGGTGCAGTACGAGGACTGGCGCGATGCAGTGCTGCCGGAAGATCTGGCGGAGAATTTAAAAATCTTGGAGGAGACGCTGAGCATGGGGGGCAGCAGCGCGCGCTCCTTCCGCATCCGCCGCCGGAGTGATGGCGTGGTGCGCCATGTGGAATGCGTGGAGACGACGCGCTTCAATGAGCAGGGGCAGGTGGAGTGGGTGGTGGGCACCAACCTGGATGTGACGGAGCGGAAGCTGGCGGCTGAGGCGCTGGTCCGAAGCGAGCGCTTTAACACGGCGGTCCTGGATTCGCTGCCTGCGGAAATCGCAGTGCTGGACTGTGAGGGACGGATCATTGCCATCAACAAGCCGTGGCTGCAATTCTCCCAAGACAGGGGGGAGGTCCGGATGGACCGAGTCGGAGTCGGGGTGAACTACCTGGACGTGTGCCGAAAGGCCGCCGCCGAGGGAGATGAAGTGGCGGTGCAGACGCTGGAGGGCATCCAGAGTGTGCTGGAGGGCCGAGCGAAGGAATTCAAGATGGAGTATTCCTGCCTTGCTCTGGATCGAGAAAGGTGGTTTGCCATGCACGCCCTGCATGCTCCGCCCGAGGTGGGGGGAGCGATCATCGCGCATACGGACATCACGGAGCGGCGGGCTCTGGAGACGGCGCTGGTGGAGAATGCGAAGCAGCTCACGGAGGCGGACCGGCGGAAGGATGAATTTCTGGCGATGCTAGCCCATGAGCTGCGCAACCCGCTGGCACCGATGCGCAACATGACGGAGGTGCTGAAGTCGGCGACACTGAACGAGGAAGAGAAACAGTACTCGCTGGCGATTCTGACGCGGCAGCTGGGAAACATGAGCCGAATGATCGATGACCTGCTGGATGCGGCCCGGATCACGCAGGGGAAGATCGAGCTGCGAAAGAAGGTGGTGGCGCTGGAGGAAATCGTGCAGGCGGCGGTGAGCCTGGCGCGGGCGGAGGGCATGAAGCGAGGGCAGAAGGTGCTGCTTCAGCTGCCGGAAGAAGCGGTGCATGTGGATGCAGATCCCACGCGAATCGAGCAGGTGCTGGGCAATCTTTTAAACAACGCGCGCAAGTACAGCGACGATGGCAGCCCCATCAAGGTGAGCGTGGAAAGGGATGGGAGCGAGGTGGTGATCACCGTGAGCGACCGTGGCGTGGGAATCGATGCGCAGCTGCTGCCGCGAATTTTTGAGCTGTTTGTGCAGGGGAGCCGATCTCTGGAGCGAGAACGTGGAGGACTGGGCATAGGCCTGACGCTGGCGGAGCGGCTGGTGAGGCTGCATGGAGGAAGCATCGAGGCGAAGAGTGCGGGGACGGGCCAAGGAGCGGAGTTCAGCGTGCGCCTGCCCATGGTGATGGATGCCAAATCTGCAGCCACCGAGAAGCGGCCCGGAACTGCTGCGGCAGGTGCGGTGAGGGAGAGAGCAAGGCGGATTCTGATCGTGGATGACAATGAGGATTCTGCCTGCAGTCTGGCGCTGCTGCATGAGCGCCGGGGGCATGAAACGCGAATCGCTTTCACGGGGCCGGATGCATTGGCAGCGGCGGCGGAGTTTTTACCCGAGGTGGTGATCCTGGACGTGGGGCTGCCGGGCATGAACGGCTTTGAAGTCGCGCGGCGGATTCGTGCCCTGCCGGGGCTTGCCGATGCCTTGCTGGTGGCGATGAGCGGCTATGGAAGCGATGAAGATCTGGCCGAAGGGAAGCGCGCCGGCTTCAATGAGTATCTGGTGAAGCCCGTGGACTTGAAGAAGCTGCGGGAGTGGATCCGGTGAGGGGGCGCAGGGAGAACGAGGGCGTCCTTCGCTCTGCGAGCTTGCTTCTTCGCTGAGGCTGCCGCTTTCGAACGTCTCGTGGCGGGCATGGGGTGATGGGCTGGCGGAAGTTCATCGGCTCCCGCCTTCGAATCAGCAGTGGTATGCGTGAGACGATCAGCACGGCGAAAGCGGTAGCTGCGTTCGTTCCTCACTTCGCGACCGCAGTCCATATGGGAGGCGCACGCAGCGCTTCAGGATGCTTTTTGTGGGTGGTGGCCCGTCCTTCGCTCTGCGAGCTACGGAGGGCATTTTTTGCCTCCTTGGGGCGGCAAAAATGGCGGAGAGGGAGGGATTCGAACCCTCGGTTGCCTTACGACAACGTCTGATTTCGAGTCAGGTGCCTTCAACCACTCAGCCACCTCTCCGGATCATTTTGCGAGGCCGGAGGGTACTGCGTCTGCGCCTGAATGCAAGGCGCGGCTTACAATGAGTCCGGAGAATTGCAGTTGTATTCAGCGGAGGGTGGTGATCTGTGCCGTTGTTATGCAAATTCTCTCTGTTCTTATCGGTCTGGTGTGCGCGGTGCTGCTGGTGCCGGGACTCATCCCTCTGCTCGGCTGGCTGCAATGGGCGGTGCTTGCGGGCTGCGTGCTGGGCATCATCCTGGGTTCGTTCTGTCAGCGGAAGATCGGCCTGACGATCAACGTGGCGGTCGCATTGGTCGCGGCGTTGAGGTTGTTCCTTGGCGGCGGCGTGTTTTAAGCGCTGGCTGTGAGTGTGAGGGCGAGGTGATGCCGTAGGCGATGGCTGCCGGCGGATTCCTGTGCCGACGCTGCTGGCATGCTTGGGGTGTGTGTGGTGCTGGGTTTGCTACCCGGTCGACTGCGCGCTGACCCAGGGGAGCCTTCCTGGTGAATAACACCGCGTGGACATTGAGCGAATCCCTCGTGTCCCCTCACCCCGGCCCTCTCCCCCGAAGAAAAATATTCGCAGTGGTCGTGTGTCAGGGGCGGGGAGAGGGAGAACCGCTTTGGCTGCCTTGGGTTTATAGCGGTTCGCAAAACTCCTTTCCGTTTAGCAGGCTGCTTCTTGCTCGAAAAGCTTGGGCTTCGACGGCGGCTGGTTGAGGACAACCAGCCCTGCCCGCGAGGGGCATTCGAATGTCCAGCGCGAGGTAGGCGGCTTGTCCTCAAGCCGCCGCCGAGCGTCTCAACGCTCACTTTCCGGAAATCAGTTTCGCAAAACGCTATATCGGGTGCGAAATTATTTAAAATGCTCAATTACGCAGCCCCTTCAGGGCTGGTGTGGCGCGGAGTGGAATGGCGGAAGATCGCGGTTTTGCACCAAGGGCGTTCATCAAGCTGGGGGCGATGTGGCAGGAACTCTGCCTTTATCGAGGGCCGGTCTTTGTGGGCAGTTTTACTTTGCCATGTTTGACGCTGAGATGGGGGCTGTGGCGGGAGAGGAAGCGCCAGGGGTAGTCGATGGCCTGGCTGATGCCGACGCGGATGTCGGTGGCGAGTTCGTGGGTGGATGATGAGGGCTGGACGAGGCCGCAACCGGCGGGGCGGTGTTTGTCGGTCATGGGGAGGCCGTGATGGGTGCCGTCGATGCCGAGAGCGAGGGCGAGCTTGCCGGGGCCGGAGCAGAGTTCGTGGAGTTTTTCGCGGTGGCGGCGCTGCTGCATTTGCGGGATGCCGCGGGTGGGCTCGAGAGCGCGGATGAGGATGAGGCCGTCCTGGGAGCCGCCTTTGACGAGGAGGTTGAAGAGCCAGTACATGCCGTAGTTGAAATAGACGTAGGCGGTGCCGGGCGGGTGCTTTTTAACGAACTCACGGGCGCTGGGGCGGGTGGCGGTGTGGGCAGCGAGATCGCCTTCCACGGAGTAGGCTTCGGTTTCGACGATGATGCCGGCGCAGCCTTTCCAGACGAGCTCGACGCCGATGAGATCGCGGGCGACGGTGAGGACGTCGCGCTCGAAGAAGTCGGTGCCAAGAAATGCCATGCGTTCATTGTGCCGTGCCCACGAAGTCAGCGCAACACCTGCGCGACATCCTCCGCCCCTTGCTGGTGGGCGAGAGCGGCGGCGGTGTTTCCGCTGGCATCGACAGCCCTGGCGTCGGCATTGTAACCGAGCAGCATTTTCACGGCATCAAAGCGGCCGGTGAGAGCAGCAAACATCAGCGCGGTCTGGCCGCTGAGGTTGCGCTGGTTGACGTTGGCACCAGCGGCGATGAGTTGCTGCATGATGTCGGTTTCGCCTTTGAAACTGGCACCGGTGAGCGCGGTGAATCCCATCTTGTTTTGGAAGTTCACGTTAATGCCTGGCTGCGAGAGCAAGAGCTTCACGATCTCGGGCTGACTCTTGTAAGCGGCGAGCACGAGGAGGCTGTCGCCACGGGAGTTGATGGCATTGGGCGTGTAGCCGGATTCGAGATAGAGCTGGAGCGCCGCCGCATTGCCTGCGCGGACGTGATTGAAGATGATCTCGGTGAGTTCGGGGCCGGGCTGCTTGCGGGTATCGGCCACCGGGAGCGATTCAGGCTGCCGGGCCGTGAGAAAGGGGATGGAAAGGATGGTGAACATGGTAAGGAGGCCGAGAAGCTGGCCGGGTGCGGGGATGAAGCGTTTCATGATCGTCGGGGGGAGAGTGCGGCTCCCCCGCCATCGCAGCTTGCCGAGGAGCGAGGGAGCCGTGGTTCGGGGTGGGATTACTCGATGAGCGTGGCGGCGAGGGCTTTGACCTTTGCCAGATCGGCCCCGACAGCTTTGGCGAGGCGGGTGCCGTAGTCGGTGTCCGCCTTGTAGGCGAAGGCGACCATGCGGGTCTTCACGTCGTCATTTTTCACGACGCTCAGGTCGCCGCCGAAGTTCATGATGAGGTGCTCCTGATCTTCCTTGCTGAAGGCGCGGAAGGTTTCGCCGGCCTGCTGGAAGTTCAGCGTCTTCTTGATCGGGCGCTGCTGAGTGGTGCCGGTGAGCGGCAAGGTGCTGGACGAGTACTCCGCCACATCCGTGTAGGCATGCGGGGTGCTGCTTGGCTGGTAGTTTACACCACCCTTGGTGTTGCCGCTGTTCGCGGCGCCATCCTGATTGTAAGCGGAAACCACGGCGCGGGGGCGATTGATGGGGAGCTGCATGTGGTTCGGCCCCACACGATGGAAATGCGTGTCGGCATAGCTGAAGAGGCGGCCCTGAAGCAAACGATCTTCGCTGGCTTCGATCCCGGGAACGAGGTTTGAGGGGGCAAAGGTGCTCTGTTCGGTTTCCTGGAAGAAGTTATCCGGCAGACGATTCAGCGTCATCCTGCCGATGGCCTGCCACGGCACGCCGAGCCACTGCTTCGTTGCGTCGAGGGCGTCGTAGTCGAACTTGTCGAGCTCCTCCGGTTTGAGCAGTTGCACGCGGAGTTCCCAGCTAGGGAAGTCGCCTTTCTCGATCGCGGAATAGAGGTCGGTGGTGTAGCGGTTGAAGTCGTCTGCCTGGGCCTGCTTCGCTTCGGCGGCGGTGAGGTTTTTCACGCCCTGCTGACTGATCCAGCGGAACTTCACATAGGTGACTTCGCCTTTGGCGTTCACGAACTTGTAGGCGTGCACGCTGTTGCCATCCATGTGGCGATAGTCGGCGGGGGTGCCGAGGTTGCTGAAGAGATGGGTCCACATGTTGATGCTCTCCGGAGTGTGGCTCATGAAGTCGAAGAAGCGGTTGGGGTCCTGACGGTTGTCATAGGGGCTGGGTTTCAGGGAATGGACCATGTCGGGGAACTTGATGGCATCCCGGATGAAGAAGACGGGGAGGTTGTTTCCGACGAGGTCCCAGTTTCCTTCATCGGTGTAGAACTTCGTGGCGAAGCCGCGTGGATCGCGCAGGGTCTCGGGGGAGTGGTTGCCATGGATGACGCTGCTGAAGCGGACGAAGACGGGCGTCTTGCGCTGGCCGCCGGAGAAGAGTGCGGCGCGGGTGACGGCGGACATGTCGGTGGTGGAAACGAACTCGCCATGGGCGGCGGTGCCACGAGCGTGGACGACGCGCTCAGGGATGCGCTCGCGGTCGAAGCGCTGGAGCTTCTGGATGAGCTGGACGTCTTCCAAGAGCACCGGTCCTCCGGGGCCTGCGGTCTTGGAGTTTTGGTTATTGCCAACGGGAGCGCCGTTGTCGCGGGTGAGGACTTCAGCGGGCAGGCTGCCGGCGAGGAGGGTGGTGGTCATCATGGTGGTGAAGAGTTTGGAAGTGGGTTTCATGGTGAGGTGTTGTGGTGACGTGAGGACAGTGCCGGATTCGATTGATTGATCCAATTTGCAAAACCGGCAGGATTGATTGACAAAACTCATGAGTAGGAAATGAGTGGGGCATGACCTTTCGTGATCTGGAATACATGGTGGCAGTGGCGGAGCACGGGCACTTCGGGCGGGCGGCGGCGCATTGTCATGCGAGCCAGAGCGCACTGAGTCTGCAGCTGCAGAAGCTGGAGGCTGAGCTGGGGGTGCAGCTCATCGAGCGCACCAGCCGACGGGTGGTGATCACGGCCACGGGGCAGGCCTTTGTGGAGCGGGCGCGGCACATCCTGCGGTGCCGACAGGAGCTGCTGGACGGGGCAGCGCTGGAGCCTGGGCGGATGCCGAGTGAGGTGACGCTGGGGATGATTCCGACGATCGCGCCTTACCTCAGCGGCAGGGTGCTGGCGGCGATGAAGAAGGCGCATCCGCACACGCGGGTGCGGGTGGTGGAGGACGTGACGGCGAACCTTGTGCAGGCGGTGTCACGCGGGGAGCTGGATGCGGCGATCATTGCCACGCCGGTGGAGGACACCTTGCTGGAGGAGACGCTGCTGCAGGAGGATGAGATGCTGCTGGCGCTGGCGGCGAGCCATCCGCTGGCGAAGAAGAAGCTGCCCACGCCGCATGACTTTGCGCAGGAGCCGCTGCTGCTGCTGAAGGACGGGCACTGCCTGCGGGATCAGGCGCTGTCCTTCTGTGTGGCGAAGGGCGGGCCGACGGCACAGCATTCCATCGCGGCGAGCATTGAGACGCTGAAGGCGCTGATCCGTGCAGGGCAGGGCGTGACCTTGATACCAAGAATGGCGATCGACGGCTGCCCCAAGGATGAGCTGCTGCGCTATGTGCGGCTGCGTCCTGCACCGAGCCGGCAGATCAGGGTGATCTCGCGAAAGACCGCACGAGTGGGGCAGGTGCTGGCGGAAGCGCTGAGGCGGGTGGGGGCTGGAAAGCAGCCATAGTCTGGTTTTCAAACGCAGGCTGTGCTTATACCACGATCAATTGGAAAATGGGTCGGTGTCGCAACTCAGCAATGAATCAACCACAGAGGCACGATGAACGCAGAGATCTGAAACAGAGACTTGATTGGAAATCTCTGTGTCCATCGTGCCTCTGTGGTTCAAAATAAGCACCCCTTTTATCCAGACCCTTTTTAACTGCTCATGGTATTACAAGCCGGTTGGGTGGTCGACGAACTCCCAGGGGATGCCGAATTTTTGCTCGATGTAGGCGGAGAGGGCTTTGACGCCGAAGGTCTCGGTGGCGTAGTGGCCGCCGTAGATGAGATTGACGCCGATCTCTTCGGCGAGGGTGTAGCTCCAGTGGGGGCCTTCGCCGGTGATGAAGGTGTCGATGCCGGCCTTGGCGGCGGTGGCGACTTCGGAGCCTGCGCCGCCGGTCATGATGCCGATTTTCCGGCAGATGGCGGGGCCGCCGGGGCAGAGGTGAACACGGGCGCCGGTGGCGGTGGCGAGGCGGGTGACGAGTTCATCGCGGCTGATTTCGGTTTCGATCTTGGCGCCGTTTTCGGAGCCCTTGGTTTTCATGAAGTTGCCGGAGGGTTCGAAGCCGAGGGCGCGGGCGAGGACGGCGTCGTTGCCGAGGGTGGGATGGAAATCGAGCGGGAGATGGGAGCTGTAAACGGCGAGGCCGGCATCCAGGGCGGCTTGGATTTTTTGGAAGACGGGGCCGGTCCAGGTTTGGAGGCCGGTCCAGAACATGCCGTGGTGGACGATGAGCAAATCAGCACCTGCTGCGACGGCTTTTTTGATGACGGGCAGCGTGGCGTCCACGGCGGCGACGATCTTGGTGACTTCACCTTTGCGGTTTTCGAGCTGGAGGCCGTTGAGGGCGTTGGAGTAGTCCGCGATCTCGGCGATGCGCAGTTCGGTGTCGAGGTGGGAGACGAGGTCGGCGAGATTCATGGGGGTTAGTTTGGGGCGTTTGTCGCGATTCGCAAAACTCATTTCCGGGATGGCGAGCTTGGGGATATTCGGTTTGCCGTAGAGTAACTGAACTCAAGAGTCTGAATAGTGGGAGGGAGAGTCACTGGGGAGTTTATTCTGGAGCCGTTTGCACGAACTGAGCTTCCAGATTCCGGCTAAAGCCGGGACTACAATACATGCGCTGGCTTGTTTGCAGGTTTGGGGAGATGCGGGGCTTCCAGAACGGGCTACGATCCCGAACTACGTACTCACGGCGGTTGGGACTCAGGCGCTTTCTGGAATCAGTTCTGAAAACGATATGGATGAATTTGTCGAGCCGTGCAAAAAAAGAGGCCAAGAGGTGCGGGTTGTGACAATTTGATGTCCATGCCTGAAGTCACACGATTCGCCCCCAGTCCCACCGGATGGCTGCATCTGGGGCATGCGTATGCGGCGTTGTTTGCGCAGGAGAAGGCGGCGGGCGGGCGGTTTTTGATCCGGCTGGAGGACATCGACGGGACGCGGGCGCGGCCGGAGTATGAGGGGGCGATCTTTGAGGATCTGGCGTGGCTGGGGCTGGAGTGGGAGATGCCGGTGCGGAGGCAGTCGGATCATTTTGAGGATTACCGCGCGGCTTTGGCTAAGCTGGAAGCGCTGGGGGTGCTGTATCCGTGCTTTTGCACGAGGCGGGATATTCAGGAGGAGATCGCGCGGGCGGGGAATGCGCCGCAGGGACCGGACGGGCCGTTGTATCCGGGGACTTGCCGGAATCGCAGCGCGGAAGAGCGTGAGCAGCGAATGGCGACGGGGGAGCAGTATGCGCTGCGGCTGGATGTGGCGAAGGCGGTGGGGCTGGTATCCGGCGAGCTGCTGTGGAGGGACCGGGGGTGCGGGGTTTTCACGGCACGGCCCGATGTGTTTGGGGATGTGGTGCTGGCGCGGAAGGACACGCCGGCGAGCTATCACCTGGCGGTGGTGGTGGATGATGCGCTGCAGGGGATCACGCTGGTGACGCGGGGGGAGGATCTGCTGGAGGCGACGCATCTGCACCGGCTGTTGCAGGCGCTGCTGGGACTGCCGGTGCCGGATTGGTGGCACCACAGGCTGATCACGGATGAGAATGGGAAGCGGCTGGCGAAGCGGGATGATGCGCGGTCGCTTCGCAGTCTGCGGGCGGCGGGGTGGACGGCGGAGAGGGTGAGGGAGGTGGTGGGGAGGAATGACGAATGGGCGCTGTTTTTATGCGCAGTGTCTCGTGGTGTGAGTGAGGTGAACGGCCTGCGAAAGCGGTAGCTGCGCTCCTTCGTCGCTGCGCAACCGCAGTCCAAATGGGGGGCTTTGACTCGACGCTACTGGCTCAGAAGCCGACGACGGGGGGTGGCACGGTGATGGCACCGCGACCGCCGAGGGGATTGCCTTTGGTCTCTTCGATTTCGGAGACCACGTTGTCTTTGAAGCTCAGGCCGAGGGTGCCGACTTCGACGCGGATGTAGACGACGGTTTGAACGATCTGGCCGAAGGCATTGACGCCGGTGCTGGTCTGCGGGACCTGATCGTAGATGGCGTATTCCAGCCGCTCTTCCTTGCCTGCGGCGGTGATCTTGCTGGATTTGCGGGCGGGTTTGCCCAAGGAGGCGTGCACTTCCTGGCTGGTCATGCCGAGGGCGACCTGTTTGTGCTGGATGAGTTCATCGACCAGCTTGGTGCGCTCGTAGAGTTTTTTGAGGTTCGCGCTGAGATTGGGGTCGGCCGAGAGGACATCTGTCTTGAGCACCCAGCCTGCGACGTCGCCATGACGGGCGCGGCCGCGAACGCGGTAGGCGGTGTCTGACATGGCCAGGAGGGTGACGAGAGAGCCGGGGGCAAAGGAGCCGAGTGCGCCCTGAAGCTTGCTGGTGGGATAGACGGGGGCCTCGATCTGCACTTTGAGCACGATGGGCTTGGGCGTCATGCCTTCCACGGCAAAGGTGCCGGGCTCGACAGTGGCCAGCGAGGACCGATTGCGTGGGGAAGAGGTGGCCGACTGTGCCTGGGCGGCCTGAGCGGTACAGAGGGCGAGGAGAACCAAACAGAACGCTTTCATGGCAGGGTGGTCGGGAATTGGGCTGAGAATAGCCGACTCAGACGGTTCGGAGCAACCTTTTGTTCGACGCATAAAATCTCCCGCGTATCCCTTTCCACCCCAAACCATGCCAAACGGACCCCTTTCCACCAAGCTCTTCGACCTCGCCAAGCAGTACATTCCCGGAGGAGTGAACTCGCCGGTGCGCGCCTTCCGCAACGTCGGCGGTGATCCCTTTTTCGTGAGGCGCGCCAAAGGCTGCCGCATCTACGATGTGGATGACCGCTGCCTGATCGACTACGTGGGCACGTGGGGACCGGCGATTCTCGGGCATGCGCCGATCAGCGTGATCGAGGCGATCCACAACGCGGCCAAGGACGGGGTGAGCTTTGGCATTCCGAACCTGTATGAGGTGGAGATGGCGCGGACGATCTGTGAATGGGTGCCGAGCATTCAGAAGGTGCGCATGGTGAGCAGCGGCACGGAGGCGACGATGTCTGCCATCCGTCTGGCGCGTGGATTCACGGGCCGCGACAGGCTGGTGAAATTTGACGGGTGCTATCACGGGCACTCGGACAGCCTGCTGGTGGCAGCGGGCAGCGGGGCGCTGACGCATGGGAACCCGGACAGCGCGGGGGTGCCACGGGCATTTGCGGAACTGACCAGTGTGCTGCCGTTTAATGACGAGGCGGCGCTGGAGGAGTTGTTTGAGAAGCAGGGGCATGAGATCGCGTGCGTGATCGTGGAGCCGTATCCGGCAAATGCGGGCCTCATTCTGCCGAAGCCGGGGTTCCTACAGAAGCTGCGGGACATCACGACGAAGCATGGTGCGCTGCTGATTTTCGACGAGGTGATGACGGGCTTCCGTCTGGCCAAAGGCGGGGTGCAGGAGCTGGAGAAGATCACGCCGGATCTGACCTGCCTTGGCAAGGTGATTGGCGGCGGATTGCCTGTGGGGGCTTTTGGCGGGCGTGCGGACATCATGGACTACCTCGCGCCGATCGGGCCGGTGTATCAGGCGGGGACGCTCAGCGGCAATCCTGTGGCGCTGGCGGCGGGTCTGGCACAGCTGCGCGAGCTGGAGAAGAAGAACGGCTATGCGCTGCTGGAAAACCTGGGACAGGTGATGGAGACGGCAGTGCTCGATGTGCTCAAGAAGAAGGGGCTGAACTACCGGTGGTACCGCAAAGGCAGCATGTTCTGTCTGTTCTTCACGGAGAAGGAGGTGCACAATCTGCAGGACGCGAAGACGTCGGATCTCGCGGCGTTCCGCAAGTTTTTCCATTACTGCCTGGACCATGGGGTGTACTTTGCGCCGAGCCAGTTTGAGACGGGTTTCATCAGCATGGCGCACAGCCGGGATGATCTGGAGCAGACGGCGGAGGTGGCTGCGGCGGCGCTGGCGGCGTTGTAAAATTGGGGGTGTAACCCGGCGGAAACAGGTTATTCTTTTTTCATGCCACAGCTCATCATCGACGTTCCGGAAACGCTCATGCCGCTTCTCACCCGCAAGGCTGAGATTGTGCGGGAGACTCCGGAGGAATTCATCGTGAGTTATCTGTCGGTGAGCTTGGAGCATGACGGTCATGAAACTGCGCAAGGCATGACGTCGGAAGAGCAGGAGCGTCTGGAAGATCTTTTGGAGGAACGGGACAAGGGGCCTTTCATTACCATCACCGATACCAAGGCGCTGAAAGAGCGCGTCATGGCAAGGGCACTGGCCCGAATCCAGCGTGAATCTCATCATGGCTGACTTGCCCTATGAGATTCACCCGGAGGTGGAAATGGTCGATCTTGAGGAGATTGCCACCTTCATTGCCCGGGACAATCCCAAAGCAGCCGATGAGGTGATCGAAGCGATCACTGGAATGTATGATGCCCTTGCCCGCCAGCCGCAGATGGGAACCGAGTACTCTCCACTTCGCCAAACGTTAAAGGGCATCCGCATGATCACCGTCCCGGAATACACCAACTATCTCATCTACTACCGCCTCTTGCCTGGCAATCCAAGTGTCCGCATCCTGTATGTCCTCCATGGCGCCCGTGATGCCGCAGCATTTGCCAAAGAACACCACCGCGAATAATTCTTCGTCCTAGCTCATTTTATGACTGAACCTCGTTTTGCCGTTGCCCAGCTGGATGAAATTCCTCCGACGCCTTGTCCTTGTGGGCAGGCGAGGAGGGCGTTCAAGGAGGACTGGAACACGCTGGCCACGGTGCACCTGACGGACATCCATGCGGATTCGAAGGCGCACTACCACAAGAAGATGACGGAGATCTACATTGTGCTGGAGGGCGAGGGCCATCTGGAGGTGGATGGGCAGATCGTGCCGCTGAAGCCGATGACGACGGTGATGATCCGGCCGGGGTGTGTGCACCGGGCGGTGGGGAAGCTGAAAATCATCAATGTGCCGATGCCGCCGTTTGATCCGGCGGATGAATTTGAGGTGTGAGGCCTGATTATGCGCGACCTCATCACCAGCATTGATTCGACGCGGCTCGGCTTTTTCAGGTCGATCCTCGAAGAGGCGGGCATTGCCTGTTTTATCCGCAATGAAACGACCTCTCAGCTGACCAATATTTTCATCGGTCCGCTGCAGCCGACTCTTTGTCTGGTGGAGGATGCCGACTTTGAGCGGGCAAGCGCGCTGCTGCTGCCGCATCAGTCGGAGGAAGTTTGTACTGCTGAAGAATGGCTGTGTCCTGCCTGCAAAGAATCCAATCCTGCCTCGTTTGAAGTGTGTTGGAAATGCCAGACGGCCAAAAACGAATGATCCAGCCCATGAACAAGTTCGCCCTCATCCTGCTGACCGTCCTGCTTCCGGTCCTTGTCCATGCTGAAACGGCGAAGGGGAAAAAGTCGGCGATGCCGGAGGGGTTTCATGAGCTCAAAATTGGAGATGCGGCACCGGATTTTGATCTTGTGGGCATCGATGAAGAGAAGCACACGCTGAAGAATTACGAGGACGCGGAGCTGCTGATGGTGGCGTTTTTGAGCAACCACTGTCCGACTTCGCAGGCGGTGGAGGGGCGCATCAAGAAGCTGCTCAAGGAGTTCAAGGGCAAGGGGCTGAAGGTGGTGGCGATCAATCCTAATGATCCCGCTGCGCTGCGGCCGGATGAGCTGGGCTACTCAAAGTACAACGACAGTTTTCCCGAGATGAAACTGCATGCGAAGGAGCAGGGGTTCACTTTCCCCTACCTCTACGATGGGGATACGCAAAAGACGGCGCTTGCCTACGGCTGCCTGGCCACGCCGCATGTCTTCATTTTCGACAAGGAGCGCAAGCTGCGGTATCAGGGCCGGCTGGATGATTCACGCCACGCGGATGAGGCGACGGTGACGGCGCCTGACGCACGCAATGCCATCGAGGCGCTGGTGGAGGGAAAAGCGGTGCCGGTGGAGGTGACGAAGCCACACGGGTGCTCGACCAAATGGATCGACAAGCGCAAGCAGCTCGCTGCTGACAATGAGAAGTGGGAGAAGGGCGAGGTGGAGGTGGAGCTGATTGATGCCAAGGGGATCGCGGCGCTGCGGAAGAACGACACGAAGAAGGTGCGGCTCTTCAATGTGTGGGCGACGTGGTGCGGGCCGTGTGTTGAGGAGTTTCCGCAGCTGGTGGCGACATCGCGCAAATTTGGACTGCGTGATTTTGAGTTCATCAGCATCAGCATGGACGACCCCAAGAACGTTGACGAGGTGAAGGCGTTTTTGGAGAAGCACAATGCGATCGTACCGGACAAGCTGAAGGCTTCGCTGAAGGCGGAGGGGCGCAAGGGCAACGCCTATGTCTTCAATGAGGCGAGCCAGGAGGAGCTGATCAAGGCGCTGGATCCGGAGTGGCCGGGACCGATCCCGCACACGCTGGTGGTTGCGCCGGGCGGCGAGGTGATTTTTCGCCACAATGGGCCGATCGACGGGGATGAATTGCGGGCGAAGATCTTGGAGCACATGGGCCGGTTTTATCGGCCGGAGTGAGCCCCTGCAATCGAGACGATTGCGCTACGATCAGAACCAGCCGGTGGCGAGTTTTACAAAGCGGAGGCCTTCGGTGGTGAGCTTGCCGGTGCTGCCGCTGCCGGTGACGCAGCCACGGGTGTGAGTAAAGTGGGGGATGCCGGCGTCTTTGACCCAGGTGACGAAAGGAGCGGCAACGGATGTCGAGGAGGCTTTCACGGCGAGCGGAAGGCCCCAGCGGCTGAAGGTGACCTCCCAGCTTGCGGGTTTGCCTGAAGGACGGGGACCATCGAGCAGCCAGGGGTAGTTTTTGAGGATTTCCATCTCGGCATCTCCCGGCACGGCCACGCGGTAGCTGCTTTCCGTGGCGCGCACGGCACTGGCGGGGGTGAGGCCGGGATTTTTCTGCTGCGCGAGGTAGAGCGACTGGAGATCGAGCCCGATGAGATTCAGGCCGTTGTAGAGGCCATGATGGTTTGGAGTGGGGAAATTGGCGTTGTGCCAGGACTCAAAGCGGCTGGAGAGAAAGAGGTTCAGCTCCACATGCAGATGGGCGCGGCGCTGGTCGATGCCGCTGCCGGTGTAACCGAGAATGCCCAGTGTGGTGCCTGCCTTCACCTTCTGCCCGGCACTGACCTGAGCGGAGGCAAGATGGGCGTAGAGGGAGAAAAACGGACTGCCGCCCCAGTTGTGCTGCACCACGATGTAGCGGCCGTAGTTGCTCAGGCCGGACGAGGCGGCCACGTAAGCCACGACGCCATCGGCGATGGCACCGACTTCGTCCTGAGGATTGCTTTTGGCATCTCGCTGGAGGGGTTTGATGTCGAGGCCTTCGTGAAAGCGTGCGTAGGCGATGCGACCCCCGATATGGCGGGGATCGCGGACAAAGCCGAACTGGCCGCCCTCCCAGGGGGTGGTCTTGGCACCGTCGAAGTCGCGGTCGACGAACTGGAAGAACTCCGCAGGTGCGTCAAACAGGGCGTGGTTGGCGGTGGGCAGCCGAAGCTGCTGCGCGGGCAAGATGCCCGTGAGCAGGCCGAGCAGTGAGAATGAAAGTGCGAGACGCAACATCAGGTGCCGGGGAGTTTGTAGCCTTCGAGCGGGATGTCGTTGGTCTTGGGCTTGGGCGCCTTGGGGAGGATGCCGAGTTCTTTGTCACGTGCAGCGGCTTTTTCGGCGGCCTCCAGAGCCTTGGCATCTCTGCGAGAGTTCATTTTTTCCTTGGAGGTGGACGGCAGCATGTCGTCCATCCAGCGGGAGGAGGATTTCATGTATTTGATGCGCGGGTAAAACTTGTCCATTTCATCAATCGTCTGCTTGGAGAGTCCGCGCCAGATGGTGAAACGACCGTCGGTGATCGGCTTGTCGATCTCGATCAGGTCGATGGGCAGGCCATTGACCATGGTCAGGAAGGTCATGCCAACGTACTGACGGGAGGCGAGATCGAGGGCGGTGCGGCCCTTGGTATCGAGCTGGAGAACCACGCCGTAGCCATCGTTGTTGTCTGCTTCGAAGGGTTCAAAGCCGGAGATGCTGCGCTGGCTGAACTCGGGGACTTTTTTGAAGATCATCTGCTGGCCGGCGATGGTGACTGGCATGAGCTCGCTTTGATGTTCCAGCTGGTCCGTCTGCACGTGCGTGGTGATCAGCAATTTGTTTTCGCGGAGAATGTCACAGCTGGCCAGCAGGGCGGGGAGGGCCAGCATCAAAATGGCACGGGGGAATCTTTGCATGGGCGTATCAAATCAAATGCGCGGCTGCTTTGCAACCCTGGAGGCGTGTGGAGGGGCGAAACTTCTGTGCCGGTGCTGCCATCCCCCGATTTGACAAGACGGTGAATCGCCGGACTGTCCGCGCACCCTTTTCCACCATGCCCGGCAATGAACGTACGCTACTCACACAGGCCCAGATGGCCGCAGGGGTGCAGGCATTGACGCAAAGCATCCTGACGGCGAATCCCGGCGCGGAGAGCATCGCGCTGGTGGGTGTTTTCACCCGCGGGGTGCCGCTGGCGAAACGCATTGCTGCGGAGATCGAAAAGACTGGTGGCGTGAAGGTCTTCCTGGGCACGATCGACATCACGCAGTATCGCGATGACCTGAGCACCTTTCAGATGGTGCCGAAGCTGGAGGGGTCCGACATCGCCTTCGACATCGACGACCTCAATGTGGTGCTGTGTGATGAGGTGATCTACACCGGCCGCAGCGTGCGTGCGGCGCTGGATGAGCTGCTTAATTTTGGCCGCCCCAAACGGGTGCAGCTGGCCGTGCTGGTGGACCGTTGCGGCCGTGAATTTCCTGTGCAGCCGGATTTCTCCGCCCTCAAAGTCACCCTGGCCCCCGGAGAGCGGGTGGCGGTGCGCTTTACCGAGGTGGACGGTGAGGACGCCTGCACCGTGCAAACCCAAGCCTCACCGAGATGACCCCGCGCAAAGACCTCCTCGACATCGCCTCGCTCACGGACGCTGAAATCGCCTTCGTGCTCGACAACGCCGTGCCGTTCAAGGACCTCTTCAAGCGCAGCGTGAAGAAGGTGCCCACGCTCAAGGGGCAGACGATGCTGACGCTGTTTTACGAACCCTCCACGCGCACGCGGTCGAGCTTTGAAGTGGCGGCGAGCCGCCTCTCTGCGGACGTGACACACTTTGACATTGAGTCGAGCAGTGTGGTGAAGGGGGAGTCCATCCTGGACACGGTGGAGACGCTGGAGGCGATGCGGGTGGACTACATCGTGGTGCGGCACAAGCAGGCGGGGACGCCGAATCTCATCGCCAAGAACACGCGTGCGAGCGTCATCAATGCCGGGGACGGCTGGCACGCGCACCCCACGCAGGCGCTGCTGGATGCGTTTACGCTGCGGGAGATTCACAAAAACCTGAGCGGCTGCCGTGTTTTAATTGTGGGCGACATTCAACATTCCCGTGTGGCACGCAGCACGAGCCTGATTTTCCGCCGCCTCGGCATGGAGGTGGCCTATCTTGCCCCGGGATCCATGATGCCGCGCGAGGTGCCGGCGGAAATCCCGCAGTTTGGCAACTGGCATGATGCCTTCGAGTGGAAGCCGGATGTGATTTATCTCCTACGTGTGCAGGGCGAGCGCCTCGACGAGCCGCTGATTCCAAGCGCCGCTGAGTACCACCGTAACTATGGGCTGACGAACGAGCGGGTGGAAATTTTGCGCGAGCGCGGACTGCACCTGATGCATCCGGGGCCGGTGAACCGCGGGGTGGAGATCACGGATGCGGGGATGAATTATGAGCGGTGCCTGATCAATCAGCAGGTGGAGAATGGGATCGCGGTGAGGATGAGCGTGCTGTACTGGCTGAGGCCGGGTGCGGCGGAGTAGAATTGGAGTGGCGCGGAGAAATCTCAGGCCCGCTTTCATCTGCCTGCGGGTGCCACCTAGGATGGCGGTCGCGTCACCGGAGTTCATTGCCACGCCAAGAGAGTGCTGTGAGCCTGGGGTTTGCAAGAACCCCGGGCACCCGTCGTTCAGGCTTCAGCAGTATTGCTCCATCCAACATGCACCGCCTCCTTCTGGTCTACCTCGTCTCGTCTCTTCACGCCGCCGACTGGCCGCAGTTTCGAGGGCCCACTGGCGACGGTGTCACCACCGAAACGAACCTGCCCCTGAAGTGGAGCGAGAAGGAGAATCTGGTGTGGCGGACCGAGCTGCCGGGACCGGGTTCATCAAGCCCCATTGTGAGCGGGGAGCGAGTCTTCCTCACCAGCTACAGCGGCTATGGCGTGGACATCAAAGCGCCCGGAGACATGAGCGAGCTGACACGGCATGCCTTGTGCCTCGACAAGCGCAGCGGCAAGATTCTGTGGGACTACCCGGTGAAGACCGATCTGCCGGAAACGGCCTACAACGGCAGCTACATCACCATGCATGGTTATGCGTCAAGCTCGGCGGTCACTGATGGCAAGGGCGTGTTCTTTTTCATGGCCAACGCGGGAGTGTTTGCCTTCACGATGGACGGCAAAAAGGTGTGGGATGTGAGTGTGGGTGAAAAGCCGCATCCCTGGGGTGTGGGGACCTCGCCCATCCTGTATGGCGATCTGCTGATCGTGAACGCGGCGCTGGAGAGCAATCAACTGCTCGCCCTGGATCGCAAGACGGGCAAGACGGTCTGGAGCGCCACGGGCTTCCCGGCTTCATGGAACACGCCGACGATTGTGAAGGTGGGAGATCACGATGAACTCGTGGTGAACTCCAGCGGCAAACTGCGCGCCTTTGATCCGAAGGACGGCAAAGAACTGTGGTCCTGCGAAAGCATCAAGGCTGCTGAGCTGTGCCCGTCGGTGGTGGCGCATGATGGGGTGGTGTTTGTGCTCGGTGGCGGTGGCAAGGCCTTTGCCGTACGCGCTGGTGGCAAGGGCGATGTCACCGCGACTCACATTGTCTGGCAGGTGCAGAAGGGCTCGAACGTCGGATCACCGGTGTACCACGGGGGGCATCTCTACTTCGTCAATGACACGCGCGGCACGGCGACGTGTCTGGATGCGAAGACCGGGGAAACAGTCTATGAGCAGCCCCTGATGAAGGAGAAGCGCGACCGCTGGTATGCGACGCCGCTGCTCAGCGGCGACCGGCTGTACTATACGAGCCGCCAGTCAGGCTCCGTGGTGCTTGCGGCCAAACCGCAATTTGAGGTGCTGGCAACGAACGTGATCGCGGATGATGTGAGTGTGACGAACGCGAGCCTGGGAGTGTCGGATGGCCAGATATTCCTGCGCTCGGACAAGTATGCGTATTGTTTTGGGGCGAAGCGGTGAGAGCGGCAGTGCGATAGAACCGGGGGGCGAATGGGATCGCGGTGAGGGTGGGCCTGCTGTAGTGGCGGAGGCCGGGAAAGGTGGAGTGATCTGGTAGCGCGGACAGACTATGGGTGGACGCCGAGGGCGATCAAAGCTTCGCGCAGTCCCATCAAGCCGGGGCGATTCAACCGCAGCATTTCCGCCGTTGCTCGCCCTGTGGGTGAGATGCCGAGCAGCCGCCGCGCATCCGGCAGCCAGACAAAATGGTCATGCCACGCATGCTGGCGAGGATGGTAGAGTGGCACTATTAGTTCAGTCACGGGATCGACAGCCCGGATGCGGGTGAACTTGTGGTTGTTACAGCCCTGGCAGGAGAGAGCGAGGTTGTCAGCTGTGGATCTGCCACGCTTGCTGCGCGGGAGAATGTGTTCCACTGAAAATGACTCCGGTGCATAGGCCTCCGGAGTCATGCAGTACTCGCAACGTCCCTGGGCGCGGGTGCGGACGATTCGCCGTAGTGCCGCGCTGACATGCTCAGGCATGGGAAGTCAGAGATTTCAGCCCTAGTCGTTCCATCAATTCGGGTACCGTGATCTTGCGCAGGGCGGCGAGTCTGACCAGACTTTGCACGCGACGCGCATGCAAGGTTTCTACCAGATCCGAAAGCCGCAGAAGTTCACGATGCTCGGCAGGAGTGAGTGAGCCATTTTTGCGCTTGGTCGAGAGGCGACGGTAAGTGGTGCGTTGATCGGTGGGCAGCGTGGTATTGATCGCTTCCAGAAGTCTTGCCTCATCCGCCTTGAGAGCGCCCTTCTTGGTCGCAGCAATCATCTGAAGCTTATGCAGGACGCCTTCGATGTCCGCCACGTTCAGCTTGCCTAATTCGCGAAGAATCAGCGCGGGCGTGAGATGTGTGGCAGTCAGCGACATGGATGAAGAATGGCGTGGCAGGGTGAAAATACAAGTGGTGAACTGTACCAGCTCCGGGCCAAGCCTCGCTGAGGTATAAGAGGTGCCTCATCAACCAGCAGGGGAGGAATGGAATCGCGGTGAGGGTGAGCGTGTTCTGTATTGGCTGATGCCGGAACGGTGAAGTAGAATTTTGACGTTAGGCAAAACTACTGTCAGCGGTCACATGACCCATCCTCCAATGGGTTCGCTGTCCCATAAACCTGACCCATAAAATATTAAAATCCGGATTCCGCCTCCACCCCGAAGTGAACCGATGATGTATCCAGAGTCTGCGATCAAGACTCCCGGCAATATGGGGATACACCAGTTAACTATCGCGACCGGGCCGCCAGGCAGAAGATCCGATTGATAGGGGGCTAGTCCCAGATGTGCTCGATCAACAGCTGTTTCAGCCTCAGCTTTACGGCTTTCGTCATAAAGTGACTGCGCCTGCTTTTTCAAAGCAATAGAATGGAGACGAAAGCCACCAATCCAAGTGATGGCGTAGAGCGTGGCGATGAAGAACCAGATTTTCCGCGCAGCACTCATGCGCTCAAGTATTGGATGGGAAAGATCCCTGTCGAGTGTTGTTCGTCCTTGTTCCCGCCTTCAAAACTTCCCGTCGCGGGATTCGAAGTGGGTGGGTTTGCCGAGGGATTCGCCGCCGGTGGAGATCCATTGGGCGACCCATTCGGTGAGTTCTTCGTCGCGGATGAAGGGGATGCCGAGTTCGACGAAGCTGCGGTAGGGATTGCTGAGGAGGGCGTCGGGGGCTTCCTGGCCGGTGATCTGGACGGGTTTGCCGAAGAGTTTGCCGAAGGTATGGGCGACTTCGCGGACGCTGAGGGTGGCGGTGCCGGTGAGGTTGACGACCCAGGCGGGGCTGCGGGCTTTGACGAGGCTGAGGAGGGAGAGGGCGTTGGCATCGCCCTGCCAGATGGTGTTGAAATAACCCATGGTGACGTCCACGGGCTCGCCGTTCCAGACCTGGCGGGCGATGTCGACCAAAACGCCGTAGCGGAGATCGCAGGCGTAGTTGAGGCGGATGAGGGAGACGGGGGTGCCGCGGGTCTGGCTGAAGTACTCGAAGATGCGCTCGCGGCCCAGGCAGCTCATGGCGTATTCGCCTTTGGGATTGAGTGCGTCTTCTTCGCGGCTGCCACCGCGCTCCACGGGGACGAGGCCATAGACATTGCCGGTGGAAAAGGCGGCGATGCGGCTGCGGTGGTAGCGCTCGCACACGAGGCCGGGGAGCCAGGCGTTCATGGCCCAGGTCATGGATTCCTGGCCGGTGGAGCCGAATTTCATGCCTGCCATGTAGATGACGTTGGGCGCATGCGGGAGGTAGGCGACGGCGTTGGCGGAGAGGAGGTCGGTGGCGATGACCTCGATGCCATGCTGCTGGAATTCCTCCGCTGATCCCGGCGAGCTGAAGCGTGAGACGGTGATGACGCGGCGCGGTGTGCGTGATTCGTCGCTGGCGCGTTTGGCCATGCGTGCGAGGGAGGGGCCCATTTTGCCTGCGGCGCCGAGGATGATGATGTCGCCGGGGAGCTGGCTCATCATTTCAATGACGGCAGGTGTCGGGCGGCTGAGGCGTTCTTCGAGATCTGCGAGGCTGGCGGGCGGCATGGGCGCATCTATGAACGGGTTTTCGATATTGGAAAATTTTTTACTGCATGAGGTGGCGAGAGGTGGGGCCTGTGATTGAAGCTGCTGGTTCTGGTGCGGCTCTTCGTGTGGAGGACAAAAGTGACGTAAGTGACCCAAAGGACGTGGGATTCGGTGGCTGCCAGACATGCGGGCCTGCGTGCCGCAGCAAATTCATCGTGGAGTTTGCTGATGCGGTATTTTCCGCTAGGGTCGCGGCCCGATGATTGCCAACGCTGCCGCTGCTGTAACCGCCAATTTGAACGTGCTCGACTTTTCCTGGGTTGCGAATCCGGAGGCGTGGATCGCGGTGCTGACGCTGTGCGTGCTGGAGATTGTGCTGGGGATCGACAACATTGTGTTCATCTCGATCCTTGTGGACAAACTGCCGGCGGCGGACCGTCCGCGCGGACGCTTCATAGGTCTGGGACTGGCGATGCTGACGCGCATCCTGCTGCTGCTCTCCATCACCTGGGTGATGTCGCTGACGACGCCGCTGTTTACGGTGCTGGAGCATTCGATCACCGGGAAGGATCTGGTGCTGATCTTTGGCGGCCTGTTCCTGATCTACAAGAGCACGCATGAGATTCATGAAAAACTCGAAGGCGACCCTGAAGGAGAGGTGAGAAAAAGTGTGGGCAAAGGAGCCGCATTTGGCGCGGTGATGGTGCAGATCGCGCTGCTGGACATTGTGTTTTCGCTCGATTCGGTGATCACCGCTGTGGGCATGGTGAAGCATATTTCCATCATGGTGACGGCGGTGCTGATCTCCGTGGGATTCATGATGGTGTTTGCCAGAGCGGTGGGTGAGTTCGTGACACGGCATCCGACGGTGAAGATGCTGGCGCTGAGCTTTCTGATTCTCATCGGCACGGCCTTGATTGGTGAAGGGCTTCATTTCGAGATTCCGAAGGGCTACATTTATTTCGCCATGGGCTTTTCGATGATGGTGGAGATGCTGAACCTGAAGGCCAAGAAGAAAGCAGCCAAGGCGTAGGGCGGTTCTTAAAACGCCTGTCACAATGTCCGGCGGCGGAGACGCTTAAGGACATTGATCGTGACTTTTTGGTGCAGGCGGGACTCTTCTTGTGGGGCGGAGCTCATTGCAGACGCTGCTGTTGAGTACAAGATGCGGCGGAGTGCTGGGTTTGCTTCCCGGACTGATGGTGCATCACCCAGGGTCAGCCTCGCTGAGGCTCGGCTGACCCTGGGCTCAACTCCGCAGCCCCGTTGGGGCTGGTGTGTCGCGGAGTGGAGTGGGGAAAGATTGCGACAGTCAGAAGAGAAAACTCAGGGCGCAGTGGTGTCAAAGTGAGCGAAACATGGGTGAAATGAGTGCCATTGAGGCCCGTCATTTTGAGGACTGGTTTGAATTGGCAAAAATGTCTCACTGGAGAGACAGGACGTGCCGTTTATGGCACATCTTGAGGGCGGGTGGGAAGAGTGTGAATTGGTTTAGATAATTGATTTGCAATGAGTTGATTGGAGGAAGGGGTGTCTGGCACGGCTGATGCACGGGTATGAGGTGGAAAGAATCTTCCGACTCAAAAACTCAAACCAAACCACCCAAGCTATGAAACTCATCCGAACCAACCCCTTCAGCCTCAACCGCGTTTCCGACTTCGACGAATGGTTCCGCCATCCGCTGGCCGGACTGCCATCCTTGAGCAGCTTCATCAACAACCTTGGTGAGGTTTTCCCCGGCGTGGCCGGTGACAAGCTGGCCGTGGACGTGCATGAAGACAAAGACAACTACTTCGCCAGCTTTGAAGTGCCGGGCGTGAAGAAGGAGGATGTCAAAATCGAGCTGAACAACGGCATGCTGACCGTCTCTGCTGAAAAGCGTGAGAAGGACGGCGAGAAGGAAAGCTCCTACAGCCTCACCCGCTCGGTGTCCGTGCCAGAAATCGTCAACGCAGACGCCATCGTCGCGAAGCTCGAAGACGGCATCCTGACGGTGACCCTGCCGAAGCAGGAACGCAGCAAGCCACGCACCATCACGCTGAACTGATCTGATCCACACCCATCCCAAAATCCATTCTTAACAAATCATGAACACTACCTGCTCCCCCCGAACCAGCGCTCCCGCCACCTCCGGTGTCACCGAATCCCTGCGCAAACCGCTCTACAACGTCAATGGCAATGCCGAAGCGTTTGAAATCCGCGTCGAACTGCCGGGCGTGCCGAAGAGCAATGTGAAGCTCGACCTTGAGCAAAACATCCTCACGGTGCGCGGTGAACGCAGCACGACCGTGCCGGAAGGCATGAAGGCGCTCCATCGCGAGCTGTCGCCGCTCAGCTACCTGCTCCGACTGCGTCTCAACGCACCTGTGAGCGAGGACCAGATGACGGCGAAGCTGGAAGATGGCGTGCTCACGCTGCGCCTGCCGCTCAAGGAAGTGGCGAAGCCGCGCCAGATCCCGGTGCTGTAAACTGACCTGTGTGTTAACCTCGTGCGCCGCTCTCATCGCTCAAAGACGCGATGGGGGCGGCTGCTTTTTATCTTCCAGCGCGGCATGATCTCGGCTAGTAGCAGGGCATGGAACCCGCCGCGCTTTCTTCAAAGACCGACTCACCGCCCTCTCTGCAGCAAACCATCGGTGGCTGGCAGGTGATGTTTTATGGGCTGGGGTCCATGCTGGGAGCGGGCATTTATGCGCTGATCGGGCGCGCGGCGGATTCCTTGGGGAATGCGGTGTGGCTGGCGTTTTTGACGGCGATGATCGCGGCCATGCTCACGGGGCTGTCTTATGCGTGTGTGGGCAGCCGCTATGCAAGAGCCGGGGGCGCGGCCTATGTGACGCAGCATGGCCTGCGCAAGCCGCTGCTGAGCTACGTGGTGGGAATCGCGGTGATGATGAGCGGTCTAACCAGCATGGCGACCGGATCCCAGGCGATCGCGGAACAGTTGGAGAAGGCGTTTGGGTTTGCGCTGGACATCAAGCTGGTGGCCATCGGGATCGTGTTTCTCGTGGGGTGCGTGATTTATCGCGGCCTGCGTGAAAGCATGTGGCTGAATGTGCTTTGCACGGTGGTGGAAGCTTCGGGCCTGCTCTTTATCATCGCGGTGGGCGCCCGGTACTGGGGCGGCGTGAACTATCTGGAAACGGCCAAAGACACGGTGGCTGGCGGGGCGGGCTCCGGCATCACGCTGGCGCTGGTGATGCAGGGGGCGGTGCTGACGTTTTTCTCGTTCATCGGTTTTGAGGACATCCTGAATGTGAGTGAGGAGGTCAAAAACCCGCGGAAGAATGTGCCGTTTGGCCTGATCGGCGCGATGATTTTGGCGACGCTTATTTACATGGCGGTGGCGATCACTGCGGTCTCGGTGGTGCCGTGGCGTGAACTAGCCGCGAGCAAAACACCGCTGATGGATGTGGCGCATCGGGCCGCGCCCTGGCTGGGAGGCATCGACAAGTTGTACCTGGGCATCACGATTTTCGCGATCGGCAACACGGCGCTGCTGAACTACATCATGGGATCGCGCCTGCTGTATGGCATGAGCCGGCAGGGGCTGCTGCCCGCTGTTTTGGGCCGTGTGCATCCCAAGCGGCACACGCCGCATGTGGCGGTGTTTGTGCTGTTTGGCATTGTTTCTGTGCTGATCCTCAGCGGTGGTGTGAAACAAATGGCGGAATCTACGGTGCTGCTGCTGCTGGCGGTCTTTACCGTGGTGAACATCGCCCTGGTGGTGCTGAAGCGCCGCCCGGGAGAGCCGCAGGGAGGGTTTGAGCCACCCATGTTCGTGCCGGTGTTGGGAGCTCTGACCTGCGCCTCGCTGATCTACACGCGCATTCACAGCGCTGTCACAAGCCCTGACGCTTCCATGCAGATCGCGCCGTTGATTGCGGGAGGGATCATTGTGATCAGCGTGGTGCTGTACGCGGTGCTGAAGCCGAAGAATCCGGTGGTGCAGGAAAATTGAAGAAGGGTTGCCAAATCCAGAGCGGAAAACTAAACTGCCACCATGTCCAAGCTCGCTGAAATCCAGGCCGCCGTGGAGAGCCTCAGCCTCGAAGAGATGAACGCCTTCGAGCACTGGTGGCATTCGCAGCCCGGCAAACCCGGTGCGAGGCTTAAAAAGCTCGTTTCAGATGCCTGGGCGGGCCAGTCCGAGGTGCCGCGACAAGTGACCAATGTTTCTGACGAAACGCTGACGGACCGCGCCATCGAACGTTCGCGTGAACTCATCCGGGAACGCGGCTGGCATGTCTAACCTCTACACACTGCGAGAAAGCGAGTTTTATGCGTGGCAGGTGGCGCGGCTGGGGAGCAGCGAGCGAATGGATGATGTGCTCGCCGGTCTTCTCTGGGCCATCGCACGGCTGGCGGATGATTTTCCGCTGGTTCCAGACACCGAAAAACTACGTGTGGCCGAGTCCACGCGGTTTCTGCACGATGACGGCACGCCGCTTCGCCTGCGGATCTGGTTTGTCGTCGCCAGCGAGAACGAGGTGGATCTGCTTGCCATTGAGGCTGAGCCGAGTTGAAGAATATGACCATGAGCCAGACTGCCAACCTCCACATTGCCTCCAACGTTCCGCTGCCTTCACCGCGCAGCCTGATGAGCGAGATCGCGCCGACTGACGCGCAAACCGCTTTTGTAGCGAAATCACGGCAGGAGATTCGGGACATTCTGTTTGGCCGTGATTCGCGCTTCCTTGTGATTCTTGGTCCGTGCTCGATTCATGATCCTGAGGCGGGGCTGGAGTATGCGCGGAAGCTGGCGGCGCTGGCGGAGGAGCTGAAGGACCGGCTTTGCATCGTGATGCGTGTGTATTTTGAAAAGCCGCGCACGACGGTGGGCTGGAAGGGGCTGATCATGGATCCGCATCTGGACGGGAGCTGTGACATCCCGGCGGGTTTGCGACTGGCGCGGAAGATTTTGCGGGATGTGCTGGATCTCGGGATGCCGACGGCGACGGAGCTGCTGGACCCGATCACGCCGCAGTACATTGCGGATTTGATCAGCTGGAGTGCGATCGGCGCACGCACGACAGAATCGCAGACGCACCGGCAGATGGCGTCGGGTTTATCGATGCCGCTGGGTTTCAAGAACGGGACGTTTGGGCACATCATGCCGGCGATCAATGCGATCAAGGCGGCGATGCAGCCGCAGACTTTTCTGGGGGTGAGCGAGGATGGCGTGGCTTCTGCGGTGACGACGAGTGGCAACCCGGACTGCCACATCATCTTGCGCGGGGGAGAAGACGGCCCGAACTATGGTGCGGATGATGTGAGGGAGACGATTGACGGGCTGGAGTCTGCGAAGCTCAAGGCGGCGATCATGATCGACGCGAGCCATGGGAACTGTGCGAAGGACCACCGCCGGATGCCGGATGTGTTTCGTGAAATTGTGAGGCAGCGTGTGGCGGGGCAGAAGGCCATCATTGGCGCGATGCTGGAGAGCAACCTTGTGGGTGGCAGCCAGAAGTTTCCGCAACCGCTGGATCAGCTGGTGCGAGGGCAGTCGATCACGGATGCGTGCATTGACTGGGAGATGACGGAGGCGCTGCTGCGCGAGGCGTATGCGGGGCTGAAGTGAGGGAGGGGTGAGTTTGTGGACGTTCGCCCGGAACCGCCTAAAGGCGGGACTACAATACGTGCGCTGGGTCTGCGGTGTCTTGGGGCGAAGGAAATCGTGCGCTGATCAAGGGTGGCTTGATATTGCTCGGCGATTTCAGGCTTCGTCGTGGGGAATTCTGGTTTCGTGGTTTCTGGCCACGGGTATTGTGTGCGCATGGACGACCTTGCTGCACGGATGCGCGCTGATCTGGAAGAGATCGGGCGGACGTTCATGCCGTTTGGGAAGTATGGGCCGCAGCATTTTCCGCCGAACGGGGTGCCAATCTATGACATTCCGGCGGAGTATCTGGGGTGGTTTGCGAACAAGGCGGGTTTTCCGAAAGGACGATTGGGAGTCCTCTTGCAGATGGTGCACCAGATGAAGGCGGATGGGTCCGACGTGGTGTTTGATGTGTTCCGGAAGAAGTACGGACGCACGGACCTCAAGCCGGCGAAGCGGAAGTCGTGGAAGTTTGAGGAGTGAGGGCGGCGGGCGAGGGAGGATGCGTTGTTTGCATGTCGAAGGGACGTTCGGTTTTGCCGCGGAGGGGCGGAGAGGCAGAGGGGGCAGAAGATGGATTTAATTTCCTGCTGCCTTTGCGGTAAGCTGGAACGCCTTGAAGCTCGGCACCAAGGGGCGAGTTTTGCGGACGGCTATCGGGGGGCTGAGGGAGCGCTGATTTTCGGCAAAGGAATGATTTGGCAAAGGAATGTCCGGAGATTGGAGGCGCTGATTTTGCACCGTGAGGTGTGCAGCGTGGAACCTCGAAACGAAGGGGACGGCCCACGGAACACGCGGAATACACGGAAAACCAGACCGAAGCCCAAGCGTGCTGGAAATGGACAACCGCAGAGGTGGGACGGGCGCAGAGATTGATCCAGAGTTCTCTTATCGGTGGTTTGGAACTTCGAAAATCAACAATCGATTGTTCGACAATCTTCAATTTTCTGGAATCGGAGCCCCCTGGGTGTGCGCGATTGAGGATTGATGAGCAGGGATTGCTGATTGAAGAGGTTCCTCCCCCTATGCCCGGATGGGCGGGCCGTACCAGACGTAGCACATGAGATAGACGATGATGCCGGTGACGGAGACGTAGAGCCAGACGGGGACGGTCCATTTGGCCATGCGCTTGTGCTTGTCGAAGCGGCTGCGCAGGGCGGGGACGACGGTCATGATGATCATCGGCAGGCTAAGCACAGCGAGCGGGATGTGCGTGAAGAGGATGGTGAAGTAGATCGGACGGGTGAGGCCGGTGCCGGCGAACTTCACGTGGCCTGCGTGGTAATGATAATAGAGGTAGCAGCCGAGGAACGCGGTGGAGAACAGCAGGGCGATGATCATGCTGACGATGTGCGGCTTCTTGTGGCCGAGCTTGATCATCGTCAGACCGAGGATGATGTGCAGCAGCGCGCAGCCGTTGAAAATCGTGTAGAGCTTGGGGAGTTCGGTGACGTCCATGGTTTATTTCGAGGCAGCGGGTACGTAAGGGGCCTTTTTCTGTTCGTTGAGAAGGTAGTGGAGGTCTTTGCGCAATTTTTCATCCCAGAATTTGGCGAATTCGGGGTCGGGATTCAGGATGTCCGCCAGACTGCGCACGTGACCGCGGTGGTCGATGACGGCGACGCGGAGGTCGTGGATGTATTTGTCATCCGGGGAGAGGCGGTCGGCCTCGGGCATGTCCTGCACGGGGCGGAACTGGGCCTGGCTGGTCATGAACTTGCGCACGGCGTCTTTCTCGCCGTTCACGAACCACCAGTTGGCGTCGTCCTTGATGCCGAGGCCGCTGGCGAATTTTTTCATCATCTCCGGTGTGTCATCGGCATCGAGGGTGAAGCTGACGAACTGGAGGCCGGGCTCATTGGCAAATTCCGCCTGCAGTTTCTTGAGCTTGGCGATGACGGCAGCGCAGCCACGGGGGCAGCGGGTGAAAACCCAGGAGATGACGAGGACCTTGCCTTTCAAATCTTCGAGATGGACGGTCTTGCCGCTGCGCTCGGTGAGTTCGAGGTCTTTTTCGAGGCGGCCAAGGATCGGAGGGCGGTTCACGTCGTTGTCGATGCGTGAGCGGTAGATGAGGTAGTTGTAAAAGACGACGAGGCCGAGGACGGCGATGATGACGGGCACCCAGATGGTCCAGGGGCTGAGCTTGGCTTTGGCGGGGGAATCGTTCATGGCGGTGCAGTTACGCGTGTTTCCAGGCGATGATGGATACGGTCAGAATGCCCGGGAGATACATCAGCGTGCAGAAGAAAAGTTTGCGGGCGGTCACGCGTTCCGGCTGGCGATTGAAGCGAAGCGCCAGCACGCAGAGCCAGCCGCTGAGGAGGAGGGCGGGGGGCAGAAACCACCAAGCATAGGCAGCGCCGGCATAGACGGGATAGAACATCAGCAGCACGGTGCTGACGGCGTAGGCGAGGGCGTGCTGCGAGGTGCGCGCGCCGTGTTCGTCGTCGTTGGCGAGCATGACGAAGCCGCCTTTGCGGTACTCATCGCGATACATCCAGTTGATGGCGAGGAAATGCGGGAGCTGCCAGAGGAAGAGGAGGAGGAAGAGGTAGATGGCGCCCGGCTCGACCATGAGTTCCCAGCGGAAATGGGGCGCGGTACCCGCAGGCAGCGGCCCGGCGGCACCCGCCCAGCCGATGAGCGGTGGCAGCGCGCCGGAGACGGCGCCGACGAGGGTGTTGGTGGCGCTTTGACGCTTGAGCGGGGTGTAGATGAAGAGATAAACCGCGAGTGTGAGCGCGGTGAGGGCTGCGGCCTCCATGTTCACCTGGATGGTGAGATGGATGAGCGCCCAGGCGCTGAGCAGCCAGCCGATGCCGAATGCGGCGGACGGGCTCACGCGCCCGGAGGGCAGGGGACGGTCCAAAGTGCGCTGCATGCGCGAATCGGGCTCGATCTCCATGAGCTGATTGAACACGGCGGCACCGAATGCAGCGAGGGTGCTGCCGATAATGGTGTGAAAGAGCAGCCAGAAGTCGAAGCCTTTGGGCGCACGCAGCCAGAAGCCCACAAACGTGGTGACGATGACGAGCGCACTGAGGCGGAATTTCGTCAGGGTCAGCAGGTCGCGGGTTGTCATGAGCGGTTAGCGGAAAAACTTTTTCGCCTTCTCGAAGAAGGTCTCTTCCATGGGAGAGGTTTGTTCACCGAGGGATTTGGCGAATTCGTCGAGTTTGCTGCGCTGCTCGGCATTGAGCTTGGTGGGCACGGCGATTTGCACGTGGACGTAGAGATCGCCGAAGCGGTCTTCGCCCAAGATTTTCATGCCTTTGCCGCGCAGGCGGAAGGTGGTGCCGTTTTGGGTGCCCGCAGGCACTTTGACGGAAGCCTTGGCCTCCATGGTGGGAACGGTGAGTTCGCCACCGAGGGCTGCGGTACCAAAGGAAAGCGGGATGTCGCAGTGGAGGTCGTTTCCTTCGCGCTCGAAGATTTCGTGGGCTCTGACCTGCACGACGATGTACAGATCGCCGGGAGGGCCGTTTTTCACGCCGAGATCCCCGTTGCCGGTGGAGCGGAGGCGGGAGCCGTCTTCGATGCCTGCAGGCACTTTGACGCGGACTTTGGTGCGTTCCTTGGAGCGACCGGTGCCGCTGCAATTGCGGCAGGGGTCGCTGATCATTTCACCACTGCCACTGCAATCCGGGCAGGTCTGCTGGATCTGGAAGAAGCCACGTGAACTGATGACCTGGCCGACGCCGCCGCAGGTGCGGCAGGTTTTTTTACCGCCGCCGCTGGCCGAGCCGGAGCCGGAGCAGACTTTGCAGGAGGCGCTGCGTTCGTACTCAATCTCACGCTCCACGCCATGCGCGGCGTCTTCGAGGGAGATTTCCATGCCGTAGCGCAGGTCGCTGCCGCGCTGCGGGCCGTCGCGACGACGACCGCCGCCGCCACCACCGCCGCCACCGAAGAACTGCTCAAAGATACCGCCGCCACCGCCGCCGCCGAAGACTTCACGGAAAATGTCGAAGGGATCGTGACCACCGGCGGAAGGCCCGCCCATGCCACCGGCGAAGGCGGCATGGCCGTAGCGGTCGTACGCAGCGCGTTTTTGTTCGTCGCTGAGGACGTCGTAGGCTTCGCCCACTTCCTTGAACTTGCCTTCGGCCGACTTGTCGTCCGGGTTTTTGTCGGGGTGAAACTTCACCGCGAGCTTGCGGTAGGCTTTCTTCAACTCCTCGGCCGAGACGTCACGGGAGACGCCTAGGACTTCGTAATAATCGCGTTTATCGGCCATAGCTGTGTGAAAAAGGGGTTACGCCTCTGCAGGGGGCGTTGGACCACTGGAAACGATGACGCTGGCGGCACGCAGGAGGCGGTCCTTGAGCTTGTAGCCACGACGGGTGACGCGGATGACGGTGCCCTCCGGGACAGTGGGGCTGGCTTCCTGGGCGACGGCCTCGTGAAGATTGGGGTCAAAGACTTTGCCCTGGGCTTCGATTTCCAGCGCACCACTGTCGCGCAGGAAATCTTGAAGCTGGCGGTTCACCATGCTCATGCCCATGAAGACCATGGACTTTTCGGACTCCTGGCGGGCGGCTTCGAGACCCATGTCGAAATTATCGAGGATGGGGCACAAGGCGCGGAGGAGATCGCCATTGGCGTAGGCGCGGGTTTCCTGGGCCTCGCGGGCGGAGCGTTTGCGGAAGTTGTCCAGCTCGGCCTGGCTGCGGTAGGCCATGTCTTTCCAGCGCTCGACTTCCTGGGTCAGTGCCGTGATGGGGTCAAGCGGGGCTGCCTCCTCCCCTGGAGCGGCGGCTTCAGGATTGGGGATTTCTTCAACAGGTGCTTGCTGGGTCGTATCGGGACTCGGCTCGGTCATAAGTTTTCGCGGTGATTTGGGGGGCCGCGACTATGCCGTCTTCTGGATAGCAATCAAGGTGATGTCGTCATGGGAGCGCCGCCCCTTCAAAAAGTGTTCCAAATCCAGGATGATGCCGCCGATGACGGCTTTGGGCCCGTTCGGGGCATGTTTGGCGAGTTCCTCCTCCACGCGTTCCTCGCCGAATTCGATGCCTTTGGGATCCATGGCCTCGTTGACGCCGTCGGTGTAGAGCAGGAGGCAGTCGCCGGTCTGCATTTCGAAGCTGGCGTCCTTGGTGACGCGCTCAAAGACTGCGCCTTTGTCGATGCCAACACCGAGGCCGGGAGGGTGGATGGCCTCGACCTTGCCGGTGGCCTTGCGCCAGAGCAGCGCGGCATTGTGGCCGGCACGCGAGAGGGTGAGGTTCGAGCCGTCCTGCTCGACCACGAGGTAGGACATGGTGATGAACATGTCCTCGCGGATGTCCGGAGCGATCTGGCGATTGACGGCGCCGAGGACGGTGCTGGGGGAGGCGGAACTGGAGGCATTGGCGCGCATCAGGGTACGGCACATGACCGTGATCATGGCAGCACCGAGGCCTTTGCCCGAAACATCGGCAATGACGGCACCGAACCGACCGTCTGGCAGCGTGAAATAATCAAAATAATCACCGCTGAGGGTACGAGCGGGGATGTTTTTGCCCGCGATGATGAAGCCTGGGACCTGAGGATCGCGATCTGGCAGGAGCACCTTTTGGATCTGGCTGGCGTTTTGGAGCTCCTGCTGATCCATGCGGTTCTTGGCCGCCTCCTGATGAGACATGGCATTGGCCAGGGCGAAGGCGGACTGCTCGATGAGTGAATTGAAGACTTCGAAGTCGTTGGCGTTGTAGCTGCGGCCTTCTTTGGGAGAGGTGACGGCCAGAACACCGAGCCTGCGGACGCCAAAGCTCAGAGGGCCGATCATGGCGGTGACGTGCTGCTGGGAAGGCACCAAGTGCTCGCCGAGGCGTTTGTCCGTGCCGAGATCGGGCATCAACTCGGTCTTTTGCTGCATGAAAACGCTGCCGAGCAGACCTGACTGCACTTTTTCTGCATGCATGCGCAGGGTGCTGAGGAGAGTGGCTGAATTCTCCTTCATCTGCTGCCGCACGCGCTCGGGCAGGCTGATGAGGGGTGCACAAAAATCGGAGTAGTGCCGGGGCACGAGCTGCTGCGTGGCTTCGTCGTAGAGGTAAAGGGCACCGCCGGTGCTTTGAGTCACACGAATGGCGCCTTCAACAATCAAGCGGTACATGGAAGCCTGCTGATCGTCGCGCCAGATGGCCTCGCCGAGATCGTGCAGGTAGTGAAACATGCGGCGTTCTTCGGCCACGATGGCCTCTTCCTCGGCCCGGAGCGCCGCGATGGCGTGCTTTTGCTGACGTGCAATTTTTGCCAGCATTACCAGTCCCGCCGTCATCAGCAGTACGATCAGGACAAGAAGAGCGATGATCATGGGGGTAGGAGGCGGCCCGGCTCATCCGGGGGCGCCTAGGCAGGAACAGCAGATGTGCCAGCCTCCAGCTCTTTTTCCAAAAATTCGATCACATCGTGAAAACGGCTTTCGTTGGCGTCGCTGACTTCAGCGAGGGCCTGATGAGCGGAGAGCACGTGCTGGGTCTGCACTTCCTTGCATTCAGCGGTGGATTCGCCGCAATGCTGGAGCGCGTCGCAGACTTCCTTGCGTTCGGCTTCCCAGAGATTGCCGTCACGGTCCAGCTCAAGAATGTGGTCCAGTCCGAGGCTGGTGAGCAGCTGCAGATTGCGCTGGTTGGCGTTGACGACGCTCAAGGAGCCGCCACCGGATTCGCGGAGATTCAAGGCAGCACCCGTGAGCATGCCGAGAAAGGTGGAGTCCATCATGGGACAGCGCTCGAGATCGACGACGAGATTGCGCATGCCCTGGGCAACGACGCGTTGGAGAGCCTTTTTTGCCTGCAGGCTGTTTTGAAAGGTGCCTCGTCCATCCACCCTCATCCAGAAAACGCGGCCGATGGTGCCAACAAGAATATGAGTGGGAGGAGTCATGCGTTGCGGTTTTAGTTCCAGAGCGCGGATTGCTGGCTGACCAGTTCTTCCTTGCCGCGCAAAATACTGATGCGCCATGCGATTACCCGGCCACTTTTTTGGTATTCTGGGCCGACGACCTGGAATTTGGAAACGTTGCTGCGGTGAATGTCTTCGACGACCTGCTCTTGAACACGTTTGCTGAGGCCTGACTTCGCCTGCTGGTATTCGAACTTGACCGTCACCGGGCCGGTGCGGTCCGTAGTCTTCCAGAAAAACGCGTAGTAGTGGCCGAAGCGGTCAATGATGTCCTTCTTGGTCACTGCGCCGTAAATGAAGTGCTGGCGCTCAAACAGAATGGTCGGGTTCGTCGTCTGTGGCGTGAAGAACGGCATCAGGTGGTAGTACTTCACCTTGGAGATCTGGCCGCCCGGACCTTTCGTCGTGCTCGAACAGGCAGAAAGCGCAAAGGCCAGGATGGCTAGACATCCGAGGCGGAGGCAGGAGGTGCGTTTCTCTGTCGTCATGTAGGGGGGGCAATATTGAATCGGGACGCTTGATGTCAACGTTCCCTTCGATTCTTCGAATCGACAAAGGATAATTTACAAAAGTGACACGGGATCGACATCCCAGGTCACAATGACGTCCTGGGGGAGGGTGGTGGCCTGCAGAACTTGCTGGATGTGGCGGCAGAGGGGGCGGATTTTGGCCGCCCGTAGAAGGAGCTGGTAGCGAAACTGCCCGTGCGCCTTCGCCATGGCACAGGGGGCAGGCTCGCCCATGAGGACGTCTTCGGGCAGGCCCTCCAAGAGGCGTTTGTGAAGTGTTTGCAGGGCAAATTCGGCCATGGCCTGGTGTTTTCCCCGGCTGGCGAGGATGACCACGTGGGTGTAGGGCGGGTAATGAAAGGCGCGCCGCTGCTCCAATTCCTGCTGGGCGAAGCCCTCGAAGTCATTGTGACGGGAAAACTGCACGGCCGGGCTGTGAGGTGCGTGGGTTTGCACGACGACCTCTCCTTTGACCTCGCCACGCCCCGCACGGCCGGCGACCTGAACGAGGAGCTGAAGGGTGCGCTCCGCCGCGCGGAAATCCGGCAGATTGAGCGCGAGATCGGCATTCAGGACTCCGACGAGCGTGACATTGGGGAAATCAAGGCCCTTGGCGATCATCTGGGTGCCGATGATGAGATCGATTTTCTGCGCACGGAAATCCCGCAGGAGGTCGCGGAGCTGGTTTTTGCGCTGGATGGTGTCCGTATCCACGCGGGCGATGCGAGCGTGGGGGAACACTTCGCGCACCACGGTTTCGACACGTTCGGTGCCATAACCGGCGAATTTCAGGCCGGGCTCCTGGCAGGAGGGGCATTTCGACGGCGGCAGGCGCCGCGAACCGCAGACATGGCAGACGAGGCGGTTCTCGTGCTTGTGAAGCGTCATGGGAATGCTGCAGTCCTGGCACTGCACGGTCTCACCACAGGCGAGGCAGGCGAGGGAGGTGTTGAAACCACGACGGTTCAAAAACAGGATGGTCTGCTCCTTTTTTTCCAGGCGTGAGGTGATCGCGGTGCGGAGTTTTTCAGAGAGGATGCCAGTATTTGCCACGCTGGTGCCGGTGCCTTTGCGCCGTTCCATGCGCATATCGACGATGCGGATCAGCGGCAAAGTGCGGCCGTCCGTGCGGTTCAACAGCTTCAGCAGTTCGTACTTGCCGCTCGTGGCATTTTCGAAGGATTCGAGGCTTGGTGTGGCGCTGCCGAGCAGGACGACGCATTTTTCGATGCTGCCACGCACCACGGCGACATCCCGCGCATGGTAGCGTGGTTTTTCGTCCTGCTTGAATGAGGGCTCATGCTCCTCGTCCACAATGATGATGCCGAGGCGTTCAAGCGGGGCAAAAATCGCGCTGCGGGCACCGATGACGATGTCGGCACGGTCTTCGTGAATTTTGTACCACTCGTCGTGGCGTTCGCCGTCGCTCAAATGACTGTGAAGGACGGCGATGCGATCACTGCGATCGGAGAACCGGGCCTTGAAGCGCTCGATGGTCTGCGGTGTCAGCGCGATTTCCGGCACCAGCACGAGAGCGGTGCCACCACGCTCCAGCACACGGGCGATGGCCTGGAGATAGACTTCGGTCTTGCCGCTGCCGGTGATGCCGTGCAGCAGGATGGGTTTGGTCTGCTCCGTGGAATCAATCGCTGCGGCGACGCGGGTATAGGCGGCCTGCTGTTCATCCGTGAATGTCAGCGCCTGGCTGGGAAGGAAGGCCTCGTCGTGGAACGGATCGCGTTCCACGCGGACTTCGCTGCGGGTAATCCAGCCTGCTTTGATCAGGGAGGGGAGAATGGAGGCGGCACGGGGCACGTCTTTGCGGATCTGGCTGAGCGTCGCCTCGCCTTTGCAACTGCGCAGGATGTCCAGCACGCGTGCCTGCATCGGTGCCTTGTGCCGCAGCTTTTCAAATGCGTCCGGCGGTGGTTCGCGCAGGAGTTTGAGATGGCTGTCCATCACGAAACTGCCCGGTTTGTCCCGCACCGCCTGCGGCAGCATGGTGCGCAGCACGGTGTGAACGGAGACGAGGTAGTACTCCGCGATCCAGCGTGCGAGTTTGAGCAGTCCGGGGGTGAACATGGGCCGCTTGGCCACGATGGAGGCGATCTCCTTGAGCCGGCCGCGATGAGGTGACTCCTTCAGCAGCTCAAGCACCACGGCATTCATGCGCCGGTTTTGCAGGGGGACCATGACGCGCGAGCCGACGACGATCTCGCCCGAAAGGTTCTCTGGAATGGCGTAGTCGAGCTCCATGGCGGCGGCACCTTCCAGCTGCACGCGGGCAATTGGCACGGCTGCCTGTGGAGCGGGCGCCTCAACCACAACAGGCGCGCCAAACAGATCGCTCTGTTTTGGCGTGGCGGCGGCGCTGGGGCTGGTGCGTGACATGCGGGTGCATCCTAGCTGCCGTGAATCACAGGCCAAAACGATTCTTCTTTTGAGAAACAATTCACCCCGTGCGATAGTTTCACGGAGCAGGACGGAGCGAACGGCATGTGGAACTTTTTGACAGCACACTGGCGCGACGGCGTGGAGATTTTGATCCTCGCCGCCCTGGCGTATCATGGGTATCTGTTTTTCCGGGCCACACGTGGCGCACGCATTCTGACGGGGCTGCTGGTGCTGTTGCTGAGCCTGGCCTTGATCTCGCTGCTGCTGGAGCTGTCCGTCATCAGCAGCCTGCTGCAACGATTCTCGGTCTTCCTTGCGATCGCGCTGGTCATCATTTTTCAGCCGGAGCTGCGCCGAGTGCTGGCGGAGCTGGGCAGCAGCCGTATTTTTTCCTTCAATCGTCCGGATCCCGAGGTGCTGGATGTGCTGCTGGAGGCGATGCAGCAGCTGTCGTCACGCCGCTGCGGGGCGCTGTTTGCGCTGAAGCGTGGCATTGATCTCAAGCCTTATGCTGAGTCGGGTGTGGAGCTGGATGCGGTCATTTCGAATGAACTGGTCACCACGATTTTTCAGCCCAAGACTTCGCTGCATGATGGCGGGGCGATCATTGACCAGGGCCGCATCTCCGCGGCAGGCTGTGTTTTTCCGGTGAGCCAGCGTGATATTCAGGACCGAGCGATCGGCCTGCGACATCGGGCGGGGATGGGCATCTCGGAAGAGACGGACGCGATCGCGCTGGTCGTTTCCGAGGAGACCGGGGCGCTCTCGCTGTGTTTTCAGGGCAGGCTGGAGCATGATCTGGAGCCGATGAAACTGCGCCAGCGCATCAATGAAATTCTCAACAACGGCGTCGCGACAGGTTCAGAATCCGCACCGGAGGGCAGTCATGAACTGGGGAAATCAGCTTAAAGAATTCATCATGCGGAACTGGCGGGAGAAGATCATCTCCCTGGTGCTGGCTTTTTTGTTCTGGTTCATGATCAAGGCGCAGGACGCCCGCAACATGCCGTCTTACTCGATGCCGCCACCCGCGAGGATTCCCGTGCCGTCTTCTCCGGCGCCTTCCCAGCTCACGCCGGTGATTCCTGCGCCGGTGCAGCTCCCCTCGGAACTGGAGCCCATGCTTTCGCCGCCGAATGCTTCGATTCCGCCTGCGCGCACGCCGGGGACGGCAGGGAGTGGCAGCGCCGGGCTTTGACACTCTGGAAGTCCTGCGCTAGAAGCGCCGTCCTATGTCTGAAAAGCGCCAGTTCTTCGGCACCGACGGCGTCCGTGCCGTGGCCAATCGTCACCCAATGACCCCTGAGTTTGTCATGCGCCTCGCGCAGGCTTCCGCCGTGGTGCTCGGCGGCAAACCGGAGGGCGGTGAACGCCCCAAAGCCGTGCTGGGCCGCGACACGCGTGCTTCTGGCGAAATGCTTGAGTCCGCGCTGGCGGCGGGTCTGAATTCCGCGGGGGTGGATGTCATCCTCGTGGGACAGGTGCCCACGCCGGCGGTGGCCATGCTCAGCGCGCAGCTCGGCGCGAACTTTGGAGTGATCGTTTCGGCTTCGCACAATCCTTTCAAGGACAACGGCATCAAATTCGTCCATGGCGACGGTCACAAGCTCAATGACAAGACGGAGGTCGCGATTGAGCGCCTGGTGCTTGGCAATGAAGACACGCCGCGTCCGGAAGGCCGGGGCATTGGCCGCATCACCAAGCTGGCGGACGGCGTGGACCGTTATGTGGCGCACGCGATTGCCTCGATGGCAGGTGTGCGGCTCGACGGCATGCGTGTCGCGCTGGACAACGCGCATGGCGCTTCATCTTTCACCAGCGCGCTCGCTTTGGAGCAGCTCGGTGCCGACGTGCAGGTGTACCACTCCGAACCGGATGGCTTTAACATCAACGAAGAGTGCGGCTGCACGCACGCGGATGAGATCGAACGCATCGTGCGCCAGTGCCAGGCGCAGGCCGGCATCGCGCATGATGGCGATGCGGACCGCAGCGCGTTGTGCGATGAAGAAGCCATCGCACTGGACGGTGATGAACTGATGGCGATCGCCGCAGAATCCATGCTGCGCAAAGGCACGCTGAAGCAGAACACGCTGGCCGTCACGGTGATGAGCAACTACGGGCTGGACGATCTCGTTTCGCGTCTGGGCGGCCGTGTCATCCGCACGGGTGTGGGCGACCGCTATGTGCTCGAAGAAATGCGCGCACGCGGACTGAACTTCGGCGGCGAGCAGAGCGGCCACATCATCTTTGGCGACTGGGCCACGACCGGGGACGGATTGATCGCGGGTCTGCAGATTCTGCGCATCATGAAGGAAACGGGCGAGCCGCTGAGCGAGCTGCGCAAGTGCCTCAAAAAATTCCCGCAGTGCTCGCGCAACCTGCGCGTGCGCACGAAGCCGCCGGTGGACCAGCTCGTCGAGGCGCAGAAGATCATCAAGGAGACGGAGAAAAAGCTGGGCGACTACGGTCGTGTGCTGCTGCGCTACTCGGGTACGGAATCGCTGATCCGCCTGCTGGTTGAAGGCCGCGATGTGGAGTATCTTGAAGCGCAGGCGGATAAGATTGCGTCTGCAGTTCTTGCTCAGATCGGCTGATGTCACACTACTTCATCACCGGCACCGACACGGACGCAGGCAAGACTTACGTCACCTGTCTGCTGCTCGAAGCTTTGAAGCGCAGCGGTAAAACCGTGGCCGGCTTCAAGCCTTTTGTCTGTGGATCACGTGATGATGCGATTCATCTGGCCAATGCCGGGAGCGAGGGGCTGACTGTCGAGGAGGTGAATCCGGTATGGTTCAAGGTGCCGGCTGCACCTTACGCCGCTGCTTTGATGGAAAACCGGCGTATTGAACTGAACGAGGTCATCGCCTGCTATCAGGGGCTGGCGCAGCGCCACGAACACGTCCTCGTCGAGGGGGCGGGGGGATGGGAAGTGCCGCTCAACGAATTTTCGACGATGGCCGACTTTGCGCAGCGTCTGGCGCTGCCGGTGATCGTGGTGGTGAACAACAAGCTTGGGTGCCTGAACCACACGATTCTGACCGTGCGCAACATTCAGGCCCGTGGCCTCACGTGTGCCGGAATCATTCTGAACTACGTCCAGGAAGAGCGCGATGCTGCGAGCATCAGCAACCGGATGGTGCTGGAACATTTTCTGGATGTGCCGGTCCTTGCAGAAATCATGCATGGCGAGACGGAGATCGAGTGGCCGTTGTGAGGGTGGTTTGGGAAAGTGGAACAGTCACGGAGTCGAGGTTGACAACATCCTGCTGAGATTTCCTATTCGGGTACTGGCTCAGCACAATGTTGCGCTTTGCACTCAACATCATGAAAACATCGCTTCTTCTTTGTCTGGCCACTCTCATCGCAGCACCCCTGGCCCTCGCGGCTGACAAGGCGGTTGATTTTCCCAAAGCAACTCCGCTCGTCACCTTCGTGCTGCCCGACACCTGGCTGGTGGATTTGGACGACGAAGGTCTGATGGCCACGCCGACGAAGGACGATGACAGTGTGATCGTAGAATTGTCTGAACTCGAAGCCGGGCTGGACAGCCTTGAGGCTGCCGTGAAAGAGGCCAAGGAGACCGTTTCGGAATTCAAGAACATGAAGTACGACGAGATGGAGAAGGGCCAGAAGGACGGCCTGGGCATCGCCATCCTCAATGCCGAGGGTGAAGATGACAATGGCAAGGCTTTCATCAATCTTGTGCTGCTCGCCAAACCCGGTGCCAAGAACTGGATCCTGCTGTCCTGCATTTCGTCCAAAGAAGGCAGTGAGAAGCAGGGGCCGGCCATCGGTGCCATGATTGGCTCCATCAAGGCCAAGTAAGTCCTGCCGCAGCCATGCTCTTCAACGTCGTCCCGCTGGAGTCATTGAAGCAGCATGGTGACGCGATCGAAAAAGTGCTGAAATTCATCAAAGGCAAATGAGCGAAGCGACTTCGCCGACTGCTGCCAAAGAGGGCGTGTCCGTGGTGTGGAAGATCTGCGGCATCCTCTTCATCGTGCTCTGGATCATCGCGCACCTGGCGTGGGGTGCGATGGCGTTCATTGCGGATGTGATGGCGAATGACTCGGGCAGGGCGGACCCGGACAAGCACATGATGCTGATCTTTGGCATGATGGGCGGCCAGGTGCTTTGTGGGGCGGCGGGCGTTCCGGCCGGGCTGGCGTTTTTCTGGCGGAGCAAACGCAAGCTGCTGCTCGGGCTGTTTGCCATCCTGTTTGTGGTCGGGGCTCTGATCCAGGGCGGTGTGTTTTATTCTTTCTTCTCTTCGATGCCATGAACAAGTTTCTCATCCTTCCACTGCTCCTGCTGAGCACCGTCGTCTCAGCCGGTGAACCGCAGACGCTGTTTTTTGCGCAGGAGAACGCCAAGGAATACACGCGCATCGCTCTTACCATCGATGGGGACAAGGTCACCGGTACGCAAAACTGGCTGCCGAAACAGCCTGACGGGCATGGGGCGCATGGAACGATCAGCGGAAAGGTCACCGACGGCATCATCCGGGTGCTGTTTGAGTACACGATCGAAGGCTCTGAGCAGTCCGAGGAGGAGGTGCTCAAGCTTGATGGCGACAAACTTTACATTGGGGAAGGTCAGCTGCTGGCGGACCCCAAGAATGACGCACATCTGAAGCTCGAAGATCCCAGCAAGGTGGTCTTCAAGAAGCCGCTCAGCAAGATCCCAGTCTCTGAGCCGAAGGCCGGGACGCCGGAGCGCAAAGCCATCATGGATGCGATGCGTGCGCCGGTGAGTGCGGAGGTGGGGAGGGACGTGGTTTTCACCGGCACGGTGCGAGTCAGCGGCTCATGGGCGCGCTTCAACGGCCACGTGGATCCTGTCGGAGGCAAACCGAAAAACGAAGATATCGCTGCGGAGATGGAACTGGACTTTTTCGCGCTGCTGCAAAAAGACGGCAAAGGTGGCTGGAAGGTTCTGCACCAAGGCTTCGCCGGAGACATCGGCGTGATGGAGGCGGCGAAGGAAAATTATCCGAAGGCGCCGTGGGTGCTGTTTGAATGATGGCGAGTCACGCCTGACGGAGGAAACTCCTCGATGCGAACACCACTCCAAGGCCCACCAAGATGCCGATGGCCATCGAGGGCGGGATGTCGCTGGGCCAGTGTGCGCCACAGTAGATGCGTGAATAGCCAACTGCGGCTGCCAGGAGATACATGAACAGGCCGGCGCGGCGGTAGAAGCAGGCGATGACCGTGGCGGCTGCGAACATGTTGACGGTGTGGCTGGAGGGGAAGGATTTGCCAGTGGTCGCGCCGTTTGGTTCGCTGGGTTTGACCACAGGCTGCTGGAACAAGCGCATGAAGGCGGGTGAGGCGGTGCCGAGATCGCGCACGATGACATCACTGCGGGCATCGCGGGGACGCACGCGGCCGATGGATTTTTTCAGGGTGTTGGAGATCACGCCGTCGCCGAGGCCGATGGCGATGCCGAGGCAGAGCAGCATGATGCGGGCACGTTTGCCGCCGCGCCATGCGGTGATCAGCACGGCGGCGATGATGAGGGGCAGCCATGCCTCGATGGCGGAAAGGGCGGGCATCAACCAGTCGAGCGCCTGGTGGGACCAGGCGGTGTTGATTTGATGCAGCAGGCTGAGATCCCAGGCGTTCATTTTGTGGGCACAGGCTTCCACTGTTTCAAATTGTGTCCGAGATAGACACTGAACTCGCGCACTTCTTTCCCCAGCGGGACGCGGATGCTGCCACGGAATTCGAGTTTTTCGAAGGCGGTGGTGAAGAGGGTGTTTTGCAAAAGAGCGGGAACAGGGCCGGGTTCGAGAATCAGGGCATCGTCGCCGATGCGTTCTTCGGGGCCGGGCCAGATTTCATACTGGGACTGCACCGAGTCGCTGGGCTCCCAGCGATAGAGGCGAGGATGCGAGGGCATGTAGAAGGCCATCTCTGCTGCGTGGTAGCGATGGCCGAGGGCCATGACGAAGGTGTTCTGCGGCCTTGGCACCTGATCGAGGAATTTCTGGGCCTCGATGCCGGCTTCATTCCAGCCGCGCAGGCTGGCGAGCTTGTCGATGCCTTTCAGCTCCGTGGTGAAGATGATGACGAGCGCGAGATGCACGATGAGGACCAAGGCACCGCCGACCCGCAGGGACCAGCGCTCCCAGCCGGGATGCAGCTTGAACGGTGCGGCCCCGCGCAGCCATGCCGCCGCCAGAACGAATGCAGGCACAAAGAAGGCGGCGGGCCAGTTTGGATTGATACGCTGACGCAATGCCAGCACCGCAAAGCAGGCCAGCGCCGGAGCGGAGGCCAGGGTGAGGAACAGGAGCGGGCGGGAGAGATTTTTGCGCTGCTTCACCGCTGCTCTCATGGCTGCAACGAGCGCGACAAACGTCACCGGGGTGTAGATGAGCGCCTGCAGGCCGACGTTTTCCAAGGTGCGGCTCAACCAGCGGCCGAAACTGAGGTTTGAGGTGTCGAAGTGATGCTTGGTGTGCTCCAAGGTGATCCAGGCGTGGTTTTGGTTCCATTGCAGCACGGGGATGATGAAGGCCATGCCAAGGAGAATGGAGAGCCACATGCGCGGATTGCGCAGCAGGGCGCGGTCTTCGCGTGAAACGGCGGCGAAAACCAGCATGAGCGCCGGAAAGGCGAGCATCATCTGCTTGCTCAGGGTGCCGACGCCGATCACGAGAGCGAGTGCCAGCCAGCGCGTGTTGCACGTTGGTTTTTGCGCGGCATACCAGAAGAGCAGCAGGCCCAGCGTCCAGCACAGAAGAAGGGGAGCATCGATGGTGAACAGGAGGTTCAACCCGGCATTGGCAATGGTCAGAAGCACCAGCACGGCGGTGAGGAAAGCTGTGCGTGCATCAAACAGCACCAGAGCGATACGGTGGATGATGACCAGAGTGGCCGTACCCAGCAGCAGAGCCGCGAAGCGGATGCCCCACTCGGCATTGCCCGTGAGCGCGCCGATGACGCCCATCATCCAGCCGATCATGGGCGGCTTGCTGTAGTAGCACCAGTCTGGCCGACGGCCCCAGTCCCAGTAGTAGGCCTCGTCTCCTGCGAGATCCGCGCCATGTACAAACAGCAGCATCACGCCGATGCGTGCGATGAAAACGGCGGCGAGCAGCCACCAGAAGCGTTTAATCCAGGTCGAGGAGTCAGAAGCGGGAGTCAAAGACATGCGCGTGCATGATAGCCGTGAGTGCCGGGTGGGAAATGGGAATCCAATCTGACGATCTTGTTTCTTGGCTGCTTGCACCCTGCTGCGGCGCAGGCACCGTGCGGAAAAGGAATGATGAACGATACGGCGCAAAAAGAAATCGACTGGCTCTACAGCACCCAGTTCTACGGCATCAAGCTGGGGCTGGACAATGTGCAGCGACTGCTGAGCGAGCTGAAGCTGCCGGCGGCGGGGCAGAAGTTCATTCACGTGGCGGGGACGAATGGCAAGGGCTCGACCTGCGCCTTCATGCAGTCGATTTTGAAGGCGGCTGGCATCAACGCGGGGTTGTTCACTTCGCCGCATTTGATTCAGTTTGGGGAGCGCATTCGGGATGCTGAGCGCATGATCACGTCAGACGAAATCGCGGCAGGTGTCGTGCGATTGCGTGAACGTGTGGCGGGATGGGACCCGCATCCGACGTTCTTTGAGCTGACGCTGGCCCTAGCGTTGGAATGGTTCGCGCAGCGTGGCAATCCGTGGGTGGTGCTGGAGACGGGGCTTGGCGGGCGGCTGGATGCGACGAATGCGATCATGCCTGCGGTGAGTGTCATTACTCCGATCGGCTGGGATCACATGGACATGCTGGGGGATACGCTGGCGAAGATTGCGGCTGAGAAGGCGGGCATCATCAAGCCGGGGGTGCCGGTGGTGACGATGAGGCAGGAGGCTGAAGCGCTGGAGGTGATTTCACGTGCCGCTGCCGAGCGTGAAGCGCCGCTTACGATTGTCGAAACGCCCTGGCATGGAGAGACGGGGCTCGTGGGTCCGCATCAGCGGTGGAATGCGGCGATGGCTGTGGCGGCACTGAGGGCGGCAGGATTCAACTTGGATGAGGAGGTGATTGCGCGCGGTTTGCGTGAGGTGCAATGGCCTGCGCGGTTTCAAAAAGTGGGCGGTTGCATCATTGACGGGGCGCATAACATCGATGCTGCGCGTGTGCTGGCGCAAACCTGGGGCGAGCAGTTTCCGAATGAGAAGGCGGAGATCATCTTTGGCGCTGTGGCTGGCAAGGATACCGCTGCGGTGCTGCGTGAGCTTGCGCCCATTGCTGCGAGCTGGCATTTCACGGGATTTGAATCACCGCGTGCGCTGACTCCCGAGGCGCTGCGGGAGATTTGGAATGGGCTTGGACTTGAGGCCCGAGCTGTGACGACGCATGCGCGTGTGGTTGATGCCTTGGGCGCTGTGAAGGCGGAGGGGCGGGTGCTGATCGCGGGTTCGCTTTATCTGGCGGGAGAAGCGCTGGCACTGATGGAGAACAAGGCGGCTGCGTTTGAGAAGAGTGCGCAGTGAGGTGCGATGGCGCTCATGGATTGCGGTGGCGCTGATCGACAGA
>NZ_JBYFBS010000029.1:0-63315 GCF_057652315.1 Prosthecobacter sp. Pr1 | reverse complement strand
GTCCGCCCTGCCGCCTGCTTCACGTCGTGCCCGGCGGCGACTATGGCTACAAGCGCCGCTACGATGACACGCATGTTTTTAATGGTTGGGATGGAGAACTACCCGGCACGCTGCCGATGCTCAAAGGCACGGGCGAGGCGCCCTGCGGTGTCATTTCCACCGACCGACTTGCGCTTCCAGCCGGCTACGCGGGATCACTGCTCGTCGCTTCATGGGGCGATGCCACCATCGAACTGTATCGTCTGAAGCCGCTGGGCGGATCGTTCAGCGCGACGAAGGAAAATCTCGTTGTGGGCGAGAAGAAGTTTAACGAAGCCTTCTGTCCCGTGGATTTCGCCGCCGCGCCGGATGGCTCGCTCTACGTCACCGACTGGGCCGACCGCACCTCGTATCCCGTTCATGGCAAGGGCCGCATCTGGCGGCTCGCGGAGAAGAAGGGTGTGAAAGTGGAGCCGCCAACTCACGAGCAGCCACTCGCCGAGACAAATGCCGCCGCGCTGCGCTTCCAACGATTGCTCGCCGCTGATTCGCCGAAGCAGATTGATGAACTCAAATCCGCGCTCACTGATGCCGATCCCTTCATCCGCTCCGCCGCGATCACTTCGCTGGCCAAGCCCGCCTACCGCGATGCAGCATTGAAGGCTGCGGATGATGCGGATGCCGCCGTGCGGCTCGGCGCATTGTCCGCGCTGTGGCGTGGTCAGGTTGCAGATCCGGTGCCGCTGATCCGCAAGCATTTGTCCGACCCAGACGAGCGTGTGCGTTTTCTCGCGCTCTGGTGGGCAGGTGAAGATGGCATCAAAGCGCTCGCAAATGATCTCAGCCGCGCCGTCGCACAGGAACCGACTCCGACCTTGTTCCAGGCTTACCTCGCCTCCGCCGAAATGCTCGCCACGGACGCTTCGGTGCCTGCCTCAAGAGCAGCGCTCACCAAGCCCCCGGTGCCCGTGCGGCAGCAATTGCTCGCCAGCATTCTCTATGATGACAAGCAACCCGCCGCGCTTCACGCGATGGCCGCAGCGACCGTCTCCACTTTGACCGACGCGAAGACCGCCGAGCGCCTGCTGCACTTCGCACGCAACGGCGACACGAAACTCCGACAAGAAGCCATCCGCACTCTCGCCGCCTGTCCTCATGCCGACGTGCCAGGTGTGCTGAAGTCGCTCGCACTCGACACCAAACTCACGTCCTCACTGCGAGCCGATGCGATCCTCTCACTCGCCCGACGCGATGCGACGCAACTCCCCGCGCTGACCGAATTGCTCAATGACAGCGAACCACATGTGCAGTTGGAGACCGCGCGCGCCCTGCGTCTCGCGATGAGCGAAGCCCCAGTGCGCATGGCATTGCAAGACAAGCTCGCCTCTTTGAGCGACACATCTTCAGCCTTGGCCGAGCAGCTTCAGTTTGCGCTCACGTCCAGTGCAGCCAAGCGTCCTGCCACTCCCGCCGACTGGCGCAAAGCTGTGGCCGTGGGTGGTGATGCCGAGTCCGGCCGCCGCGTGTTCCACAGCGTGCAAACTGGCTGCACGATGTGTCATCAAGCAGAGGGACGCGGCACAAGCATCGGCCCGGAGCTGACAAACGTCGCCCGCTCATTTGATCGCGCCAAACTCATCGAAGCCATCCTCGATCCCTCACGCGAAGTCGCACCGCAATACGAGCATCACATCGTCGAAACAAAGTCCGGCACCACCTACTCCGGCGTGCTCGTTCACATTGGCCTCGATGGCTCCCCTCTGATCAACGCCCTCGGCACTGGCCGCCAACGCATCCCCACCGCTCAGATCACACGTCACACCACATCGCCCCTCTCGATGATGCTCTTCGGCTTGGAGAACACCATGACCGTCCACGACTTCCGCGACCTGCTCGCCTTCCTGCTGACTGGCAAATAGAACCTCCCACCATGAAGCACACTCTCTCAATCCTCTTCGGCTCTCTCTGCATGTCATCTTCTCTCACCTGGGCTGCTGATCCACTGGTCTTCATCTCCGCCTTCGCTTCTGGCGACAATGCGGGCACCGTTCCATGAGGTTCGAAGTTCACGGCCTTGTTCAGAAGATCAAGGTGCTTGCAATGACGTCGCTTGCCCTGTCCAAAGCACTTCCATATGGCTTTCCTGTGCCGGATTCCTCACAACCACTCATCACGGACAAGGTCGACTTGATTTTTTGAATTTGTTGTCAGCCTTACTTGAAAAACACGTCCTCATGCGCATACGGCGGCGCGCAGCAGCAGAGGAAACGCAGTGTCTGTGAAGCCGTGATCTGATGCCACGCGTTGGGTGGAATGAGCATGGCATCTCCGGGACCCACCTCGCGGGTTTCGCCGTCGATCTCCATGGTCCCCTGCCCTTCGAGGATGAAGTAGAATTCTTCGCTGAGCTTGTGGTAGTGGCGGTCGGTCGGCTGCCCCACGGGAACGGTGGCCTCGGCGAGGCTTTGGTTCTGTACCGGCGCGTTGGTGCGGTCCAGGATGCTGCGAATGGTGCTGCCGTCCTTGGTGGTGAAAGGCGTCTGCTGGGAAAGCTGATTGAGGGTCATGCAGCGCACTCTTAGCCTCAATAGGGAGACTGGAAAACACGGATTTGCATTCCGTCAGGATGAGATGGCCGCAGAGTAAATCAGATGGGATCAACCATGGAAGACACGGGAACCAGATTCTGGCTTCCGTGTATTCCGTGTGTTCCGTGGTCAATCTTCAGGCTTTCCTCTCTCAAAACTCAGGCCACCAGCCCGAGCTCCGAACACGCATGGGATGAGCGGTCGGACGCGAGCAGGTCGCCGATGGCGGTGAGGATTTCGTTGGCCGAGTAGGGCTTGTTCAAGAAGGTGTTGATCTGGAGCGACGCCAGCGCGGCGGCCTTGTCCTGACGGCCTTTGGCGCTGCCCATGCCGCTGGTGGCGATGATCTGGATGTTGGGGTCCATCTTTTTCAAAGTGCGCGACAGAGTGACGCCATCCATGAAGGGCATCATGATGTCGGTGAGCACGGCTTTGACCTCTCCGCGGTTCTGGGAGAACTGGGCGATGGCTTCCGTGCCGTCTCCTGCGGTGATGACACGGTAACCATGCGCGCACAGGGTCTTCTGCACGACTTCACGGATGACCTCTTCATCATCCACGACGAGAATCAGCTCTCCCTGGCCGCGTGGGGCCTGCATGGCGGGGGCGGCGCTGCTGGCAGCCACCGCATCCGGGGCGGCAGGCAGGTAGATCTCAAACACACTGCCCATTGCCACACGGCTGCGCAGATTGACGAATCCCTGGTGGCTTTTGACGATGCCCATCACGGTGGAAAGTCCCAGCCCGGTGCCTTTGCCGGTTTCTTTAGTGGTGAAGAAGGGATCAAAGATCTTGTCAATGACATCGGCCGGGATGCCATCTCCAGAGTCGGAAACGCGGATCACCACATAGGGTCCGGGCATGGCATCCACGTTCATGGCGGCGAAGTTTTCATCAAGCCGGGTGTTTTCCGTGGTGAGCGTCAGGACACCGCCCGCGGGCATGGCGTCACGCGCGTTGACGCAGAGATTGAGCAGCACCTGATGGAGCTGGGTCGGATCTCCAATCACTGGCCAGACGTCTTCGGGCGTGCTGGCCGAAAGGGTGATGTTTTTGGGGAAGGTGCCTGACATGATCTTCATCATGTCCGAGGCAAGCTGGCTGGTCTCCACCACGTGGCGCTGACCGCTCATGTCACAGTTCACCGTGAGCAACTGCTTGATGAGATCCGCGCCGCGCTGGGCGTTGGTCTCGATGTTGCCGAGCATTTTTTCAAAGTCCTCCGGCGGCAGCTTGCGGCGCAGCATGAAGGAGGAGATGAAGATGGGCGTCAGGATGTTGTTCATGTCATGGGCGATGCCGCTGGACAGCCGCCCCACGCTTTCCATGCGCTGAGAGCGCAGGAACTGCGCCTCCATGTTTTTCTTCTCGGTGATGTCCTCCACCACGGCGACGAAGGATCTCACGCCATCCATTTCCAGCACACTGATGCGCGAGCGCGTGATGAATGGAGTGCCGTCTTTTTTCCGGGAGTTCATTTCCCCCATCCAGGCCCCCTTCTCACGCAGGACGCCGAAGAGTTCATCCATGGCACGCCGGCCTTCATCCTGCGGCAGGCTTTTGATCACTGAGTAGTGCTGACCGATCAGCTCTCCACTCTTGTAGCCAAACATGGTGTTGCAGGAGTCATTGCTGAAAACAATGATCCCGTCTTCATCGCAGACGGTCACACCTTCGGCCATGCTTTCCAGCACCCGGCCCTGCATCTTCAGGGCTTCATCCGTCTTTTTGCGTCCGGTGATGTCGGTGTTGATGGCGAGCACGGACTTGGGCTGACCTGCGGCATCGCGCACAAGAGTCCAGTGACCGACGATCACCAAACCGCGGCCGTCTTTGCCGATCTGTTGCAGTTCCCCCACCCATTCGCCGGTCTGAATAACCTGCTCGCTGGCGCGGTAAAACGCCTCCGGATCTTTGTAGAGCAGCTGGGCCAGCGGACGGCCAGCGACCTCCTGCGCGCTCCAGCCATACAGCCGCTCGGCACCCTTGTTCCAGTAAGTGATGCGTTGTTCCAAATCATGCGCAAGGATGGCGTCCTGCGCTTTGTCGAGGAGGGAGGCCTGCTCGCGGAATTTTTCCTCAAGCATGCGCCGCTCAGCCATCTCGCGTTTCAGCTCCTCGTAGGCCTGCTCCGCTTTTTCACGATGGCGCACGGCATCCGCCATCATGCTGACGGCTGCGGCTTGTGACTCCTCCAGCTCGCGGGTGCGTTCACTCACCATGTGGTGAAGATCGCCAAACTCGACCTTCGATTCCTGCAGTCGCAGCCATTTCTGCGTCAGCGCATTGGCCATTTGCAGGATCTCGATGGTATCAAAAGGCTTCTTCAGCACCAGCAGCCGGTCCTGGGGATTGATCTGGTCCTGCATGTCATTCCATGAGCAATCCGAAAACGCCGTGCAGATCACCACCTGCAGATCTGGGCAGACCTTCCAGATCCGTTGCGTAGTTTCGATGCCGTCCCAGCCGGGAGGCATGCGCACATCCACAAATGCCATGGCGTACGGGCGGCCCTCAGCCAGCGCCTTCTCCACCATTTTCAGGCCTTCCTCTCCCTGCGAGGCGGTGTCGATCTCAAAGAGCATGGCCGCAGGAGCGCCAAAAATCCGGGCCTCGGCCGCCTGCAGTGCGGCGTCTTCAGAATCAGACTCGCCTAGGATTTTCCGAAAATCGTCATGGATGGCCAGGTTGTCATCGATGACAAGAATTCGGCGGTTGAGATTATCGGTCGTTTTTTTCATCATATTGTTTGGTTAAGGGCAACAGGGGAAGTTCCAGGGTAAAAACAGCGCCGCAGCCGACGCCGTCGCTCTCGGCCGTGAGCTTTCCGCCCATTTCACGGGCCGCCAGCGCGCCGCTGTGCAGGCCGAATCCGTGGCCGTCTTTCTTGGTGGTGAATCCGTGTTGAAAAATCCGCGTCAAGTTTTCCGGCGCTATGCCACCACCATTGTCGATGACCTTGATCTGGACGGTGTCTTCACCACTCAGCGCGACTCGCACCTTCATCTCTTTGGCATTTTCCTGCTGAGCGAGCGCCTGCGTGGCATTGCTCAGCAGATTTACCAAAATCGGCATCATTTTGTGCCGGTCCACCACGACGGGCGGCACCTCCTCAAACTCACGCACCAGGGAAACTCCGTGACGCGAAAGACTGGTGCTTGTCATATTGATGGCGTCTTCGATGATTTCCACCACGTCGAGTGTTTCAAGGACACCCGCCACGCGTGCGTGGTTCTGCTGCATGGAGACGATCTGCTTGATGTGCTCGATGTTGTTTTGCAGATGCCGCACCTCGTCCAGGATCGCTTTCTGAGGTTCAGCAAGATTGTCCGCCAGCTGCACCAGATAGCCGGGCAGTTCTCTGCCACGGGAGTCCTGCGTAAGAAAAAACGGGAGGTGGTGCTCATGCTCACGCAGCAGCTGGGCCACATTTTTCAAACTGGAGATCCTGAAGTGCCGTATTTTTCCGGCCACCGTCTCCGCAGACACATTCACGCTGTTGAGCACGTTGCCCACATTGTGCAGCACATTCGTCGCCACTTCGGCCATGCCTGCCTGACGCGATGTCTTGAGCAGCTGCTTGTGCGCCTCGGTCAGTTCCGCCGTACGTTCGATAACCTGGTTTTCGATCTGCGCATTGATGCTCTCCAGCCTGCTGCGTCGTTTGGCCACTTCCAAGGTCTCGGTCAGGTTTTGCTGAATCGAGATCATCAGGAAGACGTCTTCAATCATCACCCACCCGACGTACTCCAGCCACCGCCACTGGCCGGCATCCACCACGCCAAAGATGGACTGCGGCCACATCGTCCCACGCACCACATGGTCCACCACCACCACGAGGGTGGCCGTCACCAGCACTCGCCAGTCCCGATAAAACGCGAGAAAGGTCAGCGATCCAAAGATGTGGAAGTGAGTCTCAAAGCGACCGCCGGTGAGATGGATCAGGAGCGCCGAGGTCAGAATCTGCGCCACCGCGATGACATGGCGCGTGACCACCCTCCCCGGTCGCCGCCAAGCCAGCAGCACAGGGGCAGCACTGATCGCGCCACCTAAACAAATCGCCGCCCAGACATGCCACAGAGGCTGAATCTTGGACCCACTCCATGCCATGGGGGAAATCCACATGGCGATGACGATCCCGCCCAGCCACTGCATCACCATCAGCTTGGCAAACAGGCGGTCCGTCAGGATGTGATTGCGGCGCTGGGAAATGCGGTAAAGTCGCGCGGTACGCTCCTCCTCGACTGCCGCCAGCTCCGAATTCTTGCGGCCGACTATCGAGTACATGCTGCCCCTCCTTGCGTGTTGTGCTTCGCAAGCAGCCCCTTTTCAGCGCGATGGACGGTGACTTTTGTCATTTTGTTTGTGTAAATTTAGCATTACTTATAATTACTGTAAATTAATATAAGCATTGCTTTGCCCAATTTTTAACCGCGATTCAGATGCTAAATCTGGATTTAGCAGTTGGGTTGCTTCTGTCTTAAGCCCTTTCCATCGCAACCGGGGCGCTTGGCAAAGAGCGGCCGCGTTCTCCCTTTCAAAGGAATGCGAGTTGATGGGAGCACCTCTGCTGGCTACTCCTTGATCCATGCCCCATGGATTTCCCCTCGAACAGTGCCGTGCCGTGATTACTGGAGCGTCTTCCGGCCTGGGGGCGGAATTTGCGCGGCAGCTGGCTCCGAGGGCGGAGGTGCTGGTGCTGGTGGCGCGGCGGGCGGAGGCGCTGGAAAAGGTGAAAATGGAGCTGGCGGGGTCGCGGACAAAAGTGCTGTGCTGTGTGTCGGATTTGGCAACGGATGCGGGTCGGAGTGATGTGTGTGCGTTTCTCGCCGCGAATGGGGTGAAACCGAACCTGCTTATCAATAATGCCGGGATGGGTGATTATGGGAGCTTTGCGAGTTCTTCGGCGGAGAAGACGCGGACGCAGATCGAGCTCAATATTACGGCGCTGACGATGCTGACGCATGCGCTGCTGCCGCTGATGCAGACGCCGGGGGGGGTTTTGAATGTGAGCTCGCTGGCAAGCACCCTGCCGATGCCGGACCTGGCGGTGTATGCGGCGAGCAAGGCGTATGTGACGAGTTTTTCGGAGGCGCTGGCGATTGAGCTGGCTCCGAAGGGGATCACGGTGAGCTGTGTGTGTCCGGGTCCGACGCCGACGAACTTCAGTCAGACGGCGAAGCGGAATGACGGGAGTGACACGAACCGGGATGGGCAGGCTTTGCTGCGCATTCCGCCTGAGCAGGTGGTGCGTGAGGCGCTTGGGGCGCTGCAGGCGGGGCGGCCCTGTGTGTTTCCGGGGGTGGGTGTTGCGATTGCGGGGCGGGTGTTTCGGCTGATGCCGCGGGGGATCATGCGATGGGTGCTGCGGAGACGGAGTGCGAAAGAATGAGCTGGTGATGGGATTCGGGGTTTATGCCGTGTGTGTGGAATGAGATTGTTATGCGAGAGTTTGGTCCGGATGGGAGGAGTGACGGATTGGTAGAATGATGGAGGGTCAAATGATTTGGATTGATGGCTTCGGGAGACATCCTTTTGGAGAGAGCGGGTTTGTTTCTATGGATCGTGAGGTGAGAAGCTTTTTAATGGTCGTTGCGCGGGGGTGGTGGGGTGATGTACATTTGAGGCGTGCGTTGTCCTGCCTGCCGAGCTCCTGCGATTGAAACTGATGCTGCCTGCGGGCAGTGCGGGTTTTCGCTGGAGGCGGCGGATCGGGCGTTTGGGATTGCTCCGGCGTTGCAGCGTCCGATTGCGGACGTGACGGGGGTGCTGGGGGCGTTTTCGCTGAGGCGTGCGGCGCATGTGATCGGGGAGGTGGAGCGGCGGTTTCCGCAGTTGAGCATCGCGGTGGTGCTGATGGATGTGCCGGCGCAGGCGCCGCTGCTGCCGTATGCGTTTTGGTTGTTCAACCGTGGCAGTCTGTCGAGTGCGGTGGACAAGGGGGGGGCGAATCATCTGGTGATGCTGCTCATTGATACGAGCACGGACCGTGCGATCACGATGGTGGGCTATGGTCTGGAGCCGTTCATGCAGGAGACGCATCTGCAATCGTGCCTGCAGGCGGCGGAGCAGCCGCTGCGGCGGAGGCGGTTTGCTCAGGCGATCGAGTCTTTTGCGCGGGAGCTAGACCGGCAGCTGGTGGAGCTGTGCCGTCTGGTGCCGAAGCAGTTTGGTCTGGTGCCGGAAGCGCAGTGGCTGAATGCCTGTGCTGCGGGAGAAGATGCTTTGGGGATGGCGGAAAATCTGTATTGATGTGGCATGATGCTGACACAACGGGACTTCAATGAGGCGGACAAGAGTGTCCGCGCTCCCCTCTTTGGCGTTGTTCTCTACTCGGCTCTATAGTCATTTCATATTCTCCAGACCATGCTGACACGCCGCCACTTTTTGTCTTTGAGCCTTCTGAGTGGAGGGGCTTCTCCCCTGCTCCGCGCTGCGGAGTTTCTGCCGCAGTCGGTGACTTTCAAAGGGGTGGATAAATTTCAGCAGGTGGTGGCGCAGGCGGTGGCGGGAAACTGGGCGGCGCTGCCGATGGGGGCGCGGGTGGCGCAGTTCGGGCAGGCGCTGCGGGGCATCAAGTATGTGGGCTGGACGCTGGAGATTGATGATCGGATTGAGTCGCCTTCGGCGAATTTTACGGGGCTGGACTGCTGGACGTTTTTTGAGATTTCTCTGGGGCTGGCGCGGATGATTGGGAAGAGGCAGAGTGCTTATGCGCCGAGCGATCTGCTCAGGGAGATCGAGTGGACGCGGTATCGCGGGGGTGTGTGCCGTGGGAACTATCTGGACCGGATTCATTATCTGGATGAGTGGTACACGGACAACGCGGCGCGGGGAAACATTCGCAATGTGACGCGTGAGGTGGGACCGGTGGTGAGGCTGATGGGACGGGGCAATGATGAGATGTCGCTGAATCCGAAGCTCTACCGCTACCTGCGCGCGAATCCCGCGCTGGTGCCGCAGCTGAGGCAGTTGGAGGCCAGACTGGAGAAGGTTCCCTTTGATTTCATTCCCAAGGACCAGGTGGCCGCATGTGAGTCGCGCATTCAAAGCGGCGACATCATCGGCATCGTCACGAACCGCCCCCATGTGTACTGCTCGCACGTGGGCCTCGCCCTACGGACCGCTGACGGCGCCTGCCATTTCATGCATGCCTCCGCGACGTACAAGAAGGTCGTCGTGGACAAGACGGTTCATGAATACCTGAACTCGGTGAAGAGCCATGCGGGGATCGTGGTGGGACGGCCGAGGTGAGAGGGAGGAGATTGGCCGCAAAAAATATAAAACCGATCCAAAAATACGGAGTCGGAGTTTGAACCACTCATGGCCACTAATCAGACACTAATATTAAGGCAGTGGTTGGGAAGCCGTTGGGGAGATAGGCTGCCTGACAGATCTTTGATGTTCAAAAGCCAACTCACAAACTAACTGGCAAAAGAGCGGTGGGGGGGAGTTCTTTGTTCGTTAAACTGGAAGAGTTCAGCGCAGAGGCGGACAAGCTGTCGGAGGATGAACGCGCTTCTTTGGCGGCCCGCCTGATTCATGGCCTGGAAAAGCCCCATTACAGTGTTTCCGATGAGGAGGTGCTGAGCCGGGTGCGTGAGGCTGAGGCCAACCCTGATGTGATGATCACTTTTGACGAGCTTGTTTCTGGGCTTCGCTTCCGTGCGCGTTAGGTTTTCACCAACGGGTTCAAGCCGACCTTGACGAAATTTTGGAAAAAACACGGGGAGATCGCAGAGCCACTGGCGGAGGACTTTTTTTGCGGAATTCCAAACGGGCTTCAAAAGGTGGCGGAGAATCCACTCTTTTCCATTTCGGCGCCTGTGGACTGCGGCACTGCAACTTCGGCCGTTTTCCCTATCACTTCTTCTACGACATTCGGGGCGACTACGCCCGCATTTGGGTCGTGAGACAAAACTGCATGAAGTCATGAGTTAATGCATAAGGCCTGGCATGAATGGCACTCAGTTAAGGTGGGAGATCTTGGATTTTTGTGAGGCTGCCACGCAGATGGAATCAACCACAATCAGCACCAGATCGCCCCCTGAAGCCTTTATTATCGTAGGAATAATAATTTCACATTCAGAATTATTATTTATTCAAACTTGCCGAAATAAACGATGTTCTATAAAACTTATGCATGGCATCTGCTGTAAAACCATCCATCTCCACCAAGCCGAACCAACTAGTCTCAGGCCAGCCACCCGCCACGGAAAAAGACGTATGCATGCGAGTGTTCCAAGGGCACACGAAAGCTATTTTTCGTGTGGCGATGCCTGAGGACGGGCGCTTCGCGCTCACGAGCAGCGAGGACGGGACAATGCGCCTATGGCAACTGGAAGAGAACGAGGCAGACGGGGATATCCTGTGCCAAGGGCAGACGTTCTGGGGTCTCGCAGTAACAGCGGATGGCAGCCGCGCAGCGGCGGGGGATGACGCTGGAAGCATCCGCATCATTGAGATCTCTACCGCCCGCATGTTGCGCAAGTGGAAAGGGCACGAGATCGGAGTCGGCAATGTAGCCTTTCATGCGGGTGGGCGCGATCTGCTAAGCGCGGCGGATGACAACCATCTCCGCCGATGGAAAGTTGACACCGGTGCCCTCGTCGCTGAATCCAAATTGCCATTCCAGTATCTCTTTGGCGTCGCGGCCTCGGAGAATGGCCACAGGATCGTTGGTGCGGCTGTGGACGAGGGACTTGCCCTCTGGTCGGGGCACGTAGGTTCGAAGCCTGTCGTTTTCAAAGAAGATGTAGCAAGTTATTCTCCAATCAGCGTTACTGCCGATGGCCGCTTCGCCTTCACTGGCACCAGCGATGGCAAAGTAGCGAAATGGGACCTCACTGAAGGCCGCCGCGTCGTAGCTTTCGAGGGCCATAGCGACTCTCCAACTGCCATGGCGGTGACGCCCGATGGGCGCTTTTGCGTCTCGGGTGGTTTCGACCATACTGTCCGCCTCTGGGCGGCAGAAACCGGCGAGTGCCTCGCGGTTTTGCGCGGACATTCAGACTGGGTAATTGGCATCGCAATCACCCCCGATGCCCGCCGCATCGCCTCTGTCGGTAACGATAAGACTCTCCGAGTGTGGGACATCCCCGACTCCATCTTGGCCCGCGTGGCAACCTCCCGGAAGCGTGGGTATGTGAATGCCAAGGTGGTGTTGCTGGGGGATTCCGGTGTGGGAAAGAGCGGACTGGCGCTGCGGCTCTGGCATGACCGCTGGGAGAAGACTGAATCTAGCCACGGCATGGAAATTCAGCGGCTGGTGCTGCCGGACGCGGGCGACGACGAGGAGGTAATGCGCGAGGTGTGGCTGTGGGACCTCGCGGGCCAGCCCGACTACCGGCTCACGCATCAGCTCTTCATGGAGCAAACAGCGCTGGCAGTGCTGGTCTTTGACCCGCAGAAGCCGGACGTGTTTGAGACCGTGGGCTACTGGCAGCAAGCGCTGGGCAAGGTGGCGGCAAAGCACGCTGTTCCTGGCATCCTCACCGCCGCCCGCTGCGACCGAGGTGCGCTGCTCATCACCCCCGACGAAGTGCGCGAGTGGGCAGACTCCCGCAGTCTGCACGGCCCCATCCTCACTGCCGCGAAGGATGCCAAGCACCCCGGTGTGGCGGAACTACGCGCGCTCATCGAGAAACTGCTGCCATGGGACAAGCTGGAGTTTCGCAGCACGCAGGAGAACTTCCCAGCGCTGAAGGATGCCATCCTGGCCATGCGAGATTCCCAAGGCCTCGGCGGCGTGGTGGTGAAACCTGAAGAGCTGGAAGCCTGTGTTCACAAGGCTGCGCCTCATCTAGTCTTTACCCCGGAAGACCTCCGTGCTGTGACGGGTCTGCTGGCCGGTGAAGGTGTGCTCCATCAACTGCCCTATGGTGGCCTTGTGGTGCTCAATCCCTGCTGGGTGAACAGCTATGCCTCCACTCTGGTGAAGCTAGCTGGTGAATCCGACAACCAGCTCGGCCATGTACCGCTGGCGAATATCCAAGCCGGCAAACTGCCAGCCGACGGCACGCCGCGTCTTTCCCCAGAAGACGAAGCGCAGCTCCTGCCTGCGCTGGTGGCGCTCTTTTTGGAACGGGCGCTCGCCTGGAAGCAAGAAACGGACAAGGGGCCGATGCTTGTCTTCCCGAACTACGTGCGCCTGCCGCGCCCCACGCCGCCGCCGCGGCCCGGCAAGACGGTAGTGTATCGCTTCACCGGCCCGCTGGAGGAAATCTACTGCACGCTGGTGGTGCGGCTGCACTACAGCGGCCTTTTTTCCAGGACCAAGCTCTATCGGCAGGCCGTGGACTTTGACACGATCACAGAAAAACTCGCCGCGCTGACCCTTCGCGAAAGCGGCGAGCGCGGGGAACTGGACGTGTACTTCGGCGACAAGCTCGACGCTGATGTGCAGGCGGCCTTTCAGCAGTTCGTCCATGAGCATCTCATCTCCAAGGCGAAGGACGTGGAGCGACTGCGGAATTTTTTCTGTCCAAAATCGAAGTGCGGAAAGGAAGCGCTAGACCGAATCGCCATCGACGCGGCACGTGCCACGAAGAAAAAAGGCGCGAAAATTTTCTGCGCCCACTGCGGTGCTGGCATTGCCGTGGATGACGTGCTGGAGCAGCAATTCATCAGCAAGGAAGGTGGTGCGAAGGCGGATGAAGCCGGACGGAAGGCTGGCGAGCAACAGAACACCGCCTCCATGGAGCAGGTGATGGTCGGAGAAGTGATGACGCTCGTTGGAGCAGCAGACCAAATCTACCGCATCCAAGCCGAACCGGACGAAGGCGTTGACGGCGAGATCGAATTCCGCGATGCAAAGAAGAAGGCGACAGGCATCACCTTCCGGGTGCAACTCAAGTCAGGCGATTCTCATTTGAGAAAACGCACGGACGGAATCGAGGTCTTCGCGATGAAAAAGCACTATGCCGACTACTGGGCCGGAGCGAAGAAGGTGCCCGTGCTGCTCATCATCCGCAGCAGCGATGGCCGTATTCGCTACATGAACGCCACGAAGGCCATCCGCGCCGCGCAGAGGAAAGCGCCCGGCGGGCAGGTGAAGCAACTCGTGTTCATCGGGGAAGACTTCACTCCGGAAGCTGTATTGAAGCTGCGCGAGGAACGGTTGGTATAGTTGGTGTCAGGACGTTCGGATGCGAAGGTGGTGCTGAGCGGGATGAAAACAATCATTGCACATTGACCGTGGACCATCGCCTAGGAAGCACCTAGGAGACAAGACTCACATGACTTCCCAAACAAGCTATTATATCCTCGTAGGCTCCCTCCTGGTGCCAACGTGCGCAACGGTGGGCATGGCCCTTGTGCTGCGCTGGCGCAGGGAGAAACGCCAAAGGCAGGTGCGCTCTCCCATTTCTGAAAAGCTGCTGAGGCCTGCCGGCGAATCTCTGCGGCTGAGGATCGATGATCTCGGAGAGCAGTTCGGAGACCGCCTCTCCTTTGCGATGATCTTCCCGGGGGCCATGCTGGCTGCGGTGCTGCTAACCTCTGCAGATGGCAGCATCTCCCGGAGTCGTGCGGTCGTCGCATTCGTCATCTGCACGCTTCTGTTGCTCATCCTGCTACGGCGTGCATTCCAGACGCATGAGGAACTCTCCGATTACAGGCTCGGCTTTCATGGTGAGCGCGCGGTGGGGGAGGAACTGAGCCAGCTGATGGCTGAGGGGTGCCGCGTGTTTCACGATCTGCCGATGGAGCCCTACGGCAATATTGACCACGTGATTGTATCTCCTGTGGGTGTCTTTGCGGTGGAAACCAAAACGTGCCGCAAAAGCCCCGCCCCCAAGGGGAAACGCGACTGCGATGCCGACTTTGACGGTGTGGCCGTCCACTTTCCCAACTGGAAGGACACTAAGATGGTGGATCAGGCGAGGATGCAGGCGGAGCGGCTAAGCACCTTTCTGACGAGTGCGGTGGGCGCACCAGTGGCGGCGCAGGCCGTGCTCACACTGCCTGGTTGGTACCTCAAGAGTAGCGTCCCACCCGGCAAGGTATGTGTGCTCAATCCCAAGCAGATCCGACGCATCGCCGTGGATTCGCGCGCCGCCAAGTTGAACCCGGAAATGATCCAGCGCATCTGCCACCAACTTGAAGCAAAATGCCGTACGGTGGAACTTTGAATTGCGCCAGGCTCAGGCTCGGCATGATCTTGCCGCTTTCCCATCCTTCTATTGTCTCTTAATCTTATGAAACGCCTTGCTCTTCTTCTGTCTTTTGTGCTGCCGTGCTCGCTCTTTGCTGAGGAGGTGCCGCCGGTGGTGATTCATTTGTGGGAGAAGGGGGCGCCGGGGTTTGAGAAGCTGAAGGATGAGCCGGAGGTGATGAAGGGGAACTCCGTGACGCATGTGAACAATCCATCGATCACGGTGTTTCCTGCGCCGAAGGACAAGGCGAATGGTGCAGCGATCCTCATCGTGCCCGGCGGCGGGCACCGGCAGCTGGGCTTCGGGGGCGAGGGCGTGGAGCCTGCGAAGCTGCTGAACAATCTGGGTGTGACGTGCTTTGTGCTGAAGCACCGGCTGCCGCGTGAGGAGGGATCGCCCTACAACATCGACATTCATCCGCGCCAGGACGGGCAGCGGGCGATGCGGGTGATCCGCAGTCGGGCGGCCGAGTGGAACCTGGATGAGAAGCGGATCGGGATTCTGGGATTCTCGGCGGGCGGTGAGGTGGTGGACCGGGCGAGCTGCCGGGCGGATTTTCAGGTGTCGATTTATCCGGGGCCGCTGGGGGTGCCGGCGGGGCCGGTACCGGCGGATGCGCCGCCGGCGTTTTTCCTGGTGGCGAATGATGATACGAGCCACGTGAAGCCGGTGCTGGATCAGCTGGCGAAGTATGAGGAGGCGAAGCGGCCGGTGGAGGTGCACCTGTATGCGCGTGGGGCGCATGGTTTTGGGATGGGGGGACGATCGAAGCTGGCTTCGATCCGGACGTGGACGCAGCGGCTGGCGGACTGGCTGGGGGACAATGGGTTTTTGGCGGCGGCGGCTGAAGAGAAGGCGGGTGGGAAGTAGAGGCGCGGGCGATTTATGATTTTTGATTTTTGATTTTTGATTTGGTAGAGGGTGGGAGGGGTAGATGGACAGGATTAACAGGATGTCAGAATTTCAGGATTAGGGGTGTGGTGCGCGGGTGTGGTGGGAGGAATGCGGCGGTGCTGGTGGGGTGGTAGATTTGGGTGTGGCGGCGGCTTGGGGACAAGCCGCCCTACCGGGTCTGGGGTGGGCGGATGTTTGGGGGCTAGCGGAGACTGGGGGGCTGCCGCATTCGGGTATTTTCTGGTATGCATGGGCGTGTGTGTCCGTCGAAAGCGGTAGCTGCGTTCGTTCCTCACTTCGCGACCGCAGTCCAAATGGGGAGGGCGCGCTGGAGGCTGAGAAGCTGACGAGACGTGCGGAGGTGGGGGTGATTGCGGAGGGCTGCGGACTGAAGTCCGCGCTCCGGGCCGCTTTGGCCTGCGACGCTGGAGGGCGCGAGCGAGGCTGCTGCTTGCGGGGGGGATTTGAGGTGGGCGGATGCTTGGGGGCTAGCGGAGACTGAGGGAGGCTGCCGCATTCGGGTATTTTCTGGTATGCGTGGGCGCGTGTGTGTCCGTCGAAAGCGGTAGCTGCGTTCGTTCCTCACTTCGCGACCGCAGTCCAAATGGGGAGGGCTCGCTGGGGGCTGAGAAGCTGACGAGACGTGCGGAGGTGGGTGTGTTTGCGGAGTGCTGCGGACTGGAAGTCCGCGCTCCTGGGGCGCTGGGGAATGCGGTGCTGGGGGCCTAGCGGAGACTGGGGTGCTGCCGCATTCGGGTATTTTCTGGTATGCGTGGGCGCGTGCATCCGATGAAGGCGGTGGCCCATTCTTCGCTGAAGCTACGAAGGGCAGGCTGCGCTTCTTCCTTCGCTCTACGAGCTACGGAGGACAGGCTGTGCCTCGCTGCGTGACTGCAGTCTGAATGGGAAGGCTTGGGAACTTGTCTCCCTGGTGGCGCTGGTCGACGGGCAGGAACCGTAGCGCAGCGGAGATGGCCAGCCGCAGGCTGCCCGGAGGGCGAACGCCGTGAGGCAATGCCCATCGTACTCTTGGGGGGGCGCGTGGTTACTTTTCGAAGAAGCTGGCTTCTTCGCGGTCGCCGACTTTGAGGTAGCGGTAGTAGACTTCGAGCTGGAGGGTGCAGAGGCACTGGCGGTAGATTTCGTCGGCGGCGTCTCCGGCGGGCCAGTTGGGGCGGCCGCGCTTGAAGGAGCCGTCGGCCTGCTGGGCGCCGAGGATCTGGGGGAGGAACTGCTGATTGTAGAATTTCCAGTCTTCGCCGCCCTGCTGGAAGAAGGCCTGGGTGTAGTAGTACCAGCAGTAGAGATTGCAGTTTTTGTTCCAGTCGAGGGGCTCTGCGGTGAGGAAGTCGGTGAGGAATTTGATGCCTTTTTTGATGGGGGTGGTCTTGCCTTTGGCCATGGTCTGGAGGCCGAGGATGCCCACGCCGGAGAGGCTCCACTGATTGTAATGGGCGTCACGATTGGCGGTGCCGAAGCCGCCGTCCTTGGTCTGCTTGTCTTCGAGGTATTTGGTCATCTTGGTGATGGCACTGTGGAGGCCATCAATCTTGAGGCCGGAGTTCTTGGCGGCCTTGAGGGCCTGGAACTGCCAGCCGGCGACGGAGAGGTCTTCGCGGCTTTTTTTGCCGGCGTAGAAACCGGTTTCGGTGTCGTAGACCCAGCTGCCGCTGTCCTGCTGATTGTCGATGATGATCTTGACGCCTGCCTCGAAGGCTTCGCGCATGCCGGGGAGGCTCTTGCTGCCGAGGCGGGCGAGGGTGTACATTTCGCCGAGGGCGTAGGTGGCGATGCCGTGCTCGTAGACGGGGGCGTTGCCTTTTTCCGCCTGGCTGAAGAGTTTGTTTTTGTTCTTCTTCTGGGCCTCGATGAGGAACATGATGCCTTTGGTGACGTTGTCGCCGTAGAAGGGGGACTCGGGCGTCTCGCAGCGGCCGAGGTAGCACAGGAGTGCGAGGCCGGTGAAGGCGCACTTGGTGGTGCGGCCCCAGGAGCCGTCGGGGTTTTGCTTGGTCTTGAGCCATTCGAGGGAGGCGCTGACGGCGGCCTCGCACTCGGGGGAGCCGCCGTTTTGACGGAGCTTCTCAAGACGTTCCTGCGTGGAGCAGCGGCTGCGCATGGAGGGTGGGAGGGTGACGAAGCCGCCTGCGGCTCCGAGTCCCTGGCCTTTGCCGAAGCCGCCTCCGGCGCCGCCCATGCCGAAACCGCCTGCGCCGCCGAGGGCGCCGCCGCCCATCATGGCGCTGACGTCGGGCATGTCGAGCGCGTCGGGCGGGGCTTCGGGGAGGCTGATGGCGGAATTGGTGCTGGCGCTGACCAGCTTTTTCATGGGCATGGTCTTGTTGATGGAGCTGCGCTTCTTCTGCTGAACCTTGTGCTGGAGATCGGCGCTGGCCTTGGCACCCTGCGCGGTGCCGCCGCCGGGGAGGAAGTCCACCTGCTTGTCCATGACGCCGCTCTGGAAGACGATGAAGAGGGCGAGGACGCCGAGACCGGCGTGGATCAGGATGCTGAGGAGGAGGGAACTGGCGCCTGCTTTGAGCCAGAGCTGCACGAACTTGTTTGGCGGCTTGCCCACTTCGATGTGGGTGAGCGCGGGTGGGTGATAAACCTGGCCTTCGATGTGCTCGGGAATGACGGCGGCAACTTCACCGGCGGCGTCGGTCGGAGCAGCGGCTGCCACGGGCACGTCCACGCTCGGTGCGGGCATCACGGGAGCACCGGAGGGGGAAGGCATGGAAGGAGCCACGGCGGCAGGCACGGGCATGGCCACGGGGACGGCGGCGCTGGCGGGCTTGGGAGCCGGGGCGGCGGTGGGGACGGTGCCGGTGGAAGGTGCGGGCGGCGGCATCATGGCCGGCATGGGCATCTGCGGCATGTAGCCGGGCGGATAGCCGGGCATTTGCGGCGGGTAGCCCTGCGGCATGGGGTAGCCAGGGGGATAACCGGGCATCTGCGGTGGGTACCCCTGCGGCGGCGGATAGCCCTGGGGATAGCCGGGCATCTGGGGCGGGTAGCCCTGCGGCATGGGGTAGCCGGGTGGATAGCCGGGCATCTGCGGCGGGTAGCCGTGCGGGGGCGGATAGCCTTGGGGATACCCCTGCGGCAGCGGCTGAGTGACACCCGGTGGGGGCGGGGGCTGCTGCGGATTTTCCGGGGTTCCAGGCTGCTGCGGATTCATGAAGATGACCTTTTCAGAGTACGAGGACGGAACTGCGGACCCCTTTCTTGGGGTGCAGATATTCAAACACTGACAAAAAAATCAGAATCCTTCGTCGCCGCCGACCGTGAAGGTCACGTTGGCGACCTTCGCGACTGCGAGGGCGTTGAGCACGTCGATGACACGCTCATAGGTGGCCTGTTCCTCCGCCTGAATGGTCACGATGACCTTGGCGTTGCGGTTGTCAGCCTCCTGCTTGAGACGCTTGAGCGTGCTGATGAAGTCAGGGAGAGCCTTGTCGGGACGGTTGCTGTCGAATTCCTCTTCATTGAGGGTGACGGCACCGGATTCTTCAACGCCGACGATGATTTCATCCGGCATTTCCTGGGGAGCATCGGCGCTGGGGGGAGCCAGTCCGGGGAGCTGGCTCTTGAGCTCGCGCTCGACCTTCACGGAACCAACCATGACCATGAAGAAGAGCATGATGACGAACACGACGTCGATCATGGGTGCGATCTGGAAGCCGACAGCGAGCTGTTCAGTTTCGATTTCGCGATGCTTTTTTTTGCCGAGTTCAGACATGAGGGGAAGAATTACTCTTTGTTCAAGGCAGAGAAGGAGATGTCATCAATGCCCGCCTGGGCGATGACACTCATGACGCGCTGGATTTCGATGGCAGGGAGGCGTTTGTCGCCACGAATCACCGCACGGTACCTGGCGTTGGCCTCGTGGCGGGCGCGGAGCTTGTCCACAAGGGGGCTGACATCCTCATACGAGCTGTTTTCAAAGAGGATGATGGCCTTGCCATTGGTCCAGCGCACATTGAGGTTGGCCTCGTTCTGCACGTCTTTTTCCTTTTTCTTGGCATCTTTGGCGACAGGGAGCTGAATCTCCTTGTCGATACTCAACACCTGCGCCGAGGTGATGCTCATAAAGAAAATGAGCAACACCAAGAGCACGTCAATCATCGGAGCAATCTGAAACTCCGGTTCGCCATCACCACCGCCGCCGCCGCCCATAGTGTTAGAAGGTCAAGGGTTGAGTATAAGAGATAAGAGGAGGATGAATCAGGCTGCAGTGGCAGGCTGAACGTCGCCAGCGACCCAATTTGGGATGGCGGCGTAGAATTCTTCTTCGCCGACGTGGGCGTCCTTGAGATGAGCGTAGGGCATCTTGCGGAAGAGGGCCATGACGATTTCCTGGAGATCGCTCATGCTGACCTGGAGGCGATTGCGGAGGAAGTAGAAGAACATGAAGGCAGGAACGGCGATGAAGAGGCCGGAGGCGGTAGCGATGAGCACCTCACCGATAGCGCCGGAGAGCTTGGCGGGGTCCCCTGCACCGCTGGTCTTCAGGGTGGAGAAGGCGCGCATCATCCCGGTCACGGTGCCGGTGAGACCGATCATGGGGGTGCAAACACCGATAACGGAGAGGTAGTTGATGCGGGTCTGAACGGCGGCGTTGACCTTGTTGAGCTCGCTGAAGAGGGCGGCTTCGGTGGCGTCATGCCCGTCTCCGAGGAAGCTGAGTCCGACGCGGGTGGTGTTGGTGAAGGGGGAAGGATTGCCTTTGCAGAACTGGTAGGCGCCGACGTAGTCACCTGCGCGGAAGAGATCCTGAACCTGGGCGACCTGGGCAGGAGGGGCGGCCTTTTTGATGCCGGTGCGCATCCAGAGATCGACGGTGAGCCAGACGAGAGCGATGGAGCAGGCGGTGATGGGATACATGACCCAGCCACCTTCGATGAAACGATCGATCATCGATTCCGTGTGAACTTCAGCGGCAGCACCTTCCGGGGGAGCAGCATCTTCAGCATACAGGTTGAAGGAGGTAAGGACACCCAGAGCCAGCAGGACGCAAAGGAACGCGCGGGCAGGGCCGTGGGGGATGTGGCGGGTCATGATGGTGGCAGTGTTGGTTTGCATGGGGAAATGATTCAAGCTTTGGGTTTGGAGTCGGTGGGTTTGGCGGGCTCGCCTTCCTTGGGTTTGGCTGCGTCCGACTTGCCATCGGCAGCGGCGGCGTCAGCCTCTTCCTCGGGGACATTCTTCATTCCGGCAATCGCGGCTTTCTCCTTGGTGGCGGTTTCGGCGACCGGGGAACCGGGATAGGATTCACTGATGCGGGCGAGGAAGGCGTTGGCGTCCTCATAGCGCTTCATTTTGATGAGGATCTTGGCGGCATTGAGCTCGGCCTCAGGGACGCGCTGCATCTGGGTGCCGTAGAAGACGGGGATGCGGAGGTAGGCGAGCAGGGCTTTTTCCCACTCCTTCTTGCGGGTGTGAACGTCTGCGATCAGAGCCCAGAGGGAGGCGCCAATGGCGGAGTCGTCGGTTTCCTTGAGGATGCTCTGGGCTTCCACGAGGATGCCGGCGTAGTCCGAGGAGGTCTGGCGCTCGATGTCGAGCTGAATGATGCGAAGGCGCATCTTCTGAGCGTCGGTGAGCTTGAGGGCGCGGAGAGACGGGAGGGCTTTGACGACTTCGTCGAACTTGCCGCCCTGATTGAGAGCTTCGATGTAGGCGAAGTAGATGTCGATGTACCAGTTGCCCTCGATGCCTTCGAAATGCTCGAAGAAGTCACGGCCCTTCTTGAGGACAGCGATGGCTTCATCGGTCTTGCCTTTGGCGAGGAGGTCGGCGGATTCGGTGAGTTCAGCCGGATAGGGCCACTCGAGGGAATCGATGTTTTTCTTTTCCAGAATGGTGGTGGCTTTGTTTTCACCGATCTGAACGGTGCGGACAATCTTGCCGTCCTGAATGGAGAACTCGGAAGAGAAGACGCGGTTGCCGTCCTTGAGGACGATGGCCTGGCCGAAGGCGGAACCAGCGGCGAGGACGGCGAAAGCGAGCAAAAAGCGGGCGAACGAGTGCATGAAAATCGTGGGGTGGGTTCGCGTGAAATTACAGGGTGGGGAGGAGTTTCTCAGCCTCTTTCTTTTCCGGCTGACCCTCAAGATCCTTGCGTTCGATCATCTCCTGAATCGTTTTTCTGGCCTCCTCGCTCTTGCCGAGAGCCTTGAAGGACTTGCCGCAGAGGAGGTAGGCCTTGGCCATTTCATCCTTCCATTTCTGGTGGGCGATGAAGACGCGCTGGAAGTAGGCGATGGCAGCCTCGTGCTTGCCTTGGAGAGCCTCGATCTCGCCAAGCATGCGGAGGGCATTGGCGGTGGCGTGGCCGCGCCATTCCTTGGTGTTGGAGATGGTCTCAAAGATCTTCTTGGCTTCGTCATACTTCTTGAGTTTGACGAGGGTCTTGGCCTCACCCTGAGTGGCATCGAGCACGTGGGAGCTGCCGGGATAGTTGTTGAGGGCATCGCGGAAGAGTTCCAGAGCCTTGTCATTCTCGCCCTTTTCGAAGGCGATTTCAGCCAGACCGACGGGAGCGCCGTCTGAGAATTCGCTGGTCTTGAAGAAGTCTCTGAGGCGGACGTAGCAGCCATTGGCTTTCTCGAGATCGCCTTTCTTGCGGGCAGCATCACCCACGATGCTGAGGAGCATGGGGCTGAGGTCATCCGGCTTGGCGACTTCGACGATGATGGTGAGGAACTTCTCGGCCTTTTCAGGCAGCTTCATGGTCTTGGCGAGCCATGCCTTGGCAAAGAGGATGCGCATCTGAGCGGTGCCGTTCATGGCGGCCTGCGGCGGGCTGAGCAGCGTTTCGAGCTGTTTTTCGACGTCTTCAAAAGTGACCTCTGGCGCGGGAGCGGCAGCGACCACAGGGGCTTTTTCGGCGGCCTTGGCACCATCCGCAGGCGGTGTGCTGGGAGCAGAAGCTGCAGCGACGCGGCGGCGTTTCGGAGCGCTGATGGAAACGAGCTGCTGGATCAAGCCTTCCACCTGCTGATTGGCGACGATGGGGATGCGGGTTTTGATGTGTTCAGCGAGCAGCTTTTTGGCCTCCTCCACCTTGGTTTCCTTGATGAGAGCGCGGCTGATCCAGAGGATGGCCTTGAGGGCGAGGTCGTCGTTGTCCTTGTGGGTGTTGTAATAACGCTGCCACATTTCCGCCAGTTCCTTCCACTTGTTGGAGCCGACGTAGAGATCCGTCACCTGATCCATGGCGTAGGTGAGGACGTCGTCGGTCTTGGCCTTGTCCACGGCGGCGGCGAACTGAATCATCGCGTTCTCATAGTCGGCGCGCTGATTGTAGATGTCTCCGAGGAGGGCGTGCACCTGACCGATGTTCTGATCGTTCGGAGCGTCTTTGACGATGCTGAGGAGTTCAGATTCCGCGGTCTTTTTGTCGCCGCCTTGGAAATCAATGAAGGCGAGGCGGTAGCGTGCATCGACGACATACTGCCCCTTGGGGTTGTCCTTGATGTAGGTCTTGAGGGCCTTGGTGACGCTCTTGGAGTCGTTCTGATAAAAGTAAGTCAGAGCGATGCGGTACTGGAGGTCGTCCTTGTAGGTGGTCTGCGGGAAGTCCTGGAGCACCTTTTCATAGGTGGTGCGGCACTCGTCGAAGCTCTGGAGTTCGAACTGGACGCTGCCGATGAGGAAGTAGAGGCGCTCTTTGTCGGCCTTGGGGAAGCTGAGGGCTTTTTTCCAGGCGGCGATGGCTTCTTTGAGCTGCTTGTTCTGGTAGGCCAGCATGCCGAACATCATGGAGACCTCGCCGACCATGTCGCTGTCCGGGAAGTTCTCGATGAAGGATTCGCAGCCTTCGCGGGCCTCCTTGATGCGTTTCAAGGAAGCATTGACCATGATGAGGCCGTACATGCACTTGTCGCGCTGGGCGAACTGCTTGAAGTCTTTGACGACGACTTCGAAAGCGAGAATGGCCTGCCAGAGGCGGGAGGGATCACCAGCGCCTGCGTCTGTGGGGGAACCCATTTCATAGTAGCAGCGACCGAGGCGGTAGTAGAGAGAGGCATCGTAATCGGTGCGCTTCTCGATTTCAGCCATGATTTCCTTGTTGGCCTTGAGCTTGGTTTCGATCTCGTCCTTGCGGACGCCCTTGGCGGTCTTGAGCTGGGCCTCCAGCTTGGCCACCTGCTCGGTCTGGATGCGGGAGATTTCGTTCTTTTTGCGGACGAGCTGGTAGGCGCCGAGAGCCTCCTTGTAGGACTTCTTTTCCATCATCTCATCGCCGAGCTTGAGATAGATGTTGTTCATCTGAGCAATGCTGTCACCACCGGAGGCGAAGTTGCGCACCTTGTCCATGAGGGCGGTGGCTTCATCGAGCTTGCCGCTGCTGACGTAAATGTTGGCCGCGAGCATGGCGGCCTGGATGGATTCCGCGCTGCGGATGCCGTCTGCCAGAACCTTGGTGAGGATATCGAGCGCCTCGTCCTTCTTGTTCTGTTTGTTGAGGGTGTCGGCAATGATGAGCCCAGCCTCGGCTTTTTTCTCCGGCGAACTGCGCACCACATCGGTCAGCTCTTTGATCCCCTGCTCTTCCTTCTTGCTGGCGATGTAGGAGCGGCCCAGAGCCATGCGGACATCGACAATGGCGGAGCCCTGCGGGAACTCCTTCACGTAGGCTTCGAGAGATTCGATGGCCTTCGGGTAGTCGTTGAGATTGTAGTAGCAGGCGCCTTCGGTGAAGAGGATGCTCTCGAAGGGCTTGTTGTTGAGGTTTTTCTTGGCGATGGCGAGCTTGGAAAGGGCCTCCTGGTATTTGGCCTCGGCAAAGAGCGCGCTGGCGGCATTGATGAGGGCCTCAGTTTCCTGCTGGATGTTCAAAGCAGCGGGGGCTGCAGGCGCGGCGGGAGCGGCAGGGGCTGCAGGCGGAGGAGCCTGTGAAAACACAGGTGTGACAGCGGCCAGGGCCAGAGCGGCACAGAAAATGGGTCTCATGAGTTGCAGGGTGCGTTGCACATCAGCACAAGGTACTAAAAAACTACGGTGATGCACAAGCTGGAATTTACGCACTTCATTGGATGTGATGGCGCAATGTGGTTGGGCATCTGGGGAAACTGACATTTTTTGAGAAAGGGATTTGAGATTAGCAGGATGGTCATTTTTGTCACGGGAGAAAAATCAAAAGGACAAATTCTATCCACACAAAGAAGTGTTTGCGATGAAAGTCCTTTCAAAGATCTCGTGGCCCGGAGGCACCGCCATTAGCATTTCAAGGGAGTCGTTCAAGACGACTCGACATTCCTCGTTCGTCATTCAATTATCCAGCCACATGTCCAATCCTGTACTCGAAGTTTCTGATCTCACTTTCCGCCGCGGCCGCCCCATCCTCAAAGGCATCTCCTGGCGGGTGGATCCCGGCCAGCACTGGTGCATTCTGGGTCCGAACGGCTGCGGCAAGACCTCTCTCATCAACCTGATCACGGGGTATGACAGTGCGACGGGCGGGAGCCTGCGGATCGGCGAGAGTGTGTTTGGCGAGGATGACTGGCGCGAGGTGCGGCGGCGGGTGGGACTGGTGACGAACACGCTGGTGACGTACTTAGAGAGCGGAGAGCCGGTGATCGACGTGATCGCGAGCGGACGGGAGGCGAAGCTGAACCTGATCGACGAGCCGCCGGCGGCGGTGCTGCGTGAGGCGGCGGCGCTGCTGGCGCAGGTGGGCTGCGCTTACCTGAACGAGGCGCTGTGGGGGCCGCTGTCCCAGGGGGAGAAGCAGAAGGTGCTGATCTGCCGGGCGCTGATGGCGAAATTTGAGGTGCTGATTCTCGATGAGCCGTGCGCGGGGCTGGACCCGGTGGCGCGGGAGAAGTACCTGCAGTGGATGCAGTCGCTGGCGGTGCAGCCGCACTCCCCTTCCCTGGTGCTGGTGACGCACCATGTGGAGGAAATCCTGCCGAGCATCACCCACTGCCTGCTGCTGAGGGACGGCCAGGTGCATGCCTCCGGGCCGAAGGCGGAGGTGCTGAACAGCCGGAACTTGAGCGAGATTTATGGTGCGGGCGTGAAGCTGGGCCGGCGTGGGGAGCGTTATTCGCTGCGGCTTGCCTGAGCCTGCTGCCGCGCACCGCCAATCTTCAAAAGTGAGCCTTCTTAAATGAAGTGTGGGGTGCCCGGCATTTCAGACTGAGTCCGAGCGTGCCCGTTTGCGCGAGCGCTGCCAGACGGGCGCTTAAGGAAAGAGGGATTTCATGAAAGCGGCGGCGGGGGTGAGGAGGTGGGGGGCGGGGATGCGAGGACGCAGGCGTGCGGGGACGCTTTTGATTTTGGGGTGTGGCGGAGCGCTGTTCGAAGGGCAGGAGTGCCCATTGTACTTTTTTCACTGGCAAGATGAGGTGTGGCGTCAAAAGGCTTGTCATTTTTTCGCCACCTGATATTTCGGGCAGATTCCATGAGCACACCCAGCCAGCCTCTTCGTCAGCCCGGTCTCATCGTTTATCTCTGTGGTCTGGCCACCTCGGCGCTGGCGCTGTGGCTGGTGCAGATCGCCAATGACCATGGTGAAAATATCATGGGCTGGTATGCGAATGGGATCATCCCAGCGGGGGCGTTTCTGGTGGGGATCGCGAGCGGTGTGGGCTATGCCGTGGGGTCGCGACTGCTGCAGGTGAAGCTGAGCAAGGCGTTCGTGCTTGGGATGCTGACCACGGCGGTGGTGGACTACTTTGCGGCGCACTACCTCACCTACCTGAGCATCATTGAGCTGCATCACATTCCGGCGGAGCGCTATGGGTTCATCGACTACTTCCGTGAGATCAGCGAAGGGATGTCCTTCAAGAGCCGCAACTCGGGTGAGGCAGGCAGTCCGCTGGGCATGTGGGGCTATTTTTACAAGCTGCTGGAGATCTGCGGCTACGCGGGCGGTGCGATGGTGCCGTCGATGATGGTCTTTGGCATGCCGTATTGCAAGGGCTGTCAGCAGTACCTGAAGAAGCACCGCACGGGGCACATGCATGCGCCGGAGCAGTGGTCGGTGGTGAAGAAGCTGAAAAAGAAGGAACGGCTCGCGGCGCTGCAGGCGTCGATCAAAGAGCTCATTGCACGCGCGAATGAGTTCACCATGCCGATTGCTGCTGCGCCGCTGGCGGAAACGGAGGCGGCCCTCGCGACGCTGGATCAGACGATTCACAAGGATGCTGCGGCGCGAATTACTTACACTTTGAAGAAGTGTCCGAGGTGTGATGCTCACCATCTGGACTTGAACCTGTTCAATTACACTGAGGATAAGAAGGTGGCGAACTCGAACGTGGCGAAGATTGACAAGACGAAGGTGGTGGAGGTGGTGGCGGCTTGAGGGGATTTAGGCCTGCGCCAAGGTGACGGAGGCATCTTTCACCTCAGAGCGCTATTGTTTTCTATTATGATTTCGATTGCAGGAAAGACAGCCGCTGCTCCGTGGCAGCAGCCAACTTTGCTGCTATGATTTGGTCATCTCTTTTCAGCTGTGCAAACCATTGTTCGAGGTCGATGCCTTTGTTTTGCATAGACTTGATCTCAAATTCTGAATAGCTTTTACGCAAATTTTGCCAATAAGGATGCTCATCTGTCGCCAATTCCTGGAATAAGCGCGCCAACTCTTTTAAGGTGTTGGATTCGATGTGTCTAAGACCCAAATAGCCGTCTTTACTGCGCAGAGGCCATCCTAATGCATAGATAAATTTGGCGTCGTTTTTGAGCACTGAATTCGAAGCCATGCATTCCTTAAGATATTCACAGAAAAATAGCAATGCCGAGGTGAACATGTCAACGCTAAGATCACTTTCGTCGCCATTGGAGAATGAAACGGTTCCGCCCATACATTTAATCTCGAATAATAAAGAACTCCTTCAATGGATATTGCTTTGTGCGAGTCTTTAGCCGCTTTCCTAACCAAGCCTTGCTGCGGATGATTTGGACCGCGTGGATAAAATGCCCAGCATCTCTTCTCATTTATCCCTCCTCTGCATCGTTCGCTGCGCGATTTGCTTTTGCCATGAAGGCAACGGAAGAAATTCTGTTATATAAGGAGGCCACTCTCCTCTATCTATATACCCTCTCATTTTAGACCACTCCTTTAATTTTAATCCATTATCTTTTAGAAAGTCAACCATTCCACTTTCTACTCTATACCTGAGAGCAGCACATAGACGTTGAACTGGACTCAAAGCATCACGCCGTTGCTTTGAATTTTCAAGAGACTGCACAATTTGTTCAGCGATTTTATTTAAAGAAGTCCGGATTACAGCGTGAGGAAAATAAGACTTCCATGTCCTCCAATATTCATGTTCAGGATCAGTCCCAGAAAATAGCAGGCGCGCAACTTCAGCAAGCACCGCTTCCGGACACATCTTCAGGTAAAGGACATCTCCGCAGCTAGATTCTAGTTTCTGGCGGAAGACGAGATCATTGCTTAAGACGTGGGAGTCGTGAAGTGCCGCCTTCAGAAATCGACAGATCTCAATCAATATGACGGAATTCGTCCAGAAAACACAGTTATTGGCCCGGGGTTCTCCGGCAATTGCGACAAAGGCAGACATAATGCAGGAATCACTTATAAACTCGATTTTTGGACCAAGCTTGAAAAAGATGTCAGGCATTTTGTCGATGAATCCCATGTGGGGAGGGGAAAGCTGGGGTGGATGATGGACGTTGGTTCGAGGATGAAACGATTTTTGCTCTGTCTCATGATTGCTGCTCCACTCCTTGCGGCGGAGCGCCCTGCGGTGACGATGCCGCGCCAGACGAGCGGTGACGTGGCGGTGCAGCCGAAGTGGGATGAGGGGCTGAGGATCACGGTGGGGCTGAAGGATGCGGACATCGTTGGGAGTGACCAGCGGGCGATTCAGGCTGCGGTGGATTATTTGGCGCGGATGGGCGGCGGGACGGTGCACCTGAAGGCGGGGACTTATCGGCTGCGGAATGCGGTGTTTTTGCAGTCGGGGGTGAATCTGAGCGGCGAAGGTGAGAAGACGGTGCTCATTAAAGAGCCGTCTGTGATGACGCCGCTGAAGCTGGACAGCGACTGGTATGATCAGGAGATCACGCTGCATGATGCGAGCGGATTTCGCGTGGGGGACGGGGTGTGCCTGCGGGCGAAGGATGCGAAGACGGGGCGGCAGACGGTGATCAAGCGGACGTTGGTGGCGCGGAGCGGGAACCGCTTCAAGCTGGACAAGGCGCTGCGTGAGAACCTGTGGCAGATGAACGAGGCGACTTGCGCGACGCTGTTTCCGCTGCTGAGCGGTGAATGGGTGAACGATGTGAGGATCGAGAATCTGGTGCTGGACGGCAACCGTGAGCACAATGCGGAACTGGATGGCAACTATGCGGGCTGCATTTTTCTGCAGGACTGCAATCGATTCCACATCAGCGGTGTGACGGCGCGCAACAACCACGGGGATGGGATCAGCTGGCAGATCTGCCACGATGTGGTGGTGGAAAATTGCGTGAGCGAAAACAACAGCGGGCTGGGTTTGCACCCGGGCAGCGGATCGCAGCGGCCGATCATCCGCAACAGCACGCTGCGTGGGAATGACATCGGGATTTTCTTCTGCTGGGGCGTCAAGCATGGGCTGGCGGAGGGCAATCAGATCGAGGGGAATCGCATTGGGATTTCGATTGGCCATCGTGACACGGACAACCTGGTGACGGGGAACACGATCCGGGGCAGCAAGGTGAATGGTCTGCTCTTCCGCCCGGAACGCGGCCCGGACTTTGCGGGGCATCGCAACCGGATAGAGAAGAACCGATTCATCGACAATGCGCCGGAAGGCGGGGTGGTGATCGACATCCAGGGCGGGACGGAAGCGATCACGATCAGCGACAATCAGTTCACGGAAACGCGGGGCGGGAAGGCGCGTGCGGCGGTGAAGCAGGGGCCGGAGACGAAGCGCATTGTGATCGAAGGCAGCCAGAGCCAGGGGTTTTAGACCATTCGTTTCGCCCGGATGATGAACTTTGCCTGCTCGCAGCGTTAGAATGCGCTTCACTTCCCAACCATGAAATTCAAGCTGCTCCTCCTTGCCGTTCTCGCCTCGTCCATTGTCCGTGCTGAGGACAGCCGGCTGCAGGTGCCGAAGGATTTGAACGGGTATTTTCCTTTCAATCCGCCGTCTTCGCTGAGTGAGTGGGATGCGCGGAGGGATTATGTGAGGAGGCAGATATTGGTGGCAGAGGGGCTGTGGCCGATGCCGACGAAGACGCCGCTGAATGCGGTGGTGCATGGCAAGGTGGAGGGGGATGGCTTCACGGTGGAGAAGGTGTACTTTGAGAGTGCGCCGGGATTTTTTGTGACGGGGAGCCTGTGGAAGCCGAAGGTGATCAAGGGCAAGGTTCCGGGGGTGATGTTTGCGCACGGACACTGGAAGGATGCGCGGCTTTCGATTGAGACGGATGCGAAGGTGCGGGCGGAGATCGCGGCGGGGGGCGAACGTTTTGAGCGGGGTGGGAAGAGCATTTTTCAATCGCTCTGCGTGCAACTGGCGCGCATGGGCTGCGTGGTGTGGCAGTGGGACATGCTGAGTGATTCGGACTCGGTGCAGATCCCGCGCGAGATGGTGCACACGTTTGCGAAGCAGCGGCCGGAGATGAACACGGCGGAAAACTGGGGGCTGTACAGCCCACAGGCGGAGGCGCACCTGCAATCGATCATGGGTCTGCAAACTTGGAACGCGGTGCGTGGGCTGGACTTTTTGCTGTCGTTGCCAGAGGTGGACCCGGAGCGTACGGCGATCACGGGTGCGAGCGGTGGTGGTACGCAGACGATGCTGCTGGCGGCGATCGATGACCGGATCAAGCTCTCCTTTCCGTGTGTGATGGTGAGCACGGCGATGCAGGGGGGCTGCACGTGCGAGAACACGTCGCTGCTGCGCATCAACACCGGCAATGTGGAATTTGCGGGACTGTTTGCGCCGAAGCCGCAGGGGATGAACACGGCGAACGACTGGACGAAGGAGATGGCGACGAAGGGCTTCCCTGATCTGCAGAAGCTGTACACGACCTTTGGCAAGAAGGACAATGTGTTCCTGCTGCGCGGGGAGCATTTTCCACACAACTACAATGCGGTGACGCGCTCTGCGTTTTACACGTTTGTGAACAAGCATTTCAACCTGGGGCTGGAAGCGCCGGTGATCGAGAGGGACTATGAACCGCTGACGAAGGAACAGCTGACGGTTTGGGATGAGAAGCACCCTGCCCCGAAGGCGGGTGATGTGGAGTTTGAGCGGAAGCTGCTGAAGCATATGACTGCGGATGCGGAGAAGCTGCTGAGCGAGGCGGACCCGAAGGTGCTGCGCGAAGGCATCGAAGTGGTGATCGGCCGGACGTATGACAAGGCGGGCGAGGTGGAGTGGACGCTGAAGGACAAGCAGGACCGGGGTGACCACCTGGAAATGACGGGGACGCTGACGAACAAGACTTACAATGAGGAGCTGAACGTGGCGTGGCTGTACCCGAAGGAGTGGAACGGGCGGGTGGTGATCTGGCTGGATGACGCGGGCAAGTCCGGCATCGCGAACGCGCAGGTGAAGGAACTGGTGAAGGGTGGCGTGGCGGTGCTGGGGGTGGATCTGCTGTTTCAAGGCAGCGAACTGGCGAAGCAGAACCGGCTGGTGGCGAATCCGCGTGAGTTTGCGGGGTACACGTATGGTTACAACAGCGCGCTGTTTGCGCAGCGTGCGCATGATGTGCTGACGCTGACGAGTTTCCTGCGCAACACGAAGGTGGGATCGCACCCAAGTCCGAAGTCGGTGTGCATCGCGGCGCTGGGTGAGCAGACGGGGCCTATCGCGCTCGCGGCGCGTGCGGTGGCGGGCGAAGCCATTGACCGTGCGGCGTATGACACGCATGGCTTCCGCTTTGGGAAGGTGCTGGATTATCGTGATCCGATGTTCCTGCCGGGTGGTGCGAAGTATCTGGACCTGCCGGGGATGATCCAAGTGCAGGGGCCTTACCTGCGCTGGGTGCGTGGTGAGGGGAAAGATCCTGAGGCAGGGCTGGTGGAGTGGCTGCTGAAGTAGCGGGGGCGTGGACCACGCCGCGCCGGATGGTGGGGCGTGGTATGGGGTTTTAGTATGTGGTGGCTCAGGACGGGCTGTCAGGCGGGCGAGAGGCCTGCGCGCCCGGTTTGCGGAGTACGCGCCGGATTTGCTGCCTGCGCATCAACTCATGGGGCGAAGGCGGAGCTGCCGTAGTGTGTAGAACGGCGCATCTGACTCGGGCATGCGGCGGGCGCCTTTTTTGCGCTTTGGACCGAAGAGGTCGCGCTGCGCCTCGAAGACGCCTTCTATGAACTCTTTGCTCCCGAGCGCGACGCCATCGGTGAAGTAGCGCACGCGCAGGTGCACGAGTTCGGATGGGCTGAGCCTGCCTTTTTCCGCCAGCACAGTGCGCGCGGACTCGGCGGTGACACCACGAGATACCACCTTCTCATTCTGCGCGTCTTTGATTTCACGGCCTTCGGCGTGCAGGAGGCAGCGGTAGGCTGCTGCGGCGCCGGCGGTCTTCCAGCCGTCCACGGGTTTGCCCAATGCTTTGCACAGGCCGCGCTGGGCTCTGCGGCTGCCGCCGAGGGCTTCGGCGTAGCCGCACCAGCGGTAGTCCTTGGGATCTTTGACGAGGCCGGCGCGCACGGGATTGAGATCGATGTAGGCGGCCATGGTGCGCAGGGGGTCGCCTTTGCCTTCGACGAGCACGCTTTTGAAGCGGTCCATCCACAGGGTGCCACGGCGGCCGCGACGTTTGTTGAACCAGCGGCTGAAGCGTTCTTTGACTTCTTTGACGAAGAGGGAGAGATCGCAGAAGCGCTTCTTGAGTGCGTCCAAGCGCTGCTCGGCGAGAACGGCCATGCCGCGTGCGCGGAAGTCGGCGAGTTCATCGCGCAGCAGGCCGAGGTAGGCGCGGCTGTAGAGGGTGCGCAGGTGATCGAAGAGCTTTGCTTCGCCCTCGGGGCCCTCGAAGCGCTGCAGCCAGGTGTCGCGATGCGGCACTTCGGCGAGCAGGTGGAAATGATTGCTCATGAGGCAGTAGGTGACCACCTTGATGCCGGAGAATTCGGCCATGCGCCAGATCACGCGGCGCAGCGCTTCTTTTTCGACGTCGTCAAAGAACACCTCCCCGCCGCAGGTGCGTGACATGACGTGGTAGCAGTAGGACTCGATCGGCCCTTTGCCGAGCACACGAAACCGCCCGCCAGACCACGAACGCGCGCCGGGATAGAGGCCGGTTTTCGCATTCACGCCGATGAGCTGCTCTTCGAGGGGGAGCGTCTGGGAATCAGGGGATTGGGCGGATTTCATGGGGCCGAATGTGCGAATAATGGCAATGGGTGCAACAACTAAATGCCTGGCATTTAATTGTTGTCATTTAGTTTTCATGCTGGACATGGATGAAGAAAGTTTGCCGCGTTTGGCCGCCTATCTGGGCATCATCACAAAGGTGGACTTTTCCAGGGGCGGGTTTCTGGACTTCACCACATTGCCGTCTTCGCGGACGGTGATGAAATCTCCCGGGTAATTCACGGACTCAATGCGTATCCGGTTTTCAGCCAGTTTGACGATCTTCCAACTGGCATCGCCCTCAAAGAGCAGATTGATCTTTTTCGGCCTCTCGTGAGCTTTGATTATGCCTTCCTGATGCCTGAGGAAGAAGTTTTTGGCCCCGACCAGCTCCAATGAAACGCTGTTCGTATTCCTTTGCGACAAGCCCGGAACCACCCTGAATTTGCTGGCCCGGTATTCGGACACATGCAATGCGCGCCCCCGATCAGCAGAAAGCGCCTTGGACGGTTCCTGCACCAGATGGATCTCCATGGTCAAAGGTTCCGCGGCCCCCGCCGGGAACACCGGAGTGAGAGCGAAGAGACAAAGAAGCACCAGCCATTTAATCGACGTCATGGTTTTATGCTTAACGTGGATTCACCACGCGACAATGAACAAATCATTGGAACTAGGGTGTTTGCCAGGAGGGCACATGGGAACATCCGTGGATCGGTGAACAAGCTCCGAAGCCACGAACCCAAGGCCATGCACGCTTGGTGACTGATCTGCTGGTGAACGGGGCGTGTAGCGCGCGTCCTGGATTTGCCGGCTCGGTGTCTCTCGATTTGGGGTGGACACCCCATGGCGAATGTCGGCGGCGCTTGTTAGAATCTGCTCACTATGAAATCCATCCCCTTCTTTCTTTTTGCTGCAACGCTGGCTTGTTGTTGTTCTGTGTCTGCTCAGACGGGCAGCCCTCCGGCGAAGGAGGTCAAGCCGACGGTGCTGGGGATCAACGTGGTGCCTGATGGCGTTGTGTTTTATCAAGGTCATACGTACCTGATTCGCAATGGGCGGGCGGCTTTGGTGGATGCGATCCTGGTGCCTGAGGGGCAGGTGCTGACGCCGGAGGGGCGGCTGGTGGTTTTGCCGACCGACTTCGTGGAGGATATCAGCCCGACGGTGCGGGAGGGGCTGTTTGCCATTGGTGGGCAGGCGTATTTGATTCGTGATGGCCGGATGACGAAAGTGAGCGCCGCGGTGGTGCCGGAGGGCAAGGTGCTGGCGGCGGATGGCCGACTGCTGCCGCTGCCTGCGGACTTCAGCGGTTTTGTGCTGGATCGCGCGCCGGACGGCACGGTGCTGCCGACGCCGCCGAAGCTTTCGGGACCGCAGGTTCTGCCGGGGCAGTCCGGGGTGCCGCAGGTGGAGCAGGGTCAGGCGGGGAAGAAGTGAAGGCAGAGGCGCGGCGGCTGCGAGAGCGAAAACCGGCATCTGGGAGAGGATGAGCGTGCTGCCACCACCGATGGCGGAAGGAATGAGGCATGGTCATCTGCTTTTAGCTGCAATCTATGTCTGAGTGCGACGTGTATAGGGGGATGAAGCAACCAAGCTCGCGAAACTCATCCATCTCCATGCGGCGGCTCTCACAGGCCAAAAGCTTGCTGCCGTGTCTTGGCTTCGTTATCGTTTTCCCGGCGCTGCTGCTGGCGCAAAAGGCTCCGCTGGAACGCCCGGCTGCGCCTGCGCTGAAGAAGGGTGAGAAGCAGCTGTTTGTGGATGATGGCATGATCCTGGCCAAGCGAGGGCTCACGCGGGTGGTGCACCCGGCAAAGAAACTGGAGCGGCCGGTGCTGGAAGCTGAGATGCCCTGGGAGGTGATTGAGGAGGGCGGCATTGTGGACAAGCGCGTGAACATCTATGGCACGGTGCTGCGCGACGAGGCCACGGGCGGGTTCAGGATGTGGTACGCAGATCCGGGCAGTGTGCTCTTTGCGACTTCCAAGGACGGCATTCACTGGGAGCGGCCGATTCTCAAGATCGCAGGCGCGACGAATGTCACGAATCTGAATCTGCACAGCCCCAGCATCATTGAAGACAAGTTTGAGACCGACCCGCAGAAGCGGTACAAGGCGGTCGGCAATGCCAGCAAAGGGGAGGATGCGGTCAAGCTGCAGAGGCTCAAAGACAAGTTTGAACTGGTGGACTGGTACCGGGACAAGACGCATCGCCTTTATTATGCGGCGCATTCGCCGGACGGCCTGCGCTGGACCCTTGACCCCGAGCCCATCTTGCTCGGTTGTGACACCATCACCCTTTCGCAGGATCCGGTGACGGGTGAGTATCTGGCCTTTCACAAACGCCAGGGCGATCCGCGGGTGGTCGGGATACGGCAGGTGTTTTTGTCGGTGAGCAAGGACATGCAGCACTGGTCGGAGCCGCAGCCCGTCATGGTGGCGGATGAGATCGACAACAAGGCCGCGCGGAAGCTCAAGGGCGGCACCTATTCCGAGTTCTACAATCTGTCGGCGTTTGCCTATGGAGGGCAGTGGCTGGGATTCGCCACGCCGTTCCGCCGGGTGGAGCCGCCCTCGGCTTTGTTTGGCAATGACGAGGTGAACGGGCACAAGCGATCGGCCACGGGCATCATTGATGTGCAGCTGGTGCACAGCCGTGATGGCCGCCACTGGCACCGGTGCTCTGACCGCAGCCCGGTGATTGCGCTGGGACCGCATGCGTATGACGCGGGGAGCATCTTTGGGCTGTGCAACTCGCCGGTCATCGTCGGCGATGAGATGTGGATGTACTACACGGCTGTGACCACGCCTCATGGTGGACTGGCACCGGAGAAATCGCAGTCGATCGCGCGGGCTGCATGGCGGCTGGATGGGCTGGCTTCGCTGCAGGCGAAAGAGAAGGAAGGGACGGTGGAAACGCATGAGTTTGTCCCTGCAGGAAAGACGCTCTTTGTGAATGCGGATGTCAAAGGCGGCAGGCTCATGGTTGAGGTGCTGGATGCCGCAGGGAATGTGGTGGAAGGTTATGACAAGGAGTCCAGCGTGATCGAGAAGCAGGATGGGGTGAAGCTGCAGGTCCGATGGAAGCAGACGGGGGGCCTGCCTGCGGGAGCTGCCATTCGCCTGAGATTTCATCTGGAGAACGGGGACTTGTACAGCTACGTGATTGATTGAAAGCTGCACGCATGAAGAGACGGAGCTCTTTGCCCCGGTGGGGCGTGTTTGAGGGTTGCTCGCAGGCGCTGGATGTTGCGTGGGCGTGAAGGATCGGGACGATCCCTCTCCTTCGGAGGGCTGAGGCGTTGGCGGTGCCTGGGCGACGCAAGGGCTGGCATCGCTACGCGATGCCTTGAGCGAGAGGTAACCTGTCCCGGTGAACGAGGGGTGTCGCTCCGCTCAACCCCTCGCTACAGGCTTGGATGGCTCCGCCATCGACTGGATCTGCCATCGACCAAGAAGGGTGCTTTTGTTTGTTCAGCAGCTCTATCCGGAAATCAGTTCTGGGAAATGCTATATCTCATTGCCTCCCCTACCCCCATCGTTCCTTGATGCGGCGTGGCTGCATCGAGGAGCTATTCTTCGCCCTGTGTGCTACGAAGCGCCTGAACTCAAGGCGGCTAGATTGTGGAACGGATAGTAACTTTTTCGGCTTGGGGCGCGGAGATGCGCAGCGTTTTTGGAACCGGAGCGAAGCGGGTCGAAGACCGCCGTAAGGCAAATAGACAGCCGCAGGCTGCCCCGAAGGGGTGAGCGGCAGCGAGCCGAACGAAGTGAACCGTAGCGCAGCGAAGATAGCCGAAGGAAACAGACGACTGAAAGGAGCCCGAAGGGTGAGCGAAGCGAATCAATCAATGCTGCTGCACAACCCTGAAAGGGTGGAGCTGCCGCTTTCGAAGGTCTCGTAGTGCGCGTGGGGTGACGGGCTGGCGGAAGGTCACCGGCTCCCGCCTTCGAATAAACCGTGGTATGCGTGAGATGATCAGCACGTCGAAAGCGGTAGCTGCGCTCGTTCCTCGCTGCGCGACCGCAGTCCATATGGGAGGTGCGCGTAGCGCATTTGGAACCGGAGCGAAGCGCAGGTAGACAGCCGCAGGCTGCCCCGCAGGGGTGAGCGACAGCGAATCAATCAATGCGGCTGCGTGACCCTGAAAAGGTGGAGCTGCCGCTTTCGAGCGTCTCGTGGTGCGCGTGGGGTGACGGGCTGACGGAAGTTCACAGGCTCCCGCCTTTGAACAACCCGTGGTATGCGTGAGCAGATCAGCACGTCGAAAGCGGTAGCTGCGCTCGTTCCTCGCTGCGCGACCGCAGTCCATATGGGAGGCGCTGCTCTGTGAATGTGCTCATGCTCCCATCAGTCCTCGATGCGGTGTCGCAGCATCGAGGACGAGTTCGAGTAGGAGGACGAGGACGATCCGGGGGGCGCTTACACGGCGACGCAGTGGACCTTGCTGATGCCCTGGATTTTTTCCAGTTCGGCGATGACTTCGGCGCTGGGGGTGGAATCGAGGGTGAGGAGGGTGAGGGCTTTGCCGGACTCCTTGTCGCGGCTGAGGCTCATGTCGGCGATGTTGACGTTGTTTTTGCCGAGGGTGGTGCTGTAGGCGGCGATCATGCCGGGGCGGTCGATGTTCTCGATGAAGAGGAGCGTGCCTTCAGGGCGGGCTTCGATGCGGTGGGTGTTCACCTTCACGATGCGGGGCTCATTACCGAAGAAGGTGCCGGCGATGCTGGCGGTCTCGGTGTCGTTTTTGGCGATGACTTCGATGAGGTCGGTGAATTCGCTGGCTTCAGGCAGGCGGCTTTCGGTGAAGCGAAGGCCGAGGTTGTCGGCGACGCCATTGGCGTTGATGTAGTTCACCTGTTCGGCACCGACGGCGCGCTCAAGGAAGCCTTTGAGGACGGCGCGGGAGATGAGGGTGGTGTCGCCACCGCCAACTTTACCGCTGTAATTGATGCGGACGACGTTGGCGCGGGCGGGGGCAAACTGGGAGACGAGGCGGCCGAGGAGCTCACCGAACTTGAGGAAGGGGCCGATTTCGGCGAGCACCTTGGGATCGACGTTCGGCATGTTCACCGCGTTGACGACGGTGCCCTGAAGGAGGTGGGCCTTGATGACTTCGGCGATTTCGATGCCGACGTTTTCCTGGGCTTCTTCGGTGGAGGCACCGAGATGGGGGGTGAAAACGGTGTTTGGGGCGCTGAGGAGGGGGTAATCGGCCGGTGGGGGCTCGACTTCGAAGACGTCGAGGGCGGCGCCGGCGATGGTGCCGTCGGTGAGGGCTTGGGCGAGTGCGGCGTCGTCGATGAGACCGCCGCGAGCGCAGTTGATGATGCGGCAGGTCTTCTTCAGGGTGGCGAGACGCTTGGCATTGATCATGTGCTTCGTCTCAGGCGTGAGCGGCATGTGCATGGTGATGTAATCAGCCTGCACGATGGCGGCGTCGAGGTCCTCGCAGAGGGTGACTCCGAGGCTTTCGGCGCGGTTTTTGGAGAGGTAGGGGTCGTAGGCGACGACGCTCATGCCGAAGGCTTTGGCGCGCTTGGCGAACTCGGCGCCGATGCGGCCCATGCCGAGGACGACGAGGGTTTTTTCAAACACTTCGGTGCCCTTGAACTTGGCGCGGTCCCATTTGCCGCTGACGATGGTGGCGTGGGCCTGGGGGGTCTTGCGGGAGAGGGCCATCATGAGGGTGAAGGCCTGCTCTGCGGTGGAAATGGTGTTGCCGCCGGGGGTGTTCATAACGACGACGCCGCGCTTCGAGGCGACGGGCACGTCGATGTTGTCCACGCCGACGCCGGCGCGGCCGATGACCTTGAGGTGGGGGGCGGCTTCGAGGACCTTGGCGGTGACTTTGGCACCGCTGCGGACGATGATGGCGTGGGCGTTGCGGGAGGCCTCGATCATGGCGTCCTCGGCTTTGAGATTCATGTTCACCTCAACAGAGAAGGACGGCTCCGCTTTGAGCAGGTCGATGCCTTTGCTCGAAATGGGGTCGTTGTTGCCGGCGATGAGGATGTTGAACTTGGACATGTTGGGGTTGGGGGGAAAGGGCGCGCAAACTAGCTGCCTTTATCCGCCGCTCAAGGAGCAATGCGTGCTGGACAGAATAGAGGGGGAGCGTTCATATAGTGCTATGTTTGCAGGAACTACGTTAGAAAAAGCTATGCTCGCTTTGATCGGCCCTCTCTCTTTGGAGGAAATGGCCGCTGCTGCGGTGGCCGTCCTGCTGCCGATGCTGATCACGTGGCTGGTGATGGGGGGGAAACTCAAGCGGTTGCAGCGGGAATCGGGCGCGGCGCTGGAGCAACTGCGCACGGAATCTGGGGCGGCGCTGCAGGCGGCGCAGGCCAAAGCGGCCGCCGAGGCTGCGGAATATGCCCAAAACAGCGCTGCGGCTGCGGCGAGCTTTGCGGATCTGCAGCAGCGTTTTAGCACGCACCGGGAGGTGGCGGAGCGCCGTGCGAACGATGCCTCCCAGCAGATCACGCGCCTGGAGGCGGATCTGGCGGCGACGCGCGAGGTGGCGGCGCAGCTGGTGCCCACGCAGAGCCGCATCAAGGATCTTGAAACGGCGCTGGCGGCCGAGCAGGGCCGGATGAAGGCGCAGGAACAGGCCATCGCGGCGACGAATGCGCGAGCGGCTGACTTTGAAAAACGGATGATTGAGGCACAGGATTTGGTGATCAAGCACAAGGCGGAGATGCAGGCGAGCCTGGTGGAATTGAAAAAAGTCCGTGATGAGCAGGCGGCCTACTCTGCCGCTGGTGGCGCCGAGGCGGAGCTGACCAAGGCCCGCGAGGCCACCCAGGTGGCCGAGGGGAAGATCACCAACCTGCAACGCGCCCTGAAGGCGGCGGAGGCGCGGGTGGAGATGGTGCAGAAGGAATTCATGAATGCCGTGGGCCTTTCGACCGCCCCAAGTCCGAATGCGTCGGCGAATGCCAGCGACAAAAAGCTGCGCGAGCAGGAGGAGAAGCTCGCGCTGCTGGAGGCTGAATCGCGCAAGCGTGCGCGTGAAGATGGGTACAAGATCGCGGAGCTGGAATATCGACTGAGCGAGGCGCTGGAGGCGGTGAAGAATGCGCTGGTGGAGGCCAAGTCCAAGGCTGTGGCGGTGGTGGAGACTGTAGCGCCGGTGGTGGAGCCGCCAGCAGGGGTGAATGAGGTTCCGAAGGTGGAGACTGCGAGCAGCGAGGGGGCCAAGGATGAGGCGCAGGAGGTGGATGCGCCGGTGGCAGAGGTGCCCGCAGTTGAGGCTCCCGTGGCAGAAGTTCCTGAAGCTGGCATACCGATGACCCCAGTTCCTGAAACTGGCATCTTGATGGCAGAGGCCCCTGTGGCAGATGCCCACGCTCCGGAAGTCCCGCCGCCTGCTGCGACGGGGACGTCTGTTTAATTCGCACTTCCCCCATTTTGTGGAGACTCTTTGGGCAATTTTTTTCCAACCAGCCACGTTCTATCCGCTCGCATGAAATTCACTCTCGCATTCATCACCCTCTTTTCTGTCACTGCGCTCTCGGCTGCGGACTGGTCACGTTTTCGCGGCCCGAACGGCGCCGGAGTTGCCAACACGACCGGCCTGCCGGCGGTGGTGGATGACAGCACGACGGTGTGGAAAGTGCCGGTGGGCAAAGGGTGGTCTTCGCCGGTGCTGTGGCAGGACATGGTGATCGTGACGGCTGAAACCGGTGCGACGAAGCGCGCGGTGATCGCGATTTCCGCGAAGGACGGCAAGGAGCTGTGGAAGCATGAGGAGGAGTTTGTGCCGCATCCGATTCACAAGACCTACAACACTTATGCCAGCAGCTCCGCCTACGTGGATGCGGAGCGCATCTACATCAACTGGAGCAGCGGCACGAACATCCAGGCGCTGGCGCTGGATCACACGGGCAAGCTGGTGTGGCGCAATGATCATGTGGCGGATTACATCCATGAGCATGGCACGGGGATCTCTCCGGTGGTGGTGGACGGCCTCATGATTGTGCGCAGCGAATTCGACTGGCAGCGCGACGGCAAGGTGTATACCGAAGATCCTGAGCAGCAGAAATGGAAGAGCTGCATCGTGGCGCTGGACGCGAAGACGGGCAAGCAGGCGTGGAAGCTGGACATCCCGAACTGCCTGAACACTTTCTCCACGCCCGTGGTGCATGAGCTGAAGGGCGGCGCGAAGGAACTCATCTGCGCGGACACGGGCAGCGGGGTGATGGGGATCGCGCTGAAGACGGGCAAGCTCAACTGGCAGCACAATCCGGGCTACAAGCAGCGCAGCCTGGGCTCCGGGGTGATCAACGATGATTTCTACTTCTGCACCTTCGGCACCGGCGGCGGTGTGAAGGAGATCGCGGCGCTGGATCTCAAGAGCGGCAAGCCGGTGTCTGTGCCTTTCGATATTCCGAAGGGCCTGCCGTATGTCCCCTCCCCTCTCGTCATTGGCGAGCACATGTACCTGCTGGGAGACGGCGGCATCATGCGCTGCGTGGAGTTCAAGACGGGCAAGGTGATCTATGAGGAACGCATCGAAGGCACTGCGGGCAGCGCCAAGTTCTTCAGCAGCCCGGTGGCGGGCGACGGCAAGATTTTCTGCGCCAGCCAGCAGGGTGATCTGATTGTGATCAAGGCGGGGCCGAAGTTTGAGAAGATCGCGGCGAGCAAGCTGGACGGCCCGGTGAATTCCGTGCCTGCGATCGGTGACAAGCGGATCTACGTGCGCACGGCGAACTCGCTTTACAGCATCGGGGCCAAGGGGCAGCCGGTGCCTTGAGTGGGGTGCGGTGGCGTTAGGGCTTAGAGTGGCGCGCCAGCGTCCTGGAACCGTAGCGAAGCGGAGATAGACAGCCGCAGGCTGCCCGAAGGGTGAGCAAAGCGAATCAATGCGGTGGCACAGATGCAAGGTGCAAGCCTGCATCGGCGGCACCGCTTTCGTGGGGTGATGAATTCTCTTTGGACTTAGCGCGCCGTCCGGCCTGCAAAAAGCGGCGTCGCGCCCAGGCTTGCCGCACGCACTCCAAGACGCTTCGCGCTCGCGGTGCGCTGCTCAAAATATGCCACCCGTATCGGACGTCCTTGGATTATCGCGTCAGGACGGGCGCAGACTGCCGTGCTTCAGCAGGTGACGCCTCGGGCTTCAACACCGCGCCCTGTATGGGCAGGATGGCGAGCATGTTGTCGTGGGCGATGCGTTTGGCGGTTTCGGGTTTCATGGCGTCGAGCAGGAGGTAGTAGCGCTGCATGACGGGGGCGTAGTCGTGGAAGCGGCCGACTTTGTCGGAGCCGATGATGAAGCGTGCGGGATATTTTTCGAAGAGGGCGAGCCACTCGGCGACGGGTTTGCCGTCTTTGACGAGGTAGGTGTCATAGAGGACCCAGGAGATGTCGATGCTGAGGTTTGAGTAGGTGGCCAGCATGCGGTCGATTTCCTGCATGAGGGTGGGGACGTCCACGCGGCGGCTGATGCCGGCGTGGCACCAGACGAATTTGGTTTTGGGGTGCGTCGTGACGGCTTCCTCAAACTCGTGCAGGTAGATGGGGTCGCGCTTCCAGACGGAGGAGGCATTGGAGTGGACGAAGACGGGGAGGTCCAGCTCTGCGGCGAGGTCGTAGATGCGGTGGAGGGAGGCGTTGTTGGCCCGGGGAGTTTCGCCGTAGGTGAGGGCGGAGAGGTCGTCATGGCGGGTCATGACTTCGCCGATGCCCTGCCAGAAGCCGGGGTTCCATTCGATCATGCGGCGGACGTGGTCCACGGCGTTGCGGTCGGCGCCGTTGAAGCCGCAGATGATGGGGTGGAAGTGCTTGCGGTCGGCTTCGGGGAGGGCCTGGATCTCGCGGGCGACGAGCATGTCGGTGGCGGAGTACCAGTAGCAGCGGGCGTCGTCCTCCAGGTAGTATTGGGGCTGCTGGGGCTCGGATTCGGACCACTGCTTGACGAGGGGCATGCCGCTGACGACGGCATCGGTGACGCCAGACTTGGTCATGGCCCGGAGCGCGGCGGCGGCGCCATCGGTGCGCTGGAGGAAATCGACGAGATGCAGGTGGCAGTCTGCCATGGTGTATCGCACGGGTTCAGGCTCCACGGGCACCGCAGCGGGGGGCTGGGCGGGAGTGGGGCTGACGGGCTTTTTTTGCAGATCGCGGGCGAGCAGCGCGGCGACTGCCAGACTGAGCAAAATGGGGAGAACGAGGGTGATTTTCATGGGGTCAGAGGGATCGCGGGCGCTGCGCTGCGGAAATGGGTGCCAATTGAACCGGAGGCCGCCGAGTCACCCCGGCAATAGGGCCGGATTTCTCTCCATTTTGGGCAACGTGGCAGTGCATGAGGATGCAGGGTGAAACGCGAGGTGTGCAGGGATAAACGAAGGCGCGAGGGCGGCACAACTGCAAAATCGTGCCGATTCCATCAATCCGGCTCATGCCAGCCATGAGGAAAATCCCCTTTGCCAAACGGGGGCCGGGGGGTATGTCTGCGGCCCCTAAATATGAGCAAAAAAAGTGACTTCGGATTGATCGGCCTCGCTGTGATGGGCCAAAACCTCGTTCTCAACGTGGAAAGCCGCGGCTTCCAGGTGAGCGTCTTTAACCGCACGACCAGCGTGACGGATGAATTTGTGGCCAAACACCCCGGCAAGGCCCTCGTGGGCTGCCACACGCTGGAAGACTTCGTGCAGAGCCTCGCCACGCCGCGCAAGATTCACATCATGGTGAAATCCACCGCCGTGAAGGACACGGACCGTGACGCCGTGGACGCGGTGATCGAGCAGCTCATCCCGCTTCTGGACAAGGACGACATCGTGATCGACGGCGGCAACAGCTTCTACCAGACGACGGAGCGCCGTGACGCCTACCTCGCAGGCAAGGGACTCCGCTTCATCGGCGCGGGTGTTTCCGGTGGTGAAGAAGGCGCACGCAAAGGCCCCTCCATCATGCCCGGCGGCCCTGCCTCCACGTGGGAAGTGATGAAGCCGATCTTTGAAAGCATCGCCGCGAAAGTGGACGGCGAGCCTTGCGTGATCCACATCGGCCCTGGCGGCGCGGGTCACTACGTGAAGATGATTCACAACGGCATCGAGTACGGCGACATGCAGCTGATCTGCGAAGCCTACAACATCTTCAAGCACGCGGGATTCACCACCGACGAGATGGCCGCCATCTTCAACGAGTGGAACGAAGGCGACATGCAGAGCTACCTGATCCAGATCTCCGGCAAAGCGCTGGAGCAGAAGGATCCTGAGACCGGCAAGTCCGTGGTGGAACTCATCGTGGACAAGGCCGGCCAGAAAGGCACGGGCCAGTGGACGCTGCTCAACGCCGCTGAAAACGCGGTGGTCATCAGCACCATCAACGCCGCTGTGGAAGCGCGCATTCTTTCCAGCCAGAAGAAGCAGCGCGTGGCTGCCAGCACGCAGCTCACCGGCCCGACTGTGAACATCACCACGGACAAGGCTGAGCTGGTGAAGAAAGTGCACGACGCCCTCTACGCCTCCAAGATCATCAGCTACGCGCAGGGCCTAGACCTCATCAAGACCATGGGTGAGAAGAAGGACTGGAAGCTGGATCTGGGCCGCATCGCCGCCATCTGGCGCGGGGGTTGCATCATCCGCGCCCGTTTCCTGAACCGCATCACCGATGCGTATCGCACGAACGCCAGCCTGGCCAACCTGATGCTGGACCCGTTCTTCAAGGACGTGCTCAGCACCACGCAGCAGAACTGGCGTGAAGTGGTCAGCATCGCCACCTTGAACGGCATCCCCGTCCCTGCGTTCAGCGCCAGCCTCGGCTACTACGACAGCTACCGCGCCGCCCGCCTGCCAGCGAACCTGCTGCAGGCCCAGCGCGACTTCTTCGGTGCTCATACCTATGAGCGCACGGACAAGCCAGAGGGGCAGATGTTCCATACGGAATGGCCTGAGGTGATTGGCTAAAGTTGCCGAGTTGCTGTGCAACTCGTGCTCCTGACTCCAGTTGCGGCGCAACTGGACTACTTTGAAGGCGGCTGGGGTGACCCGGCCGCCTTTCTTGCGTTCTGAGGATGCATGTCTATGATGAACCTATGGCCGTCTCCGAAAAGCCCGGAAAAGGAAATCGCATCTTCATCTCCACCGTTTCCGGTGAGTTTGAAAAGTCGACGGCCCCCTTCCCTGGTCTTCGCTCCAAGCTGAGGCGCCATCTCACTGCTGCCGACTGCGAGGTGAAGGTGCAGGAGGACTTCCGCCAGACCAGCGGAGGCACGCTGGAGAAGCTGGATGAGTATATCCGCAACTGCGATGCAGTGATCCACCTTGTCGGAAAAATGCCCGGCCATCTGGCCGATGCCGATTCGCCGGACGATGTGCCCGATTACCTGGCCCACATCGCCGCCGAGCCCGGCGGACGTTCATTCTTGAACAAGCAGCCTGAGCTTCTGGCTGAGTTCGGTGGTGGCTCTGGCATCTCACTCACGCAGTTCGAGGCTTACATGGCCTTGCATCACGGCGTGCCGCTCTTCGTCTATGCCACACCTGACGCTGCATCCGGTCAGGCGCAGCATTTGAAGCGTCTGCTCAAGGGCCGCCCACAAAGGCACCCCAGCCCGTTCACCGTTGTTGATGACCTGCTCGGCCAGCTTATCGGGGATCTGCACGACATCCTGCCCGCTCAGCAGCCGCAGCAACGCCTCGCCCCTACGCGTCTCATCTCCCGCCACACCGCCGCCGACTTCCTGGGTCGCGACAAAGAACTCGAACTGCTCGACGAGGCATGGACGGGGCCGCGCACCACGAACATACTCTCCGTCATCGCCTGGGGCGGCGTGGGGAAGACGGCGCTGCTGGCGTATTGGGTGCAGAGCCGCTTCATCCAGAAGGGCTGGCAGAATGCCGAAGGCCAGCCCGATCCCATCGCCTACTTTGACTGGACCTTCTACGATCAAGGCACCCGCAGCGACGATGCCACCCACGCCGGGGCCGCCAGCGTCGGCACCTTCTTCCAGAGCGCGCTGAAGCACTTCGGCGATCCCGCTCCCGAGAACCCGCAGGACAAGGCCGCGCGCCTCGCCCAGCTCATTCAGGCGCAGCGCAGCCTGCTGGTGCTCGATGGCCTGGAGCCCTTGCAATATCCGCTCAATCACCCGCAAGCCGGGCAGATCATCGATCCCGACCTGCGCGAACTGCTCGGCATGCTCGCCCAGCGCAATCCCGGGCTCTGCATCATCTCCAGCCGTCAGGCCCTCACTGACTTCACCTGCGGCGATACCACCCCCACGCGCCAGCACGACCTCGAAGAGCTCCCCGTCGAGTTCGCCATCGCCCTGCTGCGTAAGATGCAAATCATCGGCACCGACGAGGAACTCAAGGAAGCCGCCCAAGACTACGCCTGCCACGCCTTGAGCCTCATCGTGCTGGGTCGCTTCCTCTTTGTGAAAGGCGGCGACATCCGCGTGCGCAGCCAGATCAAGCTTGAACGTGCCAACGACAACCGCAACCAGACCATCACCCGCAATGCCTGGCACGTGCTGGAGGCCTATGAGCAATGGCTCGCCTCGCCCGCTGGCAATGCCGCCGATGTGCAAGCCCTGCGCCTCACCGGCCTGTTTGACCGCCCAGCCAGTCCCGACTGCTTCGCCGCCTTGAGAAAGGCCCCCGCCATCCCCGGCCTCACGGACCAGCTCGTGCCGCTGAGCGACGACGCCTGGAACGCTGTGCTGCTGCGCTTGCACGAAGCCCATCTCATACAGCTCCGCTTCCCGCCAATAGAGGAGGGCAGCTTTGCCCCGCGCCCCGAGGCCCACGAGGTGACGGTGGACGTGCATCCTCTGATCCGCGAATACTTCGCCAAGCAACTGCGTGAGAAGCAGGAAGAGGGCTTCAAAGCCGCGCACTCCCGCTTGTTCGATCATCTGTGCGCCAGCACCGAACATCAGCCCGCCACGCTGGAGGGCTTGCAGCCGCTCTATCAGGCGGTGGTGCATGGGTGTCTCGCCGCGCGGCAGCAGGAGGCCTGCGAGAAGGTTTACGTCGACCGCATCCTGCGGGGGACGGGGAACGGCGGCAACTACAGCATGAAGCAACTCGGAGCCACCGGCGCGGATTTGGGGGCGGTGGCGGCGTTCTTCGACGAACCGTGGAGCCGTCTCTCGGCAAACCTCAGCGCCGTCGCTCAGGCTTGGCTACTGAACGAAGCCGCCTTTCACCTCCGCTCCCTTGGACGCCTCACCGAGGCAGTGGAGCCAATGCGCGTCGGGATGGATAGCCGTGTCAATAAGCAGGATTGGCAGAATGCAGCGATCAGTGCCAGCAACCTCAGCGAACTGGAAGTGACGCTGGGTCTAGTCGAGGAGGCGGTGGCCTATGGACGCCAGGCCATTAAGTTTGCCGACCGCAGCGACGATGCGTTCCAGCAGATGGCGCGTCGCACTACCGCCGCAGATGCCCTGCACTACAGAGGGGAACGGGAGGAGGCGCGCCGCCTCTTCGAGCAGGCCGAGGCTCTCCAGTGCAAGAATCAGCCCCAGTTCGACCTGCTCTACTCGCTTTGGGGCTTCCGCTACTGCGATCTGATCCTAGCCCCAGCCGAACGCGCGGCGTGGAAAGCTGCAATTTCGCAAAGTAGCCATCTCGCCCCGCTAGATGAGCGGAGCGCTTTGCCAGCCAGCCAGACTTACGAACCGCCCAATTCGGCAGCTTTGGACGAATCCTCCGTTCCTCTCTCGGAGCGAGAGGACAACCTTGCTCTCGCTGAAGCCGAGCGGCGGGCGACTAGAACAGCAGCTTGGGGTCAGCAATACGGCTCTCTCTTCTCCAAAGCTCTGGACCACCTCACCCTCGCGGGAGTGACCCTCTATCGAGCGCTGCTGGATCCGACTCGGGGATCGCCTCGCGGCTTTGCAGCCGGATTCAGAAGTCAGGAGCCGGAGCGTAGCGGAGACAGACGACATCCATGCCAACACGCCCTCGACGGCCTCCGTAAAGCCGGCCAGATCGACTACGTCCTCCGCGCTCTGCTCACTGCGGCGCTTCATCACCACCTTTGCGGCGACGCGGCCGCCGTCAGCCGTGCCTTGGCCGAGGCGCAGCAGATCGCCGAGCGCGGACCGATGCCGCTCTTCCTCGCGGATGTGCATCTGCATCGCGCACGCTTGGTGGGAAGCTCGAATGACGAATGCCGAAGGACGCATTATTCAGGTGTCGACCCCAAGGCCGAACTCGCGAAGGCGCGCGCGTTGATCGAGAAGCACGGCTACTGGAGACGGAGGGAGGAACTGGCGGATGCGGAGGCTGCTGCGGAGGAGTGGTAGATGCCTTTTTGTGTGAAGCAGTTCTCATTGTACTACCCTTCCCCCATGTCCTCCAACCTCACACCTGAATACATCGCCATCCTTCGCAGCATGACTGGCGCGCAGAAGCTGCGCGTCGCCTTTCAGATGTACTGGGATGCGCGCAGGCTCAAAGCGGCGCGGTTGAGACAGCAGCATCCTGATTGGAGTGAGGAGCAGGTGCAGCAGAGGGTGAAGGAGATTTTCATGTATGCAAAAATGTGAGACTGTTGAGCTGCCATTGATTCGACGAATACACGGGCTGACTGCGGCGGAGGCTAATGGAGGATTGAAGGTGTTGGCTGAAGCGGCGCGATAGGATCGAGGACGAGTTCGAGTAGGAGGACGAGGACGAGGACGATTTTGCTTCGGCGAGAGGCTTGATTGCTTGAGCATCTTTTGGCCTGTTAACGATATAAAAACGGAGCCCGGCTCTTTCGAGACGGGCTCCGCGTGGGGGGACTAGGTTATGCTTTGAGCATGCGGGGGAGGACGGAGGCGGGGACTACTTCGTAGCTGGTGGGGACCATCGAGTAGCTGGCGCGGCCGCGTGAGAGGCTGCGAATGGCTCCGGCGTAGCCGAACATCTCTGCCAAGGGGACCTCGGCGAGGATGCCGGATTCGGTGCCGCGGTGGTCGATGCCGGTGATGCGGGCGCGGCGACGGTTGAGATCGCCGAGGATGTCGCCCTGGTGCTCGTCGGTGACGGTGCATTCGACCTGCATGACGGGCTCCAGCAGCACGGGGGCGGCGAGGCGCACGGCTTCGCGGAGGGCTTCGCCAGCGGCCATGCGGAAGGCCTGGTCGTTGGAGTCCTTGGCGTGGAAGGCGCCGTCGATGATGCGGACGCGGACATCGACGAGCGGGCTGCCGCGCAGGGGGCCTGCGACGGAGGCTTCGGTGATGCCACGGCGCACCGCGCCCATGAACTGGGAGGGGATGCTGCCGCCGACGATGGCGTCTTCGATGATGAAGCCGCCACCGCGTTCGAGAGGCTGCACGGTGACCTTCACGCGTGCGAACATGCCGGAGCCGCCGTTTTGCTTTTTGAGCAAGTGGTCTGCTTCTGCATTTTGCGTGATGGTTTCACGGCACGCGATCTCGGGTGCGCCAGCGATGGTTTCGACGCCATGCTCGCGCAGGAGTTTTTCGCGGATCACTTCGAGGTGGAGTTCGCCCATGCCGGAGATGAGGCACTGGCCGGTCTCCTCATGGGTGCGGACGCGGAAGGTGGGGTCTTCATCGCTGAGGCGTGAGAGAGCCGTGGCCAGACGTGACTGGTCGGACGATTTCGCGGGCTCGATGGCCATGCTGATGACGGGTTCGGGGAACACGGGCGGCTCAAGCATGATGGCATGATCTACCAGACACAGGGTATCGCCTGTGCTGAAGTTGTTGAGGCCGGTGACGGCGCAGATGTCGCCTGCTTGCACGCTTTCGAGTTCATCGCGGCGGTTCGCGAAGACACGGAGGAGCCTGCCGCAGCGCTCGGTTTTGCCGAGGCGCGGATTGAGGAGCGGCGTGCCTTTTTGGAGGGTGCCGGAATAGACGCGGACATAGACGAGGCGGCCTGCCTGCGGATGACGCACGATTTTGAAGGCGAGCGCCGCGAGGGGGGCATCGATGGCGTTCACGCGCTGCACTTCTTCAGGTGCAGGGAGGAAGTCCACGATGGCATCCACCAGCGCGGAGACGCCGATGTGTTTATAGGCGCTGCCGCCGATGACGGGCACGAAGCGGCCTGCGAGGGTCTGACGACGGATCGCGGTGCGGAGTGCCTGCGCGGGCACGGGGAGGTTTTCGATCCAGAGTTCGGCGATTTCATCGTCGAGGCTGGCGAGAGCCTGAATGAGATCACGACGCGCGGATTCGACGGCGGTGAGCCATTCGGTGGGAATGGCTTCCACGGTGAAACCTGTGGGCGAGTCGGCATGGGTACGCAGGGCGCGCTCTTCGATGACATCGAGCTGGCCGAGCAATGCGGATTCGGCCCCCCAGGGCAGGAGGACGGGCCAGGCGGTGGCACCGAGCTTGGTCTGGAGTTCGTTGACGACGCGCGGGAAGTCCGCGCCGAGGCGGTCCATCTTGTTGATGAAGGCGACGCGGGGTACGCGGTAGCGATCCATCTGACGCCAGACGGTTTCGCTTTGAGGCTGCACGGCACCGACACCGCAGAAGACGGCGACAGCGCCGTCGAGCACGCGGAGGGAGCGTTCGACTTCGGCGGTGAAATCGACGTGGCCGGGGGTGTCGATGATGTTGAGGCGATGAGGCTGCCCGGTGAAGAGGCGGGTGAGGCCTGCGACGGGCTGCTGAGTCCACGAGCATGGAGCCGCGGCGGAGGAGATGGTGATCCCCTTCTCGCGTTCGATGTCCGAGAAATCGGTGGTGGTGTTGCCTTCGTGCACGTCTCCGCAGGCATGGATGGCGCCTGCATAGAAGAGAATGCGTTCGGTGAGCGTGGTTTTGCCAGCGTCAATGTGGGCGGCGATGCCAATGTTGCGGATGCGGCCCGAATCAGTCGTATTGAGTTTCATAAGAGTCAGAGGTTCGATGTGAACGTGCTGCTCCCCGGAAGGATATGAAAAGGCCCTGATGCAGACTGGCGGCAATCAGGGCTCCCGGGGATAGCAGCGATATCTGACTTCTGTCCTCTATGACATAGTCATCCCGAGCCCTGGCCGCAGCCGGGCTGAATGAACTATTTTGAGAACGCGGGGTGTCATAAGACGCAATAACAATAATGCATGCGAATGCAGATTTGTCAATGTGGGGCAACATGCCCGGCTTTCATCAGGGGCCCTCATACGCCGCGTCAATCAGGCCACGTCCTCGGTCCTGCCGATAGTGCTGTGAAGCATCCTCGAGCATGGCATCAAATCCGGCTTGATCGAGACCTATCTCAGACGCCATGCCGGTGACGTTTTCCCAAGCCACCTGCTGCTCAGCAGAACCGATCTCTTTGAGCAGCATGAACGCAATGGCCTGTAAGCGAATGCCCGTTCCTTTTCGTGCATTCTCCCAAGCCAAGAAGCCGATCTGTCCCAACGTTTTGGCCTCTCCAGCGCGATCGCCAATGGCCTGCCTTATCTCGATCGCCTGGCAAAACTTCTCGCATGCCGCCGCATGGTTTCCTTCGTTCAAATCAATTGTGGCAAGATTATGCCACGATGAGGCTTCGCCGGCACGGTCGCCGATAGCTCGCGTCATCTCCAATGCGCGACCAAACCTTTCCCTCGCCGCTGAGTTGTCTCCTTCCTTGAATGCAATAGCACCAAGATTATGCAACGTCGCAGCCTGCCCCGCCCGGTCGCCGATTGCTTGCCTCATCTCCAGCGCCCGGCCAAAATTTTCCCGCGCCGCGCCGTAATGACCTTCGTTCAAATCAATTAAGGCGATTTGATGCCACGTCGCAGCTTCCCCCGCTTGATCACCGATGGCTTGCAGCATCACCAGCGCTCGACCAAAATTTACCCGTGCAGCCGCATAACTGCCTTCGTTCAATTCAATCGACGCGAGACTATGCAATGTCACGGCCTCTCCAGCCCTGTTGCCAATGGCTTGCTCGATCTCCAGTGAACGGCCAAACTTCTCTCTTGCCGCAGCGTAATTTCCTTCGTGCACATCAATCGTGCCAAGTTGATGCCATATCGCAGTTTCCGCAGCTCGATCACCAATGGCTTGTTTGATCTCCAGCGAACGCCGATACTTTTCTCTTGCTGCGGCGTAGTTTCCTTCTTGCACATCAATTGTACCAAGTTGATGCCAAGTTGCTGCTTCACCCTCCCGGTCGTCGATGGCTTGTCTAATTTCCAACGAGCGACCAAACCCCACTCTCGCGGCTTCGTAGTCACTTTCTCTCATTTCTATTGAGGCAAGCTGATGCCATATTGCGGCCACCCCCGCTTGGTCGCCGATGGCTTGCTGCATCTCTAATGCCTTATTAAACTTTTTCCTTGCCGCAGCGTAGTTGCCTTCGCTCAATTCAATTGTCGCAAGCTGATGCCAAGTTGCGGCCACCCCGGCTAGGTCGGCAGCGGATTCAAACCTAGCCAGTGCTTGAAGGTAAAATCCCTTTGCTCTCGACCACTCACCCAATGATTGACATGTGTCTGCCAGTAATTTTAGTGTTTTTGGATCAGCTTTTTCATCTGCCAAAGGCTCCAACAAAGCAGCAACCGCCCTGAATTCCCCCCCACGGTAGAGAATAAAAGAAATCCCTCCAGTGGCCCATTCTTGCCGTTCCCGGTCTCCACCTGCCTCTGCATGTTGTCGGCATGCAAGCAACTCCGCCATGACATCTAGTCGCAATTCTTGATCACGGTTGGATTTGAGGCATGATTCGAAAAAAGCAGCAGCGGCACGATGGGCCTCGACAACCAGTTCAGGGTAAAGCCGATCGGAGTTGGACAGGAAGCTGCGCTGTAACGGATAAACGGCATAGAGCATCGTCTCGTTCTCCTCCCCCAGTTGCTGTAGCAGACCTAGGGCCAGCATAGCGGCGGCGGCCTCAGACGCTTCCGACGCGGCCATACCGCCGATCTGCGCCATGCCATCCAGGGAAACCGGAAGATCCACGAGCGCCAGCCGGCTGAGAGCAAGGCGGTGCGCCGGAGCCAGCGCCTGGTAGAGCTCCGGCAAAAAAATGTCCTCCAGGTATTTTCCCCGCAGTTCATTCAGCGCATCATCCCCCTGCATGTCCTGTGCGGATTCCAACTGCTGCTGCAATAGGCCGATGTCTGCAGATGCCAGCACATCCGCCGCCTGCTTGATGAAGCGCGGCGTGCCGCCGATCTTGCAATGCAGTAGGGAGAGAAATTCACGCGAGATGTCACCGGCAGCCATGCGCTCCACCACGCGAACATTGCGGGTCAGGCACTTGATGAAGTCCGCCTCCGAGAAGTCGGGCAATGGCTCATGGACACGTCCTGGCTGAGTGGTGTCAAAGTCTTCTGGCAGATAACGGCAGGTGAGAATGCAGCGGCCTTCGCCGGTCAGACGGCCGAAGAGCGACTCGAAGAATCCAGCCAGTTCTTCGCTGGCCCAGCGTGGTACCGCAGGTGGCAGAGGCATGAGGTCTTCCAGGTTGTCCAGCACCAACAAAATGCGCGACTCCTTGAGAACCTCCACCGCCAGCCGCAGACGGTTCGTCAGCGGCAGCTTCCCATCATTCAGCATCTCGTAATCCTTCTGCTTCCCCAGCCGCTGGCAGGCGAAGCCGATCTCCTGCGCCAGCCGCAAAGCGAAGCCGTCTGAGTTTTTCCGACTGGCTTTGAGCACGACCACATGAAAGCATTCCTGCTGGCAACGATTGGCGAGACGGGTGGCGAGCGTGCTTTTGCCCGCGCCGCCCATTCCGGTGAGCAGCAGCACATGAAAATCCGCATCGCGCAAGCCCGGGCGGAGGCGCTGGAGCAGACGCCGACGGCCCACAAAGCCCTCCTTCAGCCCCACGACGCCATCGCCCAGCAACTCGTACCGAACGCCGACCTGCGCCACCTTTTCCATGGGCTTTGACTGATCGATGAAATCATCGGTGGCATCTGCCGCGAAGACTTGAGGCAGGATGAAAGAGGCATCGAAATGAACCGCATCTCCCACCTTGAATTGTGCGTTGCCAAACAAATCACGACGAGCCTTGGCCACCGAGGCATCGACCGGGCGACCTGCCGCAAGCTCGTGATAGAACACGCTGGCAAAATCCGTGGCCAGCCCGTCCGCCACACTGGCGCCCCAGCCGAGGGCCACCGGCACATGCCCGGCAGCGGTGAGTGTCTGACAAACTCCAGCGGAAGCAGCCTGTGCTGACTGGCAGCCGCTGACAAACACCATGCGCACGCCGCGATTGGCAAACAACTGCTCCGCCATGCTCCTAGCATCCCGCAGGTCTGAGCGCCCGCGCTCGTCCTCGAAGGTAAAATAACCGGTACCGTCCTGCACAATACCGTGGCCGGACAGGTGCACCACATGTGGCTTCAGTTCGGAAATGAGGTTGCTCAATTCATCAAACGTGGCGGCTTCCGCGATGCTGAGGTGGACTTTGTTTCCCAGTTTGGCAGCCAGCCGCAGCATGGCCTCCTCCTCACGTTCATAGTCGAGGCCCTTCTGATCAATGGGCGCGCAAGCTGCAAAGAGAATGCGCAAGGGCAATGCTACCTGACCAAGCCCCGGAGCTGCCAGTGCCTCACGCGTGGTCCGCCGGATGGCCCAGCGGCCATCCGCGACGAGGAATGCGCTGCTGGGAGAGGGTAGCAGTTCCCACGGCAGGTTCAGCAGAGCAGGCAAGGAGGAGGAGATGAGCAGGGTGCCGTCAGAGGAGCTGATATCCTGCTGCATGTGATCCCAGAGGGTGCCTAGCAGGGTGTCTTTGAGCAGATAGCCCAGATCATTCAATGAGACGGGATCTGCCAGGGGGCGCTTCCCACCTTCGAACGATTCGGTGAGTTCCGTGGTCTTTTTTAGCAGCGAGTCAAAGGCAGCTTGTTCTGCGTGAAACTCATGGGTGCCATGCGGCGAGTCGAGGGTGGCCTGAATTCTGCCGTCGTCGGTGTGTCGCAGGTGAATGATCAGGTTAGGCATCTGTAACAGCCATCATAGGTGAGACGCGGTAAACTTGGCAAAAGAAATCCCGTTTCATATTTGCATTTTACAGGGGGCATTGAATCTTGATCCATGGCTAAACAATCCTCTGCCTCACCTACCCGCATCAAGATCGGCGGCGTCGAGATGGTGCTGCGCCCGCAGACACAGAAAGGTACCATTCCCGAAGATCGCCTGCGCAGGGCTGTCCTGAAAGCAGTCGCTGCGGAGCAACCATCCAAGAAAAGCGCAAAGTGAAAGCAAGACGCGGTCGCGACTATCAGCGACAAGTCTTCATCAACTGCCCTTTTGATGGCGAATACCTGCCGCTGCTGCGCGCCATCGCCTTCGTGCTCAAGGTCTGTGATTACGTGCCGCGCTGCGCCTTGGAAGCTGACAGCGCCACAGAGGTACGCGTCGAAAAGATTCTTCGCATCATTGGGGAGTGTGGACTGAGCATCCACGACATCTCCAGAACACAGATGGATCGCAAATCGAAGCTGCCGCGCTTCAACATGCCCTTCGAGCTGGGCTTGTTTCTTGGAGCGGCCAAACTTGGCGGTGCACAGCACCAGAAGAAAGGTGCCCTGATTTTGGATGTCGAAGCGTATCGCTATCAGAAATATCTCTCTGACATCGCGGGGCAAGATATTCGTGCGCACGGCAATGATCCAGGTGCCGTGATCGGCCACGTCCGCAACTGGCTGAACACGCATAGTCCCGCTAATCTGGTGCTTCCAGGCAAAGCCGCACTTGTGACCCAATACCGTCGTTTTCAGAAACAACTGCCCGTCATGTTGAAGGATCTCCAACTCAAGGAGACCGAAATTTCGTTTGTGGACTGGTCCAAGCTCATCGGAGTGTGGCTTGAAGCAGTGGCAAAGGTGTGATCATCGACTGGAAGTGTCGATGCCAGCACCTCAAGAGCCTTGTGATCGGCATGAAGTGTGGTTGGGTGCGGACATGAAAACACCTTTCGTTCTTTTGCTGGTGCTCGGTTTCAACTTGGCGGCCGCACTCGTTTCGATCCAGGCGGCGGAGGGGGATTTGAAGAAGGCGGTTTATTGCCATGGGTTTAAGGAGGATGATCGGTCGCCGAAGGATGTGGCGGAGTTTTTTAAGCCGGATGAGACGGTGTATCTTTCGATCGAGCTGAAGGGGAGGCCGAAGGCGGGGGTGGTGGCGGCGAAGTTTATGTTTCGTGAGGATCTGATGGCGGAGGCGAAGGTGGATGTGGCGACGGTGAACAAGGGGGTGATCTTCTCGTTTGGGGAGGACACGTTTGTGAGCTTTGACATGAAGACGAAGCAACCGATGCCGGTGGGTGCGTGCTACCGCGCGGATGTGACCCTGGATGGAAAGCCGCTGGGGCAGTTCCCCTTCCGTGTCGCGCCGCCGAAGGAGGCCATTCCGAGCAAGCTGCTGAAGGCCGCGCTGGCCAAAGGCGCGGACGAGGACCACAAGCCGGTGAATGAGACGCATGAGTTTGATGGCCTGGACAAGGTCTTCCTGGCAGGCGTGGGCAACCTGGGCCTAGCGTCGTGGCTGGAGGCTACGTGGCTGGTGAATGGCAAGGTGGACGATGTGGGTACGCGCAGCTTCACCATGGAGGAGAACAAGGAAAACGTGCCCTTTCATTTTGCCTTCATCCCGGCCGGTGGCTGGCCTGCGGGAACGCATGAGGTCTCGCTGCAGCTCGACGGGCAGGAGGTGGCGCATGAGAAGTTCACGGTGAAGGTGGGCGCGCCGATGGCCGGGAAGACGAAGCTGGTGCTCGACTCCTCGCAGTTGTTTCGGGATGACGGCAAGGGCGAGCCCGGCAAGGAGGTGAAGTATTTTACCACTGACGACACGGAGCTGCATGCGCGGTGGAACTTGAAGGAGAAGGCGCTGGCCAAAGGCGTGCAGTTTGTCTGGGTGCTGGTGGAGGTGGAAGGCGAGAAGAGCCAGGAGCTGGCGACGGCGGATGTGGAAGCAGCGGTGAGTGATCAGATCGACTCTTCGCTGACGGCGAAGAAGGGGCTGCCGGTTGGGAAGTATCGCATTGATCTGGTGCAGGATGGCAAGGTGCTGGATGCGAAGGTGTTTGAGGTGAAGTGAGGGGCTGCGATGAGCGGCCGCTTTCGAGTGTCTCGTGGTGGGCTGCCGCTTTCGAGTGTCTCGTGGTGGGCGTGGGGTGACCGGCTGGTGGAGAAGCACCGGCTGCCGCTTTTGAGCCTTTATGGTTCGCGTTTGCTGGCTGGCCCGGCGAAAGCGGTAGCTGCGTTTCCTTCTTCGCTAAAGCTACGAAGCACCTGAACTCAAGGCGGGTAGAGTGTGGAACGGAGGGAGAGTAACAGGGGGAGGTTATTCGGCAGATGTCTGCGCGAAGTGAGCTTCCAGAATCCGGCTAAAGCCGGTACTACAATACGTGCATTGGCTGGCTTCAGAGGCTGGGGTGTTGCGGGGCTTTCGGAACGGGCTGAAAACTCAAACTACGTACTTAGAAGAGCCTGAAGTTATTCGGGAGGACAGGCTGTTCCTCACTCCGCGACCGCAGTCCAAATGGGGATGCTGCTTCGGCTCTAGCAGGAAATGAGTTTTTCGAGGGGCTATAACCAGATTATTGACCACATCGCATGAGGCAGAGCAGAGAGTCCTCGGCTTGAAGGGTCTGTTGTCTCGTTAAGAGCTTGGCGCTTCGGCGGAGTGCTGCGGACTGGAAGTCCGCGCTCCTAGTGCTCCGGGTGGCGCGGCTGCGCTGGTGATCAAGGTCTTTGAAGCGCGGAACTTCAGTCCGCAGCACCTCGCAAACACCCACCCTCCGCTGAAGCTTTATCTCTTCTGCATTGCAGCTCTAACCCGATTGTCGCCCCGGGTTGCTGCGGCAGAAAAGAGGGACATCGGCTTTAAGGGGGGATGTGCTGTTAAGAGTTTTGGGCTTCGGCGGAGTGCTGCGGAATAAATTCCGCGCTCCGTAGAGTTCAGGGCTGAATGATCCGTGCGCCGCGCTGCCAGGTGATGTAGGACCAGACCCAGTGGAGGAAGACGATGGCGCGATTGCGCATGCCCATGAGGAAGAGGAGATGGACGAAGAGCCACATGAGCCAGGCGAGCATGCCGCGAAGGTGCAGGCCGGCAAAGCTGACGACGGCGGCGCTGCGGCCGATGGTGGCCATGGTGCCTTTGTCGAGATAGGTGAAGGATGAGCGGGGCACGGACATGCCTTCGCTGAGAATGGTCTTGGAGATGAAGTGGCCCATCTGAATGGCGGCAGGGCTGACGCCGGGGACGCGGACGCCTTTGGTGTCTGTGAGCGCCACGAGATCGCCTGCGGCGAAGACTTCGGGATGGCCGGGGAGGCTGAGGTCTGGCTGAACCTGGATGCGACCGGCGCGATCCAGCGGCACGCCTGCGAGTGTGCGTGTGATTCCGCTGGCCTCCACGCCTGCGGCCCAGATGACGGTGTCTGTCTCGATGCGGTGATCGCCGGTGATGACATAGCCTGCGCCGACTTCTTTGACGGGTGAATTCAGATGCACGGTGACACCGAGGTGCTCGAGATGCTTGCAGGCGTAGTCTGGCAGTCCGCCGAGGAAAGTCGCGAGCAGCTTGGGGCCGGCCTCGATGAGGTGGACTTTGGCCAAGCTGGGATCGATGCGCCGGAAGTCTTCTTTGAGCACCTGCTGCGCGAGTTCGGCGAGGGAACCGGCCATTTCGACTCCGGTGGGACCACCGCCCACGATGACCATCGTGAGCAAGCGCGCGGTTGTCTGGGGATCATTCGAGCACTCCGCCTGCTCAAAGGCGAGCAGCACCTGTTTGCGGATTTTCATGGCATCATCCAGGCTCTTCAGGCCGAGCGTGTGCGCGGCCCATTCATCGTGGCCGAAGTATCCGGTCTTGGCACCGAGGGCGATGACGAGGTAGTCGTAATCCAGCACCTGCTCCTTCAGGTGGACCTGTTTGGCATCGAGATCAATGCGGCTCACCTCGTCCATCAAGGTGGTGACGTTTTTGTAATCGGAGAGAATGGAACGGAGCGGCTGCGCGATGTCGGTCATGGCGAGGCCACCGGTGGCCACCTGGTAGAGCAGCGGCTGGAAGAGATGATGATTCCAGCGGTCCACGAGTGTGACGGCGAAGCGTTCTTCAGGGAATCCTTTGGCACAGGCCAGACCGGCAAACCCACCTCCGAGAATCACGACACGCTGTTGTTTCATATTTCATTAGAGCATACGCCTGCCAGACAGCAAACACGGGGGCTTTCTTTCGCACAGCTGCGGCATCGGGAAGTTGGAGGAATTGACGATAATCGCTGCTGCAAGTGGCGTTAGTTACGCACCATGAAATCCGCCCTGCTGTTCGCCCTGCTCCTGACCACCGCTCTCCACGCGGCCGACACTTTCACGATGCCTGGGCTGAAGCAGGACATTGAGTTTGCGAAGGCGGGCGATGTGTCGCTGACGCTGGATGCATATGTGCCGGAGGGAGAGGGGCCGTTTGCGACGTGCATTCTGGTGCATGGCGGGGGCTTCACGAAGGGTGACAAGCATTCGTTCATCAAGCCGCTGTTTGAGCCGCTGTCGAAGGCGGGCTTCACGTGGTTCACGATCAACTACCGGCTGGCGCCGCAGCATGCGTGGCCGGCGTGTGCGGATGATGTGGCGAGCGCGATCAAGTGGGTGAAGGCGCACGCGGCGGAGTACAAGGTGGATGTGAACCGCATCGCGCTGATTGGCGAGTCCGCGGGCGGACATCTCGTTTCGTGGGCGAGGGTCACGGGCCAAGGTGACACGCGGGTGGCGGCGGTGGTGCCGTTTTATGCGCCGCATGATCTGGGGGTGCAGGCGGAGCGACGCAAGGCTCTGGGCGGCCTGGGTGGACTCATCGGCATGGAGGAGCTGAATGATGCGGCGAGGAAGAGGCTGGCGGAGATTTCGCCGATCAATCACATCCAGAGCGGACTGCCGCCGTTTCTGCAAATCCACGGGGACAAGGATGAGACGGTGCCGCTTTCACAGAGTGTGAATTTTGAAGCGAAGACGAAGGCGGCGGGGAACCGCTGCGAAACCATCATCGTGCCCGGTGGGATTCATGGGATGGGCGGGTGGGAGAAACTGGGGTCGGATTATCAGAAGCAGCTGATTGCGTGGCTGCGGAAGACGCTGAAGTGAGGGGTGAACATTCCTTGGAGTCTGGTTGAAAAAATCCGGCCATCTCCGCATTCCTATCTAACACACATAATCTGCAAAAAGAGATTCACGCACGCGTTCACCTTCTCACTCTTCCGACCATGATCCGTCCACTCATCTGCCTGCTGGCTCTCTTTGTCACTGTCTTCGCTGCTGCCGAAGATGCGTCCCTTCCTGCGAAGGATAAGTTTCATCTTTTCCTGCTGGTGGGGCAGTCGAACATGGCGGGGCGTGGGGTGGTGGAGGCGCAGGATGTGGTGGTGAATCCACGTGTGCTGATGCTGAGCAAAGAGGGCAAGTGGGTGCCGGCGGTGGATCCGATGCACTTCGACAAGCCCTCGGCGGGTGTGGGTTTGGGCAAGACGTTTGGACAGATCATTGCCGAGGCGAATCCGGGGGTGACGATTGGTTTGATTCCCTGCGCGGTGGGTGGATCGCCGATCGACACGTGGAAGCCGGGGGTGTTTTATCCTGCGACGAAGAGCCACCCGTGGGATGACATGGTGAAGCGTGTGGAGCTGGCGCTGCCTGCGGGGACGATCAAAGGCATTCTGTGGCATCAAGGCGAGAGCGATTCACAGGCGGGGCTGGCTGAGACGTATGCTGCCAAGCTGAGTGATTTGGTGAAGCGCCTGCGTGAGCTGGTGAAAGCGCCGGAGGTGCCGTTCATCGCGGGACAGATGGGCGTGTTTGACGAGGCGCCGTGGTCGCCTGAGAAGGTGCTGGTGGACAAGGCGCACCGGGATCTGCCGAAGGAGGTGCCGCACACGGCCTTTGTGACGGCGGAAGGACTGCACCACAAGGGGGACAAGGTGCACTTTGATTCGGCGGCGTATCGTGAGCTGGGGAAGAGGTATGCGGCGGCGTTTTTGAAGATGACGAAGTGAGGGGTGGTGGAGTGGTGGTGCTGAGTTCCAGACCGCACTCGGAGAGTGCGGACCACGCCGCGCGGGGCATGCGGCGCGTTGCCATTCGCTATTGAGAGCGCAGGATCATTCGCCCAGAGCCGGTTAAAAACCAGCGCTCCCAGCAAAGAGCTGCGCCCGTGCGGAGCGGCATTCCGTACTGGGAGCGCCAGTGTTTCACTCCCAGTACGGAACGACTGGCCTTTGGTACTCATGTGACCCACTGGCACCTTGGTGGAAAAGGCTTCGGCTGGGGGGCGTATTCTGCGCACCATGATGCGTTTTATTTTTCCGCTCTCTGTCCTGCTGCTTGCCACCTCGCTCCACGCTGAGTTCAAAGCGGGGGCTGCTGTCATCGACATCACGCCGCCGAAGCTGCCGGTGCTGGTGAATGGGGGGATGCTGAGCCGCTATGTGGACAAGATCACGACCCGTGTGCATGCGCGTGCCATCGTGGCGACGGATGGCAAGACGGAGATCGCGATCGTGGTGGCGGACAGCTGCATGATGAGCCGCGAGGTGCTGGATGATGCGAAGAAGATGGCGACGGCGAAGACGGGCATCCCGGCGGATCGCATGCTGATTTCCGCCACGCATGCGCATTCCGCCCCGGCTTCCATGGGATGCCTGGGCACGGATCCGGATCCGAACTATGTGCCGTTTTTGAAGGAGAAACTCGTGGAGGCCATCGCCGCGGCGCAGGCTGCGATGGTGCCTGCGCGCATCGGTTTTGCCAAAGCGAATGCGGCGGAGTTCACGGCGCTGCGACAGTGGATTCGCCGGCCGGACCGCGTGGTGGAAGATCCCTTTGGCAACAAGTCGGTGCGGGCCAACATGCATGCAGGTCGCAACTGGGATGATGTGACGGGTGAGTCCGGCCCGGAAGATCCAGACCTTTCGCTGATCTCGATTCAAACGAAGGACGGCAAACCGCTGGCGGTGCTGGCGAATTTTTCGATGCACTACTTTGGCGACAAGGACATCGGCGCGGACTACTTCGGTCTGTTTTCGGATGGCTTGCAAAAGCGCATTGATCCGCAGGGCAAGATGGTGGGCATGATGTCGCATGGCTGCAGCGGGGACATCTATCGCACGGATTACACGATCCCGGAGAAGGACCGACCGAAGCCGACCATGGATGAGTACGCGAACGGCCTGCTCGACATCGCGATGAAGGCGTATGAGGGGATCAAGTATGACGACAAGGCCACGGTGGCGATGACGGAGACGCGGATGATCATGAAGTACCGCACGCCGGACAAGCAGCGCCTGGAATGGGCGCAGCGTGTGATGACGGAGGTGGGCGACCGGCTGGCGAAGACACCGACGGAAGTGTATGCGCGGGAGCAGATCCTATTGAATGAGCGGCAGCAGACGGAGATCGTGGTGCAAGGGCTGCGGCTTGGGGACATCGGCATCGCGACGACGCCGAATGAAACGTATGCCATCACGGGCCTGAAGATCAAAGCGGCGAGTCCCCTGCCCCACACGATGGTGATCGAACTGGCGAACGGGGGTGATGGCTACATCCCGCCGCCGGAGATGCATGCATGGGGTGGGTACAACACCTGGGCGGCGCGCTCCGCCGGGCTGGAAGTGAATGCGGAACCGAAGATCGCGGGAGCGGCCATCGCGGCGCTGGAACGCGTGGCTGACCAACCGCGCGCCGAATGGAAGCTGAGCGATGGCGCAGCGGCCAAGGCGGTGCTGGCGATGAAACCGGCGGCTTACTGGAGGCTGAACGAGTTCACGGGTCCGGTGGCGGCGGATGCGAGCGCTCATGCGCATGATGCGGTGTATGAGCGTGATGTGGCCTACTACCTTGAAGGGCCCAAGTCCGCGAGCTTTTGCGCGGGAGATGTGAACCGCGCACCGCATCTGGTCGGCGCACGCATTCGGTCACGCCTCGCTGGGCTGGGGAGCCAGTACTCTGTCTCGCTGTGGTTTTGGAATGGCATGCCGAATGACGGGAGAGATACCAGCGGCTGGCTTTTTTCCCGGGGTCAGGATCATGGGCTCAGCGTGATGGGAGATCACCTCGGCATCGGCGGCAAGAGTGGCCATACGGGCAAGTTGATTTTCTTCAGCGGCACGAACGACAAGAGCCTCGTGGCAGGCAAAACCGAGATCCCGCGCTGGCAGTGGCAGCATGTGGTGCTGGTGCGCGACAAGAACCAGGTGCGTGGCTACCTCAATGGCGCGCTGGAGTTTGAGACGGAGAGGGCGATTGAGGAGGCCAAAGCTCCGCATGAGTGCTTCTTTGGCGGGCGGAGCGACAATGACTCGAACTGGGAGGGGCGGCTGGATGAGATCGCGGTGTTTGACCGGGCGCTGAAGAAGGAGGAGATCGCGAAGCTGGGAGTGCCGTGAGTGAATGGCCGGGCTTCGCGCCGTGCGCCCGGAACGAGCTGAAGCTCGTGAGTACTTTCTGTGTGCTGTTCCAGGAAAGTACTTATGAGCTTTAGCTCATTCTGGAAAGCGT
>NZ_JBYFBS010000028.1:0-76770 GCF_057652315.1 Prosthecobacter sp. Pr1 | reverse complement strand
TAAGCTTATCCTGAAATGAACCAGCCGAAGGCATACGACAAATCCAAGTGGCACGACGAGGCCGTGGCTAAATTCGGGCTGCCCCAGGAGCATGCTTCCCATCACATCGTGTTCTTCTTTCGCTGGTGCATCGAGCACGGGTTCGTCAGTGACTGGCTGCGGACCGAGTTGCCTGAAGACTATGCCGCAGTGCGCGAAGGACGGCTCAGCGCCCTGGATTACTTCAAGATGCTCGACCGCTGCCTCATCGACGACATGCTGACCGACGAAGGCAATGCCTTTGCGGCGGCCTATTTCGACTACAACACCGGGCGTTACATGGAGGATCTCATTGTCACACTCAAAGGTTCCTTGCCGTCCGAGTACCACATCCCGTTCAACGACGACACCTACGGACGCCTCAAGCAGGTGATCGACGGGCGCTACGCCGCGTGGAAGACAGGCGATGTGACAAACGTCTCCAAGGCCCAGTCACCCAAACGCCCCTGGTGGCAATTTTGGAAATGACCGTCAGGTCAATCATGCGCTGTCCGGCGCTGGCTGCGCGAATCCCCAGGTGTTGAAAGGGTTAAAATGACCGGCTTGGAAGGGCCGCCTGCGCGTACACCCCCCCCCGCAGAATTTGCAGAATTTGCGGAAGTTTCCCCCTGACGGATGGCGTGTGGACACCACCCCCCGTTGAAATGGTTGAAAAGGTTGAAGTCTGCACCACTGGCGACACCGCATGTAGCACAAGCCTCCGGCTTGCAGGGCGGGGCAGCACTCAGCGCGCGCGTACATCCCCCCGGTGCATTTGGCGAAGTTTCTCAGGCGGCTGCTGGATGGAGAAGCCTCTATCATGCAGCCAGGCCGAGCGTTTTTGGACTGCGGCTGCGCAACGAGGAACGAGTGGAGCTGCCGCTTTCGAGCGTCTCGGGGCATGCGTGAGCTCACAGGTCGGCGAAGTACCACCGGCTCCCGCATTCGGATGGTCTCAGGCGTGCGTGAGCCACCGGTCCCGGCGAAAGCGGTAGCTGCGTTCGTTCCTCACTCCGCGACCGCAGTCCATATGGCGGCGTGGCCTCAGGAAAGTGGTGGCGAGTTTGATCTCGCTCTGGAATGCGCTCAGCTTCCCAGAACGAGCTAAAGCTCTTCAGTACTTTGCCGCTGCCGCTCCACCTCACTCGGCGCTCTCCCCGCTCTTCGGCTCACGCACCACGCGATCGACCGCATGCTTGGTGATGATGTTCCCCTGGGACTCGCGGCCTTTGATGGCGATGGAGTTGAAGGGGAATTTGATGGAGAGGTTGCGCAGGTAGAGGGCGGGCTTGAGGTGGACGACGACGTTTTGGGCGTTGGAGTCTTCCTCGGTTTCGTGGCGGATGAAGTAGAGGACGTTGCTGCCGGGGGTGCCTTTGGTGAGGACGTATTCCTTGTCACGGGTGACGCCGCCGATGCGGAAGCGCTTGGCCATGAGGCTGCCCTGGCGGCCGTCGCGGTAGATCATGGTATAGACGGCGCTTTCGTCCTTCTTGAAGAGATTGACGTAGAGCGGGTTTTTGCCCACGAAGAACTTCGCAGCCGCCTTGGTCACGGTCATGTTGCCCTCGCGGGTGAAGAAGAGCACGTCGTCCAGCGGGGAGCACTTGCAGATCGGGTCGCCTTCGCGCTTGAGGCTGGTGCCGGCAAAGCCTTCCTTGGCGTTGAGGTAGAGAGTCTCGCCCTGCACGATGACTTCGGCGGCAGCCACGCGCTCGAAGCCGCTGATCACGGTCTTTCGCTCGCGCCCTGGACCGTAGGTCTTTTTGAGCTCTTCAAAGTGGCGGATGGTGTACTTGGTCAGGCCCTTGAGGAACTTCTCGGCCTGATCGATCTCCTCTTCCAACTCGCGGATGTGCTCGTCGGCCTCGAAGCTGTTGAATTTGGAGATGCGCTTGATCTTGATCTCGGTCAGTCGCGCCACGTCGTCATTGGTGACTTCGCGCTTGAGCACATGGAGGTGGGGCTTCAGGCCCTTCCAGATGGCCTCCATCACGGCCTCCCAGGTCTCGGCTTCTTCGATGCGGCGGTAGATGCGGTTCTCGATGAAGATCTTTTCCAGCGAGCTGAAGTGCCACTTCTCGTTGAGCTCTCCCAGCAGGATGCCCAGCTCTTCGCCGAGGATTCTCTTGGTGTTCTCCGCGCTGGCCTTGAGCAGGTCGTTCACGTTCATGAAGCGCGGCTTGTCGTCCTGAATGACGACGGCGTTCGGTGAGAGTGAGACTTCGCAGTCGGTGAAGGCGTAGAGTGCCTGGATGGTCTGGTCGGTGTCGGTGCCGGGAGGGAGGTGCACCACGATCTCCACCTTGTCCGAGGTGTTGTCCTCGACGCGGGCGATCTTGATTTTGCCCTTCTCATTCGCAGCGACGATGCTGTCCATCACGCCGCCAGTGGTGGTGCCGTAGGGGATCTCTGAAATGATGAGGATGTTCTTCTTCGGGCCTTCGTCGATCTTGGCGCGAATGCGGATGCGTCCGCCGCGCATGCCGCCGTTGTAGTCGGCGGCGTCCATGATGCCGCCGGAGATAAAGTCGGGCAGCAGGTTCACTTCCTCACCGCGCAGCGCGGCGATGCTGGCATCGCACAGCTCAATGAAGTTGTGCGGCAGGATGCGGCAGGAAAGACCCACGGCGATGCCTTCCACGCCCTGCGCGAGCAGCAGCGGGAACTTCACCGGGAGCGTTACGGGCTCCTTGTTGCGGCCGTCATAGGAGGCGGCCCATTCGGTGACCTTCGGGCTGAAGACGACATCCAGCGCAAATTTGGACAGGCGTGCTTCGATGTATCGGGGAGCAGCCGCGTTGTCGCCGGTGAGGGTGTTGCCCCAGTTCCCCTGGGTGTCGATGAGCAAGTCCTTCTGGCCCAGCTGCACCATGGCATCGCCAATGGAGGCGTCGCCATGCGGGTGGTATTTCATCGTGTTACCCACCACGTTTGCCACCTTGTTGTACCGGCCGTCTTCCAGCTCATCCATGCTGTGCAGGATGCGGCGGTGCACGGGCTTCAGGCCGTCATTGATGTGGGGCACGGCGCGCTCAAGGATGACGTAGCTGGCGTAATCGAGAAACCAGTCTCCATAGAGCGTGTCCACCGGCTTGTGCTCCACAGGGGCGGCGGATGGCAGGATGGGGGAGAAGGCTTCTTCAGCGGATTTTTTGGAGGACTTTTTGGCCACGGCGAAAAGAGGGAATGAACAGGGGCGGCGAGAATAGACAGTGCAGGTGGGAGTGCAAGGGCTGGCAGCGCGGATGGGTGAACTATCAAGGTCTGTGAACAGTCAGGAGAACGGTAGCTCTCTTACAATCAACTGAATTGAGGAGCGCCCAGATGATCGCTTCTTCACAGCTTTGAAAATCTGCTCATATATGAAACGCGTAAATGCAAGCTTTCAACTGGGGGGGCGGCGTATCAGGCCCGGCCTTAGGGGTTTGTGTGTCCTGCTTCTGCTGGGTGTCGGGAATCTCGTAAAAGCGGATAGCGTCAGCCATGCCGAGACGGATGCGCTGCTGGCAGAGGCGGCACGGCTGGCGCCTGCTGCGGAGGCGGTGGTGCTGAGTGTGGGCGCCATTTCCCCGGCGGAATACGTCACGAAGGGAAACTGGAGCGCCGTCATCCCCTGGACGCCGCACATTCCTACATCGGCCGCCATGCTGCCAGATGGCCGATTGCTGACGTTTGCCTCCAATCAGCGCACGACCTTTCCAGACGGGCCGCAGTTTACTTACGCAGCCGTGTGGGATCCAGCCACGGGACTCTTTACCGAGATCAACAACGGGCGACATGACATGTTCTGCGGCGGCCTGTCGTTCCTGCAGGATGGCCGCCTGCTGGTGAATGGCGGGAACGGCATCAATGGCACCACGGCGCTGGCCAGCTTGTTTGACTGGCGCACCCATGAATGGGTGCCCGCGCAAACGATGGCGGATGGCCGGTGGTACAATACGAGCATCGCATTGCCCAATGGCGAAGTGCTGACCGCAGGCGGCAACGGCGGCGCGAATGGCAACGGCACCATCGAGCAATGGAATGCCAGCTCCGGCTGGCGGCGCATGAGCGGCATCTCATGGCAAACGGTGGCAAATCCACCCATCGCGAATGCGATTGAAACCAACTGGCATCCTTTCTTCCTCGTGGCACCGGATGGCCGTGTGGCGCACTTTGGCCCGCATCAGGCGCTGAACTGGATCACCGCCGCAGGCACTGGCGCGATGACTGCGGCAGGGGCCAGCATCCCAGGCACGCATTATCCGAAGCAGGGCGCATGGGCCATGTATGCGCCTGGCAAGGTGGTGGTGGCAGGTGGACTGACTGCCATTGATGACGGGGTGGTGGTGAACAAAGCCTTCACCGTGGATCTCAACGGCGCCACACCCGTGGTGGCTCCTACCGCGCCGATGGCGAATGCGCGCTCCTTTTCAAACTCCGTCATGCTGCCGAATGGCGAAGTGATGGTGGTGGGTGGCAATACCTCGGGGCAATTCTTCAGCGACCTGGGCACGGTGTTCACGCCGGAAATCTGGAATCCCACGACGGGGCAATGGCGTGGCGTGGCGGACATGTCAGTGCCGCGCAATTACCACTCGCTGGCGATGCTGCTGCCCGATGGTCGCGTGTGGTCGGGTGGCGGCGGCTTGTCGGGCGATGCGCTGACGGATCACCAGGATGCGCAGGTTTTCACACCGCCGCAGTTGTTCAATGCGGATGGCACACCCGCCGTGCGGCCCGTCATCACGGCAGCGCCGGATCGCATTGGCCCCGCATCCATCTTCACGGTGAACGCCAGCGACGGCGTGCAGTACTTCAGCGCCATCAGCATGTCCGCGCAGACGCATTCGGTGGACACCGGCCTGCGGCATGTGCGCTTCACGCATACGAATCCATCACCGGGCGTGTATGCAGTCACCGCACCGCCGAGCATCAATGTGCTCACCCCGGGCTACTGGATGATGTTTGCGGTGGATGCGAACGGCGTGTGGTCCGTGTCACGCATCATTCAGGTCACGAACTCCACGCTGCCCGTGGTGACGAATCCCGGGCAGCAGAGCGTGACGCAAAACAGCGTGGTCTCTCTGCCCATCAGCGCCAGCGCCACGGGCGGCACGCTGAGCTATACCGCGAGTGGATTGCCCAGCGGACTCGCCATCGATGCCGTCAGCGGTTTGATCTCCGGCACTGTGACCGCCACACCGGGAACCTACCACAGCACCATTCTGGTGAGCGCCGCAGGGCAGGTGACCTCCGTTTCCTTCAATTGGATCGTGCTGCTGCCCAATCTCGGCAGCGGCCAGATCATGCGTGAGTACTGGACGAACATCAACGGCGCCACCGTGGCCAGCCTCACGGGCAACACCGTATTCCCTGCGAATCCGAATGGGCGCGATCTGCAGCCGTCCTTTGATTCACCTCAAAATTGGGATGACAGCACCGGCCAGCGACTGCGCGGCTTTCTCTACGTGCCCGTCACCGGCCAGTATCAGTTCTTCATCTCCAGCGATGATGAATCGAGCCTGAAACTGAGCACCGATGCGAATCCCGCCAACGCCGTGGAGATCTCCAGCCAGCCCGGCTACACACCACCTCAAACCTGGACGTGGTATCCGCAGCAGACCTCCGCCCTGATCACCCTGCAGGCCGGCAGGCGCCACTACATCGAAGCCTTGATGAAGGATGGCACGGGGGACGATCACCTCTCCGTCGGCTGGAAAAAACCGGGAGACGCAGCGGTCTCCGTCATCGCGGGCACCTACCTCTCGCCTTATCTCCCCATCGAGAATCCGGTGGTGGCGTGGAACTTCGATGAAGCGAGCTGGAACGGCACAGCGGGCGAAGTGAAATCCACCGCCGCAGGTTTGGTGTCCATCGCAGGCACGGCAAGCGGCGGAGCAAACACGACGAGCGCCAATCCCGCGCTCAGTGGCAATCCCGGCACCGGCAGCAGCGCGTTGTTCAACGGCACCACGCAAAGCGTCGTCATGCCTTACAGCGTAGCGCTCAATCCGAACGACTTCACCATCGCCGCCTGGGTTCGCCATGATGCAGCACTGGGCACTGCACGCTGCGTGCTCGCCTCGCGGGATGAATCCACCGGCACCAAGAAAGGCTATGGCCTGTGGGTGACCACGGATGGTTTCTGGCAGTTGCGCACCGGCGATGAACTCCTTGGGCTGAAAGGCAGCGCGGTGAGCGTGGGCCAGTGGACGCATGTGGCGGCCACCTTCCGCACGACCAGTGCCAGCGGCCCGACGCTGACCGGTGTGCGCCGATTGTACCTCAACGGCATCCTCGTCAACGAAGACATCGGCACCTACGTGCCGAACGCTTCCAAACCATTCACTGTGGGTGCAGCCGACAGCCCCGGCACGGCCTTCTTTGCAGGTGCGGTGGATGAAGTCACGCTGCATCAGGCCCCTTTGTCCCAGCCCGACATCCTCGCGCTGCGCGATCTTCGCCACGCCACCAGCATCGTGCCGCAGAATCTCTCGCCGCAGATCACGAATCCGGGCGCGCAGGCCTCGCTCATCGGCGCGGTGGTGTCCTTGCCCGTCACGGCGAACGATCCTGAGAACGACCCCATCACCTTCAGCGCCACGGGATTGCCCACGGGGCTTTCGATCTCGCCGGGTTCAGGCGTCATCTCCGGCTCCGTCACGGTCGCAGGCACGTTTAACGTCACCGTCAGTGCCAGCGATGGCATCAGCACGCCTGCCACAAGCGCCTTCGTTTGGAATGTCACCGCAGGGCTCACGCTCCAGCCGCTGGCCGCCGCACCGAAAGCCACCGGCTCTGCGCTCACCTTCACCGCGCAATCGGCGAACGGCATCAACACGCGCTACAAATGGAACTTTGGCGATGGCACGCCTGAGACCGCATGGCTCACGACCACGAGCATCGCGCACACCTACGCCGGACCGGGGCGCTATCTGGTGACGCTCACCGCCATCGATGACACCGGCATCACGATCACCAGCACTTTCTACCAGGCGGTGTATGCCGCACTCACCACGCGCAAGCCCGCCGCCTCCTGCAGCATCGTCTATGAAGATCGTGCCACCGGCAATGACCGTGTCTGGTGTGTGAATCCGGACAACAACAGCGTCACCGCCTTTGATGTGGTCACACGTGCACGCTATGCCGAGATCACCGTGGGCACCGCGCCACGCAGCCTGGCTCTGGCGCCGGACGGCAGGCTGTGGGTGACGAATGTGGAGACGGGAACGATCAGCATCATCAACACCAGCACGCGCAAAGTCGCCGCCACCGTCACGCTCGCGTATGGATCTCGCCCCTTCGGCATCGTCTTTGATCCTGCGGGCACGGCCGCATGGGTGACTCTGGAGAGCACCGGGCGCGTGCTGAAGCTGAACCCCAGCACCGGAGCACAACTGGCTTCCATCGATGCCGGCGGCCCTGTGCGGCATCTCTCCATTTCTGCCGACAGCGCACGCGTGTATGCCTCACGCTTCATCACGCCACGCGTGGCCGGTGAAAACACCGCCACACCGATGCTCACGGGTGCAGGTGGTCAGGTGGTCGTCATCGGCACGGTGGCGCTTGCCGTGGAACGCACCATTTTGCTCAATCCCAGCACCGCTGCGGACACCTCCACTTCCGCACGCGGTCTGCCCAACTATCTTGGTGCCGCCGTCATCTCTCCTGATGGTCTCTCCGCCTGGGTGCCTTCAAAGCAGGACAACATCCAGCGCGGCATGCTGCGCGACGGCCAGCCTTTGAATCATGAAAACAGCGTGCGTGCCATCGTCTCACGCATTGATCTCACTGCACAGACAGAGCACCTGCCTTCACGCGTGGACATCGACAACGCGGGCATGCCCAGCGCCGCCGCGTATGATCCATATGGCATCTATGTTTTCACCGCGCTCGAAGCCAGCCGCGAGGTCGCTATTCTCGATGTGTGGTCACATCAGGAGATCACCCGCTTTCCCGCAGGCCGCGCACCGCAGGGCGTCGTCACATCGCCGGATGGCAGCACGCTGTATGTGCAGAACTTCATGGACCGCACGATCACGGTGCATGACGTGCGCGGCATCACTCAGGGCGGCAACACCGCACCCGCCACCACGGCCACGCTCAATGCCGTCACCACGGAAAAACTCACCGCCCAGGTGCTGAAGGGGAAACAATTCTTCTACGATGCGCAGGACCCGCGCCTCGCGCTGCAGCAGTACATCAGCTGCGCCGTCTGCCACAACGATGCCGGACACGATGGCCGCGTGTGGGATCTCACCGGTTTCGGTGAAGGCCTGCGCAACACCATTACGCTGAAAGGACACGCCACTCACGGCATGCTGCACTGGACCGGCAACTTCGATGAAGTGCAGGATTTCGAAGGGCAGATCCGCGCCCTGGCCGGAGGCACCGGACTCATGACGGACACGCAGCTCAACACCGGCACGCGCAATCAGCCGCTCGGCGATGCGAAGGCGGGCGTGAGCACGGATCTCGATCCGCTGGCCGCGTATGTGAAATCCCTCACCGTCAACGGCAACAGCCCAAGCCGCACCAGCAGCGGCGCGCTGAGCACGGCGGCCACCGCCGGGCAGCAGGTCTTCCGTTCGCAAAACTGCGCCTCCTGCCACAGCGGCGTGAACTTCACCAACAGCGCGCTCAATGTCTTTGCCAATATCGGCACCCTCAAACCCGCCAGCGGCAAACGCCTCGGCGTAGCGCTCACCGGCCTGGATGTGCCCACACTGCGCGGCAGCTGGGCCACGGGGCCGTATTTGCACGATGGCTCTGCGGCCACTCTGGCAGACGCCATCACCGCGCACAGCGGCGTGACGCTGACGGCCACGGACCTCTCCAACCTCGCCGCGTTCGTCGCCAGCATTGACGATGCGCCCACCACGGCACCTTTGCCATTCACTGTCGCCCTCACCACCGCCACCACGAATGTGACCGCCGCATTCAATGTCACCGTGGCCTTCAGTTCCTCGGCCTCGGGTTTCACGCTCAGCGATGTGGTCGTCACCAACGGAGTTGCCTCCACCTTCAGCGGCAGTGGCGCGAGTTATACTTTCAAAGTCACTCCCACCACCGCAGGCGTGGTCACCGTCAGTGTTCCAGCCAGTGCCGCCACAGACAGCACGAGCCTGGGCAACTCCGTCTCCAATCTGCTCAGCGTGACTTACACCGACACCACGCCGCCGACAGTCGCGCTCACCACTCCGGCCACCACCGTTGCCACGCCCTTTGTCGTCACCGCCACCTTCAGTGAAAACGTCACCGGCCTGCTCGCCTCCGAATTCACTGTCACCAATGGCAGCGTCACCGCTTTGTCTTCTGCCGGTGCGGTGTGGTCTGCCACCGTCACACCCATCGCTGCGGGAGCCGTCACGGTCAGGCTTCCGGCAGGCATGGCGCAGGATGCCGGGGGCAATCCGAACACCATCTCCAACTTGCTGACGGTTACTTATTCTCCGGTCATCGTGGGGCAGACCGTGCGAATTCAGGCGGAGGATTTTGACGAAGGCGGGGAAGGGGTGGCCTACCACGATGCTGAAACCATCAACATCGGCGAGGTTGTCTCCGGCCTGCACTACCGCACCACCGGAGTCGATATTGAGCCTTCCAAAGACACGGATGCCACGCCCTCCATCGGCTGGATCACGGCGGGTGAATGGCTGCGCTACACCACCATTCTCCCGTCAGGAAGCTACAACTTCAGCGTGCGCGTGGGCACCTCGTCTGCAACTCCGGTTCCGGTGCGCGTGCTGATCAACGGCACTCTCGCAACCACGATCAATGTCACAGATACAGGGGGCTATTATGCCTGGAAAACCTTCTCCGCCACAGGGCTCACCCTGCCTGCCGCTGCCGTCGTTCGCATCGAGTTTCCAAATGGCGGCGTCAACTTCAACTGGATGGAGTTCGTCAATACCAGCAGCCCGCCCGACACCACGCCACCAGCGGTCACACTCGCCACGGGTTCCGCCAGTGTGTCTGCGCCATTCACCGTAAGCGCCACCTTCAGTGAAACCGTCACCGGAGTTGCCTTGAGCGACTTCACGCTCACCAACGGCGTTGCTTCCGCACTGAGCGGCAGCGGCACGACCTACAGCGTCACCATCACACCCGCAGCCAATGGCGCGGTGACCGTGGCACTGCCCGTCGGCGCGGCCTTTGACGCCGCGAGCAATGCGAGCCTGGCTTCCAACACCCTGAGCGTGACCTACACCGCGCCCCTGCCTGCGCCCACCGTGCTGCTCAGCACTGCCTCGTCCAGTGTCACGGGGCCATTCACTGTGAACGCTGTCTTCAGTCAATCCGTCACCGGGGTGGCTTTGAATGATTTCACCATCACCAATGGCGTGGCCTCAGCGCTCAGCGGCAGCGGTGCCACTTACAGCATTCTGGTCACACCTACGGCGGCTGGAGCTGTCACCATCAGAGTACCCGCCAATGCGGCCACCAATGCCACAGGCGGAGCCAACACCGCGTCGAATCTGCTCACCGCTACTTACACACCTCTGGACACCACGCCGCCTTCAGTCGCGCTGACCACTCCGGCCAGCAGCGTCACCGGGCCGTTTGTTGTCAATGCGACTTTCAGCGAGAACGTCACTGGCCTGCTTGCTTCCGAGTTCACGGTCACCAATGGCACGGTCACCGCCTTGTCCTCCGCCGGGGCGGCATGGGCTGCCACGGTCACGCCCACGGCAGCGGGAAATGTCACCGTGATAATCCCCGCAGGCGTGGCGCAGGATGCCGCTGGCAATCCGAACACGGTGTCCAATCTCATCACCGTAGCCTACTCGCCGGAGGTCAACACCAACGGCCTCACCGGAGACTACTACATCGGCAAAAACTTCGAGCAGTTCAGCTTCACGCGCATGGAGTCCACGGTCAATTACACCTGGGGCACCGGCAGTCCTGATGCACGCCTTCCTGCCGATGGCTACAGCGTGCGCTGGCACGGCTACCTCATCCCGCGCTACACGCAGACTTATACCATCATCCCTGTCACCGATGACGGCGTGCGACTCTGGGTCAATGGTCAGCAGGTCGTCAATGATTGGAACAATCACGGCGACACCTGGAACAACGGCGTCATCGCTCTGCAGGCTGGTGTGGCCGTTCCTGTCGTCATGGAGTACTACGAAAGCACCGGCGGCGCCACCGCCCGGCTGCTGTGGGAAAGCCCCGGCCAGACGCGCGAGGTGATCCCGCAAAGCCAGTGGCTCGTCAATGCGCCTGCGGCTCCTGCGGCTTCGCCGAACAGCATCGTGCTGGCCTCCATCATTCCCGGCACCGTCAGTCTCCCCAACAATCTCGCCACGACGAACAGCGATGAGGACAGCGCCTCAGACCTTCTTGAAGTCGCGCTCGGCACCGCGCTCACCAGCGGCATCAGCCGGCCGGGTGAAGGCTTGCAGCTTGTCACGCGCAGCAACAGCAGCGTCGATGCCACCCTGCTGCGCCCATCGGGTCAGGGCACTTTCACCTTCAAGCTCGAAAGCAGCAGCGATTTGATCAACTGGTCCCCGCTGGTGGCGGCACCGGCAGTCGTCGCTGAAGGCAATGGATGGGAGCGGGTGACGTGGCCAGATCTCCAGGCTCTCCCCGGGCAGAGCCTCGCGCGTGGCATCATCCGTCTGCGCATCACCCAAACCAACGGCGGCAACGCCACCAGCGCGCCGGTGGGCTGGCAGCAGACCACGCTGTACTCCGGCACTCAGACCTATGGGCTGAATCTCAATCATGCGGCGCTCTTCACCGGTTCCATCAGCAGCGCCACCACTGCCAGTGTCACACTCAGCGAGCAGGCGTCCGTGGCTTCTGCCATGGATCCCGCGCAGCATTACTACCTTGAAATCATCAGCGGTCCTCAGGCCGGGCATCGCCTGGATCTGCAGAGCATCACCGGCGTTGCGTGTCTCGTGGCGGATGACTCGCTCAATACCACGCTCTCAGCTTCGGCCGTGGCCGGCTTGTCCGGTGCGCGTGTGATCCTGCGCTCACATCGCACGCTGGGCGAAGTCTTCAATCCCTCACTCTTCCAGGGTTCCTCCACCGCCGGTGGCGCAGATCAGGTCTTGTTTCACACCGCTTCAGATTACATCACATACTGGCTCCATGACCTCGGCGGCACCCGCCACTGGGTTTTGAATGGAGGCACCCCGACCAGCATGAATGACACCCTCATTCCGCCAGGCACAGGGGTCATGCTGCAAATCGCCAGCCCCAGCCCCTCAGCACTGCTCAGCACCGGCAGCGTGCGCACCACTCCCTTCGCCCGACCGCTGCAGGCTGGCTACAATCTCTTCGCCAATCCCTGGCCGCTCGACGCCTCGCCTGCGCAAACGGGTATGACCTCTTCACCCTTCCTTGCCAGCACCCTCATTTCCTCTTCCTCGATGCTGCAGTTTTGGAAAGGTGATGCCACTGCTAGTGTGAGGGGCTATCTGGCCAGTTGGCTCCTTCAGATGCCCGGCCAGCCCGTTCCCATCTGGATATCCATGAGCTCTGCCGCCACCACTTCTCAGAACAACGCCCCGCTGCTGCGCACTGGTCGTGCCACCTTCATCAAGATGCCGCAGAGGGCCAGCCCTTCCGTCTGGATCATTCCAGCGCCGTGAGTGGGGGAGGTCAGCGTTTTCCAAAAAAGCATTTCAGGAAAGCGACGCGTGGCATCACTCCCCAAGCGCTGCGCGTGCCTCCGATATGGACTGCGGTTGCGCAGTGAGGAACGAACGCAGCTACCGCTTTCGACGTGCTGCTGGGCTCACGCATGCCACGGGTTGTTCGAAGGCGGGAGTCGGTGAGCTTCCACCTGCCGGTCAGCGCACGCCCGCCACGAGACGTTCGAAAGCGGCAGCTTCACCCTTTCAGGGTTGCGCAGCCGCACTCCAAAAGCGCCGCGCATGCTCACGTGCCCCAACCCGAAACAGTGATTCTCCGTTCCACAATCTAGCCGCCTTGAGTTCAGGCGCTTCGTAGCTCGACGCAGGAGAGCGAAGAAGGAAGCCCAAGATCTTCGAGCAAGAAACCGGCTGTACGGAAATGACATTCGCTAAACGCTCTAATCTTCACCTGCTCGAAAGACTTCACTGACCGGCAGGAGTTTTCCGTTCACCTGCGGGTACTGGTGGAGGCCCGTTGATGCGCGTGTTTTCGCGAATGAGGCGGATGCGTTTAAAGATGGGCTCGGCTTCGGAGTCGCGCTGCTGGGCTCTGAGCAAGTTGCCCAGACTGGTGAGCTGAGGGATGAGGGCCGGGTGGTCTGCACCGTAGATTTTTTCTTCGATCACCAAGGTGCGTCGGTAGAGTTGCTCTGCCTCTTTGACCGTGTCACCGGTGTTGAGTTGAAAGGCCAGCCGTCCCAGGCTGAGCGCCACCTCGCGGTCCATGGGCCCCAAGGCTTTCTCGCGGATGGCCAGTGACCGGCGCAGCAGAGGAGTTGCATCCCTGCCTTGTTTTGTGGGAGCCAGAGTCAGGGCAAGTCGATCAAGACTGTCGGCTGTTTGGAGACTCTCCTGCCCGTGTGTTTTTTCGCACAAGTCCAGCGAGCGTCGGTAGAACACGGCGGCATCCTCATCACGTTTGGAGCGGTGAAGCACAGCACCGATTTTGTCCAGGGCGGCGATGCGGTCCGCCTGCTGGGTGGTGGGATTTTCCTCCGCCAGTTTCAGCGCACGCAGCAGCAGTTGTTCCGCCAGGTCGAGCAGAGGCGTGGCCTCGGAGTATTGCGCCTTGTATTGTAAAAACTCAGCGCAGTCATTGAGCAGGCTGTGTGTGATCTTCGCGTCTCCAGCCTTGTCATTGAACTGACGCTGAAACTCCAGCACCCTCGACACATGGGGAAGGACAGGCTCCCAAACCTCACGCGGCCGCATGCGCTGCGTTGCCGGATCTTTGGCCACGATGGCATGCATCAGCGCGGTGGCACGGCCAAGAAACTCAGCTCCACCCTGAAAGCGCAAGACCGCCTGCAGTGGCGTTGGACAGTTGATGCTCAGCGGCTCCTGCGTGATGAGAGCGTGGCGTTCCAATTCATCGAACCCGGCTTCTACTTTGGCATCAGGTGATTTCTCATTTGCGGCATCCGCCACAAGTTTTGCATGCTCGGTGAAAAAGGGCAGGGGCACGGCTTCCTCGGCGAGCCAGGGCAGCAGGGCCATGAGCGCACGCGCCGTGGGTGTCAGGCTCCTGGCGGAAAGCTGCCATGTCGTGACGATGATTGGGTCGGGGGATGTTTCGCCTGCTGCCGTCGTTTCCTTGAGCCCGGCTGACTCCTGATCCCAGCGCTTCACATACCCGGCCAATGCCAGTTTTTGCTCCGCGATGCATGCCGTCGCCATGGCTAGTGCCAGAGAGTTTCCTTTCATCTGCTGCACCAGCTTTGTCGCATCAGTCTCCGTGAACTTGGCCGCAGGGAGATTGGACAGCTGCTGTTTGAGGAACGCGACAGCCGTGCTCTCATCCCAGACCTTGCCATTCAGTTTCAGGACTGCGCGCAGGCCTTCGTCCTCAGCATCGTTCTTTTTCAATGTCTGTCGCAGGGCCTCGTAGTGTTCGGCAATTTCTCTGGTGAACGAGTGCCCTGCACCCATAGACTTCTTGCTCACCTTGATCGCGCGCAGATACAATTTCTCCGCCTCCCTGGGCTCCACATCACACAGGAGGTCAGCCAGATGCTTCAAGACAACAGCGACTTGAGCGTCCTCAGGGCCCTTGGTCTTTTCTAAAATAACCAGTGAGCCGCGAAGCAGTGGCTCTGCTTCGCGGGGTTCACCCGCCTTCACCAAATAACCTGCCAGCACCCTGAGATCCACCGCCACAGTTTCATGAACCTTCCCCAGATTTTTCTCATGAACCGCCAGTTTGCGGCGCAAAAACGGCACGGCATCTTTCCAGCGATCCATGTCGCTCAAAGTTTGGGCAATCATGGAGAGGGAGCCGGTGACCATGGAGTTGTCCGGGCCAAAGGCTTTTTCTGCGACCAAGAGCTCTTTTCGATAGGCGGCTTCTGCCTCCGGGTAGCGGCGCAGCGAGTGCAGTGTGTTTGCCAGATGGTTCAGATGGGAGAAGAGACTGTGGTCTTCCGGGCCTTTCGTCCGCTCAATGTTTTCGACGATGCGCTGCTGCAGCGGCAGTGCCTCTTGATGCAGGTTTTGCTCGCTGAGCAGTTGCGCCAGCTGAACACGGCAGGCGCAGGTGATGGCAGCATCCGGGCCCAGTGCTTTCTCCTGCACGGGCAAAGCCTGGCGATAGAGTGGCAGGGCTTCCTTCCTGCGCTTGGTTCGCTCCAGCAGCTCCGCCAAAGTGTAGGCCACCTGGGCGGTGAGTGGATGCTTTGGGCCCATGATGGAGGTGCGAATTTCCAGCGCCCGGCGGAGCACGGGCTCTGCTTCCGCATTGCGCGCCTGGAACAGCAGTAGACCTGCAATGATCGAGTGACAGGTGGCAAGCTCGGCATTTTCAGCACCTACGGCCTCTTCGTGAATCTGAAGCGCCTGCTGGTAGAGCGGCGCGCTGCCACGGCCTGTGAGAATGTTTTCCCGCAGGTCTTGCGCCTTGTTGAGCTTGGAACTGACCGCAATATGACTCAGTCCGGAGAGCTTCTCGTGAAGCTTCAGCAGTTCGAGGTACTCAACAAACGCTGATTGAGATTGGTGCATGCTCAGCAGCAGCTCCGCTTTGCTTCCCAGACAGCTGGCCGCTTCCGGGGACATTGCTCCATCCGGACGCTTTTCAATGCAGCTCAGCAGTCTTTGATAAAGCCCCAGCGCCTCTTTCTCCTGGCCCATTTGCCGCAGCAGGTCGGCGAGATTGTTCAGACTCGATTCTAGATCGGCAGGAGTCACGCCTGAGGCTTTTTCCCGAATTGCCAGCGCACGCCGGTAGAGTGCCTCCGCCTCCTGAAAGCTGTCAGCGGCTTCGAGGTGGCTCGCCAGCTCACTGAGGCGTGCCGCCACCTCGGGCGCTTCCTTTCCATGCTCCTGCTCAGCCTTCGCCAATGCCTCACGCAGCCGCGACATGCCGGCAGATTCCGCCGCATGCGCAGCGCAGAGCGCACTGAGGAGAAAAAAGACGATGAATCTCACCCTGACATTCCGTCAGAAATCGGATGCCGTGGAAAGCAAAAAAATCTCAGTCCTCAAGGCTCCTTCAAAGCCGGTGGCCGATGGCTCTGGATCTGCGCCTTGAAGTCCCCGAGGCTGTTCCAATGCGCAGGCGCATTGAGATCGACTTCCGCGATGGCCAGCGTGCCAAACACATCCGCCTTTGCCAGTACATCGCCATAGTGATCGAAGATGCCTGAGATCATCCACTGGTTCTTGATGGCGTCCGTGTAGGTGCTGCTGACGATGTAGACATGGTTTTCGCAAGCGCGTGCAGCGGCGAGCATGGGATTGCAGCCCCACACCGGCCAGGCGATGACTTCGGCTCCCTTGATCGTGAGGGCGCGGGCGACTTCGGGGAAGAAGCCATCGTAGCAGACCATCATGCCCACTTTGCCAAAACGGGTATCAAACACCGGATAGTCATGCCCGGGAGTGATGCCATGTTCGATCTCCCCACGCGGCAGAGTCACTTTGCGATACTTGCCCACCAGCGTGCCATCCGGACCCAGGAGCGCCGAAGTATTGTACAGCGTCTTGCCCTCACGCTCCACGAGGCCCGCGACGATGTAGAGATTGTGCTCCTTCGCCAGTTTGCCAAAGTACTCCGTGCTCGGTCCAGGCACCGTCTCGGCACACTCGGCCATCGTCTTGCCAGTGCCGTAATAAGTGAGCGTCTCGCCGAGCACCACAAGGTCGGCCTTTTGTTTGGCAGCTTCAGCAATGAGCGGCGCATACTGCGGTGGCTTATCAGCGGGGTTCTTGCCGTCCTTCGGCTGAAGGTGAATCGTGGCGAGGCGCGCCTTGCGCGGGGCAGGGGCGGGCACGGCGGCGAGAGAGACATCGCTCCACTCCACACGCGAATTCGCCGCCCACTGGAGGTAGAGCTCGATCTTTGCCTGCTTCGCCTTCACCGGCGCACGCAGAGTGCTTTGGCAATGAATCCACTGGCCTGCTTCACCCTCAGGCACATGCGGGTATTCAGGCTCGGCACGTGGGACGGTGCCCTTCGCGTAACCTTGCTTCGCAGGCTCCTCCCAGTTGACGGGCTTGCCGTTTTCATCCTGCCAAAGGATGCGCGCATACACGCTGCGGCGTGCCGTGGGCATGGCGCTGGTCTTTTTCCACGCGTTGAACTGGTAATGCTTTCCGCCTTCGACCGGCAGCGTGTTTGTCCAGCAGCCGATCCATTGTTCGCCCGCACCCGTTTCAAGAATCAGCGCCCCTTTGCCATCATGTCCGCCAGTCTGGCTGACAGCCGAATCCGGCTTCGCCTCATCACGCGGAGACCAAAGCACCCAGCCGTCTGAAAACGCCGCATGGGAAGCGGTGGCGAGGAGGCAGAGCAGGGCGGTGAGGGATTTCATGCGGGAGAGTACGCTGGCAGATGCAGCAGTCTTGATGGGATTGATGCAAACGACATGGCAGAATGACGTTACTCTTCGAATTGAAAATGACCGTCTTGAAACCGGTAGGTTTTGCGAATGTCGCCACGGTCCGTGAAACCGATTTTCTTGCCGTCACCGCTGACGATGCCATTTTCAAAGCAGAACAAGATCCGGTATTGCCCGTTCAACTTTGCGGGATCGTTGATCTTGATTTGAAAGCTGCCATCAGGCGCGATCCGAGCCGCATAGCTCCGGCTCCAGTATTCTGCGTCCGGGTTTTTGTCTCCCCGGTCGTCAATCAGCACCACGCTATGGGCGGGTTGTTGGGTGACGAGTCTGCCGGTGACAGTCACCGTGTCGGCATTGGGGTCGAAGGCGGCCTTGTAGTCGGTTAGTTTTACTTCCCAAGGTTCAAATTGTTTCATTGCCTTCCCCGTGAAGAGAGGATGTCTCCACAGCATGGCTGCTTCGGCGGCTGCCAGATACACGTGGTCGGCTTTTGGACCATGCCGCATCGCGTATCCAGGTGGATTGGGACCCATGAGCGAGTTCCCCAGGTTGAGCGTTGGATCAGGGCCCATATGGGGAAGCCCGAAACCATGGGCCAGCTCATGGATCGTTGACTTGAGCTTGTATTCATAATTAAAGCCCTCAGTCAGTTGCAGGTCTGGACGAATCTCTCCTGGAACCGTGTCGTAATTGATGATGGCCGCGCCTCCATCACGGGGGTTGCCTTGTCCCATCCAGTTTTCAAAACGAATGGGCCGGTCTCCCAGGTACATAAAGACCCACCAGACATGGCTTGCTTTCGACACGTTGTGCTGCGCCCCTGCTTTGTTGATCACGTTGCCGATGCAGCTCGGTTGGGAATACGTGCCGCTGGCTGCACTGTCTTTGCCACGAACCTGAAGCAGTTCGACCTGCCCCTTGCCGTCACGCTCGAACAACGTTTTCACTCCTGGTGGGTAACCATGCCGATTCATGCCGCTGAAGAAAAAGGCATCGGCGGCATCGGCGATTTGCGTGATTCGATGCCGGGCGCCTTCTGGAACGGCGAGATCCGCAGGGACGAAGAGGATGATTTTGACCGATCTAGGAAGGCACTCCTTGGGCTCTTCTGCGAAGCATTGGGCTGCAAAATAGAAGATGCTGACGGCGATCAGCAAAATCATTTTGGCAGACGGGCTCATGCAAGGGGGGCTTCGTGTTCTGGCGTGGCTGCTTTGCTCCTGTGGCAATCAAGTCTGGAGCTCTCTCATTGTTGAGGATGGCTTGAGGCGTCGAGTGCTGCGCAGCAGACGACGCCAGCTTTTAGAGGAGGCAGAAGGGCAGATCGATAAGGATTCTACTTCTCATCCAGCCCGCGACGGATGCGGTACTTGATCGCAAGCTGATGCGCCGGGGAATTGGCGAAGGTGAGGCCTTTGATGCGTTCGAGCTGCAGCAGCGCGACGCTCTGCACGGCAGGGTAATGATTCCCGCTGTGGGCGATGCTGAGCAGGCGGGTGAGGTAGTCGAGCTGGAGGTTCTGGCGCATGGTGCTCACCGGTTTGGCTGGATCATCACCGGTGCAGATGGCGGTGGTGAGGGTGTTCATGACTTCTTCCAGGCCGAGCTGGTTGCCGTAGAGTGCGGAGTCTTCGATGCGCTCCAGCGTGCGGGAATGCAGGAGCTGGTCGAGCAAGGTGCGCTGGATATTGAAGACGCGCTCATGGAGCTTGGGGTCTTCACCTTCGTCACGATGGTCAAAGCCACGGCGCTGCAGCTGGAGGTGGGCGTAGAGTTCAGGCGGCGCGGCGAGCGCATCCGGCGCAAAGGCGTACTTCGCCAGCACAGCAAGGGCCTGGCGCTGTTTGTCCGCTTCCACGGGCTTGAACGGCACAGCTCCGGGGGCCTGCCCCTGCACGGCACGCTCCACATAGACACCACCGACGTAACGTGAGATGGCATTGAGCGAGCCGCTGGCTTCTTTGGTCAGGGAGGCAAAAGCCTGCGCGACTTCCTGCCAGCTCTTGCCGGGATCCGAGACATCTTTGAGGATGTTGGCGAGTTCAACGCGGACGATTTCACAGCGCTGCTCGCCGTAGCTGATGGCATCGCTGCTCATGTCAAAAAGCATGGCGCGTGGATCAATGGCCTTGCCAGGAGAGCGCATGTCGTCGGCATCGTTGGCAAAGGCCAGCTCCGGCTTGTGTGAGAGCGCGGCGATGGATTCAAGGCGCTTCGCTTCTTCAACGGGATCTTCCAAAGACTCGCTGTAGCCGTAATTGATCACCCAATGGTCATAGGGGCCGGGCTTGGTGGTGAAGTACTGGCCCTGCTTTACGCCTTTGGGGGCGATGTTGATGGGCGGGTAGTCCATGACGGAGCCGGTGAGGCCGGTCTTTTCCGTGAGCTCCGCGTTATGGATGTCCTTGAGGCTGTGAAGCTGGCTGCCACGGAAATTGTGGTTCAGGCCGAGCGTGTGCCCGACCTCATGCAGGCAGAGGTAGTAGAGCGATTCTTTGATAAGGCGGTCCATCTCCACGCGGTCGCTTTTTTGCAGGCGCAGCATGGTCTGGCCAAACAGCAGGCCGTTGCGTGCGGAGCCGCAGGCCTCGCAGGCGTGCGGGTTGAAAGCTTTCGTCTGGCCTGCTGCTTCGGCTTCCGTGCCCAGATCGGCAAAGAGCTTCTTGGTGAGCAGGCGCTTGGTGATGAAGCTGTACTCCAGCATGATGTCCGCACCGAGGATCTCACCCGTGCGCGGATTGGCAAAGCTGGGGCCGTAGCCGCCGAAGGGCGGAGCCACGCTGCTGGTCCAGCGCAGCACGTTGTGCTCGATGTCATCCGCATTCCACTTCGCATCATCGGGCTGCTGCTTGACGACGACGGCGTCTTTGAATCCGGCGGTTTCGAAGGCCTCATTCCACTTCAGCACGGCGGTGCGGATGGTGTCGCGGAATTCAACGGGCGTGGTGTTCTCGATCCAGAACACGATCGGCTGCACGGGCTCGCTCAGCGCGGTGCCAGGCTTTTGCTTCACCAGCCGCCAGCGGTGGATGACGTCACGATACGGCGCCACGTCCGTGCTCGTCATGTCCGTGATCTGATGGGTGAAGTAGCCGATGCGCGGGTCATCGAGGCGGGGCTTGTAGTCGCTCTCGGGCATGGCGATGAGCGTGTGCTGCACCTTGACAGTGATGTAGCGCGGATTGGCCACATCGGCGGCGGTTTCCCAGGTGGGGCTGGGGTTTTCAAACACATACTCCGCCGTGATGGCGGTGTTTTTGGGGTAGCCGTTGACGCGCAGGATCTTGGACTTGGACTCCGAGAGCTTGCCCAGCACAGCTTTGTCCCCGCCCATGTTGCTGAACTTCACCTGGGTGAGGTTTTCGCGCAGGAACAGGTTGGTGCAGGAAATGAGATAGCCTTCCTCGTCCTCGGCCATGATGATTTCAGTGCTCAAGACGGCGCTGGTGGTGTTGGCCGCCTGGGCTTTGGCCAGGGCGCTTTGCGGATCGAAGAAGAGCTTGGTGTTTTGCTCGACGAGTTCGATGCGGTCAAAGACCTTGTGGATCGTGAAGACCAGCGAGTCGCCGTAACGGCCGCGGTTGTGGCCGGAAGCCACGGGGCCGTCCACGCTGTGGTTGAAGTAGATGAACTCAGGGCCGACCTGATTCTTCGCCACAAACAGCCAGGGGTTGCCACGCTCTGCATCCAGATAGACTCGGAAGAGGCCGTCGACGCGTTTGAAGCCCTTGGTGAATTCAGCGACGGTTTTGCGCTTGGGCTTGTTGTCGTCGCTCTTGGTCAGGGAGACGGTTTGCTGAGGACGTGCAGGCTGAGTGGGAGCCGGAGTGGCGGGGGGATTGGACGGCGCGGGTGGCGTTGGCGCAGGCGCGGGTTTGGCAGGCTCTGGCTTCGTGGGCTCCGGTTTGGGTTCGGGCTTTGGCTCGGGTTTAGGTTCCGGCTTGGGCTCCGGTTTGCCGGGCTCTGGCTTTGCAGGAGCCGGTTTGGGCTCGGGTTTGCCCTCAGGAGCCGCAGGCAGGCTGGACAGAGGAAACACGAGGACGGAGCATGCGATCAGAAGGCGGCGAGACATGGCGAAAGCAGGGTGGTGGTGGGACGGAAAGGCGACAATACCTGACACAACGTGCCAGTGGCCAGATCATTGTATAAAATTGTGGCAGACAGGCCGACGTGGCGGTCGGCAGGGCATCTAGGCACTCATTCCACTTGGTGCACATTTATTGGTAAGATGAGTGCAGGTCCTGCGTTTTCGCGGCTGGAACCCCCTCCGCCCCTTCATGAAAGCCCTCCGTCTCCTCTTCGCATGCCTGCTGACCTCTGCCACGCTGCAAGCCGCGCCTCTGCCGGAAAGCCAGAAGATAGATCAACTCCTCAGCCAGGACTGGGAGAAAGCCGGCCTCAAGCCGAACCCGCCCGCCAGTGACGAGGTGCTCGTGCGCAGGCTCTACCTCGACATCGCCGGGCGCATCCCCACTCTGGAAGAAGCTCAGGCCTACACCAACTCCAAAGACCCGCAGAAGCGCGCCAAGCTCATCGACACCCTGCTGGCCTCCGACGGCTACACCAGCCACATGTTCAATTACTGGGCCGATGTGCTGCGTCTGACGGACAACGTGAAGGGGCGCATCACCGCCGAGGCCTACGAAGAATGGCTCAAGCAGCAGGTCAAAGCCAACGTGCCGTATGACAAGTTCGTGAAAAACCTCCTCACCACCGACGGCGGTGTGTGGGACAGCGGCAGCATCGGTTTCTGGCAGCGGGATGAAAACAAGCTCGACCATCTGGCCTACACCGTGCAGGTCTTTCTGGGCACCAGCATCGTCTGCGCTCAGTGTCACAACCACCCCTTCGACAAGTGGTCCCAGATGGACTACTACCACATGGCCGCCTTCACCTACGGCATGGACACGAAAAGCCGGGGCGTGGATTTCAAGAGCCCCGCCGGCAAAGGCATGGAGCTGGACAAGAAAGCCCTGCAGGCCATGAGCGGTGCGGAGAAAAAAGCCTACCGGGCTAAAATGCAGGCGGAGAAAAAAGCCGAGGAATCCAAGATCAGCAGGGAAGACATGCAGCAGGTCAAACGCGCCATGCAGGACGTGATGAAGCCGCTGCGCTACACCAGCGCCGAGTGGCAGGAAGGCAAGCTCCCCAGCCTGCCCGCTGACTACAAGTACCCTGATGCCAAGCCCGGTGCAAAGGTCGAAGCCAAGACCATGTTTGGCAAGGATGCCGTGGTCAAACCCGGTGAGACCCAGTTGCAAGCTTTCGCCGACTGGATGACCAGCCCGGAGAATCCGCGCTTCACCACCGTGATCGCCAACCGCATGTGGAAGAAAGCCTTCGGCGTGGGCTTGATCGAGCCCGTGGATGAAATGACCGACAGCACCGTCGCCAGCAATCCGGCGCTGATGGACTACCTCGGCCAGTTGATGATCGAGAAGCAATACTCGCTCAAATCCTTCCTGCGGGTGCTCTACAATACCGACACCTACCAGCGCGCCGCCACCACGCATGAGGTGCCACTTGGCGAGACCTACCACTTCACCGGCCCGATCCTGCGCCGCATGAGCGCGGAGCAGATCTGGGACTCCTTTGTCACGCTCTCGAAGGGCAACGTGGATGACACCGTTGATGACGAGAACGCCCGTCTGCATCAGTATCTCGATGATCTCTCCACCTTCCTCGGCACGGTCAAATCCAAGGGGGCTGAAGGCCTGGTGCAGATCGCCAAGGAGGGCCGCGCCAAAATGGATGCCAACCAGAAGCAGATCGACGCCATGAAAGCCAAGCTCGAAGCTGACAAGGCAAAGGGAATTGATGTTACGGCAGAGGCCAAAGCGCTCGCTAAAGAGGCCGCCACTCTGCGCAGAGCCTCTGAGAAAGACATCCTTGTCGCCTTGCTCGGCAAAGATCGCGCAGACGATCTGCGCCAGGGCTACCGGCCCGAAAAACCCGCGCAGGGCAAGCGCCCGCAGATTGATCCGAAGACGCTCGCATCCATGACCAAGGAGCAGCGCAAGGAATTCCTCAAAGCCTACCAGCGCAACAGCAGCGGCAAGGATGGCATGGGCCTCACCTCCCGCGCTTCGGAGCAGCCCAGCCCCGCACGCCCCGGCACTTTCCTGCGCACCTTTGGCCAGAGTGATCGCGAACTCATCCAGAACGCCAGCGACGATGCCTCCGTGCCGCAGGCTCTCACCCTGCTCAATGGACCCGCTGCTGATGTGATCAACAATCCGGCTTCCAAATTGAACCAGGCCATCGCCAAGGCTGGATCGCCTTCAGATAAAATCGCGACTCTCTATCAGGCGCTCCTGAGCCGCGCTCCCACGGCCAATGAGCAGGCCATTCTCAATGGCGTCATCAAAGAGCGCGGCGACAAGGCCGTCGCGGATGTCACCCACGCGCTCATCACCGGCTCGCAGTTCCTCTTCGTCCAATAATTCTCTCACGCATCATCCTCATGAAAGCCCTCCTCCATTCCTGTGACGATGTCACCCGCCGTGACTTTGCCAAAAACATCGCCAAGACCTGCCTCGGCGTTTCCATGATGAGCGCCCTGGCGCCACGCGGCTATGCTGCGTTTGAAGGCTCCAGCAAGGCCAAGCAGGCCGCCACGGCCAAGCGAGTCATCTATCTCTACATGTCCGGCGGCATGACGCATTTGGACACCTTTGGCTGCGTGCCGGGTGCGGACACCATGGGCGGCACCAAGACCATCCCCACCAGCGCGGACGGCGTGCAGATCGGCGAACTGCTGCCGCACACCGCGAAGATGATGCATCGCGGAGCCATCATCAATTCTCTCTCCTCCACGCAGGGTGCCCATGCGCAGGGCAATTACTTCCAGCACACCAGCTACACCATGCGCGGTGCCACACGGCATCCCACCATGGGAGCTTGGATGCAGAAATTTCAAGGCAAGGGCAATGTGGATCTCCCCGGCTCCGTCATCATCACCAGCGACAGCAAGCACCCCGGCGGTGGTTTCTTCGAGGCCGCATGCCAGCCGCTGATCCTCAATGATCCAGCGCGCGGTCTGCAAAACAGCCATCGTCCCAGCACGCTGAGTGAGGGCGATTTCGACTACCGCCTCGGCCTCTCCGCCAAGCTCGATCAAGGATTTCAGCAGGCCTACAACTACAAGAACGTCAAAGCCTACGCGGACGTCTACAAGGACGCCATCAAGGTCATGAAGAGCGAGGACCTCGACGCCTTCGACCTCAGCAAGGAATCCCCGGAAACTCATGCCGAATACGGTGATGGAAACTTCGCGCAGGGCTGCCTCCTCGCACGTCGCCTGGTTGAGCACGGTGTGCGCTTTGTGGAAGTGAACCTCGGCGGCTGGGACATGCATCAGGACATTGGTGCCCGCCTCCCTGAACGTTGTGGTGATCTCGATCAGGCGCTGGGCACGCTGCTCACCGATCTCGAACGCCGTGGTCTGCTGGATGACACCCTCGTCGTCCTCACCTCCGAATTCGGCCGCACCCCGAAGATCAATCAGAACGAAGGCCGCGACCACTACCCGAAAGCCTTCAGCTCCGTCCTCTGGGGCGGCGGCATCGCCGGTGGTCAGGTCTATGGCAAGACGGACAAAGGCATCGAAGTCACCGAAAACAAAGTCAGCGTCCCCGACTTCAACGCCACCATCGCCTACGCCCTCGGCCTGCCGCTGGACCTCGTGCTGTATTCCAGCACCAAGCGTCCCTTCACAGTGACCGACAAGGGCCAGCCGATCACGAGCTTGTTTGGGTAGGTGTGGAAATCGCCTAACCACGCATGCTTCGTGCATTCGGAGGTTGCATGGAATAGGGCGTTCTCTTTTTTCTCGCACTTTTGGCGCTTCGTCGCACAATGGCTGTGCATGGAGCCTGCCGCTCAGCCATCCACCTATGATTTCTTCATCAGCTACACAAGCAAAGATGAAGCTTGGGCTGAATGGATTGCCTATCACTTGAGGGCGCATGGCTACAGCTTTCGATTTCAGAAATGGCACTTCAATGCGGGCAATTCGTGGGTCGTAGAAATGCAGAAGGCTCTGCAGCAATGCCAGCGTATGATCGCGGTTTTATCCCCGGCCTACTTGGCGTCCGAGAATGGACAGGCCGAATGGAATGTGTTCTACTCCAAGGACCCAAGTGGCTCCAAAGCATTGCTTGTCCCCGTTCGCATCGCCCAGACCGAACTCAACGACCTGCACAAAACCCGCAATTACATCGACTTCGTCTGCAAGGCCGAAGACGAATGTCTCGCGGCTCTGCTTCATGGCATCAAGCCTACCGAGCCGACCAGCAAGCCCTCTTTCCCTTCTTCCTGCGAGTCTTCGGCCACACGCGTGCCCGCTCCAGTGTTTCCAGGACTACCGAGAAATAACCTTCCCGCCATTCAGCGCTTCTTCGGACGCGACAAGGAGCTCGCCAACCTCCTTCACAATCTCCAGCCCGACGCCACTGGCTGGGGCGTGCTCATTAATGGCCACGGCGGCATGGGCAAGACCACCCTCGCCATCCGCGCTGCAGAGCTGGCCGCGCCCGGACACTTCGACGACATCATCTTTCTCTCTGCCAAGAAGACCGCTATGGATCCCCATGGTCCGCACGACGAAAGCACCTTCGCTATCAGCGGCTTCACGCAAATGATCGACGCTACCGCCCGAAGGCTTCAGAAGCCTGAGATCACCCAGGCCGCTGCCGACGAGCGTCCGCGCCTCCTCATCGACGCTCTCACTGGCACCCGCACCCTCCTTGTCCTCGACAACCTCGAAACCCTCTCCGAGGCCGACCAGCGCAGCCTCTTCGCCTTCCTCGGCCACCTCCCACGCACCTGTAAAGCCCTCCTCACCAGCCGCTCCCTCCTCACCGCCACCGGCAGAAGGCTTAAACTCCAGCAACTCGACCAAACCGCAGCCCTCCAGACCCTCGCCGACATCGCCCGCGACAACCCCGCGCTCGACGCCGCCCCCGAGTCCGACCGACTTCGCCTCATCACCGAGACCGGCGGCAACACCCTGCTCCTCACCTGGACTGCCTGGCAGGTCGGCAGCGGCTACTGCACCACCATTGCAGACGCCCTCGCTCACCTGCGCAGCTGCCCGCAGGGCAATGATCCCCTCGAGTTCATCTTTGGCGATCTCCTCGCCCGCTTCACGACCGATGAAGAGCGCATTGTCGCCACTCTGAGCTATCCCATCGAACCCATCTCGTTCAGCGCCATCGCCGAGATCAGCGGCGTCGATGAACCCACCACCCGCCGCGCCCTCAAGCTCCTCACCAACCGCTCCATCGTCGTCCCCCAGGAAGGCGAAGAAAATTACGCCCTCATTCCTATGATCGCCGTGTTCATTCACGATGCGCGGGCTGAGTTGGTGAAGCGTGTGGGGGAGCGCCTTGAACACCGCGCGTTTGCCTTAATCAATGAGCATGGCTACACGCGGCATGCTCCCTTCGAAAAACTCGAACGAGAATGGGCATCTATTTCACCAGCGCTTCGCCTCTTTATAGATGGTCCGAATATCAGGCTCCAAGAGATTTGTAACGGGCTCGACAACTTTCTCGAATTCACAGGCCGCTGGGATGAGATGGTCAGGCTTTGCCAGAATGCAGAGATGTGCGCTGTTAATGCAGCTGATTTTGACAGTGCTGGGCGGAGGGCCTTTTGGGAAGGGTGGGCTCACAGCCTTATGCGCGATGAGGACAAGCTGTCGGCCTGTGCCGAACGAGTTGATAAATACTGGCCCTCGACCATTCCTAATCCCCGAAAACGAGCCATGGCGCTTCGACTCCAAGGACACGCACACATGCTTCGATCGAACTTTTCGAAAGCAATTGAGTGTTACAAGGCTGCACTCATTTTTGCAGCCAAATTGTCGGCATCCAACGGCCAGGTTGCAGAGTGTCTGAATTGTCTGGCAATAGTATCACTAAAGTCTGGAGATGAATTGGGTGCAGATCGATATTCAGCGGAAGCGTTGGACGTGGCGCGCAGAAGCGGGAGCAAATACTACATCGCAAACCTCACAGGGCGCCGTGCAGATATTTTGCTTTTGCAGGGCAAATGGAAGGAGGCTGAATCAATGGCGCGCGCAGCGATGGACATGGGCACTATTTTTGGGCGGCAGTCTCTCATCGCAAACAACTGCCGTCGGTTGGCTGCGAGCTTAGTGCGGCAATCAAGATTTGGCGAAGCAAAGCCTTATGCAGAACGGGCTTTGAGCATTTACATGCGTCTTAGGTCCCCTGATTGTGAGAGAACGCAAGCCATCTTAGCCGAATGCGATCTTCATGGAGCCAACGAGCTGCGTCTATAGGGCGTGTGTAATGTTCGAAATGGCCCGCCTGACATCGTAAGTGAAGGTCAACCGCTGAAAAATCTAATTTTTTGCAGCTGACCTTTTGGTGTTTAAGAAGGTACTGAGCTGAAATGCGAATTTTCAATCCGCCACAACTCATGCGAGAATCGGATGTTCGGACACGATTTGAATCCATGCGCCTGCTTTCCTTCCTTCTGCTCCTACTGGGCATCTCGATCTCGAATGCCCAGCAGATCGATCTCGAAAAAATCTTTGAGGAGCGCAATCTGGGGCCGGTGGGGGAACTGCTCGCACGCGGCGACTACGAACTCGTGGCTCGCATCGGCGAAGCGGCGGCGGAGAAGGGGCTGAAGGCGCCGGACTGGCGGATTCTGCGGTTCAAGGCGTTGCGTGAAATGGGACACATCGAGCAGGCGATGGAGGAAACCGGGAAGGCGCTGGTGCTGTATCCGGGGCACTTTGAAATCCTGCTGCTGCGCCATGATCTGGCACAGATGCTGGGCCGGGCAGATGTGATGGCGGAGTCTTTGAAGGGGATCAATGAAGCGGCGAAGTCGAAGGCAGCGAAGGATCGCACGGCCATGGAGTCGGTGGTGCTTGGCCGGGCGGCCGTGATGCTCGGGGCCGATGCGCAGAAGGTGATCGCTCAATATTTCAAACTGGCGCAGGGCAAGGATGCGAAATTGGAAGCGGCATATCTGGCCGAGGGAAATCTCGCGCTCGACAAGGATGATGCGCAGCGCGCGGCGGATGTGTTTCGTGCGGGATTGAAGGCGCATGGTGAGACGGCCGATCTGCGGCTGGGGCTCGCCCGTGCCTTTCAATCGGGTGATCGCGAGAAGGCGACGGAGAGCTTGAAGAAGGCGCTCGAATTGAATCCCCATCTGGCAGCCGCGCACCTGCTACGGGCGGAACAGCTCATTGGCGGAGAAAAGTTCATCGAGGCCGAGGCCGCCATTCAGCAGGTGCTGGATCAAGATGGGCAGAATCCTGTGGCGTGGTCGCTGCGGGCCGTCGTGGCCTATCTGTTCATGGCAGATGCCGGCAAGATGGAGGAGGCGCGGGCGCATGCTTTGGAACGATGGGAAAAAAATCCCGAGGTCGATCACACCATCGGGCGCTGTTTGTCGCGGGCCTATCGGTTTGCCGAAAGTGCGGCCCGTCAGCGTCAGGCGCTGGAGTTTGATCCGAAGTATCTGCCGGCCAAGATGCAGCTCTGCCATGATCTGCTCCGCCTCGGAGATGAAGAAGAGGCATGGAAGCTCGCGGAGCTGATCCGCAAGGAAGATGGCTACAACATCCAGGCGCACAATCTGGCGCTGCTGGAGAAGGAGATGAACGGCTACACCACGCAGACCTTCGAGGACTTCATCTTGAAAATGCCCAAGCGCGACTGGCCCATCTATGGTGCGCGTGCGCTGGCGCTGCTGCGCGATGCGAAGACGGTGCTGGGCGCGAAATACGGCATGGACTTGAAGCGGCCCGTGCTGGTGGAGTTCTTCGGTGCACAGCAGGATTTCGCCATCCGCACCTTCGGAGCACTGGGCGGGCAGGGGATGCTGGGCGTGTGTTTCGGTACCGTGGTGACGATGAACAGCCCCGGCAGTCTGGCTCATGGTCGCAACAACTGGGAGAGCACGCTGTGGCATGAGTTCTGCCATGTGATCACGCTCACCGTCACCAAGAACCGCATGCCTCGCTGGTTGAGCGAAGGCATCAGCGTTCACGAGGAGCGGCAGCGCGATCCCGCCTGGGGCATGTGGATGAACGACAAGTTTCGCGAGATGGTGCTCGACGAGGAAACGCTGACGCCACTGACGCGTCTCAGCGGCGCTTTCATGGCGCCCAAGACCCAGGATCATCTGATGTTTGCCTACTATGAGTCCAGCCAGGCGGTGGAGTTTCTGCTGGAGAAATTCGGCAAAGACAAGTTCCAGGGCATTCTGCAGCAGCTCGCCGCCGGCAAGCGGATCAACGATGCGATCGCCGCGAACGTGGGGGACATTGAAGAAGTCGAGAAGCAGTTCGCCCAGTACATCACCGCCAAGGCCAAAAGCTTTGGAGCCAACGCCGATTGGGAGGAACCGAAGGCCGAGGAGCTGAATCCCTTCGATGCAGGTTCATTCACCGAATTTCTCAAAAAGCACCCCACCAATCTCTGGGCTCTGCACAAGGAGGCTGCGTCAATGATGGAGGCCAAGAAATGGGCCGAGGTGCTGCCGCTGGCTGACAAGATCATCGAACTGCTGCCTGACAACTACGATGCCGACAGCGGCTACGCACTGAAGGTGCAGGCGCTGCGTCAGTTGAAGCGCACGGATGAGGAAGTTGCCGTGCTGCGGCAGATCGCGGCGAAATCATCCAGCGCGCAAAGCTCCTTCCTGCGCCTGATCGAACTTGATGTGCCAGCCAAGCGCTGGCCGGAAGTGAAAGCCAATGCTCTGCGCTCGATGGCCTTGAATCCCTTTCTCGTGACACCGCAAAGGGCGCTGGCAGATGCCTGTGCCGCCCTGAACGAAACGCCGGAGGCGATTGCCGCTTTTGAGCGCGTGCTCGTGCTCGATCCCAGTGGCGGTGCACAGACTCATTTCAAACTGGCTGAATTGCTACGCGCATCCGATGCCACAAAGGCGAAACGCCACCTGCTGGATTCGCTGGCGCTGGCTCCGAGGAATCGGGAAGGGCTGGCTCTCTTGGCGGAGTGGAAGTGATCACGGAGTGAGTGGCTTCTACCTGGACTGTGAAAAAAGGCGCAGGGTGCCGAGTTCACGTGTCAGTGAATCCAGCTCGGATGGGTTTTTCCCAAGAACCCAGGCATGGATCTTGTAGTACTCGTCCAAGGCAAAAAGGGTCGTCTGGTAGATCGAGCCATCGGGCTTGGTCTTGCGATGCCATATGACTTTGTGAGTGCCGATTTTACCGGCATGTCGCGTGCTGCCGGCCAGCGGCGCAAAAGACGGATGCCCGCCAATGTAAAAACCGATCTCACCCTCTGCTGGCGATTTGGGGATGCCGTGGAAAACGCGGAAGTCAGGTCCTTCCACTTTGTGCCAGCGCATGGAGACGCTGGAGTTTGGGCCGAGCAAATGTGCCTTCTCCTCTTTGGAAAGCGCAGGTTCTTTTTTGCTGGAGCACGAGGCTAGAACGGCGGTGAGAAGGACAATGAACGCGATTCGGTGCATGGTTGTGAAGAGAGGAGTTTGGACTGGAGGGGGCTCGGTTTTGGGTCGGTTACATTTCCAACTCCAGCGCCTCCACACCCTCATAGCGGGCGCACAGCGCATTGATCTCCTCCTGCTCCATCACCATGAACCCCGTCGAGAGCGCATCTGACAAAGCGGCGGTGGGAGCGAGGGCGTAGGTGCGGCGGTTCTTGAGGGGAACAGGGGCAAACACGCGTGGGTTCATGATGTGCGCGCCTTTGACGGCAAAGCCGGAACCACTGACGGCGCGATTGAGAAGAGCGGTTCGTTTTTCACCGCCTCCGAGGGTGATGGACCACGCTTCCTTCCCACTCGGGGCACCGATGGCTAGGATGGTGCTGTCTCCGGCATTGAGGACGAAGTTGGTGATCTTCCAGTCCTGCAGCACGTCGGCAGCTTGATCGAGTGCGTAGCCTTTGCCCATGGCACCGAGGTCGAAGATCATGCCAGTGGCATGCACGGTGACGCTCATGGTTTCTTCATCAAGGTCGAAGCGGTGGCTGCCGATGATCTGGCGCGCCTGCTCCAGCACGTCTTTGCTGACCTGTCGTGGCTCGCCTTCGGATGTGATGAAGAGATTCATGAGCGGACCGATGGTGATGTCGAAGGCTCCCGCTGTTTCCTGATGCATGGCCTTTGCCAGTGAGAGGCAATCCCACGCAGCCATGCCGACGCGGATGCTCTCTCCTGCTCTGAGCTGCCCGAGGCGGTAGATGTCGCTGGTGGCGCGGAAGCGGCTCAGCTCATCTTCGAGCCGGGCGATTTCTTGAAACACCGCCTGGGAGGCCTGGGCCGCGTAGGTTTCATCGGCATCCTCATGATTGATGATGACGTCGAAGGTGGTGGCCATCGCATTGCAGGTGAAGCGATGGTGCTGCGGGGTGGGAGAGCTCACGGTTTGGCGGCTTCCTGCTGCTTGCGCAGGCTGTGTCGGTCCCAGAGGGATTGTTCAATCCAAAGGTTCAGCATCACACCGGGGCGAAGGCCGAAGAGATCCGGCTTGGTGTACGTTTTGCCGGCGAATTTCGCCTCCAGCGCGGCCTGCATCTCGGGTTCAGCGATGATGACGCGTGCGTCAATGGTTTCGGGGATCGTGTTGGTGTAATGAACGCTTTTGATGTCGCGCCAGTACCAGGGCAGCGGCCAGCCTGCATCGCGATTGATGACGAGAACATTGAAGGCATCATCCGGTGCGGTCTTCTGCAGTTCCCGCACCTGGGGCAGCAGCCGCAGGAGATTGGTGGAGGTGTGAGAATAGACGTAGGGATTGCGCGAATCGGCGGCGTAGAGGTGAATGGCGTGGTTGGTCTGCGACAGGAGATGGTACAGACCGAGGCCGAAGGCGATCTTGAAAACGAGCCGCGAGAATTTCCCGGTGAGCGCGCCCGCAATGGCGGCGGCACCCACTCCGGCCAGCAACGTCAGCGCATGCTGGGCGCTGAGGATGGACCAAGGGGTCTTGTACGCGAGGAAGGAATAGATGGAGAAAAGGACCAGGGTGTAAACGGAGAGGAACACGAGAAAGGCCTGCCGTGCGGGCTGCTTCATGTGGTTTCCCAAAAATGCATACAGCATGCCGACGATGCCGAGGCCGCCGATCATGGCCTCGCTCCACACAAGGCCGTCTTTGCGCCAGAAGATGAGCGTGAGGTAGTAGTGCCAGGGCTTCTCATGGCCGCTGCCTCCGGCGCGCTCAAAGTAGTTCAGGTAGGTCAGTGCGCTGTCCTTCACGGCCAGCCAGTCTTTGAAGCCGCCGGAGTAGATCGTGATGCTGGTCAGGATGGCGGCGATGATGACCCACAGCCAGGGGGAGGCAGCGCGGCGTTTGCTGGCACCGATGTCATAGCCGCTGCGCCGGGGGGCGAAGTCGCCGACCATCACTTTGGTGACGGCGAATCCGACGAGCCCGGCGACGATGTTGATGGCGAAGGTTTCCTTGGTGGCGTGCTGCATGCCGATGGCGAAGCCCGCCAGCAACAACCACCAGCGCCCACCTCCCTGGGAGTAGTGCCAGAGCGCGGCGATGCTGAGCGTGATGAACAGCACCAGCGGCACCTCCATGATGAAGTAGCGCGAGTAATAGACCTCCATCGGCGAGATGGCGATGAGCAGCATCGCGAACCCGGTGGCAAGCCGGCCGATTGCATTGCGCAGCAGCAGCGTGGTCAGCAGGAGCAGCAGTCCGCAGACCACGGGCACGGTGCGCAGCTGGGCTTCGGTCCAGGTGGAGGAGTCGCCCCAGCCGGCCAGTTTGGACCAGATGCGTGTGATGTAGTGCAGCCCCGGGCCGTGGAAATCTTTCGGGTCGTATTTGAAATGGCCGGTGGCTTGGAACTCGTCGGACTTCATCGCGAGGATGGCCTCGTCGGTGTGCATGGGGCGCTCGCCAAGGGTGGGGAAGCGGTAATAAGCGCCAAGGAAAAGAGAGACTAGGGCAAAGATCGTCAGGCCTATGCGGCCGAGAGATTTTTTCTGAGGAGGGGGCATTGGAAAATGACGGATGACGAAAGCAGGATGCGCGCCGGGCACCGCAAAGCAATGGCAGAAGAATTAGATGAGTTCCCGGCGTTCGACCTGGAGACTTTGCTGACGGGTGCGGCGCAGGTGAAAGCGCTCCTGAGTGGGGGACAGGGTTTCGCTGCCGCCGTGTTCCACGACCACGGTGACGTATTGCGGATGCACGGACAATTCGAGAAAGCGCAGCACAGGGGTGCCGCGCGTGCGGAAGAAGCAGTGCAGGGGAATGTGCGGATGCGCAGCGTTCCACAGCCAGCGCGCTGGTGAAAAACGCTCCTCATCCATCAGGGCGCAGAGGATCTCACGCATCACCATCTCGCCGTGTTTGCGCGACCACTTCCAGGCCTCCCGGCGGTTCATGAGTTCATTGAACTTGGCCACAAGAGGATTGGCATGCGCCTGCTCCATCTCCTGAATGATCTCACCGGTATGCACCGCCATGGCGGTGCGGAATTCCTCCCGTGTGATTTGGCCGCTGTCGAACCAGCGGAACAGCTGCTGCGGCGTGGGGACTGGATCGAGTGGAAGCATGGCGAATCGCCTAAGTTTGGCGCGTTCGCGGACGTTCGCAAATTCACTCTTGGTCCCGGGACCCTATTCCTTGGTGTTCTGCGGGATGTCCAAAATGCGCAGCAGATTGTGATACCGGTCGGTCCAGAGCCGGACGTCCTGCTTCAGTTCGGTCTCATTGCCCAGCAGTTCTGCGGGCGTGGCCTTGAGAAAGGCCTCGTTGCGGGTCACAAGGATGTAATCGGTGGAGTCATGGTCGCCATCGGCCTCGGTGGCGATGCGTACGGTTTTGAAGCCGACTGCAGCGGCGATCTTTTCGATCACCGGCGCCAGTACGAGATAAGTGTTGGTGATGTGCACGGCGATGATGCCGTCCGGCTTCATGTGGCGGTCGTAGATGGTGAAGGCCTCCTGGGTCAGCAGGTGCACCGGCACGGAGTCTCCGCTGAAGGCGTCGAGCAGCAGCACATCAAACTGCTGCGAGGGCTCGCGGTCGAGCGCCAGACGCGCATCTGAAACGACGATCTCCACCTTGGCCCCGCGTTTTCTGGCATCCTCGAGGTAGAAGAACCATTTTTCCGCGATGCGCACCACATCGGGATTGATGTCATAGAAACGGAAGGTCTGCCCGCTTTTGGCGTAGCAGGAGACGGTGCCTGCGCCCATGCCCACCACGCCGACGCGCGCGTCCGGGCGGTCTTTGAGGCTGTCGAGCGCCTTGCCGATGCCGGTCTGGTGGCCATAGTAGGTCGTGGGTTGCTCACGGATCGACGCAGCGAGATTCTGCATGCCGTGAATGATGCCCCCGTTGGTGAGCTGGCGGTATTTCAAGGTCTCGCCCCCGCTTTGGTATTCATCCTCCGAGACGGAGAGCATGCCGTAGAAATTGCGCACACGTTCCACCTTTTCGTCATTCTTGAAGCCGAGGTCGGTCATCATGAGCAGGACGAAGGTGAAGAGCATGCCGAGCATGGTGATGGAGATCAGCGCAGGCCGCATGAAGCCACGCCGGATGATGCGGAAGACGAGCACGGCCAGACAAAGGCCGATGCCCGCCAGCGTGCCGTAGATCACCTCGGGCGGTGGCATGAGGTCGATCTTCAGCTGCTTCTGCACCTCCGCCTGAGTGAGAATGCCGTGATGAATCAGCATCCAGGCCACCCCGCAGGTCACGGACGTGATGATCAGGGCCAGCAGCCACTCCCACACATGTTTAACTCTCAGCACCGAGCGCAGCAAAATGTAGCAGGCCAGTGCAGCCACCACGATGAGGCTGATCGGCCACTCCGCAAAGGAGGTGAAGAGGTGAGGTGCACCCAGGCTCACGAACAATCCGCCCAGCGCGCCGCCGAAGGACATGAGGAGATAAAATTCCGTGAGCCGGCGCGGGGCGGGTTTCAGGCGCGTGAGTTCGCCATGGCAGAGCATGCAGGCGATGAACATGGCGCTGAAGGACCAGCCCAGCTCCCAGATGAAATTCGGCGTGAGGTCGATGCTGGCCAGGTGGAACTTCTGCCCCGTCAGCCGGTTGAGGATCGGCTCCACGTGGTTGTGCATCATCAGTTCGAAATCGATCCAGAATGACTGGCCTTGAAGGCGGCTTTCCGTGCAGGTGAGAAACAAAACGGGCAGCGCCAGCAGCGCCCACAGCGCGCAGATGCGTGCATACCAGCGCTCATGCTCAAAGCAGATGATGAAGGTGAGCAGGTAGAGGCTCAGCGGCACGACCCACAGAAAGGGGATCACCGCCACGTCCTGGCAGACGTGATTCGTTGCGGAAAGCAGCACACAGCTGGCCAGTGCGGGCAGCAGCACCCACTGGACTCTCTTCAGCCAGCCGGGGTGATCGGCGGCCGTGTCAATCACCACCGTGGGTTTGGCTTCTGCCTCGATGGCGTGATTGCGGTCCAGCCAGATGCCAGCCAGGGAGAGCACCACAAAGGCGCCGAAGCCCACCGCCCACAGCGTGGTCTGTTCCAAGACATCCCAGTGGACTTCGAAGAACAAAGGGTAGCTCAGCAATGCAGCGAGGGAGCCGATGTTGGAGAGCGCATACAGCCGCCACGGACTGGCGCCATTTGTGGTGCGAGTGAACCACACCTGCACCAGCGGGCTCGTGCTGGAGAGCACGAAGTAGGGCAGGCCCACGCTGACAAAAAGAAGCAGTAAAATGCGCAGAGCGGGGTCTTCAGTTCCCGTCGGCTTCCACATCTCATTCGGAGCGATGGGCAGCATGGCGATTGCCATGCCCAGCAGCACGCCATGTACAACACCCTGCCAGCGCCGTGGCAGCAGCGTCAGCGTGTGCGCATAGGCATAACCGGCAAACAGCACCACCTGGAAAAACAGCATGCACGTCGTCCACACCCCCGGGCTGCCACCGAACCACGGCAGGATGAATTTGCTGATGATCGGCTGCACCTGAAACAGCAGAAAGGCGCTCAACAGGCTCAGTGCCGCGAGGATGATACCGGGGACGGCACGGGAAGGGGAGGCGGGCATGGAGAAAGGGCGTGAGGCTGGCATATCACGCTGTTTGTGGGAAGATAAAAGTAAGGACATTGTGCAGAGCCGCTGGCAATTCACGCCTATCGCGACATCATGCCACATGCCGCAGCCGCCCCGCCGTCCCTTTCGTCCTCGTCCCTCACCGCTCCGTGAGCCGGGCAGTCGCGAACAAGATGACCGCCAGCAGGGAAGCCGCGAGCAAGGCAGTCGTTCGCAGGGGAATGGTGAGCAAAGCAACCGTCCGCAAGGAAACCGCGAATACGGCAATCGTCCGCAAGGCAATCGTGAGCCATTCAAACGTCCGCAAGGCAATCGTGAGCCATTCAAACGTCCGCAGGGCAATCGTGCCCAGCGCAAACTTGAGAAGAGCAATCGTGCTCAGGGCGGCCACGCGCACGGCACCTCATGGGAAAAGTCTGCTGACTGGTACGACGGCATTATTGGCGAGCGCGGCTCAGAGCTCTATCAGGCCGTCGTCATTCCCGGTGCGCTCCATCTGCTGGCACCCAAGCGCGGTGAGCGCGTGCTTGACCTCGGCTGCGGTCAGGGCGTCTTTTCACGCGCACTCGCCCAGGAAGGCTGCCAGGTCACCGGAGTGGATGCCGCTCCCACGCTCATCCAAAAAGCGCGCACCTATCCCGTGAAGCCGCCGGTGCGCTACCTCGCGCGTGATGCCGCGCAGATCGAGGACCTCGGCGAGTTCGATGCCGCCTCCGCCATCCTTTGCGTGCAAAACATGGAGCACCTCGATGTCGTCAGTGCCGCCGCCGCCAAAGTGCTCAAGCCCGGTGGCCGCATGCTCTGGGTCGTCAATCATCCCGCCTTCCGCATCCCTCGTCAGACGAGTTGGGGCAATGATGAAGCCGCCAAGATTCAGTACCGCCGCATTGATGCCTACAGCAGCACCCTGAGCATCCCCATCATCATGCACCCCGGCAGGCCGGACAGCGAGACCACCACCTCCTTCCACCGCAGCCTGCAAACCCTCACCGGCACCGGCTTCAGCGCCGGCCTGCGTCTCGCCGGCATCGAAGAATGGTACTCCCACAAAGAAAGCCAGCCCGGTCCCCGCGCCGCCGCCGAAAACCGCGCCCGCAAGGAGTTCCCGCTATTCCTGGCCCTTCTTTGGGAGAAACGCTGATTTTTAAAAGTGCGACCGCGTAACTCGGTCCCCGTTACTTCCGGGCTCCCTTCCATCATACCAGCATCTGGCAGGAGGTGGGCAGCTTGAATCCCGGGTTTGGAGGCCATGGCTGCGGCGGGCTTTGGGTTCATTCAGGTTCACCGTTGGGTTCAGGGTCAGGGTCAGGTTCAGGGTCAGGTTCAGGGGCACCCGTTGGAGGGTGGGTTTTGGGTTCATGGGTTCATACCCTATATATAGGGTATGAACCCATGAACCCATGAACCCAATGGGTTCAAAATCCGTTTTGAACCCATTTTGAACCCAGTGAACCTGGCAGCCATGTCACAGCCATCCCATAGGGAGGCCGCGCTGAGTTTTGGGCATGCTTGGAATGCAGGCTGCGTTTCGCGGACCTCCGAGCTGACATAAGCAGGTTGGGGTGAAGCCGGAGCCAGACATCGGTGATTCCTTGCCAGACTCTTTGTGGAAAATGGAGCAGCCGGGATGACAAAATGACGGGCGCAGGCTTACCCTCACACCAGCCTCACATACCGTCTTCCCGGCAGCGCCCGGATCATCCGCTTCATCTCCAGCCGCATCAGCGTCGCTGAAACCGTGGCGGTGGTCAGGCCGGAGGTGGTGGTGATGTCGTTGATGTGGGCTTCGTCAGTGCTGATGGCTTTGTAGAGGATCTCCTCTTCCAGCGTCAGCGTGACGACGGGGCGGGACTCTTCGACCTTCGGCGCTTTGGGCGCGGTGGGGAAGAGGGTCATCAAATCATCCAGCACATCGGCACCATCCATGATGAGCTTGGCCCCTTGTTGAATGAGGCGGTTGCAACCGGCGGAGGTCGGCTTGTCGATGGGGCCGGGCACGGCATACACGGTGCGGCCCTGCTCGGTGGCCTGCTGTGCGGTGATGAGGGAACCGCTGCGCAGCGGGGCCTCCACGACGATCAAGCCGCAGGTCCAGCCTGCGACGATGCGGTTGCGGTAGGGAAAGGTTTGTTTGTCGGCCACGCGGTCCACCGGATACTCGCTGATCACCGCCCCGTTTTGCGCGATGCGCTCGGCCAGTGCCATGTTTTCCGGCGGGTACAATTTGCCGATGCCGGAGCCGATGACGGCGACCGTGCGGCCTTTGGCTGCGAGTGCGGCTTCATGCGCTGCCGTGTCGATGCCACGGGCGAGTCCGCTCACCACGGTATAACCCGCATAGGCGATTTGGAAGCTGAGCTTCTTGGTGGTGCTCAGACCGTAGTGCGTGGCATGGCGGCTGCCCACGACGCCGAGGGCGTTGTGATCCCGCTTGGTGAGTTCACCCCAGACGGTGAGGACGAGCGGCGGATTGTAGATTTCGCGCAGCAGCGGCGGATAGAGTTCATCTTCTTGCGTGAGCAGGGTGAGATCGCGCTCCTTGACCTTTTTGAGCTCGCCTTCGAGATCGACCTGGGTTTCCCATCCGGCGATGTTCTCTGCTTGATTGAGACCGAAACCTTCGATCTGGAGGATGTCGCTGCTCTTGGCGCTGAGAATGCGCTCAGGGCTGCCGAAGTGCTGCAGCAGTTTGCGCACACGCACAGGACCCACCTGTGGGAGCAGGTTCAGTACAAGCCAGGCCTCGGTGCGGGTCATTGCACGCTCAGGCTCAGGCGGCAGAGGCGGTGGCTTCGCCGTTTTTCGCGGCAGCAGCGGCGGATTCGGGCAGGGCGACGTTCGTTTGCGCGGAGCCGGAACCAATCAGTTTGCGGAAGATCTTCGAAGGAAAGGACTGGCCCTTCTCCTCGTTTTCAAGCTGGCCCAGAGCTGCCGATTTGGCCATCTCCCATGCCGGGGCGAAGCCGGGGGCGCTGATGACCATCTGCTTCTCGGCGCGGGCCAGGATTTCCAGCTCGCGCTGCATCTTGTTGTCAGGGCGTTCGTTGAGGCGGGCGATCTGCATGCGCAGGTTTTCGTTTTCCTGCTTCAGCGCGGCGCGCTCCTTGTTGATGTCCTGGCTCTGCTTGGAATCCAAGTCCAGCTTGTCGCTGAGCATGTTTTTGTAGCGTTTGAGTTCGCGCTTGGTCTTCCAGTGGCCCCAGAGGGACTGTACAAGAAAAATACCGCAGAGCACGACGCCGTAGATGAAAGTGTTCTGGGGGGATAGGAGGTCTTTAAACATAACTGGCGAAAACTAACTCATGCCCCGGCGTGTGCAACCGGGCAAAGCACCCCAAACAGGCCATTCCTGCCTCAACCTTATCGCTTGTGGAGGATCCTTGGCAAAAAGCAGGAAGGTAAGAAAAGATCGGGTTGGGTTATTTATACCCGGATAAAAATAACTTTTGATTTTTATCCGGGTAATATTAATGGTGACCCATATGACCGAACCATTCCTCAATCACTCATTCACCACCTTTGATGGCCACCGACGCATAGCAGAGGGGGCATTGCGCACGAACGCTCTGGCGCTCAAGAATGCGCTCGAAAGTGGCTCACCTGGGCCGATCCTGATCTTTGACAATGCTACGGGGCGCACCGTCGAAGTGGACACCCGGGGGACGGACGAGGAGGTCTGCGCCCGCCTGACTGCGCTCTTCCCATCTTATGAGCAACCAGCCGCTGAAGCACCCGCACTGGAGCCTGCAACACCCCGGGGGCGGGGGCGGCCCAAGCTGGGGGTGGTGCCGCGAGAGATCACGCTGCTCCCTCGGCATTGGGAGTGGCTGGATACGCAACCCGGCGGTGCATCCGTGGCTCTGAGAAAACTGGTCGAGGAAGCCCGGCGCCAGAGCAGCGAAAAAGACCAGGTGCGAAGAGCTCTCGAACGCGCCTACCAGTTCATGGTCACCCTTGGCGGCGATCTTCCAGGCTTTGAGGAGGCTTCACGCGCGCTCTTTGCCAATGATGTGATGAAGCTGAAAACCCTCCTCGCCCCCTGGCCCCGGGACGTAGGCGACCATGTGCTGCGGCTTGCCCAAGCTAAACAGGGAGGATCAGAGCCATGATGGCCGCCCCGGCATCCGGACCTTATCTCGCGCCGACGCAGCAGTCGGGTCGTGAGTTCGTCAGGAGAGGCATGCAAGGCGAGGTCATCATGCTGAACCTGCTGCGCTTTCGTGAAACAGCCGACTACTCCGCTGCTCCTGAGCTGGCCCCCGACAGCCCCATCCGTGGTGCGGAGGCTTTTGACCGCTACATTAGCCACACCCTGCCTTTTCTGCGCCAAAGTGGGGGAGATCTCATGTTCCTCGGTGCGGGTGGCTCGTTGCTCATCGGCCCTGAGCATGAGAGGTGGGATCTGGTCATGCTGGTGCGCCAGAGCAGTGCGGAGGCGTTCCTGTCTTTCGCGGAAAATCCAGACTGCATGGCCGGCCTCGGCCACCGGACCGCTGCCGTTGAGGACTCCCGCCTGCTGCCCCTGAGTCAGATCAGCAGCTTTGACGGCAGCATCAACTAAATGCCAGGCATTATTTAAATACATGTCAGTTAACTAACTGGCGTCTAATGGGTTGCGATACATTGAATCTGCTAAATTAGGTGCGTGAAACAGCATCGGCACGGCGACTGCCTGACATGAAGTAAAGCTCCAGCCCACAATAGATAGCCGTTGTTGCAGCGGTCTGTTCTGGTTCACACCGGAGTTTCAGGCTCCCAATTCAGTGCCGCAATTCGGACAGGCCACCCAGCCTTGCCGAATGCCGTAGCCGCAGCGGGAACAATCCGCGACGACTCGCATGGAATGTGCAGGATCAAATTTGGTCTCAGGCACAGGTTCGCGAAGCAGTTCTTCCGACCACGGGGTGCTTTTCCAATAGACCCCATGCCAGATGTTGCATTTGCAGATGGCGCTCACGCGTTTGCCTGAGGGGAGCACCAGGGTCACTTCGTAAAACGTGTCGTTCCTATCCCCGCCGCCATGGAAGGGCAGCCATTGGATGCTGATGAGCTTCGCCTTCAGCTTGTAGACCTCTGTCCGGATGGAGGACTTGTGCGCCCCCATGGCCAGCCAATGGCAGAAAATGACGATGGCAATCACCGGAATGATCAGCCAACCCGAGTCGTGGGACGAAGTTTGGGCGAGGTGCACGAGGGGGATGGTATGGTGAATTCCATGGGCCTCGATTCCATATTGGAGCCGTATTCGCACTCAGTGGTCAGATCCTGAAAGGCTGGGACCCTGTTGGGAGGGAGCGAAATTTGGCGCTCATGGATGTCTGGTTGCATCCCGCGGCGGCTTCGCCTAGATGCGGGGTAGATCAACCATGCCCCACGCCCTTCTTCTCAAATTTCCTGGAACCAATTGCGATGCCGAAACCGCTCGTGCTTTGGAGGCGGCGGGTTTTACAGCGGAGGTGCTGCCAGTGGCCTTGCTGGAAGCAAGCTCTCTCGACAAGGCGCAGATGATCGTGTTCTCCGGCGGCTTCAGCTACGGTGACTACGTGATGTCCGGCCGCATCGCCCAGCTCATCACGAAATCGAAGCTCGGCGACCAGTTGAAAACCTTCGTGGACAAGGGCGGCTATGCTCTGGGCATCTGCAATGGCTTCCAAATTTTGACCCAGCTCGACCTTCTGCCGAAAGGCAGCCTGATCCACAACACCAGCGGCAAGTTCATCTGCCGCTGGGTGGGCCTGAAAAAGACCAAGGGCAAGGCCAGCCCGTATCTGAGCAAGCTGCCTGAGAATTTCGAACTGCCCGTGGCCCATGCGGAAGGCCGTCTCGTCACCGAAGGCGATGCCGCCGCCGGCTATGTGAAGTCCGGCCATGCCGCGCTGCTTTACGCGACCAATGTGAACGGCTCCACGAATGCCATTGCCGGTCTACAGGATGACACGGGCCGTGTGTTTGGCCTGATGCCGCACCCGGAACGCTTCATTTTCAAGAGCCAGCATTACGATCCAGATTGGAACGGCGACACCCAGTACGGCTGGGGACATTACCTGTTCCAGTCGGCCCGTGAGGCGCTGAACTAAGCCCTTTGGGCTAGGGAATCGACTGGATTTATGTCCAGTATTTATGGTTAATGTGTTCTGATGTGAATGTTTTCGTTTGTAATAATATGGTATTTATATAAAATACATATTAATTACTTAGATTCATGAAATCAGACTCCTTGCCGACCTCTTCACATTCCAGTGCTCGCACGACTCAGCTGGCTCTGGCCCTGATTCTCATGCTCTCCGGCTTTTGTTCGCTGGTGTATCAGACGGTGTGGCTGCGTGAGTTCCGGCTCGTGTTTGGCGGGGCAGCCCCGGCAGCTGCTGCTGTCATGGCGGTATTCATGGGGGGACTGGGATTTGGCGGCAAACTGTTCGGCTCCTGGGTGGAGCGCGTGGGGCGGCCGTTTCGGTTTTATGCCAGGCTTGAGGTGGGCATCGCCATCGCGGCGGTGGCTTCTCCCACGCTGCTTGGTCTGGCACGTTCGCTGTATTTGAAGACGGGAGGCACCGCAGGAATGGGCCTCGCTCCGGCGACCTGCCTGCAACTGCTCATGACCGCACTGGTGCTGGGCGTGCCGTGCTTCCTGATGGGGGGCACCTTGCCAGCGGCGATGAAGTTTGCCCAGCGCGATGACGATCCGCGACGTTCGACCACCGCTTTTTTCTACGGCATCAACATCGCCGGGGCGGTGAGCGGGGCGCTCCTGAGCACTTTCTGGCTGCTGCCCACGCTGGGAAACAAAGGGGCGCTGACCATCGCTGTTCTTGCGAATCTCGGCATCGCCCTCGCTGCGGGTGCCATCTCGATGGTACAGGAAAAAGAGCCACGGCAACCTGCACCGGTGGACGAAACACTGCCTGAGGAAAAAGTGGGTGCAAAAGCACCGGCTGCCTTTGTGCTGGCTGCCGCCTTCATGAGCGGCTTCACCTTTTTCGTGGCCGAGCTGGTGTGGTACCGCATCTCCACGCCGCTGCTCGGTGGCTCGGTCTATGGGTTTGGTCTTGTGCTGTGCGTGGTGCTCGCTGGCATGGGCATCGGCGGGCTGCTGTATGCGCTGATTTTGAAAAAAGCGGAGCCAAGCATCGCAGGCTTCACCATCGTCTCAGCCCTGCAGGCGCTGGCCATTTTGCTGCCCTTCGCGCTGGGGGATCGCATCGCGCATCTGGCGCTGATTTTGAATGACAGCCTGCGCGGAGTTGGCCTCGGTGAAATGGCCATGGGCTGGGCGGTCGTCATGGGCACGCTGGCGTTCCTGCCTTCGCTGCTCAGCGGCATCCAGTTTCCGCTGCTCGTGTCCTTGCTTGGCCGTGGCAATGCGGGGGTGGGGCAGCAGCTTGGGCGTGCCTATCTCTGGAACACCTTCGGCTCCATCACCGGATCGTTGCTCGGCGGTTTCCTGCTGGTGCCGCTGCTCGGGCTGAAAGGTTGCTGGCTGCTCGCCGCGCTGCTGGTGGCTGCCATGTCCGCCGCATCGCTGTGGCTGCAGCTGCGCCGCCGGGAAGGGGCTGCTGGCAGCTTTGCCGACCGCTTCACTTGGAATGGCCGCATGGCGCTCGCGGCGCTCTTTGTCTGCGGATTTTTCGCCTTTGGCACCATAGGGCCCACGGCGGTGTGGATGCACACGCCCATCGGCTACGGCCGTGTCTCACGGGAGGAGTACCGCTCGGCGCTCGGTCTGGAAACCTGGCAGCGCAATGCGCGTCGTTCGCTGGTGCAGGCTTACGATGGCCGGGAGACGAGCGTCGCTGTCGTCGGCGGCATGCAGTATTCGTTTTTGACCAATGGCAAGAGTGATGGCTCCGCCGTGGGCGATGCCGCCACGCAGGTCATGCTCGGCATCACGGGGGCTATTTTGCATCCGAATCCGCAGAACGCCTGCGTCGTGGGGCTCGGCACGGGCACCACCGCAGGCTGGCTGGCGGATGTTCCCGGCATGCTGCGCGTGGATGTCCTCGAACTCGAAGAGGAAATCCGCAAGGTCGCAAAGTTTTTCGATCCCGTGAGCCGCAACGCGATGCAGAACCCGCGCATCAACAACATCACTGGAGATGCACGGGAGTTTCTCCTGACCAAAGGAGAGAATTACGATCTCATCGTTTCCGAGCCCTCCAATCCCTGCCGGGCAGGCGTGGCCAATCTCTACACACGCGAGTTCTACGAGAACGCCAGCCAGCGCCTGACGCGCAACGGCATCTTCTGCCAGTGGCTGCAGGGTTACGAAGCCGAGCCCGGCACCATCACCACCGTCATCAGCACGCTGCGGAAGGTCTTCCCGAAAGTCGAGGTCTGGGCCACGCAGAGCGTGGACATGCTGCTGATCTGCACAAATGACGAGGCGCCCTGGCAGCTCGAATCCCTGCGCAAGCGAGTCAAACTGGAGCCGATGGCCGAGGCGCTGCGGCGCTTTTGGAAAACGGACAACGCTGAAGGTTTCCTGACCGGATGCCTGGCCAACAGCGACTACTGCACAGCACTGGCGGCTTCCTCCAAAGCGGTGAACACCGATGACATGAACGGCCTGGAGTTCAGCTTTGCCCGCAGTGTGGCCAAGCAAACGAACTGCTCGTATGATCTCGTTCGAGCCGCCACGCGTGCAGGCTGCTATCTGCCCAAGGTCGATGCGGCCATCGACATGCCGCGCTACCTTGCAGAGCGTGTGCACACGCCGGGCCGTTTGTGGGAGTCCGCCTCCGCCGAGGTGCTTTCCGCTGATACACCTGCGGAGGTTCGTGGACGTGTGGATTCTTTGAAGATGTTCTGGAAGCAGAATTACGCCGGCTACCTGGCCGCCCCCATGCCCGCCGCACCCGTGCTGGCAGACCGCATCCTTCAGGCCTTTGCCAAGGCGCACACCGGGGCGCCAGATGCGTTTGCAGCCATTGATGCCATTAAAACGCTCTCCGCAGCGGACGCCCACTTTTTGAAGGCCATCGCCAGTCACGTGCGGAAGCAGCCGGCCGAGGTGCTTGTCCACATTGAACAGGGGCTCGACAGCCTCATGACCTCGCCATGGTGCCGCATTCCCCTGGTGGGTGAGGCGGTGACCCTCCTCGGCGAACTCGCCCGCTCCAAAGCCGTGGTGCAGGATCCGCGCTTCCTTGTCATCTTTGACAAGCTGCGCCGAGACTATCCCGTGCATGTCGCACGTACCGTCATGCTGGGAATGCGCTGTGAGATGGCCATGCACCTGAAAGTGCCGCAGCAGCTCGCCGCGATTGACAGCTTGGGCCTGCCCTATCCCTGGCATGGCCGCGCGCTGGCCCTGCGCGTCAGCGCCTTCATGCAGGCGAATGACCCACGCTTGGAAACGGCCATGACAGACATGAACCGCTTCCTGGATCAAGGCGGCATCATCGGCGGTGAAGCCCCTCCGTTTGTCGTCCAGGTGAAGCGGCCCGTGCCTGCTCTCGCGCCGGTGCAGCCGATGGTGATCGGGGCCCAGGCTGGCGAGTGATTTTCTGCGAGCGTGAGATCGTGGCAATTTCATGCGGTTGCGACCGTATGAATCTGTCCCCCTGAATGTCATTTCTCGCCTCGCATCCTGTACTCCGTCTTCTCGCCTCGCCCCAGCACCTGTGGCGCACCCTCTCGCTGGGCATCAAGACCATCTGGCTGCACAAGCTGCGCTCTTTCCTGACGGCGCTCGGCGTGGTGTTTGGCGTGGCCTCCGTGGTGGCCATGCTTGCCATTGGCGAAGGCGCAAGCCACGAGGCGCAGGAGCAGATCCGCAAGCTGGGCAGCCAGAACATCATCCTGCACAGCGTCAAACCACCCGATGGGCAGGGCTCCAGCGGGGAGTCGCGCAGCATGATCAGCGAATACGGCATCACCCTGCGCGACATCGAGCAGATCCGCCAGACCGTGCCCGGCATCCGCATCGTCGTCCCCAGCCGCTACATTTCGGAAAACATCTGGAATCTGGACCGCAGCGTGGACGGCCACGTTATGGGCGTACTGCCCGTCTATCCCGAGATGCGCAACCGCCGCATCCTGCAGGGGCGCTTTTTCAATGACATGGAAATGAAGGACAACCTGGCTGTCTGTGTCATCAATGAATCCGTCGCCGCGCGCCTCTTCCAGCTCTCCACTCCCGTGGGCAAATCCGTGCGTGTGAAAGGGTTTTACTACAAGGTCATCGGCATCATTCAGGATGAAGGCGCCGCCGTTGGCACGGATGCTTCCGGTGGTGATCATTCGGCCCAGGCTCAGGCGCAGATCATGATTCCTTTCACCACCCTGATGGATCAATACGGCGAGGTCTTCTACCGCTTCCGCACCGGCAGCTTTGAGGCCGAGAAGGTGCAGTTTCATGAGGCCGTGATGCGCGTCGATGACGTGAACATGGTGGAAAGCCGCGCCGAGGCCATCCGCCATCTCATGACCAGCAATCACAAAAAGGAAGACTGGCGCATCATCGTCCCCGTGGAGCTGCTCAAGCAGGCGGAGCGCACCAAGCAGATCTTCAGCATCGTGCTCGGCAGCATCGCCGCGATTTCACTCCTCGTCGGCGGCATCGGCATCATGAACATCATGCTCGCCAGCGTCACTGAGCGCACCCGCGAGATCGGCATCCGCCGCGCCCTCGGCGCACGGCAGAACGACATCGTCGTGCAGTTCCTCATCGAGACCGTCCTGCTCGCGGGTGTCGGCGGCGTCCTCGGCGTGGCCCTCGGCCTCAGCATCCCGCTCGCCGTGACCAAATTCGCCGGCGTCACCACCGTCATCAAGATGTGGTCACCCATCCTCGCCTTCTCCATCTCCGTCCTCACCGGCATCGCCTTTGGGATTTATCCCGCCAGACGCGCCGCCATGATGAATCCGGTGGAGGCGCTGAGGCATAATTAGAGGGGGGATTATGACAACCTATGCAAAAACAGCGCTACAAGCTGTGAAGCTGTATTACAACAAAGCGGCGGGTAATCCCTCGGCAGCGTGGAAAATGGCTGCCGAGATATGTGTGCCAACATTAGAGGGGCGAAAAAAAGGATGTCCCAAGGGGGCTTTTCTAGGACTCTGCGAAGAAGGCTGGGTGATTGATGTGACTTCGGGCAATTACACGAAGTCCAAGCTCAACAAGAACCACGCGGTTCAAGCCGTGAGATTGCTTCGTTCTAATCCACATTTAGCAAATGATGTCGCGGCACTATGGGGTGAAGTCATGCGCGGTGGCGATGATGAAAACAAACGCCACAACCAGCAGATGGATGTAGTTGTAGCGCTTTGGAATGCGAAATTGATTACACAGCCTGATTGAACAAGTGGTCGCGGCTGAGATGCAATGCTTACCGCCTCCGCCTCTTATTGCAGGTGCGGGCTCTCGCAACTTTGGCGAAGAAGGAACCATTCGAGGGAGGCGTCTTCGACATGGATTCGTTGAGGCTCATGGTTCGCTGTAGTTCTCGGGCAGGTTCTTGATCAACTGGTCAAAGTCCGACTCGAACAGCCGGTCTTGCACGATGCGGTATTTATCAAACTCACTTTCAGCGTGGGTCTTTGCCAGTTCCGCTGTCACTTTTCCTGCATCCTGCAGGATTTCCCGATCCCAAAGTTGCAAGAATCCACTCAAGCGCTTTTCCCAGTCCTCCATGGTCATTGGCATTTTTCGCAGGGCATGCATTTCGGCCATGTCGAGATAGGCCGAGACAATGCGCTGCATCTGCCCCAGTTCGAACTCCGAGAGGTAGTTCTTCGCAATGGAAACATCGTATCGATGGATTTTCCCTTTAGGGGCGCCTTCCCAGTTGGTCAGCCCCATGTGTTCTTGCGTGTGGTTCGCGCGGTCCACAATCAATTCAGCCGCCGTCTGACCGTGCACGGCGTAGTGCATTTTGTTTTGAACTGCTGCAAAGAAGCGCTTCGTTGCCGTTGCGGAAGGGTCGTAATCCAGCGCGGTGGCATAGATGTCGGTGATCTTCTGGTAGAACTTGCGCTCGCTCAGGCGGATTTCCCGAATCTTTTCGAGCTGGCGCTCGAAGAACTCATCCGTCAGGTTGCCGCCATGCTTGAGACGTTCAGCATCCATGGTCCAGCCTTGGATCGTGTAGTCCTTGACGATCTGGTTGGCCCACTTGCGGAACTGAACGGCGCGCTCGTTTTCAATCTTAAAGCCAACGGCGATGATTGCATGCAGGCTGTAGTGCTTTGTCTGGTAGCCCTTGCCGTCGGCGGCAGTTGTTAAGTATTGCTTAACAACTGAAGATTCTTCCAGTTCGTTGTCACTGAAAATGCGCTTCAGGTGCTGGTTGATGGCAGGGACAGAGACATCGTAAAGCCCTGCCATCATCTTCTGCGTCAACCAGATGTTTTCATCTTCATAACGCATTTCGATGCTGGCTTCCGAGTTGCCGCTGGCAGCTACAAAGGTGAGGTATTCCGCCGCCGAGGAGCGCACCAGCGAGACGGCGGCGTTCTTTTTGGAACGACCGCCGGGAGTGGGTTTGTTTTTGCTCATGGTTTCATCTCGGGTCGTGAACTCTCTGGAGACTCCGAAGGGTTGCTTTTCGTGCCATGTGGGGATTCTGCCGATGAAAGCGTGGGGGAAATCCGTGGCAAGAATTTACTGTGCAGGAAATGACGGTTCCCTCACACCCGCTCCGCCTTGTGCTTCGCGAAGATGGCGAGGCAGTGGTCGCGTTCTTCGTGGTGATCGACCATGGGAAGGGGGTAGCCTTTGGCCAGGGGGAGGCCGGGGGCGGGGGGCTTGTGGAGGAGTTCGGCGGGGACGTTTTTGAGCTCGGGAACCCACTGTTTGATGTAGGTGCCGTCGGGATCAAAGCGGACGCTTTGCAGCCAGGGATTCTGGATGCGGAAGTAGGGGGCGGCATCAGCGCCGGTGCCGGCGGACCATTGCCAGCCGCCGTTGTTGCTGGCGTTGTCGCCATCCACGAGCTGCTGCATGAAGAAGGCTTCGCCGAGGCGCCAGTCGCAGTGCAGATCCTTGGTGAGGAACATGGCGGTGATCATGCGGAGGCGGTTGTGCATGAGGCCGGTGTGCAGGAGCTGGTGCATGCCGGCATCCACGATGGGGAAGCCGGTGGTGCCGGTGGCCCATCGCTGGAAATCAGCCTTGCTGCCGGGCCAGGGGAGACCCTGCCAGTCGGGGGCGAATTCCTGCTCAAAGACGTGTGGGTAATGCCAGAGGATGGCGACGTAGAATTCACGCCACGCGAGTTCTTTGACGTAGGTCTGGACGGAGGGCTGCGCGGCGGTGGTGCTGGCCAGGCAGCGCTGGTAGATCTCGCGGATGCTGAGGAGGCCAAAGCGCAGATCCTGGCTGAGCAGGGACGTGGTCTGTCCGGCGGGGATGTTGCGCTGCGCGCCGTAGCCGTTGAGGATGCCGGACTCGATGAAGAGCTTCAGGCGATCACGTGCGGCGCGTTCACCCGGGGCGGGGGGCTGGGCGGTGCAGGGGGGCAGGTCCCAATGCGCGAGCGTGGGGGGCGGCAGGCTGCTGAGGGCGGCGTCCGCCGGAGGGCCGAGTGAGGTGATGCGGCCCTGCGGTGCGGTCTTGGGCAGATTGAGCCAGTTCTTGGAATAGGGCGTGTAAACGCGGTAGGGCTGCCCACCGCCGGTGAGGACGGCTTCGGGTTCATGGAGAACGCTGTCCTGGTAGGAGTGGCACTCGATGCCGAGGCGTGCGCAGAGCGCCTGGACTTTCGCCTCCATGGCGCGACCGAAGATGTCGTAGTCGCGATTGAAATACACGGCTTCGGCGTGGGTCTCGCGGATGAGGCGCTCCAGCTCGGCATCGGCGCTGCCGCTGCGCAGGATGAGCCGGCTGCCGAGGGTGGTCAGATTTTTGGACAGGGACTCAAGACAGCCGCAGAGGAACTGCTGGCGATTCGGGCCGGTCCAGCCGTGTTTCTCTTTCCAATCGCTGAGAATGTAAACTGGAATGACCTGGTCAGCGGCCTGGGCGGCGTGGTGCAGGGCGGTGTTGTCAGTGAGGCGGAGATCGCGGCGAAACCAGTGGAGTACAGTGCGGGGCATGTAAAAAAAGGGGAGAGCGGCACAAGATACGGTCAGGATCGGACAAAGGGTGATGTGAATGTTTGCAGCATCCGCCATCAGGTTCATGATGAATATTTCACTGAGCTGCCGTTACTAAAAGCGCCATATCATTCCCCCAACCCTGAACTTGATCCCATGTCTTCGAATTCGCCTGAGACCGACGAACCGAAATCTTTAACCGCCGCCTGGATTGCCACGATACTCCTCATCGTGGTGTATGTGGTCGGTCTGCTGATCTTCCCGCCGCTGTATGATGCGCCCAAGGGGGACGCCTCCAGCACCGTGCTTTTCATCGGCCGCTTCCACCCCATCTTTCTGCATCTGCCGGTGGGGATACTGGCGCTGCTGTGCCTCTTCGAACTGATCTGCTCCACCCGGCGTGGCGAGCAGAAATTTGGCGAAGCCTCCCTGCTGATGCTGGTGCTCGGCTCGGCGGGTGCGATTTTGGCGGTGTTTGCCGGCATCATGCTGTCACGCGAAGGCGGGTATGTGGGCGGTAATTTCAGCCTGCATCAGACGATGGGGCTGCTTGGCACAGCAGGTGTTTTGATCTCTCTGGTGGTGCGCCTCATAGGAATGGCCCGTGGCAGCATGGAACTGCTGAACGCCTACCGTGCGGTTTACTTCGTCAGCTTTGGCATCATGGGCCTCGGCGCGCACTTCGGTGGCAATATCAGCCACGGGAACAAATTCCTCATCGAGAATGCGCCCGATTGGTTCAAAGTCCCCATGGTGGCCACCGAGAAGTTCCTGCTGGGTTTTGTGGAAAAAACCAAGGCGGGAAAAGCCACGCCTCCGGTCGATTCCACGCCACCCGTCACTCCCGCGCCCCCTGCAGAAGTGAAGCCCGAGGACAAACCCGTGGTGATGGACAAAGGCACCACGCCTCCGTCGCCTGCCCCCACGCCTCCAACGCCCCCTCCTGGCGGCGATGAAAAGCTCGTCTTCCAGCACGTCATTCTCCCGGTCCTCACCGCGAAGTGCAACAAGTGCCACAGCGAGGAGAAGTCGAAGGGCGACCTGCGCATGGACACCTACGAGATGGCCATCAAAGGCGGCGAGAACGGCAAGAATTTCGTGGCTGGCAATCTGAAGGACAGCCTCAGCATCGTGCGCATCCTGCTGCCTGACAGCGATGACGAACACATGCCGCCTGAAGGCAAGGACCAGCTCACTCCGGAGGAGATCGTGCTCCTGAAATGGTGGGTGGAGCAGGGGGCCAGCGGCACCCAGACGGTCAAAGAGGCGAAATTCCCTGCCGAGCTTCAGGCCACTGTTGATGGAATTCTGAAAGGCTAGTCCAATTCACGCCTTTTGTTGCCTGTACCATTTCTGCCGAAAATCTGTCTCATTCATGAAACCAACCTCCCTCCTCTTCGCCCTGGCTCTGGCCTTCACCGCGCATGCCGCCGATGACAAAGCCGCCGCAGATCCCGCTGTCGCCGCTGCGATGCAGAAAGTGAACGCCACCGGTGCTTCATTGATGCCCGTCGCCGCTGACGCGAAGACCTTCCGTTTCACCGCGCTCAATGTGGCCAAGGAGTTCGGGGATGCCGGGCTCGAACCGCTGGTGCCAATCGCCGACAAAATCGCATCGCTCGACATCGCGCGCAGCAAGGTGACGGACGGCGGTCTCAAGGCCCTGGCCGGCATGAAGAACCTCAAGGAGCTGCACCTCGAAGGCACAGCCATCAGCGATGCCGGGATCGATCAGCTCAAGGGCCTCGCGGAGCTCGAATACATCAACCTCTACAACACCAAGGTCACGGATGCAGGCCTCGCCAAACTCGCCGGACTCGGCAAGCTCAAGGCCATCTACCTCTGGCAGAGCGGTGTGACCAAGGCCGGCGTGGCCGCTTTGAAAGCGAAGCTGCCCAAGGCCCACATCAACACTGGCTGGACCGCCGAGGATGATGCCAAGCCCACCGCCGTGGTCGCGGCTGCCGCACCGGCCGCTGCACCTGCCAAGCCCGCTGCCACACCGGCACCTGCCGCCGCCAAACCCGCCGCTGCGCCTGCCGCCGCACCTGCTGCGGGTGGCAAGCTGGACCCCGCCATCGCCGCGAAGGCCGTGCTTTATAAGGACGTCGTCGCTTCCATCATGAGCGCGAAGTGCACCGCCTGCCACGGTGTGGAAAAGAAGAAGGGCAAGCTTCAGCTTCACGACTACGCCGCCATTTTGAAAGGCGGCAGCGATGGCGCGACGACCGTGATCGCCAAGAACACCAAGGACAGCCTCCTGCTGGTCCGCGCCAATCTGCCGAAGGATGACGACGACCACATGCCGCCGAGCGATGAGCCGCAGCTCACGAAGGAAGAGATCGCCGTGCTCAAGTGGTGGATTGAAACCGGTGCCTCCGAAACCGCCACCGTGGCTTCTTTGAAAGCTCCGGCGGATGTCGAAGGCGCGCTGGCCGTGCTGCTTGCCAAAGGCCTGCCAAAAACCGAGACCGTGGCCAAGGTGACCAAGCCCAAGGCCAAGCCGCTCACCGATGCGGAGAAGAAGCAGGTGGCGGAGATTTCTGCCAAGATGCAGGCCCTCAACGCCTCGCTCATGCCGCTGGCGCAGGACACCGAGCAGCTTCGTCTTGGCGTGATCAATGCCGCTGACAAATTTGGCGACAAGGAACTCGCGCTGCTGGCCCCCATCGCCACGCAGATTCTCTGGGTCGATCTCTCCCGAAGCCAGGTCACCGATGCCGCCATGGAAACACTGGCGAAGATGACCAACCTCGAGCGCCTGCACCTTGAGAACACCAAGATCACCGATGCGGGGATCGCCAAACTCGGTGCGCTGCCCAACCTCGAATACCTGAACATCTACGGCACCAAGACCACGGATGGCGGCATCGCCAAGCTGGCTTCCGCCAAGGGGTTGAAGAAGTTGTTTGTGTGGGAAACGGGAGTGACGCAGGCCGGAGCCAAGGCGCTCGAAGGCCAGGTGCCGGGCCTCAAGGTGAACGTCGGCCTCTCGGCGGCAGAGATCGCCAAACTCACCGCTCCTCCTCCAGCGCCGCCCGCACCACCCGCGAAACCCGCCGCCGCCCCGGCGAAACCCGCCGCTGCACCCGCAAAGCCCGCTGCCGCACCTGCCACGCCTCCAGCCACTCCTGCGAAACCCGCCGCTGCTCCTGCCACACCTGCGGCAGGCAGTGACGTCATCAAGACAGTCATGAAGCAGTTCCACAAAGGCGATGCCGCCCTCTGCAAAAAGGTGGGCACGACCGCCACCGATGCGGAGCTGGCCACACTGCTCAAAGCCTATCAAGACATGTGCGCCGCCACACCGCCGAAAGGTGACAAGGCCGCATGGGTCACCAAATGTCAGGCACTCATCGGTGCGGTGAAAAAGGTGCAGGCAAAAGACGTTGCCGGAGCCGCCGCCTACAAGGCCGCAGTGAACTGCAAAGCCTGCCACACCGACCACAAGGGCGCGTGAGCTGCGTTTCATGGAGCGCGGAATTGATTCCGCAGCACTCCGCGTGCGCCCTCGGCTCTGCGCTGTTCCTGCAGCGTCTCGATAACGCCCGGGCCTGCGCGTGCGCGAAGCGTCTTGGAGTGCGTGCGGCAAGCCTCGGCGCGACGCCGCTTTCGCATGCCGGACGGTACGCTCAAGACGAAGATCGTGATTCACTCCGCGAAAGCGGTGTCGTCGATGCAGGCTTGCGCCGTGCATCTGCGCGACCGCACTCCACGACACTTGGCGCGCGGCAGCAGGTTCCCAGACTCACTCACGGTTCGTATGAACTAAGGCTCACAAATCTGCGAGCAACACCTTCCATCAAGCATCATTCATCCCTGGCTGTTTATCTCCGCGTTCCTGCGCATCTTCGTGGCAATCACGAAGGATGCTGCTAATCATTCCGCCCCCTCATGCGTTCCCTGACGATGACATCCCTCCACCCATCCTGCGCGCTGCTCGCGTGCAGTCTTTTCATGACTTCCTGCGATCGTTTGCAGGAGCGTGAAGCCATCACCGAAACGCGTGACATTTCCAGCCATGCCCCGAAGCCGCATTCGGACATCCCCAGCTCCACACGCTTCTATGATGATGCGAAAGAGCAGCCCCAGCAGCGGCCCAATTTCCGCGAACTGCTCACCTGGACCCTGCCTGAAGGCTGGAAGGAATCCGCCACGCCAGACCCCATGGGCATGCGTCTGCTTGACCTGAGATTTGGCCCGAATCAGGAAGGTGAATGCTACATCTCCCTCATGCCCGGACCCGCAGGTGGTCTGGAGGCCAATGTGAACCGCTGGCGCACGCAGATGGGGCAGACGCCCTACACGGCGGATGAGATCGCCAAGCTGCCGAAGAAACCCTTCTTCAACCGTGACGCAACGTTTGTGGCCTTCGATGGCGACTTCAAAGGCTTCGGTGCTGAGGCGGCCAAAACCGGCTACCGCATGCTCGGCCTCATTCATTCCGCCGATCAGGCCACCATCTTCGTCAAGCTCACCGGACCCAAGGCGCTCGTGGAGCAAAACACCGCCGCCTTTGATGCCTTCTGCCTGTCGATCAAACCGAACCTGCCCAAGCAAGAATAGTGACGGCTGAAGCGCCTGCGCTCGTCGTTCCTTGTTTTTGATTTCGTCATTCCCCAGCCCCCGCACCTCCGTCGTGTCCGACTCATCCAAATCTCTTCCCGCGAAAGTCTTCGCGTTTCTTTCCAGCTTCGGCCTTGCCACCTCGGTGCTGGTCATGCTGCTGGTGCTCACCTTTCTCGGCACGCTGGAGCAGGCGGAGCACGGCCTCGTCGCCAGTCAGGCGCGCTACTTTGAGTCCGCGTTCATTGACCGCATCGACATCGGTGCCTGCTGGCGCGCACTCGCCTTCAATGCCTACTGGGACATCGGCAATGTGTCCCTGCCGCTCTACATCGTGCCCGGCGGTTACACACTCATGGCGATCCTCTTCGTGAATCTGCTCTGCGGCGGCATCATGCGCATTCGCAAGTCGCCCAAGACCATCGGCGTCATCATTTCCCACTTCGCCATCCTGTTCATGATCGCCGCTGGTGCGGTGACGCATCACTTCGCCAAGGAGGGCAACATGAACCTGCGTGAAGGCCAGACGGCGGACGAGTTCCTCAGCTTCCATGACCGGGTGATCGAGATCGAAAAAGTGCAGACGGATCCCAAGGCCAAACGCAGCGTGCTGGTGATCGACGAATCGAAGTATCGTGATCTGACCGATGGCAAGGGGCGCACCTTCACCAGCGAGAGCCTGCCGTTTGATCTCATGATCACCAGCTGGAGGAAGAACGCCCAGCCCAAGCGCGATGCCGAGGGCAGCCGTGCGGATGCCGTGGACGGCTACTTCATTCAGGAGCTGCCTCAGTTGGATGAAACCGGTGCCGCGATGGCGGACGAGCAGCTTGGCAGCGCCTGCGTTGCCATCGCGAAGATCAAAAAGGGCGACGAAAAACAGACGGGCATCCTGTGGGAGTTTGCCGCCGCGCCCTGGACCGTCACCGTCGGTGCGGACAAGTACCTCATCTCACTGGTGCACCGCACCTACAAGCTGCCCTTCGCCGTGCGTCTGGACCAGACCGAGGAGGAAAAACACCCCGGCACCGAGCGTGCGCGGCGCTTCAGCAGCAAGGTCACCAAAATCAGCGGCGACCATGAGGAGAAGCGTTACATCACCATGAACGAGCCCGTGCGCAGCGAAGGCTATGCCGTGTTCCAGAGCACCTTCAGCTCGGGCGAGCAGGAAGGCACCGGCGTGAAAAGCTCCGGCTTCATGATCGTCGAAAATCCTGCGGATCACTGGCCGCTCATCTCCTGCATCATCGTGGCAGAAGGCCTGCTGCTGCACTTCCTCATGATGCTGGCTCGTTTCATCAAGGTGAACCCCTGGGCTTTCTCCCTCAGTCTCATCGCCGCCTTCAATGCCGCCTTCGCCCTCGCGATGTGGAAGCTGCTCTAACCGCCCTCCGGCCCACGTATTTCTCTGCATGAAAACTCTTCGTTCCGCCCTCCTCGCGCTGTTCTCGCTCAGCGGCTTTGCCGCCGCTGCTGAACTTCCGCCGCTCGATCTGTTCCGCGACAAGGAGGTCGTGGAAACCTTCGCATCCATCCCGGTGCAGGAATCTGGCCGCATCAAGCCCCTCGAAAACGTCGCCAGCTATCGCCTGCTGCGCTTTCGGGCCCGCCGCAGCATCTGGCTGACGGACAGCGGTGAGATGGATGGCAAGCCGCTCGTGGATCCCGCGACGCAGAAACCGATCACCAAAGAAGGCGACAAGCCGGTGAAGCTCAGCTCCGTGGAATGGATGCTGATGAGCTGGTTCCGCCCGGACATCGGCAGGACGGTGCCGCTGTTCAAGGTGGACAACTCTTCCGCCATCACCGAGCTCGGCCTCACGGCCAAGGCCAAGCGCGACCAGTACACCTACGCTGAGATCGAGCCCGCACGGCAGGTCATGATGAAAAAGATGGGCGAGTATCGCGTGATTCCCTCCCGGAAGCAGACGCCCGAACAGCGCATGATTGTGCAGCTCGCTGCCAACTTCCTCGACTATGAAATGATCATGGGGCATTTCGACTTCATCCGTGAGCCCCTGGGTGAAAAGCCGGAAGGACTGCCTGCCGGAGTGACCCTGCCAGTTCGCCTCTCGAAGAGTATCAACACCCTGATTGCAGCCATTCGGACCAACAACGGACCGCCGATGCAGCTCCCATGGTTCAGGGCTTTTGCACAGGGTGCTCTGGGTGCCATGATGAGCGGCAATGCTGAGCAGCAGCTCCGCATCTTCCCGCCAGCCCCTGGAGCCAACAATGTCTGGAACGGTCCCGGCGAGATGATCTTCGGCGCGATCAACAGCGACAAAGACGTGCCGACGGATCAGCTTGCCTGGCTGGCGCAGTATGAAGAGGTTTACCTGGCCCTGCCAGATGCGGCGAAGTTCAAGGCCGCCTCCAAGGCGCTGCTGACCAAAATTCAAGATGCCGCCAAAGTACGCGGGGAAGGGCAGTCCATTGCCTTGGAACGTCACGCCATGCGGGCAGACTACTTCTTCTATTCGCAGTGGATTTTCCTCGTGGGATTCATCGCCGTGGCATTCACCTGGGTTTCACCGGGGTCACGCTTTGAAAAAGGGGCCCGGCTCTGTGCATGGCTGCTGCTGGGTGCTGCCACAGCCCTGGCGGTGACGGGTGTGGTGATCCGCTGCATCATCATGCAGCGCCCGCCGATCACCACCTTGTATGAAACGATTCTCTTCATCGGTGCCTCCTGCGCCTTGCTCGGCTTGATTGCGGAGTGGATCACGAAACGCGGGCTGGGACTGCTCGTGACGGCCATCGGCGGCACGGCCTGCATGTTCCTCTCCATCCAGTTTGAGGCCTCCGAAGCCACCGACACCCTGCAGCAGCTTCAGGCCGTGCTGATCACGAACTTCTGGCTCTCAACCCATGTGCCGATGATCAATCTCGGCTACGCCGCCTGCATGGTCGCCGCCTTGATTTCGATGATCTATTTCATCCAGCGCCTCTTTGGCGTGTTTAAAACCGGGGAAGGGGACTCGCGCCTGCTGACCCGCGTCGCCTACGGTTTCATCGCCACCGGCTTGTTCCTCTCGCTGGTGGGCACCGTCCTCGGCGGCATCTGGGCGAACTACAGCTGGGGCCGCTTCTGGGGCTGGGATCCGAAGGAGAACGGCGCGCTCATGATCGTGCTGATGTGCCTCGTCATTCTGCATGCGCGCCTCGGCGGTTACATCCGCGAGATCGGCCTGCACTGCTGCAATCTCATCCTCGGCTGCATCGTGATCTTCTCGTGGTTCGGCGTGAACCAACTCGGCGTCGGCCTGCATGCCTACGGCTTCACGGACGGCATCTGGCCAAAGATCTACGGCTACTGGCTCAGCCAGCTGCTGCTGATGGGCTACGGCGTGTATCTGTCGCTCAGCGAGCGCCGGGTCAAGACGACCAAGGTGGAGAACGTTGAAGACGTGAAGCTGGCAAAGTCCCCGGCGCACTGAGAGTGGCACTGTGAGGTCGCCACCTAGCGTGGCGGCTTTTCGTTCTGAGAGTCGTAAAACACCAGCGTTCAAGCGGGTGCGACAGCGTCTTGGAGTGCGTGCGGCAAGCCTGGGCGCGCCGCCGCTTTCGCAATCTGGACGGCGGGCTCACGACGAAGAGCTTACTAAGCTTAGCAAAAGCAGAGTCGCCGTTGCAGGCTTACGCCGTGGGAAGTGGGTGATGGTTCAGCGCAGGCTTGGCAACTATTGCAAACGACTGCCAACAACGCCAACCGTCACTTTCGAAGGAGCGTCCCTTACTTGGACTTCCTGAACGCGATGATGCCCTGGGCGATGCCTTCGGCGATCCTGGCGCGAAACTCACCGGTCAGCATGCGGGCGCGTTCGGTGGAGTTGCTGACGAAGCCGCATTCGACGAGCACGGCCGGGTTCTTATTGGTGGCACGGATAACGTGGAAGTTGGCGTTCTTCACGCCGCGATTAAGCATGCTGCTGCGCTGCACAAGGTAGGCCTGGATGTAGGCCGCGAGCATGTAGCTGGAGGAGAAGTGGTAGTAGGTCTCCGCACCGGCGCCGCTGCCACCGCGGTTGTAGTTGTAATGGATGCTGACGAAGATGGATTTGCCCCGGCTGTTGCCGAGAGCGGAGCGGTCCTGCAGGGGGATGAAGACGTCACGGCTGCGGGACATGATGACCTTCAGGCCTTCTTTTTTGAGGAGCTGCTCCACGCGGCGCGCGGTGTCCAGCGCCAGGTGCTTTTCATAAACATAGCCGATGGCCGCACCGCGGTCATGAGCACCATGGCCGGGATCAAGGATGACGGTGTCAAAAGCGTGAGCCTTGCTCAGCAGCATCAAAACCGTCAGCGCAACCCAGCAAGGGCCTGTGAGCAGGCGGTTCAAAGCATGGCGAGGGGTGGGGAAAGTCGGCATGTGATTCGGGAGGTGAGAGCGAGGCAGGTTTCGCATGAACAAGCCTGCAAGCTCATCTTGGGTATAGTAATCGAAGATGCAGGGAAAGGGTCAAGTGGTTTGCCTGCAAACCTTCGGAACAAGGCAGAAAAAAACCGCCGGATGGAGCACATCCGGCGGTGTAGATCTTATTGAGGCTGATGACTGATTACAGTCCGGAAGGTGGCAGGCCACCAGGGGCGCCAGGAGCACCAAGCGGAGCCGGAGGAGCACCGCCGGGCATTCCACCAGGGAGGGGAGCGGGAGCGCCAAGGCCGCCAGGAGGAAGGCCGCCGGGCAGCTGTCCCTGTCCGCCAATGCCGGAATTGGTGTTCATGCTGTTGTTGCCATAGACCACCTGCAGAATGCGCTGCGGGATGCCCTGTGAGGCCTGGGTGAAGAGGTTGAGGCCGCCAGCCATGATTTTAGGGCCGACGGAACCTCTCTTGCCTGCCAGAGCTTCAACGGCCACGCTGCCGTCGTTGCGACCGATGATGATCTTGCCACCAGGCCAGGTGCGGCCTGGAACGACCTGACCTGCCACGTCGGCATTCCAAAGGGGCGGCCAGCTGATGGAGACTGGGTTTTCAAAGACGATGGGCATGTTGCCCACGGTGGTGTCCGTCTGGTTGCCGGTCATGGCCCAGTGGTTTTCACCTGGCATCAGCGCATTGCCGTAGTTGGGGGCCTGGCCGATGTTGTTGTCCGGGTTGTAGCCGGCAGGGCAGCCGAAGATGCGCTCATCCGTCACGATCTGTTCCTGGATCATGTAACGGTAGGCGTCATTGGCGCTTTGGGCCATGCTGCCTGTCAGCGGGTTGGCCACGGAGTCAGGATACTGGCTGTTGTTGTCTTTGGAAAACTGCTTCAGAGCAAGGATGACCTGCTTGCAGTTGTTGACGCCTTTCATCTGATTGCCTTGGGTCTGGACCATCGTGAAGGCGGGCACGGCCAAACTCGCGAGAATCGCGATGATCGTGATCACCACCAACAGCTCGATCAGAGTGAAGGCTTGGTTTCGTTTCGTTTTCATTATGTGGGTATGTTTTGGGTTGGGTATGATGTTATTAGGACACCGGAATTAATTCGGCACCCAAGGATTAGACCCAAGTGGGGGCTGAAATGCGAGAAAAAAATGTCACCTTTCGAGGCACGGGGGCAAAGTCATCCCAAGTGCTACACAAGGGCAGGGGATTGCCTGCATGCCCAGGCACAAAAAAGCCGCCGGATGGCGTGCATCCGGCGGCGTGGTATGTCTCTAGATTTTATGACCGATCACAGTCCCGTAGGAGGCAGGCTGGCGGGGGCTCCTTGCACACCAGCAAGAGGCGGAGGTGCGCCATTCACGGTGGGAGGTGGGATCTCTCTGAGGGGCCCTATGGGGTCGTTAATGACAGCGTTGCCAAAAACCACCGGCAATATGCGCTGCGGCATGCCTTCGGAAGCCTGGGTAAACAGGTTCATGCCACCAGTCATGATCTGGGGGCCCACCATGCCTTTTTGACCCGCCAGAGCTTCCACCGCGACGCTGCCATCATTGCGGCCAATGATGATCTTGCCACCCGACCAGGCGCGACCGGGTGCGATCTGACCTGCGGCATCCGCATTCCAAAGCGGAGGCCAGCTGAGGGAGGCGGTGTTTTCATACACGAGGGGCATGTTGCCCTCCGCAGTGTCCGTCTGTCCGGCCGTCATGGCCCAGTGGTTTTCACCGGGCATCAAGGCATTGCCGCAGTTGGGGCGTTGACCGATGTTGCCATCCGGAGTGAAACCGGCGGGGCAGCCGAAGATGCGCTCATCCGACACGATCTTTTCCTGGATCATGTACCGGAACGCGTCATTGGCGTTCTGTGCGAGGCTCCCGGTCAGCGGATTGGCCACTGAGTCGGGATACTGGCTGTTGTGGTCCTTTGAGAACAGTTTCATCGCGAGGATGATCTGTCTGGCGTTGTTGACGCCTCGTGTCTGATTAGCCATCCTCTGGATGAGGTTGTAGGTGGGCACCGCCAATCCCGCGAGAATCGCGATGATTGTGATCACCACCAACAACTCGATCAGAGTGAAGGCGTGGTTTCGTTTCGTTTTCATTGTATGCGTATGTTTACCTATCGTTTGTTTTATTATGTTATGTGAATAACGGAATATTCCGCTATCCACCCCAATTAGACCCAAACGAGGGCTGAAATACGAGACAAGAATTTAGCCGTCCCTGACGTGGCGGCAGGCGTAGGGAAATCCAGGCCTGAGCCGCTGTAGATGAACTGGCCCGGGACAAAAGCACAAAAAAGCCGCCGGATGCGGGGCATCCGACGGCGTCGATTGTCTGCAGTTTAATTGATGGGTCGCCTACTTTTTATAAACCACCTGCAGGACGCGCTGGGGGATGCCTTGAGAAGCTTGGGTGAAGAGGTCGTTGCCATCGGCCAAGATTTTGGGGCCGACCTTGCCTTGGTCGCCAGCCAGAGTTTCGACAGCGACGCTGCCGTCGTTGCGACCGATGATGATCTGGCCACCCGGCCAGGTGCGGCCGGGTTGGATCTGGCCTGCGACGTCGGCATTCCAAACCGGAGGCCAGCTGTTCGTGGCGGGGTTTTCAAACACGAGGGGCATGCTGCCCACCGTGGTGTCCGTCTGGCCGGACGTCAGCGCCCAGTGGTTTTCACCGGGCATCAGGGCATTGCCATAGCTGGGGGCTTTGCAGATGTTGTTGTCCGGATTGTAGCCGACGGGGCAGCCAAAGATGCGCTCATCGGTCACGATCTGTTCCTGGATCATGAAGCGGAAGGCGTCATTGGCGTTCTGTGCCATGCTTCCCGTCAGCGGGTTGGCCACGGAGTCCGGATACTGGCTGCCGTTGTCTTTGGCGAACAGCTTCAGCGCGATGATGATCTGCTTGCAGTTGTTGACCCCTTTCATCTGATTCTCCTGAGTCTGGGCCATGGTGGTGAAGGCGGGCAAGGCCAGGCTCGCGAGAATGGCGGTGATCGTGATCACCACCAACAGCTCGATCAGAGTGAAGGCGTGGTTGCGTTTCGTTTTCATGGGATGTGTAAGTTGATGGGTGGGATGATGTGATTTGAAAAACGGAATATTCCGCTATTCACCCCACTTAGACTTAAACGCAGTTGAAATACGAGACAAGAATTGTGCCGTTCATCGCATGGCGTTAGACGTAGGTAAAACTCACGCCAGGGCCAGAAGAGTCACTTTGAGCTCCTGGCAGAGCTTGAAAACTTCCTCCCGTCCGAGGAGCAGGGTCATGCCCGCCTCCACGGCGATCAAGTCCACTCCGGCAGCCGCCGCGGTGCGGATCGTCTCCGGTCCCACCACGGGCACATCAAAGCGCATGTCCTGATTGGGCTTCGAGACCTTCACCATCGTGGCGCCGCCACGGCCCAGGGCACCGCCGCGCTTGACGGCCTCGTTCGTGCCTTCAAAGGCCTCCACCGCCAGCACCGTGCCGTTCTTCACCACCACCGTCTGGCCGATGTCCAGCCGGCTGCTTTCCTTGGCGATCTTGAAGCCGTACTCCGCATCCTCCTGCCGCCGCTTCTTGATCTGCGGTCCCGCCACATGACCGGGGCCGGGCATGAGGTCTTCGAGAAAAGTCGTCGCAGGTAGCAGCGTGATGCCGTCCTTCGCCAGTTCATTGGCGATGCCGCCAAACAGCGTCTCCGCGTTTCGCTGCTTCAGCTTCGCCATCATGATCAGCGTGCGGAAGTCCGGGCGCAGATCGAACAGGTTCTTCGGCGCGATCTGCCCCACCATCACCGTCTGCGTCACGCCCTGCTTTTTGAAGAAGGAGATCATCTTGCCCAGCTGCCCCACGCGGAACCACTCAATGGCATCCACCATGCCTGCCAGCTCCGGCTTCGTCTCATTCGTAAACGCCGCCGCCACCAGCTTCTTCACCCCGGCCTTCCGCGCCGCAGCCACGAAGGTTTCCGGATAAATGCCGTTTCCAGCAATGAGGGCGATGGTGTCGAGGTTCGGGGCGGTCATACGGACAGCGCCTACGCTATGGCGGGGGCTCCAGGGAGCGCAATCGCGAAAGAAGGACGGAAAGGACTCCCGCTCGCAGTTTGGTCTTGTCCTTTGCGTCCTTTCTCTCTCTTTTGCCCGTGCTCGTATGACGCCATCTCCGGTCAATCCACCCAATCAGCCCGTCGGCTTGTCCTTGCTCAAGGCTCGAATCCGGGAGCTGTTTCTCCACGTGCAGGTGCTGGGCTTTGTGCGGGGTCTCATGGTCTGGCTGCGTATCAGTGTGCTGCGGCAGCAGTTTGAAATCTCGGTCCAGGTTCCTGCATTGAAGGCTCCTGTGATCCTCCGTGCGGGCGGCACGGACATCGAGGTCTACAAAAAAATCTTCATCGACCACGAGTATCGCCTGCCATTCGATGCCCGCCCCGGCACCATCCTGGATCTCGGGGCCAATACCGGACTGGCCTCACTCTACTTTCGCACCCAGTTTCCAGAGGCCCAAATCGTCGCCGTCGAACCTGACCCGGCCAATTTCGCCATGATGCAGCGCCACCTCGGGGCGCTGCCGGGCGTGGAGATCATCCAGGCCGCCGTGTGGAGTCACGATGGGAAGATCACCCTCACGGATCCGGGCATCGGCTCCTGGGCCATGCGCGTGGAGGAATCATCGCAGTCAGCCTGCGGCCAGTGCCAGGTGGTCGCCCTTTCCATGACATCACTGCTCAAGCATTTCCCTCAGGGCCGGGTGGACCTGCTCAAGATGGATGTGGAGGGCGCGGAGAAGGAGGTCTTTGAGTCCAGCGCCGCGTGGATTGAAAACATCGACGCCATCGTCATCGAACTGCACGACCGCTACAAGCCCGGCTGCAGCCGCGCCTTATTCTCCTCCGTCGCCACGCTGCCGTTGGAGCAATGGATTGGCGAAAACCTCTACGTCTGGCGCGTCACAGCTTAAACTTCTCACACTGCCCCATGAACTTGCGCGGGTTGTCCCACGCCACTCTCTGAATCATCTCAGTCGTCCACCCGCGCTGGCGCATCGCCTGCATGGTCTTGGGCACGGCGAGGGGATCGCTGATGCCCCAGTCGCAGGCGCTGTTCATCCAGATTTGTTCGGCGTGGCGCTGCTCCAGCATGTCGATGGCGCGGTTCGGGGTGCATTTGCTTTCAGGATACAGCGTGATGCCGGCCCAGAAGCCGTGATCCAAAACGTGGTCGATGGTGTGCTCTTCGACGTGGTCGATGATCACGCGCTCGGGCTTGATCTTGGGGAAGTTTTTCAGCGCCTCGACGATCAGGCGCGTGCCCTTGAGCTTGTCTTCAAGGTGGGGCGTGTGGATGAGCACCAGCGCATCGTAGTCCTGCGCCACCTGCACGTGCTGCTCGAAGATTTTGAGCTCGTTGCGGCTGTTCTTGTTCAGGCCGATCTCGCCAATGCCGAGCACGCCGGGTTTGTCGATGAACTGCGGGATCAGCGCGATGACGTCGTCCGCCAGTTTGATGTCCTCGGCTTCCTTCGGATTGATGCACAGCCAGGAGTAATGCTGGATGCCAAACTTCGCGGCACGCTTCGGCTCATACTCGGTGATCTGGCGGAAGTAGTCGTAGAAGCCTTCGGCGCTGGCGCGGTCGTAGCCGGCCCAGAACGCGGGCTCGCAGATCGCCTGGCAGCCGGCGATGGCCATGCGCTCATAGTCATCCGTGGTGCGGCTGACCATGTGGCCGTGGGGCTCGATGTAATTCATGGGGGGCGGTGGTTGGCGATGGTTTCCGGTTGTTGGGCGGCAATCACAAACGACTGCCAGCAACGACAACCCTCACTTCTTATACGCGCCAATCGCGCCCTGCATTGCCGCTTTCTCCACGGGTTCCACACTCGGATCGCTGAAACTCAGCAGCACATCGCGCGCGCGCTGGGGCTGGTCCTGGGAGAGCAGGGCGATGGCGTTTTTCAGGGCCTGCACGCGGAAGTCGCCTTCCTGCCCGGCACGCTGCACGCGGTCGAGAAAGGCGGCGAGGTCGATGAGCTTCGAACGCGAGTCCATGAAGCCCAGATCGACCAGATTGACTTGGGTTGGGGGTGTCCAATCAGGCATGTTGAGAATGTAGTCGCCCCATGCCCCATCGCAACCGCTGGATCGTTGCGCTGTCGATTCTGCATGCCATGGTGGGAGACTCATGCCCGACCTCACCCCTGACGAACTGAGCCGCTACGCGCGGCATTTGGCGATCCCCGAATTCGGGATCGAGGGCCAGCGCAAGCTGAAGGCGGCACGCGTGCTCTGCATCGGGGCAGGGGGCCTGGGCTCGCCCATCACCATGTATCTGGCGGCGGCAGGCATCGGCGGACTCGGCCTGGTGGACCCGGATGTGGTGGAGATCACCAACCTGCAGCGGCAGATTCTCTTCGGGCAGAAGGACCTGGGGCGCAAGAAGCTGGACGCCGCGCGCGACCGGCTGGCCGACATCAATCCGCATGTGGACATCCAGGTTTACCCGGAGCTTTTCACTGCGGCGAATGCCATGAAGATCGCGGCGGACTACGATGTCATCATCGATGGCACGGACAATTTCCCCACGCGCTACCTCAGCAACGATGTGGCCGTGTGGCTGCGAAAGCCGAATGTGTATGGCAGCATCCTGCGCTTTGACGGGCAGGTGGGCGTGTTTGCCCCGCATCTCGGTGCGCCCTGCTACCGCTGCATGTGCCCGCAGCCCCCGCCTCCGGGCATGGTGCCCTCCTGTGCGGAAGGCGGCGTGCTCGGCGTGCTGCCGGGGCTCATCGGCACCCTGCAGGCGCTGGAGGCCATCAAGCTCATCACCGGCATCGGCCAGCCGCTCCTTGGAAAACTGATGCATGTGGACACCCTGAGCATGCGCTTCCGCACGCTGACCCTGCGCCGGGACCCGGGCTGCCCCGTGTGCGGCGAGAATCCGACCATCACCGAACCCATCGACTACCAGGGCTTCTGCGGCATCACCGCCTCCGCCCCTCCAGATGTTCCCACCATGACCGTTCACGAACTCAAAGAACTCCGCGAAGCCGGAGACAATCATTTCCTGCTGGATGTGCGCGAGCCGCACGAGCAAAGCATCTCACGCATTTCAGGCGCGGTGCTCATTCCCCTGGGCGAACTCGGCACCCGCACCGCCGAGCTGCCGCGCGACAGGCGCATCCTCGTTCACTGCAAGAGCGGCGGCCGCAGCGCGCGCGCCGTCAGCCTCCTGCGCGATCAGGGCTTTGAAAACGTCTGGAACATCTCCGGCGGCATCATCGCCTGGGCGCGTGAAATTGACCCCTCCATGGCTGAATACTGATGCAAAACGAAACCCAATGGCTCAATGATTTTCTGCCCCTGCTGCGCTGCCCGGACACGCACCAGCCCCTGCGCCGCGCGACGCCGGAGGAATGCGCCGCCAGCAGGGTGGAGGCCGCGCTGGCGACGCTGGATGGCACGCGGATCTTTGTGATTGATAACGGGATTCCGATTCTGCTGCCGAGGTAGGAGCGAAGGCGCGAAGGGATCTTGGCGGCCGAAGTTCCAATGGGGAGTCTGACCGTCCAGCGCGAATTTGGAGTGCGGCACGCGTAGCTGCCGCTTTCGAGCGTCTCGTGGTGCGCATGTGCTGACCGGCCTGCGAAGGATCACCGGCTGCCGCAGTCGGACATCTTCTTTCATGCGTGCGTCACCGAGTCCGGCGAAAGCGGTAGCTGCGTTCGTTCCTCACTCCGCGACCGCAGTCCATATGGAACGGCTGCGATACGAACGCATTGGTGCTACACCCTGCTCACCACCGGCACTTCCTTCTGCAATGCCGCCACGATGATCTGCTCCGCATGGGTGATGGGCAGGGAGTAGTGGCCATCGATTTCAGACCAGTGCGTCTCGGCCTGCGGGATGAGCTGGGCGATCTGCTGGGTGTAGGTCCAGGCGATGTTGCGGTCCTGCTTGCCATGCCAGAAGCGGATGGGGAAATTGATCTGGCTGACTTCGAAGCCCCATTCGCTGAGGTAGATGTCCGCATCGGCGATGACGCTGCGCGGGCCGCGATCCAGCGCGCCGAGCGTGGCATCCCGCACCACATCGTAGATGCCGGGCAGCAGCAGCACGCGGCGGTCTTCCTGACCCAGCAGTTTCATGAGCCAGCGCAGCGGGGCCTTGTGGGGACTGCCCCTGGCAGCCAGGCCGCCCACGCGCAGGACGAGCCCGAGGATGGTGGGAAAATAATGCCGCAGCTGGATCATGAAGCGGTAGAGCCAGAACATCTGCCGGTCTCCCAGAAACTTCAGCGGGGGCGCACCGCAGATGATGGAGGCGGAGAGCAGGCGGCGGTTCAGCTTCAGCGCGGTGACGAGGACGTACGGGCCGCCGCCGGACCAGCCGAGGACGTGGTAGTTGTCCGCACCCACATGCGCGGCCAGTTGTTCCAGCGTGTCCGGCCAGTCGAGCAAAGCGCGGCGCTGCTGGAAATCCGACAGGCCGATGCCGGGGCGGTCCGGGCAGATGAGCCGCATGCCGTGCTTTTTGGCATGCTCATGGAAGAGCGAGCCCTGCACGCGCGAGGAGGGCCAGCCGTGGAAGTAGAAGGCCACCTCGCCGCGTGGATCACCGTACTCGCAATAGCCCAGCTTGAGGCCGTTGGAGAGGGTGAAGGTATGGTCTGACATGCGGGAGAGCGGGGGCGGAGTGTGCTGTTTCAATTCGCGCCTTCAAGCGCCTTTTCACCCAGCAGCGGACTGCTGCGCGGCACACGGTAGCGGCGCAGGCCGAACTGCGTGACGGCCTTGTCCTGCAAATGGGCCACGGCTTCATCCACGGAGTCGGTCCATTTGATGAGGTCGAGATCTTCCGCGCTGATGGTGGCGCCTTTCAGCATGTGGTCCATGAACTGGCGCATCTCCGGCCAGAAATCGCTGCCCATGATCACGATGGGGAAGCTCTTGAGCTTCCGCGTTTGGATGAGCGTGAGCGCCTCAAACATCTCGTCCATGGTGCCAAATCCGCCGGGCATGATGATGAAGCCGTAGCTGTACTTGATGAGCAGCGTCTTGCGCACGAAGAAATGCTCCATGGTCACCCAGCGGTCGAGGTAAGGATTGTGGCTTTGTTCAAAAGGCAGGCGGATGTTGCAGCCGACGCTGCGTCCTCCAGCATCTTTTGCGCCACGATTGGCGGCTTCCATGATCCCGGGCCCGCCGCCGGTCAGAACGGTGAAGCCCATCTTCGCGATGGCCGCGCCCATGTCCCGCGCCAGCTGGTAGTAGCGGTGCTTTTCATCAAAACGTGCGGAACCGAAGACGGTGATGCACGGGCCCACGAAATGCAGCGAGCGGAAGCCAATGATGAAGTCCTTCGCCACGCTGTAGAGCAGCTGCAGATCCCGCAGACGGCGGTTTGGGCCGCTGAGGAGCGCGCGGTCCTCCAGCTGGCTGCAGAACTGCTCATCGGCGTGGATCTGGGCGGGGGTGACTTGCGTGACGGGCGCTGGCGCAGGAGCGCTGGTCGCCACCGTTCCGGGTTCGGGTTCCCGGTCGAGAAGGGTTGGAGCTGGCATGGTTGGTTTGATAAACTTGGAATGCAAATGCGGTGCTTTTGTTCACCACGATGTGGATTATTTAAAGAATTCCTAAACTGATTTCCAGTAAGCGAAACGCCTGTGGTGCTGCTCTCTGGCATGGGGTGGAAAGCCATGGGCACCTTCGATTCTGCCGCAGAGGGGCGGAGAGGCAGAGGGAGCAGAGGAGAGATTGAATCTCTGCCACCTCTGCCCCTCTGCCCCTTTGCCCCTTTGCCCCTTTGCCCCTTTGCCCCTTTGCCCCTTTGCGGCAAACCGAACTTCCCCAGGTTGTCCAAACGGGAAATGAGTTTCAGGAAACTCCCTCACACTCGGCTGCCAAGAAAAAGCCCGCAGGCTCCGTGTGAGAACCTGCGGGCGCAATGAAAACGAGGGATGCGGCCTCTCTTATCAGGCGGCCTGCGCTTCTTCGCGGGAAGGAGCGTCGGAGTCTTCGCCGCGGTTGTTTGGCTTGGCACCACTGAGCTGCAGCGGGCGGCCCATGAAGTCCTTGCCGCTGAGTTCCGCCACGGCGCGGCGTGCTTCTTCCACGCTGCCCATGGTCACAAAGGCAAAGCCCTTGGAGCGCTGGGTGCGGCTGTTCACCACGACTTCGGCGTTCTTCACAGCGCCGACGCCGTTGAAGAGTTCAAAGAGATCGCTCTCGGTGGCGTCATAAGACAGATTGCCGACGTAGAGGCGGTCCGTGGTGATGTCCGCCGGGTTCACGGCAGGAGGGGCCTCACGGCGCACGCGGGGCTCGCGCTGCGGGCGGGGATTGTCATTCGTGGAGCGCGGGTCGGTGCTGCTGCGATCCGCCTGGGGGCGGCTCTTGGGCTTGGACTTGCCGAGGCCGAAGAAGCCCAGGATCTTCTGGAAGAAGGAAGGAGGGGCATTGCGGCTTTCGCGGCCACCTTCACGGGTGGGGCGGGGGCCTTCAGGCCGGGGACCACGTGGGCGGTTGCGATTGCGGTTGCGACGAGGGCCGTTGCCATTGCCGGAGGAGCTGCCTCCGCCATTGCGGTTTGGATAATCGGACATGAGTTGAGTTTACGTAGGGGTGGGTTGCGTGTTCATGCAGGGCCGGGGTGCTGATAGGGGCGGCGGGCGGGAACGGGCGGCTTGCCTCTTTCACGGGTCCGCGGCACGCGGCGGACCGCACACGCGGCCTGCCACAGCACCACCACGGGCTGCTGCGGTTTTCAAAGCTGGGCCGCACTGGCCCTGCCTGCCCTAAAGTCATTTCCGCGCACTCTTGCAGCACGCTGGAGATTCCTTTCGGGCGTTCCATCCGCTGGAACGCTTCCTGCTGCGCTGTCGGGGGTCGAAGATAGCGCATGGGGAGTTGACGTTCAAAGGGACGGGCTTCGGAGCACTCAATGAAGGCTCTGAAAACAGCGGGCGGACTGTAATCAGGGCACGGAGGTGGTCAACCGAGAATCACGTACGCATTGCTTGCCCCTGCCGGGCTTTCACCCCATCATGGCCCCATGATCAAACCCATCGTTTATCTCAAAACGGGCTGCCCCTGGTGCGAAGAAGTCACGGAATACCTTGATGCCAAGCGCATTGACTACGAAGCCGTCGTCGTTTCCGGCAATCGCGAAGCCTTGCAGGCCATGATCGACCTCAGCGGCCAGAGCAAAGCCCCCACCATGGACTGGGACGGCGAGGTGCTGGCCGACTTCGGCGTGGATGAGCTGGTGCCGTTTCTCCGTAAAAAGGGAGCGGTTTAGCGGGGGAGGTGGGATATACACTTCAAAAATCAGCAATCCCTGCTCATAAATCTTCAATCGCGCACGGCCTGGACGCCCTGAGGCCGGAGGATTGACGATTGTCGAGCAATCGATTTTAGATTGTCGAAGTTCCAAACCTCCGGCAGGCGCACACGACGAGTGATGCCGCTTCGTTGCGCGAGTATCAGCCGGCCCTTGGGCTGCGTCATTCTTGAGTCATTCGGATTTACTCATTCCACATTCACCCGCTCCTTGCCAGAACGGCGAGGTGCTGGCGGACTTCGGCGTGGATGAACTGGTGCCGTTTTTGAAGAAGAAGGGCGTGGTATAGCGGGGGAGGTGGGATAGGCACTTCAAAAATCAACAATCCTTGTTCATCAATCCTCAATCGCGCACGGCCATGCCCCCCTGAGGCCGGAGGATTGACGATTGTCGAGCAATCGATTTTTGATTGTCGAAGTTCCAAACCTCCGGAATGTGCACACTACGAGTGATGCCGCTTCGTTGCGCGAGTCTTGACAGGCTCAGGCCTTCGGCATGCTTGAGTCATTCGGTTTTCGGCCTTCCACATTCACCCGCTCCTTGCCAGAAGCGCCAGAACCTGCATCTTGCCGCCATGTCTTCCCCTGATTCCCGCCCCGCCTCCCGTGCGTTCCTGCTGCCGCTCGCCTTGATCGTCGCCGCCGCTGCGTTTCGCTGGGCCAAGCTCAAAGGCTACGTCACTCTTGAAGTGCTGGAAAACTTCACGCCGTGGATGGCGCTGGCCTTCACCGGCACGCTCGTCTTTTCCAAACGGGTGCCCTTCATCCTCATCCCGCTGCTGCTTGTGGCCATCGATTTCACCGCCACGGGTGCCCAGGTGCTGCACTGGGAGGCGCTGGTCGTGTATGGCTGCTTTGCCGCCGCCGCGCTGCTGGCCAGCCTCTGGCGCGGGCAGATGGGCATGCTCGGCAGCCTGCTGGGCGTGGTGGGCTGCTCGCTGGTCTTCTACTTCTTCACCAACACCGTTTCCTGGCTCAGCAATCCCGTCTCCGCCTACTCACGCGATCTCGCAGGCTGGCTGCAGGCCGTGACCACCGGCGAGCCCGGACATCTGCCCACCTGGTTCTTCCTGCGCAATTCCCTCGTGAGCGATCTCGGCTTCAGCCTCCTGCTCCTCGCCGCGTTCAACACCGAGGCCGCCTTCCGCCAGCAGCAGCGCATCCCGCTGCGCCAGCCTCTGGCCGCCTGAGCCCCGCCCTCCCACGGCCATGAAGCGCATCGCATGGCTCTTCACTTGGGTTTGCATCGCGCTCTCCGCGCAGGCGGCGGAGACGCTGCACCTCTACACCTGGGCGGACTACATCAGCCCGGAGGTGGTGCAGAAGTTTGAGAAGCAGCACGGCTGCAAGGTCGTCATCGACACCTTCGACTCGAACGAAAGCATGTTCGCCAAGTTCAAGGCGGGCGCTGCTGGGTATGATCTGGTATTTCCCACCGCCTACATGATCCAGGTGATGCACGCGCAGGGCATGCTGGCGGATCTGGATCACAAGCTCATCCCCAACCTGCCAAACATCGACCCCGCCGTGCTGGCGAAGGTGAAGGACCAGACCATGGCGCACAGCGTGCCCTACACCCTGGCCTATGCCTGCATCGCCGTGCGTGCGGACAAAATCAAAGGCGCGCCCGCCGAAGCCACCTGGGCCCTGTTTGACCGCGCCGCCCTGGCCGGACGCATGACGCTGCTGGACGACATGCGCGAGAGCATCGGCGCCGCCCTGAAGTCCCTCGGCCACAGCATCAATACGCGCGATGAAGCCCAGCTCGCCGCTGCGCGGGAGGTCCTCATCCGCTGGAAGAAGAACATCGCCCGCTTTGACAACGAAGGCTACAAGAGCGGCATCGACTCCGCCGAGTTCCTCCTCGTCCATGGCTACAGCGGCGACCTCTTCCAGGTGCAGATGGAAAACCCCAAGGTCGAGATCCTCATCCCCCGCGAAGGCGTCACCCTCGGCTGCGATGAAATGGTCATCCCCAAAACCGCGAAGCAGCCCGCCCTCGCCCACGCCTTCATCAACTTCGTCCTCGACCCCGCCATCGCCGCCGAAAACATGGAATGGATGGGCTACTACTGCCCCAACAAACCCGCCATGGCCAAAGTCAGCCCCGAGTTCCTCAAGAACCCCGCCGTCACCATCCCCGCCGAACTCCAGGCCAGATGCGAAGTCATCGAAGACCTCGGCCCCGACCTCGCGAAGTACACCAAAGTGTGGGACCAGGTGAAAGCGGCGCGGTAGATGAGGGGCGCGGACTTCAGTCCGCAGCACTCCGCCAGCACCCTGCACTCCGCATCCCCACGCGGCCTCTCCAAGCCCAGCATCACCGTGCTTGCCACACGCCGCCTAACCACCACCCTCCATGCACGGCGACCTGCTGCGGACTGAAGTCCGCGCTCCGAAGAATACTTCTCGCCAAAGCTTCGCGGTTTGCTTGGATGGAGTGAGCACGGCTGTGTCCGCTTCTTTTCCTAAAAACATCCCCATGCCGTTTCCACATCAGCATCTGGCACAAAAGATCAGTGATCAGCTGAATGTGCTCGCCGCTCAATTAAAGACGCGCACCCGGGCAAGCCAAAACGACGCCAATCATTGGCTGGAATCGGTCATGGCACGTTTCTTCAATGCGCTCTTTGGCTGGGATTTGGTCAATCTCAATGCCGATCAGCCGAACTTTCCCGCAGCAGATCTGGGTGATCGTTCGCGCCGCATCGCGATGCAGATCACCAATCAGGATGCCGCGAGCAAGATCACCGAGACGGCTGAGAAAGCCGTCCGTCATCAGCTCGGCAAAGAGTTTGACCAGCTCATTCTGTTCTTCCTCCTGCCAGAGAAGCCTGCCATACCGAGGAGCTTTGTGCAGCCAGCGGCAGGACCCGCTATCGAATGCTGGGACCTTGCGGACTTGTTGAAGCAAATGCCCGAGCTGCCGGATCAAAGCTGCTTATCGGCTGCTGCGGCCGTTTTGGAAAAAGAACTCGGCCATCAAAGCGCGAGTGAAGAACCGCCTCCCTCCAATCTCCCCGGCGGCTACATCGGCCAGACATTTGTGGGCCGTGAGCAATTCCTGAAGGATCTGCGCACTTCGCTTCTAAAGCAGACTCACACCACTGCCATCACGCAGCGGCCTGCGGCCACGGTCACAGAAGGACTCGGTGGCCTGGGCAAGACCCACGTGGCGGTGGAGTATGCAGACCGGCATCGTGACGAATACAAAGCACTGCTGTTTGTTAGCGGCGACACACCGCAGAAACTTCAAACAAGCCTCGCGGCTCTATGCGATGTGCGCGGACTCCAACTCAGTGACAATCTCCCGCCGGACGAAGCAGCGCGTGCAGGCATCGCTTTACGCTGGCTTGCCTCGCACTCCAGCTGGCTGCTCATCGTTGATAACGTCGATGATGAAGCCGCCGCGCTGGCGCTCAGAGAGCACTTTGAGCAATTAAGGAAAGGTCATGTCCTTATCACCTCCCGCCTGCGCAATTGGTCGCAGCAGGTAGATTCTCTGGATCTCTCCGTGCTGAGTCCTGACGATGCCGCCGACCTGCTACTACAACTCACGGACAAACATCGACGCAAAGCTGCTGATGATGCCGCGAAAGTCCTCACGCTGGCCGAACTCATGGATGGCTTGCCTCTCGCGCTGCATCAGGCCGCCGGTTATATCAATGAGCAGTGCTGCACGTTTGCCGAGTACCTAACCATCTACAAAGATAAAGCCGCTGAGTTGCTGAACTGGTCCAATGACTTGATCATCCCTTACGAGAGGCCGGATAAGAGTGTGCCGCGCCCCGTCCTCATCACCTGGAAGACCAGCTTTGACCAGCTTGATGATGATGCGCGCTTCTGGCTGCTTGTCTTCTCCCATTTTGCGCCCGAGCCTATACCTGAATCTCTGCTCGATGACCAACCGGATTCGGATGATGATGTCAAAACACTCCACCGTGCCGCACTGAAGGCCATCGCTCAGGCAGACAAATTCAACCTGCTCACCCGCTACACAGATGATCCTCCTCGCTTTAAGGTGCACCGCTTGGTTCAGGAGGTCACCCGCCTCACGGCCAGTGCTCAAGAACGCACTACTGCTCTGGCCATGGGCATTCAGCTGATGGATATAGGCGACCCTGGCAATCCGCAGGATGTCCGAACGTGGAAGAAATGGACTCCTCTCCAACCTCATGCTCAGATTCTCTGCCTTCATGCACCTGATGAACTTGGTTCATATAGACTAACTTGGCTGCTGAACTGCCTTTCTCTTCTACTTCAAACCAAATCTCTCTATGCACAGTCGGAGCCACTGATGCGCCGGGCCTTGCGGATTGATGAGGCTACCTTTGGGCCGGAGCATCCCGATGTCGCGATTCGCCTCAACAACCTCGCTCAGTTACTCCAGGCCACGAACCGGTTGATGGATGCCGAGCCGCTGATGCGCCGAGCCTTGCAGATATATGAGGCTAGCTTTGGCCGTGATAATGCCAAGCTGGCCGCTATGCTTAACAATCTCGCGAGGCTTCTTCAGGATACGAACCGAGTGGCAGAGGCCGAGCCGCTGATGGAAAGAGTAGTAATGCTCTTGGAGAACAAAGGCGGGGAGCCGATGTCTAACTACGCTGTTTCTCTCAACAACCTCGCTGGGTTGTTAAAAGCTACGAACCGGCTGGTGGAGGCTGAGTCGCTGATGCGACGAGTTTTGGAAATGGACGAAGCAAGCTATGGTCCAGAGCATCCGGAGGTCGCCCGTGACCTTAACAATCTTGCGGCTTTGCTCTATGACACGAAGCAGTTGACGCAGGCCGAGCCACTTTGGCGCCGGGCTCTGCAGATCGATGAGGACAGCTATGGAATGAAGCATCCCAAGGTCGCCATCGATCTCAATAACCTTGCGTTATTGCTCCATGACACGAACCGGATGACTGAGGCCGAACTACTGATGCGCCGGGCCTTAGACATCGACGAGACCAGCCATGGTGCGGAGCATCCCTCCACTGCCCGTGATCTAAATAATCTCGGGCAGTTGCTTCAGGACACGGACAGGCTGACGGAGGCGGAGCCACTGCTGCGCCGGGCCTTAAGAATCTCTGTGCGCGGCTTGGGGCTGGGGCATCCGAGTTCCAAAACATTTGGTGCCAACTATATTCGCATTCTGAATGGATTGAAGCTGCCGGTTGAGGAAATTGCAGAGCGAGTGAAGTCTGCGGTTAGCGAGGTGTAGTATTTTATCTCTCATGTTTTTCGAGTGATCGAATTGGCGCACACGCCTTCAAAGCCTGCGTCACCAGCCATTTTCATGCATTCGGCGGTATCAGAAACTTTCCCTGCGGCGTCCCCGTCTCTGCGGTGAAAAAGAACGGTTTCTCCTACGCTGCGCAGCATACCACACCATGCTTTTATATAGCCCGGTGAGCCATGAAATCACCCGCCATGCAATTTAATGAAACAATTGCTTTGACTTCTGAAATCCTGGCCCAATTAAAAATGTCGGCATGAATCACTCATCACCGACACACTCATCGGCTTCCAGCCTTCCGGCGGGGAAGATCACGCGAAAACAGGTGGCTGCTCATTACGGCCTTTGCGTTCGCATCATCGATAACCTCACCCGCTCCGGCGTGCTGGGGCATTACAGGATCGGCAAGTCCGTCCGCTACGATCTGGCGGAGGTGGAGGCCACGCTGCGGGCGCGCTTTCACGTGGACGGCACAGGGCTGCAGGGCGGGGCGGGCTGTCCCCAGCCCGCCGCGACGAAGCGCAGAGGCACCAAGAAAAAGCAGAACCTCCAAGAGAACCTGCAGCCTGCGGTTCACGAGGGCCGCACGGTTGGCGCTGCCGCGCATGCGGGTGCGGATTTCCAGGATGAAGGCGAGGAGACGCGCGATGGCGGCTTGAGGACAAGCCGCCCTAGTGTGCTTGGCATGAACATGA
>NZ_JBYFBS010000027.1:0-76915 GCF_057652315.1 Prosthecobacter sp. Pr1 | reverse complement strand
AGGAGAGTAACGCAGGTCGGAGATGGTGCAACATCATTGTGCATCAAAATGCATTTTTTTTCGCCGATTGGGTGTTTGCCTTCGAGAAACGCAGCTCAAACGACCTCATTGGACGTGAGGAAACATTATATCACACTGATGTAGTATGCATTATTCGAAAGCCTTCCTTCCGCCATATGTACGAAGGTAATGAAGGGGCACGCAGCACGCATTCATCACGGCTTCACTACTGCCGCACGCAGTGTGTTGAGAGCAGAGGCTGCCGTGAGCCAGTCTGCATAGCGTGAGAAGAGGAGTGTGAACTCTCCCTGCAATGAATCGACGGAGTGTTTGATGACCTTGTCGAGCGCCTGCGCCTCATGGCCGCTGACGGGGCGGCCAGGCACCGTGGGCCCGGCCTTGATGGCTTCGAGATTCTCTTTGAGGACGTCGCGCAGCTGTTCGTTTTTGCGCTGTTCATCGCCATACACCTCGCCCAGCTCGGGATTGGCGGCTTTGGAGGCCATGTCTGCGAGCGTGAGGTTTTCCTGCTCGAGTTGATTGATGCTGGCCTGGATGTCCTTGATGAGCTTGCTGCGCATGGTGGTGGTATGACTGGAGAGGCGGAGGTTCTGCCGGTAGTCCTCGCTGTCTTCATAGCTCACGCCGCCAAAGCTGTTGATGCCTGTGGCTTTGTAACGCTCAAACTCCTCGTGCTTGGGGAAGGTTTTGAAGAGATCCACGATCTGCTTCACGCGCTTCTCGATGCGCTCTTCGAAGTCGTTGCTGATCATCTGCTTCTGCGTCTGGGTGAGATTGAAGGTGGGGCGCACCATCTGCTCTTCCAGCCAGGCGCGCTTCTGCTGGTAGTAGGTGACGGCCTGCTGCAGGCTGGCGATGGTCTCCTCCTTCATGCGCGTGACCTTGGTGTGCGAGTCCTTGGAGTCGCTGACAACACGCAGGGTGGTGAGGAGGTCGTCAAAGCGGGCTTCAATGCGCAGGTCCGCATTGTGGATCTCGCTGCCCAGCAGGCTGGCGCGCTGAGCCTGACCTGCGAGGCGGGCTTTGAGGACGGCCTGGGCGGGAGTGAGCGCCGGAGCCTTTGCCGGCGGGGGAGAGGCCGGAGCCGCAGGTGCTTGGGCGAAAAGCATCTGGCCGGAGTACCAGGCCAGCACCAACGCCACGTAGCGATGAAGGAAGCAGAGTTTCATGGTGGAAGCAGCCGGTTGGGGCTGTGCGGATGAAACAGTGCGGCCCGCCTGAAGTTTTCACAGGGGCAAGAAAGCAGCGGAGATGCGCAAGCCATGCTTAGGCCGTGGGAGAACTGAAAGCGGTTGGATCGAAGATGAGCGCCACATGCATTTTCATTGCGATGAGGACGGCGGACCTTTTTCAGCGCCTGAGACGCCATAGCCCCTTAATCACGGACCCGACTCAGCGGTTCCCTACCATCCCCTGAGGCAGCGCTGTCTTGGTACGGCGCGCTGGGCGTGTCTCTAGAATCCTTCGTCCCAACGCGGGGTGGTGACACCTTGTGTCCTTCTTTCAAATACGCCTGCGTTTTGCCATTGCGGCACGACTTGCCATCTAGACCTGCTTATCCCCTTCCCTGCTTACGCTCCGCGGAGCTTGCTCACATCATACAGGGACAGCATGGCGGCGAGGACTTCGTCCTTCTTGCCCTGCTTGAGCTGGTCAAAGGTGACGTGCTTGCCGGGGAGGAGCTTGAAGTGGCCGGAGCGGGTGCGGCGCAGGGCGCTGAGGTGCGCGCCGCAGCCGAGCTTCTGGCCGACGTCATGGGCATACGTGCGGACGTAGAAGCCTTTGCTGCACACGACGCGGAAGTCCACGAAGGGCGGCTCAAAGCGGGTGATCTCGTAGTCGTACACGCGGACGAAGCGGGGCTCGCGCTCCACTTCCTGGCCTTTGCGGGCGAGCTTGTAGAGCGGGACGCCGCCGATCTTGATGGCGGAGACCATGGGGGGCATCTGGTAGAAATCGCCCTTCATGCTGTCAAAGGCGGCCTTCACCTGCTCCAGCGTGAGGTCTGCGGGCACGGGCTTTTCTTCCACGGTTTCGCCTTCGGCGTCCTGGGAGTTGGTGGTCTTGCCGAGCGTGAGGGTGCCGACGTATTCCTTGTCCTCAGACATGAGGAGATCGGAAAGGCGGGTGCCGTTTCCAAGCACGAGAATGAGCATGCCGGTGGCCATGGGGTCGAGCGTGCCGCAGTGGCCGATCTTCTTCATGTTCAGGCAGCGCCGTGCGACGGCCACCACATCGTGCGAGGTCATGTCCTGGTCTTTGTCCACCAGGAGGACACCGCTAATCAATTCGTCTGACTTCATGTTCGAGTGCTTGCAAAAATTTGTCTGCTGCTGCGCCGATGGGGCCTTTCATGCGTGCGCCTGAGGCCATGCGATGACCGCCGCCGCCAAACTGGGCGCAGACGGCGGAGACATCGACGCGATTGTCCTTGGAACGCGAACTGACGCGCACCTTGCCACCGGGGATGTCTTCAAAAATGACGCAGGTGATGACGCTGTCGATCATGCGCAGGGTGTCGATGAGGCCCTCGGTATCGCCGGGCTCCATGGAGATGGCGTCCATGACTTCCTGCTTGAGCTGCCAGCTGACGATGCGGCCTTCGGCGCGAAACTCCATGTGGTTGAGCATGTCGCGCATGAGCTCCAGACGGCGCACGGGATAGCTCTGATAGATGAGCTTCGCGAGGCGTGCGGTGTCCAGCCCGGCATCGATCATTTCCGCCACGATGCGGTGCGTGCGCGCATTGGTGCTGGAATACTGGAAGGAGCCGGTGTCCGTGGAGATGGCGATGAAGAGATTCTGCCGCACGGCGTCGTCGATGGGCAGGCCGTGCTCGCTGAGCAGATTGTAAATGATCTGCCCGGTGGCGGGCTCGGTGGGGACGATGAGATTGAGCACGCCGTAGCCGGGATTGGCGGGGTGGTGGTCAATGTCCACCAGCAGCGGTGCGGCATCCAGCAGGGCCTTGGTTTTCTCCCCCACACGCTCATGAGTGGCGGTGTCCAGCGCGATGGCGAGGTCGATGTTCAGCGGCTCGTTGCCGGGCTGAATGACGGTGTCGGTGCCGGGGAGGAAGGCGAGGTTGGCAGGCACGCCATCTTCCAGCATGGCGATGACGTCCTTGCCCAGGGCGCGCAGGCTGAGCGCGAGGCCGAGGACGGAGCCCACGGCATCGCCATCCGGCCTCACATGCGCGACGATGGCGATGCGCTGCGCAGAGCGCATGGCGGCGACGATTTCGGCGGTGGTGGAGTTGGCTGGCATCCGGGGGGCATCCACAAAGCACCACGGCAGCCAAGCTGCAAGGTGAAGATGCAGCCCCTCCCAGATGTTTGAGGGAGCACCCGGTGCAAGGATGAGCGTGAGCTCATGCCTGCGACAGGAAGCGACTCGGGGGTGCGCGTGCTTCGATGGAGTCACTTTAAAAAAAGGAGCGCACATCCGGTGTGTGTCCCGCTGCCGAAGTATTCACAGCGCCCCCTTCATGAGTCCTCCCCCTGCCCGCCCCACCTCAAAGACAGGCACAGAGACGCAGCCGCCGGACGCTTTCGCGCCGGATGCGTTTCAAGGCTCGTCTTCAGGCTTTTTCCACCATGTGTGGGGCTGGTTTGAGGCCACGGTGAAGCATCTGCAACTGCGGGCGCTGCTGGCCATGCTGGAGGCGCGGGAGGCGGGCTCACACTTTGCCATGATCGCCGGCCTGCTGGTGGGCGCTCTCATCGTGGGCGTGTTTGCGTATGTGTTTCTGATTCTCACCGCAGTGTTTGCGCTGGCGGAATGGATGCACGGAGACCTGGTGTGGCTGAAGATCACCGCAGGAGCCACGGCGCTGCACCTGCTGCTGGCGGTGGTGCTGGTGCTGATGGCAAAGGCGCGCCTGAAGGCGCGTGTGTTTGAGAAAACCAAAGAAGAATTCAAGAAGGACATCCTATGGCCCAAGACTCCCACCCATCCCCGTCCACCGACGAGCTGATCGCCGAGATCACGCGGAATCGTGAAGTGCTGGCAGGGCACCGTGCGGCCCTGCACCGCACGACGCATGTGGGAAACCGCCTGCAGAAGACCTACCAAGATCACAAGGGACTTTTCCTCGGCTCTGCGGCGGTGTCCGGCCTGCTGCTCTCCTACCTGCCTTCCAGCCGAAAATCCAGATCACGCCGTGAGTCGCGTGCCAGCCTGAAAGCTGTGGCCGCCGCTGAGTCAGCGAAAAAGATAGAATCCCGCTCCCTGACGGCGGTGCTGCTGGGACTGCTGGGCAAGATGGCTCTCGACATGGGCAAGCCCATGCTGCTCAAGATGGTGCGCGATCATTACCAGCGCGCCACGCAAGCCGCTACCGCCGCAAGGCCGTCTGAAACGAACGCGCCTGCGCCGTAGGCCTGGGCCGGCATGCCATGTCATATGAAGTTGATGACGTGAACGAACGTTTTGTTTACCTTCAATAAGTTGTCCAATTTCTCACAACCGTGTCCCCAGATGCAGCCATTTGGTATGAACCAGCAGATCCGACCCCTCGGCATCAGTGTCCATGCTGCGACTATTTCTCACTGCCAGAGCGCGGCAATTACCTCATCTGCCGGATTTGCTTTTGGGAAGATGACGGGCAGGACATTGACCAGCTTGACGAGGAGTCCGGCCCAAATCGCATGACGCTGCGGCAAGGGAGAAAGAACTTCCTTGAGCTTGGAGCTTGTGAACGAGCGATGTTACGACACGTGATTCCGGCCGGACAACGTGTTGTGTATGAGCATCGGCCTCGAATGGTGGCCTGACAACTCGCTAAAGCCAGCACCCGCCCTCCGGCAGGGTTACACCCCATGCCCTCGTCGCTGCGGGCAAGCTATGGATCGTGGGGCTCCACATCCACAAGACCGTCGCTGGCGGGGGTTGCGAACGAAGCATGACTGCATGAACGAACCCATCACCCCGGCTGATCGCATCGCCGCCAAAGAAAACTTTCGCAACACGGTGCGGCAGTTTCGCTCCATCACCCGGGCACCAGCGCGCTGGACGAAGACAATCAAAGCCGCCTCTACGGTCTCCTCCGCGAATCCGGCATCGGCTTCATCAGCGTGGGCCACCGCGAGACGCTGCTGCCGTTTCATGAAAACGTGCTGCGGCTGGAGTGCGCGGGAGAGTGGGTGCTGAGGAAGAGGGGAGAGTTGAGGGAGAAAGGTGCCGAGCAGCATGCACCCATGGCTCCTGTTCAGGCCGAGGTTTGAAACCGCGATTCGTTGACTGCTACAGCATCCCCTGAGACGGGGCTACTCCAGCGACACTGGCACATAGCTCAAGGCAGGAACCTTCTGGCGTTTCAATTCGGCGCGGAATTTTTGTGAGACGACGCACCAGCGGTAGGCGATTTCGCGCCCGTTGCCAAAACGCGCACTGGTCATGGCGATGTCAAACGGCTTGAGGGTCTCCACTTCAGAGCGCTTGTAGCGCAGGGTTGGGGGATCACGCTCGGCATCATCCAAGTGGCGTGACTCGAAGCGCTCCCATCCCTTGTTAGAGGCCACGATGTCTCCCTGCCCATTCTGAATGGGATTTAAGGTGTCGGGCAAAATCACATGGCTCTTCAAGGCCCATAGCGGCTTCTTGACCTTGCCGCCCCTCACAAAGATGACCGGCGTCAGGTTCAGCCCCGCAAGGTCCGCTGCCAGCAAGCTTGATCTGAGCGGCTCCGCCACGGCAAGCCCGTGGAATGGGGACATAAATCCAAGCTGAACTGCGGTGGATTGTTTCTTGTCCACCTCAGCCACATAATCTTCTCGTTCCCATTGCTCATCATCCGGATTTTCATGATTGGCGATCTGCCTGGAGGACGACAATTCTAAAAACTCCGCTGCATCGATTTCCTGCTCGGTCCAAACCACTTTGCGCTTAAGCCCAAAGTAATGCGCTCGCTCTGCCTTGGGTATGACGGTCCAGTAGCTCGGCTTGAGCTGATATTTGGCATAGATCGCCTCGTAGAGCTTCGCAAGCCGTGGGTCGTTTTCGTCCAGGTCGATGTCGATCTTGCGTCCTGAAGAGCCTGCTCCCACCACTTTTAGCTCACATGCTGCTCCCAGTTCCTCAATACTTGATCGCGATGGCATTTCAATACCGCGGGTATTAGTCACCAAATCAGCACCATCCTCATAATAAATAACCAAGGAAAAGCAGTGACGAATGGAAGGCATTTTTGACGGAGGTTAAGGAGATTTGAGACCCGAAAGAGATGCCCGTCATTTTCAACGATGCACGCATTTTGAATCACTTGTTCACTCATTAAACCCGCCTCCGCACCAGCAGGCTTTGGCACGAGACCTCAAAGCACCGCGAGACGCTGCTGCCGTTTCATGAGCACGTCCTGCGGCTGGAGCGCGCGGGCAAGTGGGTGCTGAGCAGGCGGGTGTAGGTGCTGAAGGTATTGAGGAGCTTTTCCTAGGCATGGGCAATCCTGTTGCGATTTGAGTCTTGCAGAGCAGGAGCTGCCATCTGAGAATCGGGGAATGACATCACGTTTAGTCGTCGCCTTCGTTGCGCTGTTGTTTCTGCCGAAGGTCGGTCACGGGCAACCGTCCCTGCGCAACTCTTTGAGCGTGCGTCCTGTGCCGGGACTGGGCTTTGACTCCTACGTGGAGAGCATCTCGCGTGATGGGACCAAGGACTCGATCATCGCGGAGCTTTCGGCTCTGCCGAGTGGTGGCAAGGCGCGCCCGGGCGAGGCTGTTTTGCTGGCGATGCTGCTGGATGAAGCAGGGCGTGATGCCGAGGCGCTCACGGTTTTGCGCCAGAATGCACAGAGGCATCCGGCGGATCGCATGTCGCTCTCTGCCTTGGCGCGCAGTTTCAGCAAGGGCAGGTATTTTGATGATGAAGAGGCCGTGTTGAGGCAGCTTTATGAACTGCCCTCCCCGCCACATGTGCGGCTGGAGTGCCTGCGTCAGCTTGCCATGGTGCTGCAGGAGCATGGCCGGCTGCGCGAGCTGCGGGATGCCATGGTGAAGAAGCTGAAGGAGGAGCCCAATGATGCCTACGGGTGGCTGGAGCTGGGCGTGGTCCAGGCCCGCGCCGGGGAGGAAGCGGAGAGCCGCCGCTGCGTGTACAAGGCCTCCAAGCTGCGTCCGAAGGACGGGCTGCTGCGGCTGGAGATCGCCCGGCGTGAGGCGGGGTTCGGCCTCCTGACGGAGGCGCTGCGCACGCTGGATGAAGTGGACAAGCTGGAGAGATCTGCCAGCACAAAGCTGCTGCGCTGCCTGATCCGGCTGGACTGTGGCGAGGAGACCAAGGTGCTGGAAGCCCTGGAGAACTTCACTCCGCCGCCGGATGCGGACCCGGAGCTGGTGCTGGCCATGGCGGATGCACTGGCGCGCAGCCATGAGTGGAGGGCTGCGGCGCACCTGCTGGATCAGGCGCTGGTGGTGCATGCCACGAACTACCAGATGAAGCACCTGCGGGCCGTGGCCCTGGAGGAAATGGGCGATCATGAGGCGGCGGTCACGGCCTTCATGGCGATGATCACGCAGGCTGCGGAGATGCCTGCGGATGAGTCGCTCTGGTTTGGCGGGCGGTTCCGCGGGGACCTCCACGGCCGGTTTTTCCACCCCATGTACAATGACGATTCCTCGAAGGGGCTTGCTCTGCCTTCCGGCACGCTGGGAATCATGCACAGCCGGAAAGTGCGGATGGGGGCCTACATTTACCGGCAGACCAGCTCCGGTTACAGCGCGTGCTACGCTTACACGCAGGTGGAGGACGCCCCGCCGGCAGCCTTCATCCCGCTGCCAGAAACGCTGCTCGATGCCAAGCACCTCGCCGTCGCTCATCTGCAAAATCTCCTTCCCCGCGTGGCTGCCGCGCGCCGTGCAGAGGCGGAAAAGGCGCTGGTAACGGGTGGGCTGGAGCAGCCTGAGGTGCTGCTGGATCCAGCGAGCATCGAGGCACCCGGCGCGCTGTTCCGCCACCCGCGTGATCTGGCGCTGCATGCGGCGCGGCTGCTTGATGCAGTGTATGGCGACAGCCTGCCTCTGGAGGTGCTGGACGCGGAAGTGGAGCTTTTTCGTGAGTCCTTTCCGCAGCTGGCTTTCATCGCCGCGTGCAGGGCGTATCATGCGGCAGTGGCGCTGGAGGCAGGTATGCCTGCGCCTGCTGCGCAGCCGGATTCGGCAGCGGCACGGCGGGTGCTGGCACTGAAGCTGGCGGATCAAATCCCTGCCTGCACTCATGTCATCAAGGTGCTGCTGGGTCTGCTGCCGTCTCGGGATGGCCCAAAGTCAGAGAATTCGGTGGTGACGGCCACGGCAGAGGAGCTGCGCATCCTTGCACGGGCGGTGGATCTGGCCCTGCAAGCGCCTGCGAGCAGCACGGACGAACGAGCCGAAGTGGTGATCTCCATCATTCGAGCCGCCGTTCGGATGAATGACCTGGAGGAGGCCATCCGTCTGATGCGTGCGATTGCCAAAACATCTGCGCCAGCCGTGGCAGCACCTCCAGGCCTGCCCCCGGTCGTGTCGGCAGATGCATCCTTGCCGGAGCCAGTGACTGAGCTGGGCATCACCCATCCGGTGCTGGCCGCAGTGGCGGCGCAGGGGGCGTGGCGGGAAAAGGCACGCATGATGCGCGAGCCAGCCAAAGCCCACGCCAGGCTGGCCCAGGTTTACGAAACGGAGGTCCGGCTGACGCTGGAACTGTGCATCGGCGATTTTTCAGAAATCGATGAGGAGATGCAGCGACGCTTCGCACAGCCCCAGCCGACTTTGGCAGACCATATGCTGGCAACCTGGCTGGCACGCCTGCGGAACGACACGGTGGGTGCGCTCAAGCATCTGGCCGCTGCCAGCGCACGGGTGCGGGATGCCGCGCAGCTCCGCAGCATCGACAAATACGCGCTGCAATCGATCGACCAGTCTACGGGAAAACTCAGCGACCCGCTGCGGACTTTTGTGATCGCTTCCATTCAAAGGCTGGAGGGCTCCGAACTGCACCCGGCCTCCACCGAAACAGCCCACAGAGCCCTGAGCATCATCGGAACTCCTGCGGATTTGGAGAAGATAGCGGAAAGCGAACGCCAGGCCCAGCTGGCCCGGTTTGCCAAAGCAGATTTGTCGCCCTACTCCCGCAATGCCGCCTACAACCAGCAGCAAGCACGCTTCAACGAGGCAACGCAGCGAATGATCGACGTGCTCAAGGCGCGCAATCTGCCTGCCATCGCCGAGCTTGGCAGGAGCTGGTCCTGGAGCCGTGCGGATGGCGGCACCTACTCCCGCGAGGAGTTGGAGACTCTGCTGGGAGGCCCGGAAGCCTTCAAGCTGCTGCTGCAGGCCTGCAAGCCCGATGCTGACAGCGGCGAAGCCGAACTGCTGCGCTACGCTGACACCCTCATCAACTTTGGCGATGAAGCGGCAGCCCGGGAAATGTACACCGAGATGGCGAGGCGTGACGTCAATGCCATCCGGCCACGAGTGTATGCCGCCGCTTGTCTTGTAGAGAACGACCCCGCCACGGCGCTGGTCTACCTGCGCTCGATACGCCTGCAGTCGGTGGTGGCCTCCGATTATGCTGGCTCACCTCTTGCCATGCTGGTGAATGAGCATGAACCCGCCGCGCACCGGGCTGCAGTGGCGCGGCTGATCACCCGCTGGATCAACTCCACGGAGAATGCCGCAGATCTGGCTCCGCTGCTGAATCAATCCATCTGCAGCAGCCTGATTCACATGACGCGGTATGGCGCAGCCGATGAGCCCAGGCGTTTCCCGCCGCTCGATCAAGCCAGCGATCATCCAGACCACTTCACGGTGGAAGGCGCGAACGCCGAGGCCATGAGGGAGGCACGCCAGGCGCACGACGATCTCTGCCGCGCCCTCTTGCGACTGCCAGAGGTGCAGCCCACCGCCCTGGCGGCGCTGGCCTCACTGGTCATCAGTGAGGACGGAGATCTCAGCGAATGCGCGCAGCACGCGGCGGCCCTGCTGCGTGATCCGCAGGCCTGGGCACCGCTGCGATCATGGCTGAATCCTGTGGGTGGCGGTGGTGAACTTTTCGCAGGGACTGGCTCCATCGCGGTGCCCAGCCCCATGACGATCCTGGTGCGAAGCGCCGCGCAGAAAAAGGACTTCAGGAAATTTGAAACGGAGTTCCTGCCGCTCATTGATGAAGCGCTGGGCTCCCCTGCGGCCACCGGCGCCCGGCTTTATGCACGCCTCTTCACCGTGCCTGAGCCGGACTACCCTGCTGCGGCAGTCGCCTGGCTGGCGACGCGCCCGAGACAGGAGTATCCCCCGGTGAAAAGCTTGAACGAGGTGCTGAATGTGTGGCAGTGGCGCGCGCTGCGGGTGGACCTGAGCGAGACTCTGCTCAAAAGCGATCTGGCACGCGCCGAGGTGGAGCGCGGCGCCGTGCCTGAGACGCTGACACGCTACCTCACCCTGCTGGTCAAAGCGAGGCGTCAGGACGTGGCCGTCACCTGTGTCAAAACACTGCGTGATCTGATGATCAGCAGCGACCCTGCGGAGCGCCAGCGCTTGATCAAGGCATGGCACGACCAGCAAGCACGCTACCACAGCTCCGCTCCTGAGGACAAGCCATCGCACGTGTCACATTTTTCAGACTGGCTGAAGGGTGCCCTGCGTGACCCCACGCTCTTCTGCCTGCTGCCGCTGGCTTTGGAGGAAGGACTGCTCGGCGGCCCGTACGAGCTCGCCCCTGTGACCCATGAGCTGGTGACGCCGAAGCTGCTGAGATCACCGGAAGCGATCATCGCTCTGGCGGAAAATCTCGGCTTTCTGGCCGACGCGCCAGGCTGGCGCAACTACATCCTCTCTCCCTACGGCGAGCCCGACACCTGGATCAGCAGCCTGACTGAAAAACTGCGTGAATTCAGAATAAGCAATTGGATGGGCAGTGAAAAGCGAGTGCCGCCGCTGCGCCCGCTGCTGGCAGCGCGCCAGCCGCAAACGCTGGGCAGCGAGATCTTCGCGGCCCTCCTGGCCCTGAGCCGGACCAACGTCCTTCAGCATGGTCTGGACCTGGACAAGCGCGATGAGCTGCTGCGTGAAGTGCTGACGCGGCGGCAGGCGGAGCTGGCGGCCATACCACCGGCGCAGCGCCGGGCGTTCTCGCTGATGCTGCGCAAGGAGCTGCCGGACTATCCGGATGTGTCAAAGCTGGACGCTGGTCTTGCCAGGGCGCTGCAGCCGTTTCTGGCGGCTGAGGCGGATGACCTTGTGCCTGAGCTGGACCGTCTTCTGGCCGCCAAGGAATGGGCCGATGTGGGCATGAAGGTGGATGCTTTCTACTGGCAGTACCCGCCGCTGCTGGCCCAGGCCGCACGGCGGCATCCTGCCAAAGTGGAGCAGGTGGTCCTCCATATGTGTGAACTCATGCGCCAGACGCCGGAGGATGAGCAGCAACGGTTTTTAGGCCAGATCTCGACCACGCCCGTCGCTCGCTTCATTCAGTCTTTGGGCCAGGTGCCGCAGCTCCTCGCCACCTGCATGCGTCTGGCTGAAAGTGAGAACCTGCAGCTCGATCCAGCGTGGACGGAGGGCTTTGCCAGCAAGATGACCGATTACCCGATCACGCCCAGCCGCGAATACATCGCGGCGATCTTTACGCGCAGCCCCTTGCTGGCCGATGCGGAGCACTTCAATGACTTCGTGGTGGGCACAGGCCGCAACTCCAAAAACACGACGCTCCTGCTCAGGATGATCAACCTCGTGAAACGGGAAGATCAAGATGTGAAATGGCTGCAGCAGCGGCTCCTGGCCGAGCCTGAGCAGACCTTTGGCATCCAGCTCACGCTGACCCTGCTGAAAAGCACCGAGTGCATTCGCATGTACCCGGAGGAAAAGTACAGCCCCAACACCGGTCCCGCGCCGCTCGTCGCTTTCGCTGCGGCCCATGCCAGAGATTTCCTGCGGCTCTCACCCTCCGCCGTCGCTGCGCTGCGGACGATCTATGTGAACTACCTCACCCCTCCTCCTCTCATTCCCTTCCGGGCAAGTGAGCGGCCTGCGCCTTTTCGAGGCCCTGGACCGTCGATCAGATGACCGTCCGCCGATCACTTGGATGAAGCCCCTCTAAGCCGCCTCGGGTTCAAACGCACCCCCTCACGGCGCGGCACTTACCTGGACGTGCATGCCTTTCATCACGAGGTTTCCGTATTCGCTGAGCTGCGCGGTGTCGACGGCATCGCGGCCGTAGGCGAGGATGATGCGGTTGCCACGGGGCTGATTTTGAGTGGCGTCAAAGGTGTACCAGCGGCCGCCGACGAAGGCCTCAAACCACGCGTGCAGGTCCATGGGATCGAGCTGATACAGATACCCGGACACCATGCGGGCGGGAATGCGGACGGCGCGGCAGAGGGCGATGCCGAGGTGCGCGTAGTCACGGCACACGCCCATGCGGCTGTTCGCAGTGTCCATGGCCGTGGTGCTGGGGCCGCTGGAGCCGTACTGGTAGGTGATGTTGTTCTGGATCCATTGTCGGATCGCCTCGGCCTGGCCGTAGCCGGGAGCTGCATTTTCGATGACCTGCGTGGCCAGATCCAGCAGCAGATCGCACTGGCAGTAGCGGCTGGGCAGCAGGTAATGCAGCACGCTGTCCGGCAGATCCTGCACCGGGGTGAAGGGCGCGGAGTGATCCACATCGATGAAATCGGGAACGCTCGCGGTGACTTCCGCCTTGATGACCGTGGTGCCTGCGGGCAATACCACGCGCTGGCATGCATTGCCAAAGACGTCGATGGTTTTGACGTGGGGCGTCATCGGCTCAAAGCTCACCGAGCTGTGTTGAATGACCTGCGCCGGGCCGGACAGGGGCTCGATCATCATCACGGTGGCGGCGGGAACGGTTGTTTCCACGGTCATTTCGCATCTGGCTTGGAGTATCATGAGTGTAGAGGGGGGGGGGGCTTTGCTCAATGGATCGCGGTGAAAAGGATGGCTGGTTGCATGCCAAATGCCGCGCAACGTTTTCGTTTCTCTGCGCCCCCTTTCGCAACGCTGTGCGCTGAATCTGCATTTTTCTGAAATAGTTTTTGACTTTCGGAATCCGGACCCAAGTCTTTCTTCATTCCTGAGGACGGCCGGCGTGAAGAACGCGGCCTCCGGTAGAGATGGCGGCGAGACGGCAGTGAAGAACTCTGGCATTCGCACCCGGCATACAACCCGGCGGCCCTGAACGGCCTCCGGCCCACCACTCACGCCCGACCTCACGCGGACTCCGCGCCAAACGGCACCTCCATGCCCCGGCACGGCCGCATGATACCACAAGGCACCAGTTAGCAGCATATATTACTACACGTGAACCCATTGCAACCAAACGACATTCTTATGAAATCCAGCATTCAAACAGTATCCGAAGCCCTCACCGCCGCCCAACACCCCCAGCCAGGCCCCACACCACCGCCGCCTGTGGAACTGCTCACGCAGGTGGAGATGGCGCAGCGCCTCGGCATCACCCGCCGCACCCTGCACAGCTGGGTGCTCAACGGCACGGTGCCCATGATCAAGATTCGCGGCTTCTGCCGCTTTGAATTCGCCAAGGTCTGGGCCGCCCTGCAGCAGCACGAGGTGCGGGCGGGAGGCAGCGCAAAATCCTCCTCTTCCTCCCGGAAGGGCGCCGGGAGCACAGCGGCCGCCTCCACCGCCGAAACCCGCAGCGCCTAGCCTGCTCATTGAAACCACATTCTACCACATTATGAAATCCAACACCGAGCGTGCCAGCGCCTATCTGGCGAGGATGCCCGTCTCCATCTCCGGGCAGAGGGGGGATGCCGCCGCCTTCCGCGCCGCCGTGGCGCTGGTGCGCGGCTTTGACCTCTCCGAGGAGGAGGCCCTGCCCCTGCTCAGCCACTGGAACAAGGACTGCCGCCCGCCCTGGCAGGAAAAGGATCTGCGCCACAAGCTGCACTGCGCCGCCACCAGCAGCGCGGGGAAGCCTGCGGGGTATCTGCGGGATGCGGAGATGACGCCGGGCGGGAAGGCGGGAAACAAGACCCCGGGCAAGAACAGGTCCGGCAAGGCCGGTTCCTCCTCACAGAGCCGTGCAGGGCACACCGCTCCCCACACACCCGCCACCCCCGCCGAAGACCCCGCCCGGCTGCGCGAAAAGTGGCCGGAGTTTCACCCGCTCACGCAGGAAGACATCCTCACCGTGGCGGATCTGCGCAGCATCTTGCCAGATGCGGTGGATCTCGCGCACCGGCACGGGTTTCTCCGTGTGGCGCAGGTGCAGGGGCACCGCTGCCTCATCATCACGGAGGGCACCTTTGCGCAGGCGCGGCGGCTGGACGGACAGCCGCTGGAAAGAGGAGACGGCACCTACATCAAAGCGCGCAATCTCTCCGGTTCCCAGGGCGCCTTCATCGGGCAGGGCTGGCTGGGTGAAACCACGCACGTGCTGCTGGTGGAGGGCACGGTGGGCCTCATCGAGGGTCTCGCCGCCATGCTGCTCGTGGATACACCGCACGCGTGGAGCATCCTCGCCGCCACCAGCGCCAGCTCCCGCTTTGCGCGGGATTCTGCGCTGCTGGAGCGGCTGCGCGGCAGGGAGGTGCACATCGTCCCGGACGCGGACGAGGCGGGCAAAGACGCCGGATCCTCCTGGCTGGCAGACCTGCAGGCCGCAGGCGTGCACGCCACTGCGCACCTCCTGCCCAAGCTCTGCAAAGACCTCGGCGACGTCCTCCAAATGCGGGAGGCCGAGCGCCAGTCCATCCTCGACGGCCTCTTCACCCCCCGAAAATGAATCCACATCTCCACTCATCTGAATCCTCTGAACCCGACAACTTTTCGACCATGAACTCTGACTCCAATTCCAACTCCGATTCGAACTCCAGCTCCAATCCCAGCGCCACGCCCCCTGTCCTCACAGATGCCACCGCCGAGCTGCAGGCCCGCAGCGCCTTCCGGCCTTCCGCCGACTGGACGAGCTACCTGCGCCCTGTGAACGCTCCCGTGCCCGACTGGTACAAACCCCAGCCCAAGCCGCCCGCCGAGGAGAAAACAACGGCAACATCCAACACTTCGGCGGGAGGATGCGCGCAAGCACCACCTGCGGCCACGAGCGCGGAGACTTCCACATCTTCCACAGTTTCAACGGGGGAGAGTGAGACAATACGTGAGCATCCCATCCCGGAGGATTCCATCCTCATGGATTACCGCGACTTCACGCGCAATGTCTCAGAGCTGCCGGACGGCCTCATCGTGGCCCCCATTCTGGCTCTTTGTGGCAGGCTTCTCACACCCAATGTCACACTGAGCTTTGGTGGTCGCAAACCGCTGACGATTTTCAACTTCGTGGCCAGCCGGGCAGGCATGCGCAAGAGCACCACCTTTTTGCCAGCGGTCCAGCTCGCACGCCACATCCTCACACCGGACGATCTCATCGGAGGAAACGCCAGCGACTCAGCGCTGTTTGACACCTTTGAGCAGCAGCCCCACCGCCTGCAGTTTGAGGACGAAGGCAACGCCATCCTGCGCAGCTGGGAGACGCAGTCCTACGGGCGAGAGGTCTCCGCACGCTACCTGGGCCTCTACGATGGTTCACCCTGGCATCAGAATTTCCTGCGTGAAGGCAAGAACAACGCCGATGGCGAGTCCCAGCGCCACATTGAGCAGGCCACGCTGAGCCTCTGCATTGGCAGCACCTTTGGCGTGGCCCGGCTGGATCAGATCGCCGCCGGCTGCGGTCTGCGCCGCCGCTTTGGCTTCTACGTGGCCACCCGGCAGGCACGGCAGATCTGGTGGCCGGAAACCCTGGAAGGAGACGACCTGCAAAACATGGCCGACCTCTTCCGCAATCTGACCAGCCTCAAAGGCACCGTGGGCAGGGACAGCTTCACCAAGGCCGCCAAACACTACTGGGTGGACCTGCAGCAGCGCAACCGCGCCCGCTGCGAATCAATACCAGACTATACCACAGGAAGTGAGAACCTCCTCTCCAGCCTCAATGAAAGCCCCGCCCGCTGCCTGAAGCTCGCCGTCATCTTCCAGGCCTGCCGCTGGGCCAGAGGCAGCATCACAGATCCCTTCACCATCACCCCGGACATCCTGGAGATTGCGGAGGCGCATCAAAACGCCTGTCTCGATGCCCTGATGGAGCTCGAAGGCATGAGCCGCCGCCTTCAGGTGGACGACACCGCCGAATGGCTGCTGGCCCAGATCATGGGAGATCACAGTGTCAAACCCGGCCAGCGCCAGGCCGTGTACACCCGGAGCCAGCTCACCCACCGCTTTGCCGCCAATCCAGGGCGTCTCGGCGCACTCACCGCCTCCAAGCTCTACGCCGAGATCATCCCCCACCTCGTCTCACGCCAGCAGTGTGTGGTGAGCAAAACTGGCAAACTGCAAACCTACACCTTCACCTGGGAGTGAGCGAACACACACTCCCCCGTTGAAACTGTGGAAGATGTGGAAGTCTGGGCGCGGCGCGAGGGCGGGAATGCCTGGCCGTAGCGCAAGCCTCCGGCTTGCTCCGGGATCGGCCAGCATGGAGCCGCATCCTCAGTTGAAATCCACGCCGCAGGCTGATACACTCCACGCATGCCCACCGACGCCCTCGACATCACCAGCGTCCTCCAAAGCGCCCTCGCCTTGCCGCCCCATTGGCGCGAAGAAATGGACGCCCGCGTGCAGCGCCGTGAGAGCGGCAAAACCCGCTCCTGCACGCACGAGGAAGTCATGGCAGAGCTCGATGCGGTCATTGAGTGATGTGTCTCGTTTACACGGAGGATAGTTTTCGCCTTAAAAAAGGCTGTTGATAAAGTGTTCTTTTGAACAAACCTCTGTGCTGTGACGGAACAACGAACAGCCTCATTTAAAACGGCATGATTTCAGCGCTCAATTCCCCTCTTCCAGGTCTGTTTGATCCCGCTGTGTTACTGGCGGGTGCAATCGAGCGCCTGTCACTGAGCGCAGGCTCGGAAAGAGGTGCCGTGTTTACGCGACCTGAGGTTGTGGAATTCATGCTGGACCTTGTCGGTTACACGCCAGAAAAAGACCTTTGCGGAATGCGGGTGCTTGAACCTTCTTTTGGTCACGGGGACTTCCTTGAAGGGGTAATCTCGCGGCTGCTGAAATCATGGAGCCGGAGTGGGAGGCGTAACACTGACCAGCTCGAAGCTGCACTGGTGGGAATCGAAGTGCACCGTGATACCTTCCACTCCACCAAGCAGAGGCTCAAAGAATTCTTGGTTGGGCAGGACGTTGAGGCAGAAACCGCAGACCGGCTTTTGAAGGCATGGCTGCATCAGGACGACTTCCTCTTGAAGCGAATGCAGGGCCATTTTGACGTGGTTGTCGGGAATCCTCCCTATGTGCGGCAGGAGATGATTCCCAATGAACTGCTATTTGAGTATCGTCAGCAGTTCTCGACGATGTATGACCGTGCCGATCTCTATGTCCCCTTCATCGAGAAAGCGCTTACCCTGCTTAATCAAGGTGGTTCAGTGGCTTTCATCTGTTCCGACCGCTGGATGAAAAACAAATATGGCGGGCCTCTCAGAGAGATGGTCAGCCGTGACTTCCATCTACGGTATTATGTGGACATGGTGGGCACTCCGGCATTCACCACCGAGGTGACGGCGTATCCTGCAATCACGGTCATCACAAGAGAGAAAGGAGTCATTACACGCGTCGCGCACAGGCCGGAGATCAATGCTGAAGGACTGAAGCTGCTGGTAAGCAAGCTGAAGGGCACAGGCAAAGAACTCAATGGCGCGGTGAAGGAACTGCCTGCGGTTGTGGGCGGATCAGAGCCATGGGTTCTTGAAGAGGACTCGCTGGAGGGACTTGGCCTGGTGCGTCGTCTGGAAGCTGCCTTCCCCACGCTCGAAGAAGCTGGGTGCAAAGTGGGCATCGGTGTAGCGACGGGCGCAGACCGTGTCTTTATCGGAAAGATGGATGAACTGGATGTAGAACCGTCCCGCAAGCTGCCTTTGGTGATGACACGAGACATCGATGCTGGTCATGTGACTTGGCATGGTCTCGGAGTGGTCAATCCTTTTGGTGATGATGGCAAGGCCGTGGATCTTGAGAAATTTCCGCTGTTGAAGAGCTATTTTGAAAAGCACAGCGCAGATTTGAAGAAGCGCCATGTGGCGCAGAAAGGTGGTGGTTGCTGGTATCGGACCATCGACAAGATCACCCCGAGTCTGGCGCGTCAGCCGAAACTCCTGATCCCCGACATCAAGGGCCGGGCACATGTGGTTTTTGAAGAAGGCCTGCTCTACCCTCATCACAATCTGTATTTCATCACGTCAGACGAATGGAATCTTAAAGCGTTGCAGGCAGTACTGATGTCTGGTCTGGCAAGGCTCTTTGTGGCGACCTATTCAACGAAGATGAGAGGTGGTTGCTTCCGCTTTCAGGCACAATACCTTCGCCGTATCCGCATCCCAAAATGGTCCAGCATTTCTACATCTGTGCAGGACTCACTGATTGCGGCAGCGGAATCCGGCGATGAAACAGCCTGCAATAAAATCGTTGCGAAAATGTTTGGTCTCAGTTCCAAAGAGCGTGAACTGATTGCAACAAACTAAGGACTTCCATGGCACTCGATTTAGTAAACTACGAAAAGAAGGCTCGGCTGGCGGTCAAGGCTTTTTGGGGTGGCCGTGAATCGGCAGCTCAGAAGCAGCTTGTTTCAGGCAAAGTGGATCAAGGCAGCCGTGGAGCGGTCACTGGCGGCAAGAACATGGATGGCTTCATTCAGATTGTGACGGACTTGGTTCATGCCAATGGATTCTCGCATGCTGAGATTCACTTGGAGCGCAAGGTCCTGACTCTTCCCGGGTATTTCAGACCTACCAAGCTGTGGGACCTGCTGATACTGAACAAGGGAAAGTTGATTGCAGCTTTGGAGTTCAAGTCACAGGTGGGTCCATCCTTTGGAAACAATTTCAACAACCGCACCGAAGAGGCCATCGGCACTGCTCATGACTTTTGGACCGCGTATCGTGAAAAGGCGTTTGGCGAAGAAGCGGCAAAGCCCTTCGTCGGGTGGCTCATGCTCGTGGAGGATGCACCAGAATCACGCACCCCCGTGCGGGACGCATGTCCACATTTTGCGGTCTTCCCTGAATTTCAGAAGGCTTCCTATCTTGACCGATACAACATCCTTTGCAAAAAGCTCGTTCGTGAGCAGCTCTATACCAGCGCAACCATTCTGGCTTCACCCAGATCGGCATCACGCGACGGTGCATTCACAGGACTGAGCGAGATGACCAGTTTCAAAAGTTTCATCACAAGCTTTGCTGGTCATATCGCAGGCGCAGCGGCCGCAAATCCATAAATCAAACAGGCCAAACGCCCTCACTTCAGCATAAGCTCCGCGAGATAGATCGCGGTGATGGTCTTCCCTGCGGCGTCTTTTTCGTGGCTGGAGTAGTAGGAGACGAGGGCGCGTTTGTCTGAGAGCTGGACAAAGCCGGGGTAGGAATTGTCGCCGCCGCTGGGGAGTTCGGCGAACTCTTGCAGGGCATCGCCGACGAGCCAGCAGAGCGAGGTCTTGGCGCCGTGCTCCTGGGTGGTCTTGCGGCCGCCGACGAGGGTGTGCTCTCCCCATTTCACGACGAGCGGGCCGCCCACGGGGCGGTCCAGGCTTTGACGGCTCCACTCGGTGAAGGGTGGCCGGGAGCGGATGACGAGGGCGTTCTTGCCGCCGCCATGACGCCCGATGGCGAGCAGGCTGCCGTCCTTCTCAAAGAGAAAGGCGGTTTCGTCTCCGGCGGCCTCGGCGAAGTAGGCGCGCTTCTTCCAGATGAGGCCTTCATCGCTTTCCAGCAGGAGGGACTGCACTTTGTCGCCCTCGCCTTTGGGGCCGATGTCATACCCCGGCTTGCGCCGGCCGCAGAGGTAGGCCTTGCCACCGGAGGCGGCGGCGCGCCAGATGTAGAGGCCGAAGGTGCCCTCCAGCAGCTCGGGCTCGCTCCACTTCGTGCCATCATCGCTCCAGGTGGCGAAGCCGAGCATCTTGTTCATGTCGTAGTCCTTGGGCAGGATGCTGCCGGGGCCGCTCCACCAGGTGCCGGTGTACACGAAGAGCCGGTCTTTGAAGACGAGGAAGTGGGGATCACGCGTGTCGCGGTCCTTCACGGCAAAGCGGTGCACCTGCGTCCACGTGGCGCCGTCATCCGTGCTGCGCATGACGATGGCGGAGGCGGTGTTGAAAACCATGTGGCCGTCCGGGCAGCTGCGGAAGCAGAGGTAGAGCTGGCCGCGAAAGCGCACGAGATCCGTGAAGGCATTGTGCTCCCCATTGTGGAAGATGCGGCGGATGTTGCTGACGGTGACCTGCGGCGGTGCATCGGCAGCGTGAGCGGAGCCAAGCAGCAGAAGGGCGAGTGTGGTGAGGAGGAAAGACGGGATGTTTGGCATGCGGACAGTACGCACGCAGCCCTGCGGTTTCATGCAGGATCACCGCCCGAAAAGTGAAAGTCGCCGCCGTTCATTTTCAGCACCCGACGTTTGGCGGAAAAAACACGCACTCTTAAAACCTACCACCATCCACCATGAACTGCTGCGCGGTGCAGGCGGCGCCATCGTCCGCCGCCAGGAAGAGGACCATCTGCGCGAATTCCTCCGGCAGGATGCGACGCTTGATCGCCTGATCTCTCATCGTGCCCGCTTCGCCTTCGGGAGACCACCATTTGGTGAGCTGCCGCTCCGTGGGCACCCAGCCGGGCAGCACGGTATTCACCCGCACGCCATGGGGGCCGAAGGTGCGGGCCATGGTGCGCGTGATGCCCTCCACCGCTGACTTGGCGATGGCGTAGCCGGGAAAGAAATCCTCCTGCATCATGTAGCTGCTGGAGCCGATGTTGATCACGGAGCCGTGCGCAGCGGCGATCATCTGCGGCGCCAGGGCCTGGATGGCGAAGAAGTAGTGCCGCAGGTTGGTGTGGATCCGGTTGTCAAAATACTCGGGCGTCACGTCCTGCCATGCGTGGCGGTCGTCGTTGGCGGCGTTGTTCACGAGGACGGTCACGCTGCCGAGATCCCGCACCGCCTCTGCGCAGGCCACCTTCAGCGCAGCGATGTCCAGCAGATCGACCTCATAAAACAACGGCGCATGCGCCACGCCCGCGTCCGTGCAGCGCTGGATCGTCGCCTGCGCATACGGCACATTTTTGTCCACAAACGCCACCCGGCTGCCCTGCCGCGCAAACTGCTCCACCAGCGCGCTGCCGATGCCATCCGCACCGCCCGTGATGAAAACAGTGCGGTCCACAAGCGAAGGATAACGGGCGTATTGGGCAGGCATAGGCGGTGGGCGATAGCTGACTCCTGCCGGCGCAAATGCCAGATAAAAGATCAGAAAGGATGGGATGGGGGGAGTGGCGTGCGCGAACGCGGCAGCGTTTTGGAGTGCGCGCGGCAAGCCTGGGCGCGACGCCGCTTTCGCAGGCCGGACGGCACTGCAAGAAAGGAGAACCCTCTGCACCTCGCGAAAGCGGTAGCTCCGATGCAAGCTTGCGCCTTGCATCTGCGCGACCGCAGTCCAAAACGCTGCCGCGTTCGCTCAGCCCCCAATGGCCCGCCTTGACCAAGATCTCTTATCCCCCGGTTCTCCCGCGCTGGGGCAGCAAACTCAGCACGGTGAAACCTATGTAGATGCTGCGTCCGGTGAAGGGACGGCGGGCTGCGTCGCGGGAAAATGCTCCTTGCTGCACTCGGGGCAGATGCCGTGGGACACGCTGGCCTCGGTGTGTTTGGCGATGTAGGAGGCCACATCGTCCCAGTAGCCCTGATCGTCGCGGACCTTCTTGCACCAGGCGCACATGGGCAGCAGTCCCTGCAGGGTGCGGACTTCATCCAGCGCACGCTGCAGCTCCGCGATCGTGCGATCACGCGCCTCCACGGCCTCACGCCGCGCGAGGTCCTGGAGGTGCAGCTGGCGCGCTGTGGCAAGGACCAGCACGGTGAAAAAGACCAGGGTGCAGACGACGAAGAACGCCGCCCCGGCGGGCGAATCATACAGGCCTGCCTTCCTCCCGCCCATCCTGAGCCAGCCGAGCAGCAGCGGCAGCAGGATGGCCGCCGGCAGCAGCCGCCGCGCCATGATGCCGCCCGTGGTCTCGCTGAACAATATGTCCTTCGCATCACCGGCCTCGTGCCTGGCGCAGTACAGGCCCGCGCACAGCAGCAGAAACCCCAGCGAGGTATGAATGGCCATGCCGGTGATCTGGCTGATGCCCACTTGAAACACGAAGCCAAAGAGGTGCCCCACCAGATTCGCCAGGGCAAGGAAGGCCACGCAGACCAGCAGCGCACGGGATACCACATTCCACCAGCCACGCCTGCGGCCGGCGGAAAGCAGGAGCGCCACGCCAAAGAACACAAAACTCACGGCCGTCTGCGATGACATGCGGCCCGGGGTGTACTTGCTCGTCTCACGCGCTTGCTCCTGGATCAGCAGATTGTCGATGCCAAGATCCAGCCCGGAGATGTGCTCCACCAGCGTGAGCCCGCCGGTCAGGATGACGAGGCCCGCGCAGATCTGCCCCATCCGCCGGCAGCACAGGCTGCGGCAGGCCGCCGCGCCGCGCAGGGAGAGCCCCGCAAGGAGGAACACCAGCGCCGCATTGAACTTCATGGCGATGCTTCCCGGCACGATGCGCTTGAGCAAAGACACATCAAAGATCCATCCGGCGATGGCCGCGCCCCCGATGCCGATCACCAAAAGACTGAAGAGATTGGTCCAGCGGGCGAGCCCTGGATGAGTCGTGGGAGGAACCGGCATGCGCAGTGTGAAAAAGACGGGAGTCGAAAAGTGATGGAGGGGGGAAGGATCGTAGGCAGCCGGGCAGGTCTGTCATACCAAATGGCCGTTCACCCCCTGCCCCTGAAGCTCATGCCCCAGCAGCGCGCAATATTCACAGCATAAAACACAATCCAGGCGCAAGCACTCCGCTGTCACCGGACTTCAGCGGCACCTTGGGCATCAGCCGCAGGAGCGACTGCGGGTGTCCTGGGGTAGAGCAGAGTCTTGGGGCAAGGATCTCCCGTGGGGAGGTCATCAGGGATCGGCTCCGGGAGGGTGACATCGGGTAGAGCATAGACATACTTCCCTGGCGGCATCCGAAACAGCCAACAATCGACAAGCGGGTAATACCTCGCATTGAAGGCCTTGTCCGCAGCAGACACCGGGGCGACTGCCACCACCGGCGCAGGCTGCCGCATCTGCGCGCTGAGCAGCGCAAAGCAAGCGATCAAGCCCCCGCACAGGCACAGGATGAGGCCCATGCTGAAGCCTGCCCCAGAACCCGACAGCATGGCCGTGAGGCGGTACGAAGCACCCGTGGATGGAAGGCGAATGCTGCTGGCCATGCCCCGCTTATACCGGACCGGCGGAAGGCGTGTCAATGATTTCACCGGCAATCCAGTTCAGACTGTCAGGCGGGTGCAGAAAAAAAAGCCCATCCTTGGAGCCACCCCAAGACCGCACTCTCCTGGTGCGTCAGACAGGGTGCCGGCCATTAAGCCCTCGCATTCCTCCCATCTCCATCCTGATTGAACGATCCCAAATACGATCCGCCTCATGAAACTGCTCGTTCTCATATGCCTCCCCTGGCTCATAGCCGCCCAGGCTGATGCTTCCGTGATTCATATCATCTCCGATCCTGCCATCGAAGGAGAGCCGCGCCGCGTGATGGAGGAGGCGACACGGACTTTGACGACCACCGGCAAAGGTCTGGCGGCGCTGGAGCAGCTGATCTCCAGCTTTCCGCCGGAGGTGCTGGACAGCATGGGCACCAGCTCCTGCTACAGTTACACCGACCCGACCCGTGCAGCGGCTTTGCAAGCCCTCCACGCCTGGTACTCCATCGACTTCATCGAAGAAGCGATGCAAAGCGGCTCCGACGATGCTGCCTACTGGGCGCTGCGAAAGCTCGCGCATCAGGCCATCAACAGCCCGAACAAAGACGAGGACACCGACAGCACGCGCCGCCTGGCAGCCGTCAAAGGAGTCGTCACTCACGACGTCAGAACACGTCTGATCCCCGTCTTGGAAAAACTGCGCACGGCGAAGTCGGAGCGCACCCGTACCGAGGCCCTCAAGTTCGCCCAGGGTCTGCTGCTGGACCGTGCGGCGTTTCTCCAATCGCTGCAGGAGAAAGATGAAAAGGTCCTCAACACCACCCTCATGGAGATGCTGGATCGCGTGCACATAGATCCCCACCTCACTCAGGAAATCTGGGCCGTCCTGGCTCGGGCTCAAACCGACAGCCTCAGAGGCACCTGCCTTCGTTATCCCTGGCTCTTGGATCTGCCGGAATGGACTGCCGCCAAGTCAGCCCTGCTGGCGCAATACCTCAAGCAACCGGGTTCCGCTGCCTACATCAATGCTATCTCCGCACTGTGGGCTATCACCATGTCAGACAATCCTCTGGCGGAAAAGATCTTTGCCGGCCTGCCCATGATCGACGATCAACACCTCCAGGAACAACTGGCCAGGATGCAAAGTCAGCATAGGAAACGTCAGGCGCGCTAGATAGCAGCGTGTGCAGGGCCTTTCGAAAACAAGCCCGGACTGATGAAGCCAGAGGCTGCCATCGGCTTGCTTCGGCCTTTCCTCTCCCCTTCCAGCGGAAGATCCAGCACTCTGGCTGTAGGTTGGGTGTGTTTGGCGTCGAGGGCTGCAAATGCTCCACCGCATGCTTCGCCAAACCGCCCGACTTCGAGGATGTTCGTACGCCACAGCGCGTTGCCATACGCTGGTGGACGGGCGGGCTGTCGCCACACCCATCCTACGAACGTTGCGCAGAGCTCTGGCCGTAGGTTGGGTGTGTTTGGCGTCGAGGGCTGCAAATGCTCCTCCACGCGCTTCGCCAAACCGCCCGATTACGAGGATGTTCGTACGCCACAGCGCGTTGCCATACGCTGGTGGACGGGCGGGCTGTCGCCACACCCATCCTACGAACACTGCACGGCGCTCTGGCCGTACGTTGGGTTACTTGGCAGGGCTGGCGGGCGGCGCTGCGCCTTCCTCACCTTCCACCGGAAGATCCGGCAGCGGCGGGGGGAGATTGTCGATGATGTTCAGCAGCGGCACGCCACGCTCGACGGATTTGTCGAGGCGGAAGAAAAGCTGGGGGCTGCTGCGCAGTTTGACGCGCTTGTACAGATCCCGCTGGATGAACCCACGAGCCTTCACGAGCTTGGCCAGGGCCGCGTCCTGCTGGTGCGGCTTGCCGATGACACCCACATACACAAAGCACTGCCGCATGTCCGGCGTGGGGCTGACGTCGTGAATGGTCACGAGGCAGCCTTCGTTGCGGAAATCCTTCTCGAGGATGGTGCTGAGCTCACGACGAATGAGCTCGCGTACTTTATCGACTCGGAGGGACATAGGGGCAGTTGAAAGGGGGCAGGTTTCAGGTTCCGGTCAGAAGCGTGAATGGCACGCTCATGACCTGAAACCTGATACGACGGGCTGGATCAGAGAGTTTGGGCGATTTTTTCGAGTTCGTAGCACTCGATGACGTCGTTTTCTTCGTAGTCGCTGAAGCCGGAGAGCTTGATGCCGCACTCCATGCCGTTGCGCACTTCGTTGACTTCGTCCGTGAAGCGGCGCAGCGTTTCAAAGCCGCCGTCATACACAGCCTGGCCGCCACGCAGCACGCGGGCGCGCTGCTTGCGGTTCATGACACCGTCGGTGACGACGGAGCCGCCGACGAAGCCCTTGTTGACCTTGAAGACCTGCTTCACGCGGGCGTGGCCGATGACCTTCTCGCGGGTGATCGGATCGAGCAATCCGGCCATGGCTTCCTTCACCTGATCGATGAGTTCGTAGATGATGGAGTAGAGCTTGATCTGCACCGTCTCGCGCTTCGCCACGGTGAGGGCCTTGTTCTCCACCTTGACGTTGAAGCCGATGATGATGGCGTCCGAGGCGCTGGCCAGCAGGACGTCGGACTCGTTGATGGCGCCGACTTCCTGATGCAGGATGTCGAGGTTGCACTTGTCGCTCTTGATGTCGGTGAGGCACTTGGCCACCGCTTCCACGGAGCCCTGCACGTCGCACTTGAGGACAATTTTGAGGGCCTTCTTGTTGCTGTCCTCGATGCTGGCAAAGAGATGCTCCAGGGTGGAGCGGCGCGGCACGTTGAGCTTCTTCTGGCGGATCTCCTCCAGGCGCTCTTCGCTGAGCTTCTTCACGTCGCGCTCGCTGTTCATGACGACGACTTCGTCGCCCACGTGCGGCATGTCGCTGAAGCCGATGACTTCGCAGGGCATGCCCGGAAGCACTTCCTTGATGGACTCGCCGCGGTCATTGATGATCGCCTTGACCTTGCCCCAGAGCGGGCCGCAGATGAAGGCCTGGCCGACTTTGAGCGTGCCCTGGCCGACGATGACCGTGGCCACAGGGCCTTTGCCGGCCACCATGGAGGATTCGATGACCGTGGCACGAGGGGACGCCTTGGGGTCCGCCTTGAGCTCCAGCACTTCAGCCTGGAGGGACATGGTTTCGAGCAGGTTGTCGAGTCCGAGCCCGGTCTTCGCGGAGACTTCCATGACTTCGATCTCACCACCCCAGTCCACCGGCGCGAGTCCGATGTCCTGCAGCTGGCTTTTCACGCGCAGCACGTTAGCAGTAGGAAGGTCACATTTGTTCAGCGCGACCATGAGCTGCACGCCAGCGGCTTTCGCATGGCTGAGCGCTTCTTTGGTCTGCGGCATGATGCCGTCGTCTGCAGCGATGACGAGCACCACGATGTCCGTGACTTTGGCACCACGGGCGCGCATGGCCGAGAAGGCGGCATGGCCGGGGGTGTCGATGAAGGTGATGGGCTTGCCGTTGTGCCAGATGCAGTAGGCGCCGATGTGCTGCGTGATGCCGCCTGCTTCACCGGAGGTGACCTGCGTCTTGCGCAGAGCATCCAGGAGGGAGGTCTTGCCATGGTCAACGTGACCCATGAAGGTGATGATCGGGGCGCGGAGCTCCAGTTTGTCCTCCTCCACCTCTTCAACGACCTGGGCCACAGGCTCGACGATGACTTCTTCCACCTTGTGGACGCCGCCGCCTTTTTCGCGCTTGTCGCGCTCCAGCTTGAAGCCGTGCTTCTCACAGATTTTCTCGGCGATCTCGATGTCGATGGCCTTGTCCGCGCTGGCGAAAACCTTGAACGCGATGAGCTCGGAAATGATCTTGAAGGGCTTGAGGCCCATCTTGTCCGCCAGATCCTTCACCACGATCGGTGGCTTCAGGTGGATGATTTTTTCACCGCTCTCACTGACCTCAAACTCCGGCACCACCACCTCGGCAGGAGGGGCATGCACGATCGGGACGATCGGCTTCGGCGGAGTGGGGTCGTTCAGCAGGGAGATGGGCGGCAGCGCGTTGTGCTGGGCGTTTTCATCCACCGGGCGGCGGCGCACCTTCGGCTTTTCATCATCCTCAAAGAGGTTCAGCGCGGCGGCTTTGCGCTCGTCCAGCGTGGGTTTGGCGGGGACGACGGGCTGTGGCGCGGGCGCGGGTTCCTCTACTTTTTTGGCTCCCAGGGGCGGCAAGGCATTGCCCCCTCTGACCGGCCCTCTGCTCCGGGGCTTCTTTTCCTCAATCAACGACAGCACCTTCCCTTTGGCTTCTTTTTTGGGAGTGGCGCTATCGGCAGGCACAGCCGCCTCAACGACTTCGTCGGTGGGGGACTTGCTCTTTTTGGCGGAGGAGGGTTTGCTGGGCATGAGAGAATGAGATCGGGCGAGCGGCGTGGGAGGCTGGCTGGTCGTGAGTTGGGGGTTGGTTTGAAATCGTTGTCATGGCGGCACAGGGGCTACTCCTTGGAAGGAGAGGAAGCATGTGCTGCGGCTTTGTCGAAAATCTGCTGGGCCAGGGCTTGGTCGCCATCCAGCACCTCGGCGATGTCAGAGACATCCACCCCGGTGGCCAGAGTTTTGAGATCACCCATGCCGCCTTGGGTCAGCTGGCGGGCCACATCCTCGGTGATGCCAAGGGCGTCCACGAGATGATGCACCGCGCTGCCCATCTGGCCTTCGAAGACCTCGGCGGCGTGTTCATCCTTCTCGATGACGAGATCCATGCCCACGAGGCGCGAAGTCAGGCGCGCATTCTGGCCGCGGCGACCGATGGCCTTCGAGAGGTCTTCGTCGCTGACGGTGAGGCGGGCTTCCTTCTTGTCCGTGTTCACGGAAATGGAGAGGACCTTGATCGGCTTGAGGGCTTCACGCACGAACTCGGCGGGATCCGCTTTCCACCGGATGATGTCCACCTTCTCGTTGTTCAGCTCTCGAACAATATTCTTTACGCGTGCGCCACGCAGACCGACGCAGGCACCCACGGGGTCCACCTTTTCATCGGCGCTGTGCACGGCCACCTTGGTGCGGTAGCCGGCTTCACGGGCGATGCTGGCGATCTCCACGGTGCGGTCACCGATTTCGCTGACTTCAAATTCAAACAGGCGGCGCACGAAATTCGGATGCGCACGGGAAAGGATGATCTCAGGGCCGCGGCCGCTGTCCTTTTCCACGGCTTTCACATAGAAGCGCATGCGGTCGCCGGGGGTGTAGTCCTCGGTGGACACACGCTCCTTGGAGGTCATCACGCCTTCAAACTTGCCGAGGTCCACGATCACGTCGGACTTTTCAAAGCGGCGCACCACGCCGCTGACGACGTCACCGGTGCGGTCCTTGAATTCTTCGTACAGGTTTTCTTTCTCCGCCATGCGGAGGCGCTGCAGCATCGTCTGCTTGGCCGTCTGCGCGGCGATGCGGCCCATGTTGTTGGGCGTGACTTCGACTTCGATCTCATCCCCCAGCACGGCGCTCTTCTTGAAGCGCTTGGCCGTTTCGAGCGGAAGCTCCTCCCAGCGGTTGGTGACAGTCTCCACCGCGATCAGTTTGGCGAAGGCTTTGATGGTTCCTTTGTCAGGATCAATGTCGATGCGCAGTTCCCGGGCGGGACCGATGCTTTTCTTGGAGGCGGCGAGCAATGCCTGTGACAGGGCCTCGACCATTTTGTTTCGGTCGATTCCTTTCTCTTTCTCGTAATAGTCGAAGAGGGCTTTGAGTTCGCTGATCATATGAAATTCGTGTTTTCACCAGACAAAAAAGAGCGGGGAGGACCCCACTCTCGCCGTGAAAACGCTAATTCTGTCCGGGAAGGACGCGGATCATAAAGGAGGGCTAGGAATCAGCAAGCAGAAAAATTGTGTGGAAGTGCGCAGTTTTCTCAGGCGTTTTCATGAGGGCCGATTTATTCCCACACCCTTCACTCCCAACCCATTTCAAACATGCGCCCCCTGCTTTCTGCCATCCTGGCCCTGATTCTTGCCCCGCAAGCGGCCTCTTCGGCGTCCTCCCAACCCAATATCGTCGTAATTTTTATGGATGATATGGGTTATGCTGATGTCAGCTGCTTCGGCGCGCAGGGCTACCAGACCCCGAACATCGACAAGCTGGCCGCCGATGGCCGCAAATTCACCAATTTTCACGTCGCCCAGCCCGTGTGCAGCGCCTCCCGCACCGCCCTGCTCACCGGCTGCTACCCGAACCGCGTGGGCATCCACGGCGCCCTGGGCCCGAGTGCCAAGCATGGCATCAGCGCCGACGAAACGACCCTGGCGGAGCTGGTGAAACAAAAGGGCTATGCCACCGCCGCCGTGGGCAAATGGCACCTCGGTTCCCTGCCCCAGTTTCTCCCCACTCAGCACGGCTTCGACCAATACTACGGCCTCCCCTACTCGAACGACATGTGGCCCTTTCATCCGCAGGCCAAGAAGGCTTTTCCCAAGCTGCCCATGGTCGAAAATGACCAGGTCGTGGATGCCGATGTCACGCCTGAGGATCAGACCCACCTCACCACCGACTACACCACCCGGGGCGTGCAGTTCATTGAGAAAAACAAGGACAAACCCTTCTTCCTCTACCTCGCCCACAGCATGGTGCATGTGCCCCTGTTTGTGAGCGACAAGTTCAAGGGCAAGTCCGGCAAAGGCTTGTTTGGAGATGTCATGATGGAGGTGGACTGGTCCGTGGGCCAGATCATGGAGACGCTGAAGAAAAACGGCCTCGAAGACAACACCTGGGTCATCTTCACCTCCGACAACGGCCCCTGGCTCAGCTACGGCGACCATGCCGGCAGCGCAGGCCCGCTGCGCGAGGGCAAAGGCACCTGCTGGGAGGGCGGCACCCGCGTGAGCGGCATCATGAAATGGCCCGGGAAAATCCCCGCCGGCACCACCACCGACACCATGATGATGACCATCGATCTCCTGCCCACCATCGCCCACGTCATTGATGCGAAACTGCCTGAGCACAAGATCGACGGCCTCAACTGCTGGCCCATCGTCTCCGGCGCACCGGATGCCAAAAACCCGCACGATTTCTACGCCTTCTACTACGAGCAAAATCAGCTCCAGGCCATCAGCAGCGGAGACGGCCGCTGGAAGCTGCAGCTCCCCCACACCTACCGCAGCCTGCCCACGGACATCCCCAAGGCCACCGGCGGCAAGCCGGTCAACTACAAGCCCGTGAAGATCGAGCAGCCCGAGCTCTACGACCTCTACGGCGACCTCAGCGAATCCAAGAACGTCGCAGCCCAAAACCCAGACGAAGTGGCCCGCATGCAAAAGCACGCCGAAACCATCCGCGCCGAACTCGGAGACAGCCTCATGAAGCAGCCCAAAGGCAGCGGGACACGGGAAGCGGGGAAGTGAACGAAACGCCAGCTCGAACCCTGCATCGCCCCCATCTGCACCTTTCATCAAACGTCGATATTCTGAGGCATAGGGTTCACAATCCACGAGGGGCCAACTACAGCTTTTGAAGAAAAGCGTCGGGGTGGATCGGAGGCACCGGCCCTTTCAAGAAGCCGGCCTCATCTCGGGTAACCAGCCAGTCCACGCCGCTGGCCGCTGCCGCAGCGGCAATCAAGGCATCTTCGTAATCGGTGATGCCATATCCAAGCGCCTCCCTGGCATCGTCCTGCCCCACGGTGGCCACACTAGCCCAGGTGAGGAGGGCACGAATCATCTCCAAAGCATAAACCTCACCGCGCTTCCTGGCAGTGATGTAGAAAACAGTCGCAATCCAGTGCCAGGCCACAAAAATCTCAAACCCACGTTGATCGCATTCATCCAGAACTGCCTGGCTAGCAGTGTAAAACGGCAGCCTCTGCACGACAATGTCCAGAAGGATATTGGTATCGAGAAAAACGCGCATGCGATCTCAGGTTTGGCGGTGTCTTTGCAAATCAAAGGAGTCCCATGCCGTCGGGACAAACCCTGCTGTTGACCGCAGCAAGGACGGCGCAGCTTTTTGAGCGCCTGCGACGCAACAGACCCGAAATCACGGACCCGCACAGCGGTTCCCTACCTTCCCTGAAGCTCCGCACGCGCGAAGGGCTGGTAGGGACGCGTTGTGCGCGTCCCTAGAATTCTTTGTCCCAGCGTGGGCTGCCTGCCTCTGCACTCCCCCTTTTCAAAAATCCCCGCCCTCACGACCTGCCATCATCCCCAGCATCTTTCCTCCAGAGTGCCATCTTCCATTTGCGAAGACACCGCCTAGACCCCGTACTTTTCCTGAAAATGCGCCATGCGCACCTCTTCCGTTGTCTGTGCATCCTGGCCTTTTGCCGCACCTGCGTACTTGCGTGCCCAAGCCCCCGCCCCACCCTTGCTCGTCTTCGGGGGCTGTGCTGCAGCTTTCACAATCTGAATCAGCAAGGTGGAACCCATTTCAGCCACGATACGCAGACTGTCGCCTTGATGTAAATCAAGGCTGCGCATCTGTTCGGCAGGAATCTGTTTGGTGATGGTCATGACGAGGATTTCCTGCTTGAGCATACCTCAGACACTCCGGATTCCAATCCCAATTCCACAGCTTGACGCCCACGGCCCCCGCCATGGGATCATCTTGATCCCCGAGTGGGCGTGGCGAGGCGGTAAGGGATCCAGTCGATACCCCTCCCCTCATTCATTTTTGCGAATGCCTCATTGCGAATTGTCATTCAGGCGAGCATAGGCTTAAATTTACCCTCTTAACCATAACCCAGCCACTCCCCTTTCCCTCCCAGTCATGATTGATGTTCAGGAACTCACCAAGCAGTATGCCGGACGCACTGCGGTGAACAACATCTCCTTCCAGGTGGAACCGGGGGAGATCGTGGGCTTTCTGGGCCCGAACGGAGCTGGAAAATCCACCACGATGCGCATCCTCAGCGGCTACATGCCGGCCACCTCGGGACGGGCCATCGTGGGAGGCTTTGATGTCTTTCACCAGTCCATCCAGGTGCGCCAGTCCGTGGGCTACATGCCGGAAAATGCCCCGCTCTACACGGACATGCGGGTCAAGGAGTACCTGAAATTCCGCGCCGAGCTCAAAGGGCTCTCCGGCCTGACCATGCGCCGCCGCATCGGTGAAGTCATGGAGCTCACCGGCGTCACCGACATGCGGAAGCGCCTCATCGGCAATCTCTCCAAAGGCTACCGCCAGCGTGTGGCGCTGGCAGACGCCCTGGTGCACAAGCCCAAGCTGCTCATCCTCGACGAGCCCACCAACGGCCTCGACCCCGTGCAGATCCGCCATGTGCGCGATCTGCTGCGCAATCTGAAGTCCAAGCACACCGTGCTGCTTTCCACGCACATCCTGCATGAAGTGGAGCAGACCTGCGATCGCGTGATCATGATCCATCAGGGCCGCATCCGCGCCAATGACACCCCGGCGAACCTCACGCGTCAGCTGCGGTCCACCACGCTGCTGCATTTGGAAATCGAAGGCACCGGCAATCTGGCCGAAAAACTCTCCGCCATCAACGCCGTGCGCAAGGCCACTGAAGAAGACTTGGTCGTTCATCCTTGGCGGCGCTTCACCCTGCGGGTGGAACCCGATCACGACGTGCGCGATCAAGTGATGGAACTCGCCTTGAAGGAAAAATGGCGCATCCGCGAGATGCACCGCCAGCTTCCCACCCTGGAGGATGTCTTTGTCGAACTTTCCATGAACGCGGGCACCCCCACCGACATTCCCACCCACGTCCTATGAGGATATTCTGGATTCTGCTCAAGAAAGAACTGCACTCCTTCTTCGTCTCCCCCGTGGCCTACGTGGTGCTGGCGCTGGTCATGGTGCTGAATGGTTTCGCCTTCCGTGCCGCGCTCTCCGTGCTGGAAAGCGCGCCAAGCGAAGGCTCCATCGTGAGCTGGACCTTTCACGCCATGTGGTTCTGGCTGTCCTACTTCTTCATCTTCCCGCTGCTGACCATGCGCCTCTTTGCTGAGGAGAAAAAGATGGGCACGCTGGAGACCCTCTTCACCGCCCCGGTGCGTGCCTGGCAGGTGGTCGGCTCCAAGTATCTGGCCGCCGTCATCGTGTACTGCGTGCTGTGGCTGCCCAGCCTGTTCAATTTCAAGTTTGCCCACTGGATCTCCGCCGGCCAGGTGGAGCTGCCTGCGGGTGCCGTCGGCGGCGCGTATCTCATCCTGGTGGTGATGGGCATGTTCAATCTCGCAGTCGGCTGCTTTGCCTCCTCTCTGACCACGAATCAGATCGTCGCCGCCATCATCTCCTTCACCCTGAGCCTGATGCATTTCCTGCTGGGCATCTTCATCATGGTCGTGGGCCGCAAGATTTCCGACACCATCGTGGACATCGTCAATTACTTCGCCGCCACGGAGCATATCCGCATCTTCACCGCCGGCCTCATCGACAGCCGGCCCATCATTTATTACTTCAGCATGTCGCTGCTTTTCCTCTCCTTCACCCACCACGTGGTTGAGTTCCGCCGCTGGCGCCCGTGAGCCGATAATTCCAACACCATGCCGGATTCCGAACAGAACAACCCGCCAGCCAGCGCCGCCACCAAACCCATGCCGAAGCGTTATGGCATCGGCCTGAATGTCGCCCTGCAAGTCCTCCTGGCACTGGCGTTGTTTGCGGGTGTCAACCGCCTCAACTACTACCACTACTGGCGCTGGGATCTCAGTGCCAGCCAGGACTACACCCTCAGCCCCGCCACCCGAAAATACCTGGACAGCCTCTCTCGCGATGTTCAGATCAACATCGTCTTTGGCCGTGATTCCAAGGTGTATGGCGAAGTGCAGTCCCTCCTGGAGGAATACCACCTGCACGGCAGGCAGCGCATCAAGGTGCGCTCCATTGATCCCGTGCGCGACATAGAGCGCGCCGAGCAGCTCAAGGCAGACACCGGCCTCTCGCTCGCTCAAAACGGCGTGCTCATCCGGTGCGGCGCCAACAAGCGCTTCATCACCGAGGAGGAGCTCGTCGTTCGGGAAAAGGGCACCAGCACCAACAAGCAGATCATCGAATTTCGTGGTGAAGACGCCATCTCATCCGCCCTCATCTCCGTCGTGGAAGGCCGTGTGCGGCGTTTCTATTACGTCGTCGGCAAAGGCAGCCGCTCGGGTTTGGGGCAGAGTGACTCCTACAACGCCGCCATCGATCTTGGCAGGCAGCAGAACTTCGAAGTCGTTCAGGTGAATCTCTCCGAAGTCGCCCACATTCCCACGGACGCCGACGGCCTGATGATCCTGGGCTCACGCTACGACTTTTCCGAACGTGAGATCGTCATGCTCAACAATTACTGGCAGTCCAAGCGGGCCGGCATTTTCATCATGCTCGATCCCGGCGGTGAAACCGCACGCCTCAACGCCTTCCTCACAGCCAACGGCCTGCATCCCCGTGGCGACCGCGTTCTGATGGCGGAGAGCACCAGCACCGGCCCCAAGAAGGAATTCACCGTGCTGGGCGAATTCATCAAGGAGGTGCCCTTCATTCGCCATCTGAGCTCCTCCGCCATCACGCTGGCCGGGCAGACGGAATCCCTGGAAATCATCCCGGAGAACACCTCCCTCAAGGAGCAGTCCATCAGTGTCAAGCCGCTGATCCTTGCCGCACCGCGCTACTGGGGTGAAAAGCAGTTTCTGGAGGAACTCCCCATCGCCGACGAGGAGGACACTCTGCCGCCCATCTATGTGGCAGCCAGCATCGAGCGCGGCGCCGTGGGTGACGAAACCCTGCGTGCGGACAGCTCGCGCATGGTCGTGGTTTCCAACGCCACCCTGCTCGACAAGCAGACCATGCTCGCCGTCAGCCGTGACTTCGCCTCCGCCGGGCTGAACTGGCTGATGAACCGCGAAAGCTTCATCGGCATCCCCGCCAAATCCAAACACTCCTACCGCATTCAGCTCACCACCAAGCAGCATGAGCTGATCTTCTGGATCACTTCCATCACCCTGCCGGGCGCCGTGCTCGGCTTTGGTTTCATGGTCTGGGCCAGCAGGCGGGCCGCATGAGCACCGACTTTGACGCATGAGCGCACGCACCACTCTTCTTCTCTTTCTGCTCGTGGCCGCCATGGGCGCGATCATCCTTGGCATCGAGCGTTACTTCCCCTCCGCCATAGACAAGCGTGAAGTCAGACGTGGCCCCACCCGCTTCGAACGGGAGAAAGTCACCCGCATCGAAATCCTCACCGCTGAAAACGTGCCGCTCACCCTCGTGCGTGACGGCAATGCCTGGCGGATCGAGGCGCCCTATGAAGATCTGGCCGATCCCCAGAAAGTCGCCGCGCTCATTCTCACCCTCCATGGTGTCGAATGGATCCAGCGAGTCCATCAGGAGGAATTTGATGAGACCGAATGGCAGAAAACCGGTCTGGACAAACCCCGCTTCAAAGTGCGCCTCCTCGCCGGAGATGTGCCGCTTTATGAATGCTCGTTCGGCTCACCTGGCGCCGTCGAAAACAGCCTCTACATCGGCATTCCAGACCCCGCCCACAAAGATATCGCGTGGTACCTCGCCAAAAGTGAAGCGCCGATGGTCCTGCAGATTCCCGCCGCCTCCTGGCGCGACCCCAAGCTTCTGCGTCTGCCTGCGGAAGTCATCACCAGCATCACCCTGAGCCAGCCCTCCGGGCAGATCGTACTCAGCCGTGAAAATGAGCACACCCCCTGGCTGCTCGAAAAACCGCTCAAAACACGCGGCAGCAAAGAGCGCATCACCGAACTGCTCTCCACCATTCTGAACATCGAAATCACCGAGGCCAAGGATGTCACCGCCACGGCCAAGGAAGACGCGCAGACCGCCCATGCCGATGAAATCAAAGTCACCGTGGAGTCCAAGACACGCGGCAAATCCTACGAGTTCACCGTCAAGAAACCTGCCGATGAGAAACAGGCGGTCACCACCGCCACCACCGCCTATCGCAAACCTGCCTTCACGGTCGTCGCCAAAAACCTCCTTGGCCTCTGGGTCGGTCCCAATGCCCTGCGCGACCACCTGCTGGCGCAGATCGACGGCGAGCACCTGGACTTCATCACCATCACCAGCAAGACCCACCCGGAGATCAATCTGCGCAACGAAGGCGGCTCCTGGTACCTGCAGCGCCATGGCAAATGGGACCCCGCCAACGGCGAACGCGTCTCACGCTGCCTGGACGCGCTCAACAGCTATGAAATCCTCCAGTTCGCCGCAGACTCCGCCGCAGACCTGACTCCCTTTGGCCTGGACGATCCCTTCCAGACCGTCACCTGGACTCCGCAGCGTGAAAAGCCGGTGAAGCTCATGTTTGGCCACAATGCAGAAAGCACGCAGTTCTTTGCCAAATACGACAGCGAGCCCTTCATCTACCGCATTGATGCCTCCCTGCTGCCTTCCCTGCCCACCGATGGCATCAAATGGAAAGGCCTCGGAGCCCTGCGCTTCACCACCTTCGCCCTGCGTAAAATCACCATGGCTCAAGGTGCCTTTGCCCCCACGATCCTCGACTACAACCCCGTCACCGCCGAATGGAAAGCCTCACGCGGCGGCCATGACATCACCGCCGAACTCGACCGCGTCAAAGCCGACCAGCTCGCCGCCGGCCTCTCACGCTTCACCGTGCAGGATTGGGCCGCAGACCGCAGCGATGCGCTGCAGGCCTTGAAAACTCCCTTCCTCACCATTCAGATCGTCCTCGGCGAACCTGGCCGTCTCGACGGCCCCGTGCGTGAGATTGAAATCCTCTTCTCCCCGACCCAGCCGAATGCCAGCACGGCCTTCTACTTTGGCCAGATCAAAAACGATCCCGACATTTTCTACATCACCAACAACGCCCTGCTGCAAATCGCCGGCATCAACATCTTCAAGCCCAAGCAGGCTAAGTAGTTTCACGTCAAAGCGCTCAGTCCACCCAGTGAAGTGGACGAGCGCTCAGCATGGATCAAAAGCGGTGCTTTCGAACAAGGGTTCAATCCTTCTTGAACCACCCCTTCACCTTGGTGAAGAAACCTTTCTTCTCGGCGGTTGAACCACGGGCCGCAGGGTCTGCCGTGGCGACGGGAACCGTGACAGGAAGGCTTTGATCCCAGCCGCCGCCGAGCGCCTTGATCAAGCTGACGCTGGCGATCAAGCGCTGTCCGGCCAGCGTGGCGCAGGCACGCTGGGTGGCAAGCAGCGAGCGGTTCGCCTCGATCACATCCAGATAGGGGCTCGTGCCCGCTTCATAGCGTGCATGCGCGATCTCGGCGGCTTTTTGAGCGCTGTCACGCGCACGGTGCTGCGCCTCGGCTTGAGTGCTGAGATTGCGCAGCGCGGCCAGGGCGTTTTCCACGTCGCTGAAGGAGACAAGCACGGCCTGCCGGTAGTTCGCCAGCGCCTCATCATGCGCAGCACGGCTGCGCTCCGCAGCAGCCCGGTTCTTGCCGCCGGACAGCAACGGCACGCTGATGCTGGGCCCCACGTTCCAATTGAGGCTGCTGACCTCGAAGAGATTGGCCGAGTCACCGCTGAGATAGCCGCCGTGTCCGATCAGCTTGATGCTGGGAAAGAAGTTCCCTTTCACCACACCAATCTGCGCCGTGGCAGAAGCGAGCGCACGTTCGGCAGCGGCCACATCGGGGCGGCGCTCCAGCAGGTCAGTGGGCGCTCCGACGGGAATGGCCGGAGGTGTGGGCAGAAAGCTGGCGTTGCCCCCGAGCTTGAAGGCGCTGGGATTCGTGCCGGTCAGCAGGGCGATGCCGTTTTCAAGCTGGTCGCGCTGATTCTGCAGCGCGCTCACTTCCGCCTCGGCGGTGGCCACTTCCGTCTCTGCCTGCGCCTGCTCCAGTTCGCTGCCTGCACCGGCCTTCACTCGGGCACGTGCGATGTCCAGCGCCTGCCTGCGCCAGCCGACGGCCGCACGCACGGTCTGCAGTTCACCATCCAGAGCGCGGATGCGGAAGTAATTCGTGGCGACATCGGCATGCATGCCGAGCAGCACATTTTGCATCAAGCTGGCGGCGGCGGAGGCATCCGCACGCGCGCTTTCCACCTGACGGCGGATCTTGCCCCACAGATCCAGCTCCCAGCTGAAGTCGAGCGGCACATTGTAGCTCGGCCCCACATAATGCAGGCCTCCCAGCGGAAAGGCGCTCGGCATGTTCGGCGAGGTTCGCTGCGTGGTGATTACGGAGTTGATGTCCGCACTGGGAAAGAACGCCGCACGGGCGATGCCGGTGCCGGCACGCGCCTGGTCAAAGCGTGCGACTGCGGCCTTCAACGTTTGATTGTGAGCCGTGGCGCGCGCCATGAGATCGTTCAGCCGGGCATCGCCAAACACGCGCCACCAGTCGCCTTTGGGCAGTGAGTCCAGCGGACGTGTTTCACGCCAGCGGATGGCGGATTTGTAGTTCGGTGGTGTCACCGTTTCGGGACGTTCGTAGTCCGGCCCGATTTGAGCGATGGCACTGGTCGCGAGAAGGAATGAGAAGAGGATGCGCATAACAGGAATCAATGAGGGACAGGAAGGGCGTCGACAGGAATCTCAGCGGCAGGAGCAGCGGTCTTTTTCTTGTGCCCCATCATCACCAGGACATAGAACACGGGTGTGAAGAACAGGCCGAGGAAGGTCACCCCGATCATGCCGGCAAACACCGCAGTGCCCATGGCGCGGCGCATTTCAGCACCTGCACCTGTGGAAACAACCAGCGGATACACACCCGCGATGAAGGCGATGGACGTCATCAAAATCGGACGCAGACGCAGGCGGCAGGACTCAATGGCCGCCTCCAGGGGGCTGAGGCCATGATCAAACTTCTCCTTCGCAAACTCCACGATCAGGATGGCGTTTTTGCATGCGAGGCCGATCAGCACGATGAAGCCGATCTGCGTGAAGATGTTGTTGTCACCGCCGGTGATCATCACCCCGGCCAGCGCAAACAGCAGGCACAGCGGCACGATCAGAATGATGGCCAGCGGCAGGCGCAGGCTTTCATACTGAGCGGCCAGCACCATGAACACCAGCAGGATGCAGAGCGGGTAAATGTAGATGGCCGTGTTTCCTGCGATGATCTTTTGGTAGGTAAGATCGGTCCACTCGAATTCAAATCCGCCCGGCAGGCCGTCTTTGGCCAGCTTGGAAATAAGCTCCTCGGCCTGGCCGGAGCTCAGCGGCGGCAGCGGTGCTCCGTTCAAGTCCGCCGCAAGGTAACCGTTGTAATGCGTGACGCGATCCGGGCCAAAGCCCTCCTTCACTTTCACCAGAGAGCCCACAGAAACCATGTCACCTGCGGCGTTGCGCGTCTTGAGCCGCGTGATGTCGCTGGGATTGTCACGGAACTGCTGCTCCGCCTGCGCGACCACCTGATACGTGCGACCAAAGCGGTTGAAGTCATTCACATACAGGCTGCCCAGATTGATCTGCAGGGTCTCAAAGAGATTCGCCAGCGGCACGCCCTGAATCTTCGCTTTCTCACGATCCACATCCGCCTCGATCTGCGGCACGTTGACGGTGTAGCCGGAGTAAACCTGCGTGAGTTTCTGCGTGCCATAGGAGGCGCCGACGAGCTTCTGCGTGGCCTGATAAAGCGCCGCGTAACCCTGGTTGCCACGGTCCTCCACCATGAGCTTGAATCCGCCCGTGGTGCCGATGCCGTTGACGGGCGGCGGCGGGAACATCATGACCATCGCATCTTGAATGGCCATGAATTTGCCATTGAGAGTGTTGGCAATCGCAGCGCCGCTCAGTTCGGGCTTGGTGCGGTCTTCGAAATTGTCGAGACCGACGAACACGATGCCGGCATTCGGGCTGATCGTGAAACCTTGAATCGACAATCCAGGGAAGGCGATGGCGTCCTTCACGCCCGGCTCATCCATGGCGATCTGGGACATGCGGCGCATGACGTCGTCGGTGCGGTCCAGCGAAGCGCCATCTGGCAGTTGCGCAAAACCGACGAGGTACTGCTTGTCCTGTCCGGGCACAAAGCCCTCTGGCACGATTTCAAAGCCTTTCCACGTCGCCCACACCAGCCCGCCATAGATGATGACGGCGATGACGCTGAAACGGATGATGCGCTTCACCATGCCGACATACATGTTTGACGACCACTCGAAGAAGCGGTTGAACGGCCGGAAGAACCAGCCAAACAGAGCATCAATGATCTTCGTGAGAATGTCCCGTTTGTCGCCATGACCTTTCAGCAGCAAGGCGGACAGCGCGGGGGAAAGCGTGAGCGAATTGATGGCCGAGATGACCGTTGAGATGGCAATGGTGACGGCAAACTGCTTGTAGAACTGTCCAGTCAGCCCGCTGATGAAGGCGGTGGGAATGAACACCGCGCACAGCACCAGCGCCGTGGCGATGATGGGCCCGGTCACCTCCGTCATGGCCTGCTGCGTCGCCGCCAGCGGCTTGAGGCCGTTGCGGATGTTTCGCTCGACGTTTTCGACGACCACGATGGCATCATCCACCACGATCCCGATCGCCAGCACCAGGCCGAAGAGAGACAGGTTGTTGATGGAAAAGCCGAGCGCGTGCATCACCGCAAAGGTTCCGACAAGAGACACCGGCACCGCTGCCAGCGGAATGATCGACGCACGCCAGGTCTGCAGGAAGAGCACCACCACGAGCACGACGAGCAGCAGCGCCTCGATGAGCGTGTGAATGACCGCATCGATGGATTTCTCCACGAACACCGTCGGGTCGTAGGCGATCGCATAATCCACGCCTTCGGGCATTTTCTTCTTCAGCTCCGTCATGCAGGAACGCACCGCCTGTGAGACGGCCAGCGCGTTCGCACCTGGAAGCTGGAACACCCCCATGCCCACGGCACGCTTGTTGTTGAGCAGGGCGCGCAGCGAGTAGTCGCCCGATCCCATCTCAGCACGTGCCACATCACGCAGGCGGAGCTTTTCGCCATTCGGCCCGATTTTGACAATGATCTGGTCAAACTCCTCCTCGCTGATGAGACGCCCCTTGGCATTCACCGTCAGTTCAAACGAGGCTTCTTTGGTCGGCTGCTGGCCGATGGTGCCTGCCGCCACCTGGATGTTCTGCTCGCGGATCGCATTCACGATGTCGCCGGAGGTCAGGCCGCGCGCCGCCGCCTTGTCAGGATCAATCCACACGCGCATCGCATAGTCGCCACCGCCGAAGATGTTCACCTGGCCGACGCCCGAAAGGCGCGTGAGCTCATCCTTCACATTGAGCGTCGCGTAGTTGCGCAGGTAGATCTCGTCATAGCGTTCATTGGGGGACAGCAGATGCACCACCAGCGTCATGTTGGGTGACGACTTCACGGTGGTCACCCCAAAGCGGCGCACTTCCTCCGGCAGCTTGGGCAGCACCTGGGCCACGCGGTTTTGCACCTGCATCTGCGCCAGATCCAGCTCCGTGCCGATCTTGAAGGTGACGGTCAGCGTCATCACGCCGTTCGCCGTGCTTTGAGACGACATGTAGAGCATGTTTTCAATGCCGTTGATCGTCTGCTCCAGCGGCGAAGCCACGGTTTCAGCGATCGTCTTCGGATTCGCACCCGGGTACGTCGCCGTCACGATGACCGTGGGCGGCGCGACTTCGGGGTACTCGGAAATCGGCAGTTGAAACAGGGAGATGGTGCCGAGGATGAAGATCAGCAGCGACAGCACGCCCGCAAAAATGGGGCGCGTGATGAAGAAACGGGAAATGTTCATGGAAGCGTGGTGGGGTTGTGGCGCTTCGCGGTTACTTGGCCGCCGTTTCCTTGGCTGGGGCGGCCTCCGTGGGCTGCACCGGCATGCCGGGCTGAGGCAGACGCGCCTGCCCGTTGACGATGATCTTGTCCCCTGCCACCAGGCCGCTGCGAATGATGCGCTTGCCGTCGATGTTCGGCCCTAGCACGATCGGCTTGTAAACCGACAGCGCGGGCGTTTTGGATTGATCGATCCCCAGCACAAACTTGTTGGCCTGATCGGTGAGGATGCTTTTTTCATCCACCAGCAGCGCCTTGTACTTGCCCGTCATCGGGATGCGGATGCGCGCAAACAAACCGGGGGTGAGAATGTTGTCGGTGTTCGAAAACTCGGCGCGCAGCACCATGCTGCCCGTGCCTGCATCCAGGCGGTTGTCATAGGACTCAATGTGCCCTTTGTGCGGGAAGTCCTTCTCATTGGAAAGCTGGAGCTCCACCGGCACACGACCGTCGCCGTTGGTGAAGGTCGTCTTGCTGCGTTGCATCTCTTGCAGCTTCAGCAGGCTGTTTTCGTCGATATCCGCATACACATAGACAGGGTCCACGGTGACGATGGTCGTGAGCAGCGTCGTGCCCGCCGTGACGAAATTGCCCGTGGTGGTGATCGCACGGCTGATGCGACCGCTGATCGGTGCTTTGACCGAGCTGTGTTCGAATTCGATCTCCGCGCTGTGCTGTGCTGCCTTGGCGGCCTCCAGCCCGGCTTTCGCCTGCAGGTTCATCGACTCACGCGCCTCCGCCTGCTCTGGGGCGATGGCTTTCGCCGCCAGCAGGGTCTGCACGCGGTCAAACTCCCGCTTCATCGCCATGGCATTCGCCTCCGCCCGCGCCACCTCGGCCCCCGTGGCACGCAGCCGCGTCTCAAACGGACGCTGGTCGATGGTGAAGAGCACATCCCCTTTCTTGACCAAGGCCCCGGCCTGGAAGTGGACTTCGGTGATGTAGCCGGACACGCGGGGCTTCAGGTCCACCGTCTCCACCGGCTCGACGCGCCCCGTGAACTCCTCCCACTCGACGAGTTCTTTCTGCTCAACCGGTGCGAGCGTCACCGGGGCCGGAGGCATCTGACCGCCGCCGTGGCCGCCCGCAGGCGGTTTGCCACAGGCAGCGAGGAGCAGGACGAATGGGAGGAGGGTTTGGAGTTTCACGGGGCGCGTTGGTTTTGGGGTGGGAAGTTGACCAGTTGGTTAATTTGAAAGCAAAAAAAAGGCATAACATCAGCCTTTGACGCCGAGAATGATCTTGGCCCCGGACTCGAATTCATCCAGGCGGCCGAGGTCATTCCACATGCGGGCGTGCAGCAGCAGCCCCTCGCTGTAGGCAAACACGATCCGTGCCAAAGCCATCGCATCATGCGTAACAATGCTGCCCTGCGCCTGCGCGTCACGGATGGCGCTCTCGTAGTAGCGGATGAACTGGCTCAGGATTTCCTGCAGTTTGTCACGCAACTTCTCGTCCACGGTGCTGACCTCCGCCCCCAAGGAATGGATGGGGCAGCCCAGCACGCGGCCATGCTTTTCAAACAACTCCTCCTGCTCCTGGCGGAAATTGCGGAAGCAGTGCATGATGCGCTCCACCGGCGGCACCACGGGGGAAAAGATCTGGTCCAGCTCCTTGCGGTGCTCGGTCCAGCCGTGGTCGATCGCGGCCAGGGCCAGCTCAGTTTTGGACTCAAAGAAGTGGTAAAAGCTGCCCTTCTTCACCCCTGCCCTTTCGCAAATGTGATCCACCGAGGTGCTGCCATAGCTGCCCGCCCAGATCAGTTCGATCATCGCTTCAATCAGGCGGTCTTTGGCAGTGGAGGTGCGTCCCATGGCAGTTTAGGTAATGAGCAGAGCCTTAGAATAGACTAGACGGTCAGTCAACAATTTTTCCACCTCCCTGATTGCCGCCTGCTCCTTCACCTTCCATAGTGTGCCATTCCTTCACTCATGAACGACCAAGCCACAGTTCTGATCGTCGATGACGAAAAGCACACCCGCGATGGCCTGCGCCTCTCGCTGGAGGATGACTTCGACTGCTACGTGGCCTCAAACGCCGCCGAGGCGATGGAATACCTCCGCAATGACCACATCGACGTCATGCTCACCGACTTGCGTCTGGGTGAGGACGACGGCATGAAGCTGCTGGATGCCGCCCTGGCCCTGCCCAAGCCACCCGTCTGCATCATGATGACCGCCTACGGCAGCGTGGACACCGCCGTGGAGGCCATGCGCCGGGGTGCCTACCATTTCGTCACCAAGCCGCTGAACCTCGATGAGGTGGAAATCCTCATCAAGCGCGCCCTCCGCAGCCGCTCGCTGGAGCATGAAAACGTCGCCCTGAAGCAGCAGGTGGAACGCAAATTTTCCATCGAAGGCATCCTCGGCCAGGCGGAGGTGATGAAACCCATCATCGACACCATCCAGCAGGTGGCCCCTTCCCGCGCCACGGTGCTGATCGAAGGCGAAAGCGGCACCGGCAAGGAACTCGTGGCCCGCGCCATTCACAATCTCAGCGGCCGCCCCAAGGCGAACATCGTCTCCGTGCACTGCGCGGCGCTCTCCCCGCAGATCCTCGAAAGCGAACTCTTCGGCCATGAGAAGGGCGCATTCACCGGCGCCCAGGAGCGCCGCATCGGCCGCTTTGAGCAGGCCAACGGCGGCACTCTCTTTTTGGATGAAATCGGCGAGATCGACGCCAGCACCCAGGTGAAACTGCTGCGCGCCCTCGGCGAGCAGACCATCGAGCGCGTCGGCAGCAGCAAACCGATCTCCATCGACGTCCGCGTCATTGCCGCCACGAACCGCGACCTCGCCAAGATGGTGGAGGAAGGCAAATTCCGTGAGGATCTCTACTGGCGCCTGCGCGTGGTCACCATCCAGCTCCCCCCGCTGCGCGCCCGCAAGAGCGACATCTCCGTGCTGGCGGACCACTTCCTCAAGGAACTCGCCAAGGCCAACGGCAAGACCTACAAGCCGCTCGGCGAAGACGCCCTGCCGGCAATGATGAATTACGACTGGCCCGGCAACATCCGCGAGCTGCGTGCCGCCATCGAGCACGGCGTGGTCATGAGCAACAGCAACCGCGTCATGCTCAAGCATCTGCCCTCCTACCTGCTCAATCCGCATGGTCTGGGCATCGGCTTGCGTGCCCCGTCCTTGATCGCCGCCAAAGACGCCGCCACCGCACCCGCTGGAGCCAGCACTGATCCCACGATCAAGCCGAAGAGCGATCTCGACATCACCGAGGCCGAGCACCACCTCATCCTCACTGCCCTGCAACGCAGCGGCAACAACCGCACCGTGGCCGCCGAGATGCTCGGCATGAGCCGCCGCACCCTGCAGCGCAAGCTCAAGGACCTCAACATGGTCCGCACGCACCGCCGCCGCGTCACCACGCCGGCTCAGACATCGGACTCGTAAACCGTCGGGTCATGGAGGCCGGCGAGCACAAAGGCCTCGATGCGCTCCACACAGGTGCCGCACTTTCCACAGTGCAAATCGCCGCCCTTGTAGCAGGACCACGTCTTGCCGTAGTCCACCCCCAGAGTTTCACCCAGCTTGGCAATGCCCGCTTTGTCGCGATGAATAAAGGGTCGCAGCAGTTCGATCCGCGCATAGGTTCCCTCACGCATCGCCGCAGCCATGCTCTGCATGAAATCCTCGCGGCAGTCAGGATAGATCATGTGGTCCCCCGCATGCGCGGCAATGACGAGGGCCTCGGCACCGCAGCTTTCCGCCAGCCCGCAGGCGATCGAAAGCATGATTCCGTTGCGAAAGGGCACCACGGTCTTCTTCATGTTCTCGTCCGCATAGTGCCCCTCGGGGATCGTACCGCCGGATTTCAGCAAGTCGGACGCAAAGTGCTGGTTCATGAACCCGAGGTCGATGATGTCGTGCTTTACACCCATCTGGGCACAGTGCCATGCAGCCAGCGGAATCTCGCGGTGGTTGTGCTTGGCGCCGTAGTCAAAACTCACCGCTCCCACGACCTCATTCTCATGACGCGCCCAGTAGAGGGCCGTCACCGAATCCATCCCGCCAGAGAGCAGCACGACCGTTTTCATTCGGGCAGTCTCAGGGTTTCTTCCATGTCAGGAAAACGCGCCTCGCAGGTGAGCTGGATGCCACCCCGCGCGCCAAACTTGCCACGCACCACCACCTGCTTCGGCGCACACGCTTTCACGATGTCATCCAGCACGCGGTTTACGATCGCCTCATTGAAGGACGCATGATTGCGATAGGAGGCCAGATAGAATTTCAACGACTTCGTCTCCACGCACGTCTCGTCAGGGATGTAGTAAATCTCCAGATGCGCCGAGTCCGGCTGCCCAGTCACGGGACAAATCGAGCTGAATTCCGGCGCGCTGAGGTGAATGCGGTAGTTCCGTCCCGGCGTGCGATTGGGAAACGTCTCCAGCACCGCCACATCCGGCGAAGCGGGGAGGCGGTTTTCAGAACGTCCGAGCAATGTGAGGTCTTTTTCCTGACTCATGTCCCCGCAGAATGCGGGAGAGCGCGGAGAATGCAATCGCGATGAACATCGGATCAAGATTGGGCGATAGTTTTCCAAATGTGGGAGCGTTTCTAAATTCAGAATGCTCAAAGAAGCCGCCATCCCACTCACTGACGACACGCTCGCCCCCGGTACGGAGCGCACGCTCGCCATCCTCGAACTCCTCGGACGCCACCGCGCCGGACTCAGTCTCACGGAGATTGCCCGCGAGCTTGATCTGCCGGTTAATTCCGTCTTCCGCATCACCGGCACGCTGCACAGCCGTGGCTACCTCCAGCGCCGTGAAGACGACAAACGCTTCGTTCTCACCAACAAGCTCTTCGACCTCTCCCGTCCCGTGGTGCGCGAGAAAAGCCTCGTCGTCTGCGCCTTGGAATCCCTCAAATGGCTGCGCGATGAAACCGGCGAAACCACTCAAATTCTCGCCAGCGTGAACCACAAGATGACCGTGCTGGAGCAGTGCATCTCCTCGCAGCCTATCAAGGTCAGCAGCACCGTCGGCCTGCAGGTGCCCATGTATTCCTGCGCCCCCGGCAAGGCAGTGCTTGCACACCTCCCGCCAGCGGAGCTTGAGAAATTCTTCGCCGCCGTTCAGCTCAAGCAGTACACGCCCACCACGCTTGCCACGCCCGAATCACTCGAAACCGACCTCGCCAAAACACGCAAGCGAGGCTTTGCCACCGACATCGCCGAAGGACTCGAAGGCATCCATTGTGTCGCCGCCGCCATCCTGGACGAGTACCATTACCCCGTTGCCGCCATCACCGTCATGTCCCCTTCCTTCCGCCTGAAACGCGACCAGTTCGACAAGGCCGGCAAGCTCTGCCTCGAAGCCGCAGCCGCCATCACCCGGAGGCTCCTGGCATGAACAAGTCTCTCTTCATCTCCGCCGCCGTGCTTCTGGGTGGCAGGCTTCTCGCAGCGCCCACGCCTGCGCAGATCGAGTTCTTCGAGGCCAAGATCCGCCCCATCCTCGCGCAGGAATGCTATGAATGCCACAGCACCGGCACCAAGAAAAAAGGCGGCCTCGTGCTCGACTCCCGCCCCGGCTGGCAGGCCGGTGGTGAATCCGGCGATGTCATCAAGCCCGGCGATCCCGACGGCTCGCTGCTCGTGCAAACCATCAAGCACCAGCACGAAGACATCAAGATGCCCAAAGCCGGAGCGAAGCTCGACGACAAAGTCATCGCCGACTTCGAACAATGGATTCGTGAAGGCGCAGCCGATCCACGCGACACACCACCTTCCAAGGCGGAGATCGCCAAAGAGACCGACTGGAAGAGCATCATCGAACGCCGCAAGCAGTGGTGGGCCTTTGTCCCCGTCTCCAAGCAGCCTGCGAACAAAACCATCGATGACTACATCGACGCCGAACTCACCAAGCAAGGCATTCCCGCCGCGCCTCCCGCCGATGAGCAGACACTGCGCCGCCGCATGAGTTACGTCCTCACCGGTCTTCCACCTGCGGGAAACCAGAGCATCGACGACCTGCTTGCGTCCCCGCACTTTGGCGAGCAATGGGCCCGCCACTTCATGGACTGGGTGCGCTACGCTGAAAGCTACGGCTCCGAAGGTGATCCCGCCATCCCCTACGCCTACCAGTATCGCGACTACCTCATCCGCGCCTTCAATGAAGACGTGCCCTATCCGCAGCTCCTCAAGGAAGCCATCGCTGGAGATCTTCTTGCCAAGCCCCGCATCAAGAACGGCCTCAACGAAAGCGCCATTGGCATCGCGCAATTGCGCATGGTGCTGCACGGCTTCTCACCGGTCGATTCGCTCGATGAAATGGTCACCTTCACGGACAACCAGATCGACACCGTCACCAAGGCCTTCCAGTCCCTCACCGTGAGCTGCGCCCGCTGCCACAATCACAAGTTCGACGCCATCTCCCAGGCCGACTTCTATTCGCTCTACGGCATCTTCACCAGCACCCACCCCGCTGTCATCGACGTCAATGCACCCGGCACCGGCAAGGCCGAACGTGAAGAACTCGCCAGGCTCAAGCAGCAGATCAAAGACGCGGTGGCCGCGCACTGGCTGAAGGTGGCGCCGAAGACTGTGTCCTACGACACCTCCGACTCCGCGCATCCCGGCCTCGACAAATACCAGTGGTTCACCAACGGCGTCAGCCTTACCAAGGCGGGCGAGTTCTCCGTTGCTCTTGAAGGCACGGGCATTGTCTCACAGATCTATCCCGGTGGTTATTTCAGCAACCTGCTCACCACCAAGGAGCGCGCCGTCGTGTTTTCAAACCGCTTCAAATGCGAAGGCGGCACGCTGTGGTTCCGCGTGGCTGGCAATGGCGGAGTGAAGGCCAAGTACGTCGTGGAAAACTACCCGCGCACAGGCACGATTCACAAAGCCGTGATTCTGAGCGAGCCCCGCGACGAGAAGCTCGGCTGGCGTTCGCTCGATCTCGAATTCTGGAAAGGCGACGAAATCTTCCTCCAGATCATCACCTCCGCCGACATGCCGGCTGAATACAACAAGGACGCACGCTCCTGGTTTGGCCTCACCGATGTCGTCATCACGAAAGACAAAAATCCTCCCACTGCCGAAGTGCGCACGCAGCTCTCCGCCGGTGAAGTCATTCAGGCATGGCAGAAGGGCACACTGAGCAACAGCCAGGCCGAGGCGCTCAACCGCCTCGTTCAGGCCGGCATGCTGCCGAATCATTTGAAGGACATTCCTGAAGCAGCCAAACTGGTGACCCGCTACCGCGAAATCGAAGCCAGGCTGCCCATGCCCACCCGCGTTCCCGGCGTCATCGAGGCCGATGCCAAAGACGCACCGCTGTTCGTGCGTGGCGATCACAAACAACCCGCTGAAGTCGTTCCGCGCCGCTTCCTCGATGCCCTCGATCCCACGCCCTTCAACACCAAGGGCAGCGGTCGCTTGCAACTGGCCGAGCACATGGCGGACATGAAAAACAATCCGCTCACCGCACGCGTCATCGTCAACCGCCTCTGGCATCACGTCTTCGGTCGCGGCATCGTCGCCAGCGTCGATAACTTCGGCAAGCTCGGCGACCTGCCCACGCATCCCGAACTGCTCGATTTCCTCGCCCAGCGCTTCATCGACAGCGGCGGCTCCATCAAAGCCATGCTGAAGCTCATCGTGAGCTCCAAAGCCTTCCAGCGCAGCGCGCAGGCGGCAGACATCGCCATGCAGAAAGACCCGGAAAACAAACTGCTGAGCCATTGGAGCATCCACCGTCTCGAAGCCGAGGCCATTCGCGACTCCATCCTCACGCTGACCGGCAAGCTCGAACCCGAACTTTACGGTGATTCAGTTGGCAGCGGCACACCACGCCGCAGCATCTACGTCAAAGTGATTCGCAATTCACTCGACCCCTTCCTCACCACCTTCGACTCGCCCGTTCCCTTCAGCACGCGTGGCAAGCGCGACACCACCAACGTCCCCGCGCAGTCGCTCACCCTGCTCAATGACAACAACGTCATCCGCTGGTCCCGTGAATGGGCGCTGCGCTCCAGCAAGGTCGAAGCCGAAGAGCGTGTGAAACAGATGTTCCATGAAGCCTTCGCCCGCGAAGCCACAGCGGACGAAGTGCAGCAAAGCCTCGCCTACCTCACGTCCTTGCAGCAGGAAAACAACGCACGCTCCCAGGAGCTTGCCGTTCAGGAGCAGGAACTCGCCACCTTGAACCGGCAGATCACCGCCATCCTCGATCCCGCACGCATCAAGCTGCAGGCCGAACGCAAACTCCCCGCCGCCCCCGTCAACACTCCAGAACCGCTGGCCGAGTGGACCTTTGACAAGGATGCCAAAGACACTAAGGGCAGCATGAATCTCGAACTCGTCGGCACCGCCCACATCGAAAAAGGCGCGCTCGTTCTCGATGGCAAGTCGATGGCCAAATCAGGCTCGTTGCCGAAACCCATCAAAACCAAAACCCTCGAAGCCTGGGTCATGCTCGACAACCTCGCCCAGCGCGGCGGCGGTGTCGTCACCGTGCAGCACAAAGACGGCGGACAGTTTGATTCCATCGTCTTCGCCGAAAAGACCCCGCAGCACTGGGTCGCCGGCAGCAACTTCTTTGACCGCAGCGAACTCTTTGAAGGCACGGCCGAAACCGAGGCTACCACCCGCCCTGTGCATGTCGCAGTCGTGTATCAGCCCGATGGCACAATCAGCGGCTACCGCGATGGCAAACCCTACGGCCGCACCTACCGCAAAGCCCCCGCAGCAGTCTTTGAAGCCGAAGCCTCCCAAGTCCTCCTCGGCTGCCGTCACGGCCCTCCCGCAGGCAACAAAGGCCTGACCGGCCGCATCTTCCGCGCCCGCCTTTATGATCGTGCTCTGACTCCCGAAGAAATTGCCCAGACTGCCCGCATCGAGGCCAGCAACATCACCGAGGCCGACATCATCGCCACCCTCACCGCCGAGCAGCGCGTTCAACTCTCCAAGCTCAACACCAAGCGCAAGCAGCAGTCCACCCAGCTCGAATCCCTCCGCGCAACCGCCAGCGACGATCCCGAACTCCAAGCGTGGACCAGCCTCGCGCAGTCACTCATCAACCTGAAGGAGTTCATCTACCTGCAATGAAAGCGCCTTCAAAATCCGAGGCAGCGTCAAGACTCCATCGAAACGCATCACCACTCGAACTTCACCGGAAAATCCGGGCAGAGCTTCGAAGTCGTCGCAGCAGGCTCATCATGCCGGTAAAACAGCATGTTTCCATCCTCGTCACAAAACCACACCTCCTCCGCGCCGCGTGCAAAGTAGAGCTGCATCTTGCCCATCATCTCGACAACGCTGTTCGAGTAGGATCTGATCTCGACGCAAATCTCGGGTGCAATGGGCATCGAAGCAGATCGACGATGGGGTTGGAGACGGTCAGTGGAAACCCATGCGACATCAGGAACTTTAACACCGTCGGAGGTTTCAACAGCACACTCGGTGATCACACGCCCTCCAGGCAGAGCATCGGCAAGTTTGCGAGCGATTTCAGACTGAAAACCACCCTGCCAGTTGGCAGTGGAGCTCATGACGATTTGATTGAACCGGTTTGTTTCAATCTTGTACGGCAAGTCCTGCAGAGTGCGGTCTTCGCAAATTTCTTTCCACGTGCGCATGGCTCAGAGATGACCTCGCCCCCGATTTCTCGCAACATTCATTTCTCGCTTTCATGAACGCCCCCCTTTCCCGCCGCCAGCTTCTCTCCCGCGCCTCCACCGGCTTCGGCATGGCCGCCCTTGCAGGCCTCATGCAGGAGCAGGCGCTTGCAGACATGCCGCTTGTTCATCGTGCGAAAAAATTCGCTCCGAAGGCACGCAGCGTGATCTTTCTCTACATGAGTGGAGGCGTGTCGCATGTCGATTCCTTCGATCACAAGCCGATGCTGACGAAGTTTGCCGGCCAGCCGATGCCCGGTGCGGTGAAGAAGACGCAGTTCAACAACAACGGCACGGTGCAGCCCTCGCACTGGGAGTTCAAACGTCGTGGACCGTCAGGCTTGGAGGTGAGCGATTTGTTTCCCCAGGTCGGCGGCGTGGCGGATGAGCTCTGCATGATCCGCAGCATGACGGCGAAGTTCAGCGAGCATGCGCAGGGGAACTTCTTCATGCACACCGGCTTTCCCTTCCTCGGCTTCCCCAGCGCCGGTGCATGGACGAGCTACGGCCTCGGCACCGAGTCGCGCGATCTGCCCGGCTACATCGTGCTGCAAAGCGGCGGTGCATCCACCCCACATGGTGGCGTGGGCTTGTTCAGCAATGGCTTCCTGCCCGCGCAGCATCAGGCCAGCATTGTGAAGGCAGATGAAGCCGAAGCCGTCGTCAACATCCGCCCGCGCCAGCCGCAGGACATGCAGCGCAGGCAGCTCGATTTCATCGGCGCGATGGACCGCCGCTTCGTCAGCACCACACAGCACGACATGCACGTGGAGGCCGCCATCTCCAACTACGAGATGGCCTGGCGCATGCAGTCCGCCGTGCCCGATCTCTGCGACATCTCCGGCGAAACTGAAGCGACCAAGAAGCTCTACGGCCTTGATGACCCGGAGCCAAAAAAAGCCGCCTACGCACGCCAGTGCCTGCTCGCGCGCAGGCTCGTCGAACGCGGTGTGCGCTTCATCGAGCTCAGCACCCTCGCTTACAACGTCGGTGGCGGCAACGGCGCCAACCCCTGGGATCACCACAGCGCCATCGTGGAAGGCCACGGCAAGATGGCGAATCAGATCGACCAGCCCATCGCTGCACTCATCAAAGACCTCCGCTCACGCGGCCTGCTGGACAGCACCCTCGTTGTCTGGGGCGGTGAATTTGGCCGCACTCCCTTTGCGCAGGGTTCCAACGGCCGCGACCACAACCCCTACGGCTTCACCGTCTGGATGGCCGGCGGCGGTGTCAAAGGAGGTCATGTGTACGGTGCCACCGATGACTTCGGCTACAACGCCGTCGAAAACATCACCAGCGTCTATGACATGTGGGCCACCGTATTGCATTTGATGGGCATTGATCACGAACAGCTCACCTACCGCTTCAGTGGTCGTGATCTGCGCCTCACCGATGTACACGGTAACGTGCTGCGCGATGTGATCGCGTAAGCAGCAGGAGGTAGGGCCGGGCTGCCTCAGCCCGCCGCGTGAGTCCACGCACAACCTTGAGAGCCTTGCAACGAATACAAAGCCTAGGAGCTTGCGAACGACGGCGCTTGGAGGACCAAGCGCCCTACAATTCCAAGCCTACACCTCCAACTTCCACGGCCCACGATACTCACGGCCAAGAAGCTTGCTGGCATCCGCGTCACCAATGATCTCCTCCTTCACGGGATCCCATTTGATGGAACGGTTGGTGAGGAAGGAGATAAGCGCAAGGTGGCCGGGGCTGGCGCTGCGGTGCGCGGTTTCCACGGGCGTCACCGTAGGCTGGCGGCTCTTCACGCAGTCGAGGAAATTGCGATGGTGTCCCTTGGTTTCGTAGAGACGTGTCTTGATGATGTCGTCCCCCAGCTTCGGAGCTTTCGCCACTTCGATGATCTCACTCTTGGGGTCCTTCTCATCCTTCCGCTTTTTAACGAGCTGTTTGAGCGCCGGGTTTGAGCAGTCATACGCACCGCCGCGATTCACATAGACCCAGCCGTCAGCGCCGATCCACTTGGTGCCCATCTTGATGTCGTCGTGTCCGCCTGCAATGGTCATGGTGATGTCGCCAGCATACTTGGCCTCGGCGCGGTACTTGGTGGCGGTGTTCCAGATGTCGGTGCGTGGCGGCATGTCCACCTGGATGGGGCTTACTTCATTTGGACCGCTGCTGTCCATGTTCATGCCCCAGTGGGCGATGTCGCAATGGTGCCCAATCCAGTCGAGCAGCTGGCCGCCGCCGATGTTGTAATCCCAGCGCCAGTTTTTGTGAATGCGGCACTCGATGTAGTCCTGCATTGTCGCAGGGCCGATCCACATCTCGTAATCGAGTTCGGCAGGAGGAGGCGTGACGCTGCGCTTGTCCTTGGTGCCGGCAAAGTCGTTGTGCCCGCTTGGAAGGCCCACATGCACTTCCTTCAATTTGCCAATCAGACCGTTGCGGACGATCTCCGCACCGATGCGGAAATTGTCCTCACTGCGCTGCCAGGAACCCGTCTGCCAGATGCGGCCGTGCTTCTGCACCGCCTTCACGATGGCCTGCTGCTCGGCGATGGTGCGCGCCAGCGGCTTCTCACCATAGATGTCCTTGCCGTTCTTTGCGGCTTCAATGGCGGTGAGCGCATGCCAGTTGTCAGGCAGCGCCAGCATGACGGTGTCGATGTCCTTGCGGGCCATCACCTCGCGGTAGTCGTGGTAGGGCTTGCAGTCCTGGTTCTTGTAAGCGCCGTTGATGGTGTCCAGCGCCTTCTGCAGATTGCGTTTGTCGATGTCACATGCGGCCACAATCTGGCAGTCCTGCTCTTGGAGAAATTTGGCGGTGTTGCCCGGCCCCATCATGCCCCAGCCAAAGACGGCCATGGTAATCTTGCTGGAAGGCGCATTCTGTCCAATGACACTGGCCGGAATGATGGTAGGAAAGCCGATGGCGGCGGCAGACTTCGTGAGGAACTGGCGGCGGGAGGAAACAGGAATGCGTTTCATGGGAGTGGTTTGGCTGACTGCGGAGATTTAATCGAGTCTCCGACAGCAAGTCCAGCCGCAAATGCGGAGTCGGCGCGACACAGCTTTGGTACGACAGACACTCTTGTCTGTCGATCAGCGCTCCCGCTAGGAAACATAGTGTGCAAGCCATCTGTCATGCCTTTCCAGCAGGCTGACGCATTCCTCGGACGCTTTGAACTCAGGTGCGCATCAGGGGGTTAGAGGGAGCGCTGATCGACAGACAAGAGTGTCTGTCGTACTTTAGCAACTCGTCGGCACCCGCTGCGCCAGCTTCACGGTGTGCGGAATGGCACCGAGCACAAAGCTGAGGCAATCCACAGCTCCCTGCGGTTTTCCTGGCAGGGCGATGACGAGGCTGCGTTCCACCACCGCCGCGAGGCTGCGGGAAAGAATGGCGTTCGGGGTCAGTTCCAGCGATTTCATGCGCATCAGCTCCCCAAAGCCGGGGATCTCCACACGCATGATGCCACGAATGGCCTCGGGGGTGACATCACGTTCGGCGATGCCCGTTCCACCTGTGGTAAGGATGAGCGCGCAGCCCTGCGCTGAGAAGGAACGAATCGCCTCCTGAATCCGCAGAAGGTCATCGGGTATGATCGCCTCAGCAGCGACCCCCCAGCCATAGCCTTCCGCAGCCTGCCTCAGGGCCGGACCGCCAAGATCCTCATAGACACCCTGACTGGCACGGTCAGAGACAGTGATGATACCGACCTGCATACGATGCGTACTGCCAGTGGAATGTGGTAAAGAACCCGGGCCTTAGGCGCTCATTACTGAGCCTGAGGCTTGGTGCCGACCTGTGCTTTGTCCTCGGTTTTGGCCGCTGTGGTGGGCTTGTGGTCAAGCTCAAGGAGGTCACGCAGAATGTGGATGGTTTCCAGTTTCACAGGCTCGACACCGTAGGGGAACTTGGCTTCGTCATTGCCGCTGTCGTCATCCTTGGAGGCTGTGCGCATGCCGGAGTTCATTTCCTTGCTGAAGGCAGACTCGGGCACCAGGTCAGGCTTGTCCACGTTGTCCAGCGTGAGGTGATAAGTCTTGAAGCCGTTGTCTTTGATTCGCTCAGCCACTTCCTTGGTGCGCTTGGCACGGTCTTCGGTCTGCTTGTCACGACGTGCTTCGGTGTCGAGACGCTCCTTCTCACGCTCCTGCAGATTCAAAGAGACCGTGTTGTGGTCGATTTTATCCTTCAGACGCGTGGACTCTTCGACCACGTTTTGGAACTCAGGACTGGCTACGACACGGCTCTTAACACGTGCGTTGATCTCTTCGATCGGGAACGGATCCTTGCGGAAGAGGGGGTACTTGCGCGGCGGGATGGTGTCGTAGGGCAGCGGGTTTTCAGCGGAGGATTCGCCGATGTCCAGCACGTCGCGGATCGAAGGCAGAGGAATGTCGGACTCAACACCTTTGAGCTGGGTGGAACCACCGGCGATGCGGTAGAACTTCTGGATCGTCACCTTGAGGTCGCCAGCACCTTTTTTGTCGCTGAAGAAAGGCATGTAACGCTCGACCGGGAGGATGGTCTGCACGGTGCCCTTGCCGAAGGAGGACTTGTCGCCCACGATGAGCGCACGACGGTAGTCCTGCAATGCCGCCGCCAAAATCTCAGACGCAGAGGCGCTGGCCTTGTTGATGAGGACGATCATGGGGCCGTCATACACAGGCTTTTCATTTTCGCAGTCACGCCAGGTGATGCTGCCGCGCCAGTCCTTGGCCTGCACCACAGGGCCGGCAGGAATGAAGAGACCGGTGAGCTTGATGGCTTCGTCCAGGGAACCACCGCCGTTGTCGCGCAGGTCCAGCACGAGGCCGTCGATCTTTTCCTTCATCAGACGGCGCAGCAGGCGCTCCACGTCCACGCTGGTGCTGACCGTGTTGTTTTCCATGTCCGCATAGAAATTGGAAAGGTTGATCCAGCCGACCTTGAGCGTCTTGCCGAGGTCTGGAGGGGTGACGAGAAGTTCGGCATTGGCGAGCTTCTCTTTGAGCGGCACTTCATCACGCACGATGGCGATGATGCGGTTGCCGGAGGGATCGTCAGCGGGGACGATCTTGATACGGACGGTGGTGTTCTTCTCACCGCGGATCATGTCGACGATCTTCTGCAGCTTGAGATACTTCACATCGACGAATTCGTCATCACCCTGAGCGACGGCGATGATGCGGTCGTTCAGCTTGAGCTGGCCCTGCTTGTCAGCCGGACCACCGACGACGATGCCCTGGATTTCTGCGCCGTCATCCTTCTGGCCGAGCAGCGCGCCGATGCCGACGAGCTTGTGCTGCATGTGGATCTTGAAGTTGTCGCTCTCATCCGTGCTCATGTACTCGGTGTGCGGGTCATAGGCGGTGGCCAGACTGGAAAGGAAGAAGTTCACCACGTCCTTGGTGTCGTTCTCGTCGATGCTTTCCAGCAGACGGGTGTAATCCTTGAGCACGCGCTCCTTCGGAGTCAGATCCTTGTCGTCTTTTTCCTTCTTGGCGGCGATTTTGGGAGCATCGGCGGCAGGCTTCTCAGGCGGTGCCACTTTGCCGGCTTCAGGCGCGGCTTCGGTCTTCACCTCGGCGGTGCCAGCTTTCTTGGCGGCAGCTTTTTCAGCCTTTTTCTTTTCATCACGCTCACGCGTTTCATCGGCGATGCGCTCGGCCAGCAGATTGTCCTCGATGATGTCGAGCCACAGCTTGTCCTGGGCGGCCTTGTCCTTCGGCCATGGCGCCTTGTCGCGCTTGATCTCAATGGTCCGCTTCGAGTCAAAGGTGAACTTGTTGCTCTCCAGCGCCGTCTTGAGGAAGTCCACGCGCTCCTTCACCCGCTCCTTGTAAACGTCATAGATCTCGATGGCGGGGCTGATGTTGCGCATCAGCACATGGTCATCCAGCGTCGTCTCATACTTGTCCTTGAAGCCCGCGACATCCTGCTCGGTGAAGAAGATGTGCTTGAAGTCGAGCATGTTCAGATAGTTGTGAAGCATCTCGCCGGACACCTTGTCGTCGAAGTCCTGCTTCGAGTAGTGGTGGTTTTGCAGCATGTAGGCCACATGCATGGCCACCTGGCCAAAATTGGTCTCCGCTTGCGCCGAGGGAATAAGGAGCGCGAGGGCGGTAGCCGCAGCTGCGACGGGGGTGAGTAAAAAGCGAGTCATGGTGGGGGTCGTCCAGATCTATAACGAACCTCGCGGTGCGTTTTGCGTTCAGATTTTGCCTTTTCTGGGTTGAAATGTCCACCTCTTTCCCGTCTTTCGCCATCTCCATGTCTGAAATCACCACCTACACCGGCGGCATCGCCGCCACGAACGGCCATCTGCTCACCCTGCCCGGCGGCACCATTCTTGTGGATGCACCGGATGGAATAGGCACATGGCTTAAGCAGCAAAAAGTGAAGGTGGATGTCCTCTTCCTCACGCATCAGCACTTCGATCACGTGCTGGATGCCGCTGCTGTGAAGGCGGAGCACGGCTGCAAGGTGTACTCCTTTGCCCCCAATTCACGCGAACTGACGCTGGAGATTCTCTACGGAGCCGTGACGGGCAGTCCCTTCTCAGTCCCCCCATTTGCGGTGGATGAGGTCCTCGAAGGACAAAGCCAGATCGAAGTCCTCGGCGAGACGTGGAATCTCTACCACGTCCCCGGTCATTCTCCGGACAGCCTCTGCTTTCACCTCCCATCCCAAAACCTGCTTTTCGGTGGTGACGTGCTCTTCCTGGACAGCGTCGGGCGCACCGACTTCCCCAATGGCTCCGGATCTCTTCTGCTCAGCGGCATCATTAAGAAGCTCTTTGTCCTGCCCGATGCCACCCGCGTCTACCCCGGCCATGGCGATGACACCACCATCGGCCGTGAGAAGCGCGAAAACCCCTACCTCACCTGATGCCACAATCATTCCATGACCTGACCTTTGACCAGCTGCGCGAGGTCATCGTGGCCGCAGGTCTGCGTCCGGCGCATGCAGGCACTCTTTGGAACACCCTCCACTTCAAGGCGATGGCGGATCCCCTCTCACGTGAGGACCTCCTGCCCCCTCTGCGCAAATGGCTCACCCAGGTGCTCAGTGACGGCTCGTGGACGCTCGACGTGCCACCCGCCTCTTTGGACACGCCCAGCAGCGATGGCCTGACGCACAAATTTCTCCTCCGCATGGCCGATGCGCAGGAGATCGAGACCGTCATCATGGGCTACCCCGGCCGCCACACCGCCTGCGTCAGCACCCAGGCAGGCTGCGCCATGGGCTGCGTCTTCTGCGCCACCGGCCAGATGGGTTTTGTGCGCCATCTGCGCCCCGGCGAAATCGTGGCCCAGGTGCTGCATGCGCAGCGCGCCGTGCGCGCCAAAGGCGAGAAGAAAGGCCTGCGCAATCTCGTCTTCATGGGCATGGGCGAGCCCCTGCACAACTACGATGCCGTGATGACCGCCCTCGACATCATCTGCGACACCCGTGGGCTGAACATCGGCCCCAGCAAGATCAGCGTCTCCACTGTGGGCGTCGTACCCGGCATCCTGCGCATGGCGGCGGAAAACCGGCCCTACAATCTCGCCGTCAGCCTGCACGCCGCCACGGAGGAGGAGCGCGCCAAACTGATCCCCGCCAACCAGCGCTGGCCGCTGGCTGATCTCATCGCCGCCTGCCGCAGCTACAATGCGCAGACCGGCCGCCGCATCTTCTTCGCCTGGACCTTGATCGAAGGCATCAATGACACGCCCGAGCACGCACGCCGCATTGCCGAACTCCTCCACGGTCTGGACGCCCACATCAATCTCATCCCGCTGAATCACACCGACGGCTACGCCGGCAACGAAAGCAGCGACAGCTCAGCCGACACCTTCCACCGCATCCTTCAAGACGCCGGATTCCCCTGCACCATCCGCCAGCGTCGCGGCATCGATGTGGCCGCAGGCTGCGGCCAGCTCAAGGCGGCGAAGAATCGGCGTAAGGCGGCAGTTTAAGAATGCGGTGCGCTTAACGCGCGACAGCGTTTTGGAGTGCTCCAGTCCTCTGGAGCTTTTCGCGGGCCAATGGACGTTCAAAAGCGCCGGAGGGCCGGCGCACTCCAAAACGCTGTCGCGTAGTTTGCACTCAAGAACCTCATAGGCACTCCATGAACTTCCCGTGAACCCCACGTGAATTCATCTCCATAAATCGCGCGCCACTTGCCGTGATTGCGGAATGAAGCGTATCGTTGCGCCAGCCATGTCCAACCGCGTCTTTCTGCTGAACCTCCTCGCCTGCCTGTGGTGCTGCATCCTGCTGAACCTGCGCATGCACCTCGCTGGACATAGCTACTACGCCTTCATGCTGTGGAATCTCTTCCTGGCAGCCATTCCGCTTGGCCTCAGCCTTGGCCTGCGCCAGATCAATCGCCTCGTGCTGGCAGTGCCACTGCTCGCGGTCTGGCTGCTCTTCTTCCCAAATGCACCCTACGTCCTCACCGACCTGATGCATCTCAATGAGCACAACGCTCACGTCCCCAAGTGGCTCGATCTCCTCATGCTGCTCTCTTTTGCCCTCGTTGCGCTCTGGTTCGGATTTCAGTCCCTGCACATGGTCCAGCTTTGGTTTACGCGAAAGTATTCCCATGCCACGGCATGGTGCGTCAGCGTCTGCTCACTCGCCCTGAGCGGCTTCGGCATTTACCTCGGCCGCTTTGACCGCTGGAACAGCTGGGACCTCGTTCACCGCCCCGTCTCCCTGCTCAGCCGCATCGCCGCCTACATTTTCCACCCCATGGACCACACCCGCACCTGGGGCTTCACTCTCGGTTTCGGCACCATGCTCATCCTCTCTTACCTCTTCTGGTTTTCCTCAGCGCCAACCGCTCCGGACAGTCGTAAGCTCGACTAGCCGTGTCCCACTACGATCCCAGCCGCGACCACCTGCTTCTCTTTGATGGCGTCTGCCATCTCTGCGATGCCAGCGTGCGCTTCATCGTGAAGCGTGATCCTGCAGGCAAGATCAAATTCGCGCCCATCCAAAGCCCGCTTGGCAGCCAGCTCTACGCGCAGCACGGCCTCGATCCCGCTGCGCCCAACGCCATGCTTTTCATCACCCCGCTCGGCGCATTCAAAGCCAGCGACGCCGCCCTCGAAATCGCCCGCACGCTCGGCGGCCTGTGGAAATTCGCGCTCCTTTTCAAAATCCTGCCACGTGCTCTCCGCGACGCCTCCTACTACTTCATCGCCCGCAACCGCTACCGCTGGTTCGGCAAAGATGACTCCTGCATGATGCCCACGCCGGAGCTGAAGGCGCGCATGCTGGAGTAGTACGACAGGCACTCCTGCCTGTCGATCAGCGCTCTCGCAATCCCCCAGGCCTGCACCCAATCGAAATCTATCGACGAAAGCGTTAGCCTGCTGGAGCGACACGGCAGGACAACTTGCAACCGATGAATTTCAACAAAGCGCTGGGCATCGACAGACAAGAGTGTCTGTCGCACTTACTCCTCGCACACCCCAAACCCTCCGTGCTAGGTTCCACCATGCCGCAAGCATCCCCTACCCCGATCACCACCCGCGAACGTCTAGGCTTTGTACGTGTCGCCGCCGTGTCCCCGGAACTGGTGCTGGGAGATGTGGCGAAGAACGTCGCGATCATCGCCCATGAAGCACGTACGCTGGCGCAGCGCGGCTGCCGTCTCGCCGTCTTTCCTGAGCTGAGCCTCACCGGCTACTCCTGCGCGGATCTGTTTCACACCACCGCCCTGCTGGATGCGAGCGTGAAGGGTCTCGCCGAACTGGTTCACGCCACACTGGATCTGCCCTGCGTATTGGTCGTGGGCCTGCCTCTCCGCGTGCAGGACCGCCTCTACAACATGGCCGCAGTGCTAGCCAAAGGCCGACTCCTCGGACTGGTCCCCAAGACCTTCCTGCCCAATTCGTCCGAGTTTTACGAACGCCGCTGGTTCTCACCTGCGCACACGCTGAACGTTTCCACGCTGCGCTTGAATGACGAGGAAGTGGCCATCGGCACGAAACTGGTGTTTGAGGTGCTGGATGTTCCGGGCTTCGTCCTCGGCATCGAAATCTGCGAGGACTTGTGGACGGTGAGTCCGCCCTCGGGCCCTCTGGCGCTCGCAGGAGCCACGCTGCTGGCCAATCCCTCCGCCAGCACCGAAGTTCTCGGCAAGGCCCCCTACCGCCGCCACCTCGTGGCGCAGCAGGCGGCACGCTGCCTGGCGGCGTATGTCTACGCCGGAGCAGGCGCAGGTGAATCGACCACAGATGTGGTTTATTCGGGTCACGGCATCGTGGCTGAAAACGGTGTCCTCCTCGGTGAAACCGAACGCTTCTCCTTCGAGACGCGCGCCATCGTTACCGATGTCGATCTGCAGCATCTGGCGCATGACCGTCTGAAGAGTTCCGCCTTCCGCGATGAAGCCGGCAGCGTCGGCTTCCGCCGCCTGACCTTCAGTCTCGGCGCAGCCCTCGGTGGCGATGACAGACTTCTCCGCCCCGTCTCGGCACATCCCTTCGTGCCTTCGGCCAAAGTGGATCGTGCCGCAGTGTGCGAGGAAATTTTTGCTATTCAGGCCACAGGCCTCGCTCGTCGATTGAAACAAGCACACGCCAAAACAGCGGTGCTCGGACTCTCCGGCGGCCTCGATTCCACCCTCGCGCTGCTGGTCATGCTGGAAGCGCTGAAACGCGCGGGCATGCCGACGACTGCCGCACTGACAGTCACGATGCCCGGCTTTGGCACCACCACCCGAACCAAGGGCAATGCCGAGCAACTGGCCGAGGCGCTGAACATCGAACTGCGCACCATTTCCATCAACGACGCCGTGCATCAGCACTTCGCCGACATCGGTCATTCGGCCACCCAGCACGACGCGACTTACGAGAACTCGCAGGCCCGCGAGCGCACTCAAATCCTCATGGACCTCGCCAACAAGACCGGCGGCATCGTTGTCGGCACGGGAGATCTCTCCGAAGCCGCACTGGGCTGGTGCACCTTCAATGGCGACCACATGTCCATGTATCACGTGAACTCAGGCGTGCCGAAGACGCTGGTTCGTTACCTCATCGAATGGTGCGCCGCCGGCCCCTTTGCCGAGAAAGCAGGCACCATCCTCCTGGACATCGCCGACACGCCCATCTCCCCCGAGCTGCTGCCCCTCGCGGCGGATGAATCGCTGCAGCAGAAGACCGAGGACACCGTCGGGCCTTATGAGCTGCATGACTTCTTCCTGTTTCACTTCGTGCGGCATGGCAGCAACGCCGAAAAAATCCGCTGGCTGGCAGCCCAGGCCTTTGCGGGCAAATACGACGATGAAACCATCGCCAAATGGCTCGCTGTCTTCTTCAAACGTTTCGCCCAAAACCAGTTCAAGCGCTCCAGCGTTCCGGACGGCCCCAAGGTCGGCTCCGTGGCCCTCTCTCCGCGCGGCGACTGGCGCATGCCGAGCGATTACGCCGGTGATTTAAACTCCTGATTGATCCCATGCTTCGCTACCTCGCCCTCAGTCTGCTTCTCACCCTCTGCGCCTGCACGCGCAGCAACAAGCTCATCATCGGCACGGACGCCACCTACCCGCCGTTTGAGTTCGTCGATGCCGCCGGCCAGATCAGTGGCGTGGACATCGAGGTGGGGCGCGAGATCGGCAAGGCCTTGGGCAAAGAGGTGGAGTTTCGCAACATCAACTTCGACGGCCTCATCACCGCTCTGCGCACTGGCTCCGTCGACCTCGTGCTTTCGTCCATGACCGCCACGCCGGAGCGACGCCAGTCCATCGATTTCTCCGAGCCGTATGTGAAGACGGGCCTGGCGATTCTGGTCGCCAAAGGTTCCACGGTGCAAAGCGCCGCCGATCTGAAAACTCCGGACCGCAAGATCGTCGTCCGCCTCGGGACCACCGGTGAAACCTGGGCGCGGGAAAATCTCAAGGACGCCAAAATCATCGCCCTGGATGCGGATGTGTCCTGCGTGATGGAGGTGGTGAACGCGAGCGTCGATGCGTGGATCTACGATCAGCTCTCCATCATGAACCATCACGCCAAGCACCCTGAAACCACGCGAGCACTGCTCGCTCCGCTGCGTGAGGAAGTCTGGGCTGTGGGCCTGAAGAAGGGCAATGAGGAACTGAAGACCAAGGTCAACGAAGTCCTCGCCCGCATGCGCAGCGACGGCAGCTTCACCCAGCTGGCCGAGCGCTTCATGGCCAAGGAAAAAGCCATGATGAACGCGCAGGGCCTGCCGTTTGTGTTTGAGCTGAAGTGACTGTGACCAGCCGGCCCATAGCGCATCGCAGCCTTTTTTGGAGTGCGGTCGCGCAGTGAGGAACGAACGCAGCTACCGCTTTCGACGGGATGGATGACTTGCGCGCCCCGCGAGACATTTGAAAGCGGGAGCCGGTGGTTACTCGCAGGCTCTTCTGCATACGCATGTCACGAGACGCTCGAAAGCGGCAGCTAATCGCAGCCGCACTCCAAAAACCACCGGGCTTAATCGAAGCCCGGGCAGAATTGAATCAAGCCGCCACCAGTTCCACGTCGCGCGTGATACGCACCGATGGCGCAGGCAAAGCCTCTCCCTGCTCCTGACGGTGCGCCACTTCATCACGCAGGATGCGGCACAGTTCGGCATAGACCTGCTCATCGTTTGCGCCGTGACAAACACCGCCCACATAGAGATCCGGACAATAGCCAATATAAAGCTGATCCTCCTCCGACCAGCGGACGAAGTGATGATAGCGGTCTGCGGCTTTCATATAGAACAGTAAATCACTTCTTGAGACCTGGTGCAATCGTGTGGGCAACCAACGAAACTGGTTATTGCCTTTCAAGCTCATAACATCGCGCGGCCCCAAATCGAATCCCCTCTCCCCGTCGAAATTATGACAAAAACCAAGGTGCCCTTGGGGGAGAGGGAGAACCGCTTTGGCCGCCCAGGTTGCTTGGATACAAAATGATTTAATATGCCCTAAGGTGCGCCGAATTGAACCTGCCACACAGCTACTTCGCCAGCTCAAAGTTCTCCGGCTTCACGCCCTTTTTGAATCCGCCGAAGCCGTACATCGTGGGCTGGTAGTCGCCGACGATGGAAACATCCGCCTTCTCCGGCACTTCCTGTCCGAGGCCCCAGAAGACGCCGTTCACGACGAGACGGCGCAGGCCTTCGTTGGTGAGGTCAGTTGCGGCGCCCATGGTGGTGGCGAGGATTTTGTTTTCGGTGCCGGCATCATTCTTCACCACGCGCAGCCAGGCCACGGGCATCATGGGGGTGTTTACGTCCTGCTCCACCTTGGCGGCAGTGGCTTTCTTGTAGCTCGCCGGTGGCGTGTCAGCGGTCATGCCCTGCAGGATCTGACCACGGGCGAGAATGACGGCATCGGCAGGCGGGGCGGCTTCATAGACGTCGGTGTTGCCGAAGAGATCGCTCACACCGCGCAGCACGGGATGGTTCGCGTTCGCGGCTTCGATGATGCCCTTGGTGGCTTCAAACTTGTGCTTGCCCCAGTGGCTCACCCAGGTCTCGCCGAGGAATTTCTTGCCCCATCCTCCCGTGGCATTGTTCCAGTTCCACACGGCAAAAGGGCTGTCCTTCGCGTAGCCGCTGAAGGCATGGGTGCTGGTGCGCAGGGCGATGATCGGCACGCCACGGTTCACGGCGGCCTCAAACTTCTTGCTGGTGGCCTCATCCCAGTGGCGGAAGCGCAGCAGCATCACGATGGCATCGGCGGAATCCAGCGCCTCAGGATGGCTCAGGCTGGCACCGTTGGTGGGGACGATCGTGCCGTCCTCGCCAAGGCTGAAGAGCACCGTGCATTTGAAGCCGTGGCGCTGGCTGAGAATCTTGCCGAGCATGGGCATGGACTCCTCGCTGCGGTACTCCTCATCTCCGGAAAGGAGCACGATGTGCTTTCCTTTCGCCGCACCGGCGGGTTCATAGACGACGTGATCGGCGGCCATCAGGCCGGAAGCGGCAAGCAAAGAGAGGAGAAACTGTTTCATGAGAGTTGGTTGGAACTGACGGAGGATGAGACATACGCCAAATAACGCCAGCCATTTCCAATGACCTGCGCCAGACGTAGAATGACGCGACTCTCACTCCCATGATCCCCAAATTCCCTCTTTTTCTCACCCTGCTGTTTGGCGGATTGCTGGCCTGGCTCTGGGCCACGGATCACGTCTTTCGCTCGGGCGGCCTCATGATTCTCATCCCGCTGTGGCTGATCCTCTTCGGTCTCTGGTGGGCGCTGCACCTGCGCAGGGTGCGGCTGAAGCGGCTGGGCGTGTTCATCCTGGGAGTCCTTGCCGTCATGGCGGCGTTTAAGTATCTGATCCGCTACGATGGCTCTGCCGACGGCTCCGCCTTTCCAAGCCTGGCCTGGCGCTGGCAGAAGGCGGAGGTGCTGCCGGAACTCCACAGCGGTGCAGACGCCGCAGCGGTTCCCTCAGCCACACCCGCAGGAGTGGCGGACATGCCGCGCTTCCTCGGGACCAAAGGCGATGGCGTGCTGCCGGAACCAGACTGGCAGACCGACTGGAAAGCGCACCCGCCGCGCGAAGTCTGGCGCATCAAGGTGGGAGACGGCTGGGCGGGCTTTTCTGTGGCAGGCGGACGCGCACTGACGCAGGAGCAGCGGGGGGAAGAAGAATACGTGACCTGCTATGACCTCGCCACCGGCAAGCTGCTGTGGGCGCATGCCGACAAGACACGCTTTGATGAGCCGATGGGCGGCATCGGCCCGCGCTCCACCCCCACCGTGGATGCGGCACAAAATTTGGTCTTCACCATGGGCTCCAAGGGCTTGCTCAACTGCCTGGACCTCACCACTGGAAAACTCCGCTGGAGCAAAGACGTCCTCAAGGACGGTGGCACCACCAAAAACCCGGAGTGGGGCAAGAGTGCCGCGCCCTTGATCGTCGGAGACACCATCGTCTGCAGCGGCGGCGACAACGGTGCCACGCTCATCGCTTACAAAAGCAAGGACGGACAATTGGCATGGAAGGCCGGAGATGACGGCGGCAGCTACAGCTCTCTGGTGCTGATGACGCTGGCCGGACGAGAGCAGATCGCCAGCGTGAACAGCAACTCCGTGACCGGGCATGATCCCGCCAGCGGCACCGTGCTGTGGAAGTTTGACTGGCCGGGCTTTTTCCCCAAAGTCTGCCAGCCTGTGCAGGTGACGCCGGAGCGCATCTTGGTCACCACCAGCTATGGCCTGAAAAGCAACCTGCTGGAGATCAAGGCTGCTGCCGATGGCAAGCTCACCGTGTCCTCCATCTGGGCCGCCAGCGCGCCGCGCACGAAGTTCAGCAGCGCCAGCGTGTTCGGCACCCATGCCTACGCGCTGGATGAAGGCACCTTCTGCTGCGTGGATCTGTCCACCGGTGAGCGCGGCTGGCGCGAGGGGCGCTACGGCTTCGGCCAGCAGATTCGCCTAGGTGAGAGCCTCATGCTCGTGCAGGCGGAGAAGGGTTTCGTCGCCCTGGTCAAAGCCAACCCTGCCAAGCTGGAGGAAGTGTCACGCCTGGAAGCCCTGAAAGCCAAGACCTGGAACCCACCGACCCTGGCAGGCCGCTGGCTGCTGCTGCGCAACGACCGTGAAGCGGTCTGCTTTGAGCTGCCTGCGAAGTAGAGCCGCGGCTTCATAACGTTTCCCAAAACGAATTTCCAAAAGGCAGCGCGCGGCGACACTCAACGGCGCTTGGCGGACCAAGCGCCCCACTTCGCCTCCCATATGGACTGCGGTCGCGAAGTGAGGCACGAACGCAGCTACCGCTTTCGACGTGCAGACCGGCACACGCTATACCACTGCTTATCCAAAGGCGGGAGCCGGTGAACTTCCGCCAACTGATCAGCGCACGCGCGCCACGAGACGTTCGAAAGCGGCAGTTTCACCCTTTCAGGGTTGCGCAGCCGCAGTCCAAAAGCGCTGCGCACCTCCGCGCCACCAGCCACACATCAAAAACACCACCCAGCTCTCACCACACGCGGTGGAAGAAACGGCTCACCATGCCGCGCGCCGCATCCGGCTTGACGTAGCGAGTGCCTTCACCCGAAGCGATGGCCGGCACCTGCATGGGGCCCTTTTGCGTGATGACCTTCATGGATTTGATCTCGATTCGGGCCACCGGGCAGTCGTTGGCATCCACCGGCATGAGGGAGATGCGCTTGAGGGTCTCCAAGCCGGACACCACCTGGCCAAAGACGGTGTATTTGCCTTCCAGCACGCCGTAATTGCCCAGGGTCACGTAGAACTGCGAGCCATTCGAACGGCGCTCAGGATTGACCTTGTCAGAGCGGCGGGCCATCGCCACGGCTCCGACACGGTGCGGCCGTTTGATCTCGGCGGGAATCGTTTTTTCCTCGCCTCCCGTACCCCACTTGGCACGTGAGGACTCATCTGAAGTCAGCGGATCACCGGTCTGCACCAGAAAGCCTTCGATGGCACGGTGGAAGGCCAGGCCGTTGTAGACGCCACTGTCACAGTGGTCGATGAAATTGTTCACCGTCTGCGGCGCGTCGTTCGGAAACAGCTCGATCATGACCGTTTCACGTGTGCCGCCGAAAGACACTTCCATGACTGCGATCTTGCGCACGGAATCCTTGGCCCACAGCGCAGGGTCTTCCAGCCGCTGGGCAGGAAGACGCGTCGGGGTGGAGGTTGCGTAGGGGGTGTATTGAGTGACGTCCGTTTTGCCAGGGGTGGCGGTGGCGCCGCCGCCAGACTTGTCCACAGACTTGAAGAGCGCCTTCTGGGCTTCCTCGGCCAGCTTGTCGATTTCCTCGGTGGAGGGAGTCTTGGCAGGGGCCGGCACCACCGGGACCGTACTGGACCGGAGGGAGTCGGGGGCCTTGATCTGCTGGGCAGTCAATGCGGCGTGGCATCCAAAGGCCAGGAGGAAGGTCAGAAGCGGGGTCTTCACGTGTCGTGCGGTTTTAAAACAGGAAAAAGCAATTGCCATGCCGCGACTAGCGAAGAGTGGAGGGAACCGCAGGGCTGGCAGGTGCGGCGCGGCTTGGCGCAGGCGCGGGGGCCAGTGCCGGTGCAGGTGCTGCGGGCTCAAGACTCATGGGCGCGGCGGGCTGTTCGGACCGGGCGTTCGCATTGTACTGGTAGCGCATCTTCGGATTGCCGCGCGATTTGCGGGGAGGCAGCCCCCAGCTCACATCGAAGGCATCCTGCTGCGCCACCGTGGGATGACGGGAGTCAACATGCTCAAAGGAACCGCAGGAGACGAGAAGGGTTGAGGCAAGCAGAGCGGCAAAGAGGTAGCGCAGAGATGTCATTGTTTGGCGAAATTGAATTCTTAACGGGATCCGATACTAGGCGGGCTGTCTCTAGCTGGCAAGATCGAAGTCTTCGACGCTGACACCCTGCATTTCGTTCAGTCTCCAGGCGCATACCTCCCTCCCCCACGGATCGGTGCCATGCAAGACGTGTTGGCGCAGTTCGCTCGCAGCCGTCGAGGCCGCAATGATTTCCATGTTCTCCGCGACTAGCCCCTGTCGGCCGCAGCTGCCGCCGGATCCACGCTCAGGGTCGCGGCGGACTGCTCGGCACGGGCATTGTATTGGTAGCGCATCTTCGGGTTCCCCCGTGCTTTGCGTGGTGTCAGGCCCCAGCTCACATCATAGGCATCCTGCTGGGAAACCGTGGGCAGACGTGAATCTGCATGCTCAAAACTACAGGAGCTGAGCAGCGTGGTGGCAAGCAAAGCGGCAACGAGGAGGCGCAGATATTTCATGGGTTGGCAGGATGGAATGCTTCACAGCACATGCACCGGACAGGCTGGCCCTGACCGGCGAGATCGGGAGTCTTGGACGCCGCCCCCGCCATTTCGTTCACTCGCCACGCACCAGGCGCACGGCCACATGGTCGGTGTCAGGCAGGATGCGTTTGCGCAATTCCAGAGTCACCCCGATGGCCTGAAACTCCTCCAGCACGCAGGCCGCCATCTCCGCAGCGAGGGTTTCGATCAGCCTGCGGGGCCGCTCCGCCGCCAGGGCCTGCAGCCGTGCGGCGACGGCGGCGTAGTCGATCGTGGAAGCGATGTCGTCGTTCATCGCCTCGAACCGCCTGCGGATGCGCAGGGTGACGTCCGCCACCAGCACCTGCGCCTCAGCCCGCTCAGCTTCGGGAACACCGATGTGCGTGGTCAGTCGCAGGGCGGCAATGCGGATTTCGTCAGGGGGAAGCATGAGGTGGGGAGTTTTTAGCCGGGGCTTGGGATCTGACAATGCGGAAGTCCCCGCAGGTGTGGGAGTCTTGGGCGCTTCCTTCGTCGCTCCACCCAGCAGCCCCTTGCGCAGGCATTCATCCAGCAGGATGCGGGTGGGAATGTTCAGGTCCATCTGCAGGGCCTCGGCCAGCGGCAGCCACTGAAAGGCCTGCGCCTCCTCGTTCAGCACCACCTGCGGCTCCGCCTCCGCACAGCGGGCGATGTAGTTCAGCAGCAGAAAGTGCGCAGAACGCTGAAACTCCACGGGCTCGATGCAGTCCTGCACCATGACGAATTCGATGTCTTTTAACGTGAGCGCCGTTTCCTCCAGGATCTCGCGCACCAGCGCCTCTTCGCAGGACTCACCGCGTTTGATCTTCCCCCCGGGGATGCCCCAGCGGTGACTCCACTTGTGCGTGCGGATGAGCAGCATCTCCTCTTTCGAGTTCAAAATGAGCGCGCCCACGGTGGACACCGGGTAGGCGCCATCTCCCCCCGTCAGAGGCCCCAGCAGCGCTGGCAGGCGCGAGAGATCCGGCACCAGCATGTCCGGCGCGGCGGTCATGAGCGTCTCGGCGCTCTCATACCCCGTGCAGGTAGCGATGGTCACCACCCCGGCGGCATGGCCGGCATCAATGTCATGCCGCATGTCGCCGATGAAGGCCGTCTCTGCGGCAGCCATGTCCAGCTCTGCCAGCAGCGTGTGGATTTCCGTGCGCTTGTCGATGACGCCACAACGCATGACTTCAAAGGCATCCCGTACGCCCAGCGCCTCCGCCTGAGCCATCACATGCGGCAGCGGCGCACTGCTCAGCACCACCAGTCGCCGGCCCGTGGCAGCGGCGAACTGGATGAACTCCCGCGCATGAGGCAGGATCTCGATGTCCGCATGCGCATGGGTGAAATGTTCCAGATAGAGCTCCTGCAGACGCTCCACCTCCAGACCGGGCAGCACCTCCGCGAAAAACTCGGTGTACGGCAGGCGAAAGCGCCCCTTGAACTCCTCCCGCGTCATTTCCACAGCACCAGCGGCACGCAGCATGCCATTCACAGCACCCACCACGCCAGGCAGGTCATCCACCAGCGTCCCGGACCAGTCGAACAAGAGATTCCGAATCATGTGCCGCCCGCCTTAGCTGCGGCCACGCCTCTTTGCAAACCATTCACCGCAGCCGACGGCGACGCAGCGACCACAACCCAGCCACCCCCAGCAGGAGCAGGCTGCCCGGCTCCGGCACCGGCACAGGTGAGGTCACAAATTCAATGCCGTAGTTGATCTGGTCAGACCCTTCCTGGATCCAAAAGGTGTAGTTTCCCGAAGGCAGCGGCCCATCGAAGCCGATGCCGCCGAAGTCCGGCCCCGCATCCAACAATGCCAGCAGATCGACGTAGGTGTTCCCAAAGCCATCCTGCCCGTAGCCCCACAGCGCATTGCTCAGGTGGTTCGATGGATCGCTCATGTTGATCGATCCGCCATTGGCGATCGCCATGAAGGATGCGTTGCTTGGGCTGCCGCTCTGGGCCGAATAATCCACCAGATTGATCCCCGTCAGGTAGTAGCCTGCGGCGATGGTAAAGTTCCAGACGTCCGCATCCAGCGGCCCAGTGCCTCCCAACGACCCCATGGTGCCGGAAAACAAATTGACCCCCGAGTCCAGGGTGCCAATGAGCGTCGGCGCATTGCCATCGCCAGAAAGCTCCCCATCGATCGTCTCGTCCCAAGTCAGCGCCTGCACCGAGCCGAATGGCAGGGCAAGAGCAGCAAGGAGGGCGAGAATGCGAGAAACCGGCATGTTATTGTAATTATATTAAACATTGTTAATATTGTCAATTCTAGTGATTGTTTTCCTAACGTGAAGTTTCCGCCCTCCCATTTCAGGCTCGCTTCCCGCCTCCCGCCCCTGCATTTTGGACAGCATGCGTCCCCTGCTCTCCTTGCTGACCCTTCTCTGGCAGACCTCCTGCGTCCACGTTTTCACCACGCATTACGACTACCAGTCCAGCGCCCCGGCACCCACGGCAGGCGGCAGCGCCTTCAGGGTGGAGTTCATCCCCAAGGCCACAGAATCCGGCGTGGCCCTCAGCGCCATGGTCGTCGGCGGTGCCCTGGTGTCCGAAGTGAGCCCCTACCAGATGCGCCTGCACGCCTTTGGTCAGCCCGGGGATCAGCAGTGGTTTGAAGTCAAAAGCATGCGCCTCAGCTCTGCGGACGGCTTCAATGCCCCCATGGAGCCCCGTGGCTTTGCCGGCCGGGCCGAATTCCAGCCCACCCAAACCCCCGGCTCCACCCGCGCCAGCCTGCTCCTGGGCCCCTACGTCAGCCTCGATGCCCAAAAGCAGCACGACATCGTCCTGGACGCCGAAGTCGTCGTCAGCCGCCGCAGCGGCCTCACACGCAGCAGCCTGCGCATCCCGCTCTCGCTCACCAAAACCAAACGCCGCGAAAGTACCAACGTCATCGCCGAGATCTCCAACGACATCCGCGACCGCGACAAGCCCACCATTCCCGCCGGCCTGCCACCGCCACCGGAGAAGCCGTAGCTCCCTGGAAAACATTGAGATTTACACCGCAAAGGCTGGAACGCCGCAGAGGTTGTTTCAGAAGAACTCTGCGGCGTTCCCATCTCTGCGGTGTTGATCTGATCTGTAGACTCCCACAGCATTTTGCCGCTTTACAGTTCACGCTCGTTCGCTCCAATGCCGCTCCACCGGTCGCACTGGCCGTCGTGATTTCTCCACAGCAAACCCACAACCACACTCACACCATGGGCAAAATCCAATTCGGTTCCGAAGTCTACACCTGGTTCATGCAGGGCACCGGCAAAGGCTACGACAACAAGCTCGACCACATGATCAAGGTCGCCTCAGAAGCAGGCTTCACCGGCATCGAGCCGATGGTGCTGGAGATCTCCCAGAGCGCCCTCGGCTGCTCCAAGTACTGGCTAGGCGACTTCATCGACCCCATCAAGCTCAAGGACGTGCTGCAGAAGTACAACGTCCAGCTCGCCGGCCTCGCCCTCGTCTGCGCCTGGGACGGTGAAACCGAAGCCCCGAATGAAAAGGAAGCCGCCGACTTCACCCTCAATTTCCTCAAGCACTTCCCCGGCTCCATGCTCGGCACGGTCACGCTCCCAAGCGGCCGCAAAGACAACCTCCAGAGCCGCCGCCTCAACATCGCCAAGAACGTCAACGCCGTCTCCAAACGCGCCGCCGATCTCGGCCTCAAGTGCTCCTACCACCCGAACTCCCCGCCCGCTTCCCTCGTTCGCACCCAGGAAGACTACGACGTCGTCCTCAGCAGCCTCGACCCCAAAGTCACCGGCTGGACTCCTGACGTGGGCCACATCATCCGTGGCGGCATGGACGTCATCGCCACCCTCAACAAGTGGCAGCACCTCGTGAACCACATCCATTACAAGGACTTCTCCGGCAACGGCGCCGAGCCCTGGGCCCAGATGGGCACCGGCAAGCTCGACTTCCACAAGATCACCGAGTGGCTCGTCTCCCGCAATTACTCCGGCTGGATCATCTGCGAAGACGAAGCCCACGTCGCCGTCGATGACCCCGATGGCGTGACCAAGCAGAACGGCGAATGGTGCAAAGCCAATCTGCAGCCGATCGTGGCGTAAGTTAGGCCGCACGAATCTTTCGATTCACTCGACGCCTTCTCCTGGAAAGGAGAAGGCGTTTTTCATTGTGCATGTTTATGCTCTTGCACATCGATGGCCAGGTTTGCTAAACTACTTGTGCATAAAGCAATCCAGCAATGAGCCGAACTTCCTTCAAACTCAAGTGCGTTGCATTTGCATTCCTGTTTATTTCAGTTGGCTGCCGCGCGGAGGACCTGAAACCGCTGTCGGTTTTCTGGATTGGCGAAAGCGTATATTTGGCAGGAAGCAGAACAGATCCGTCAGACTTGGGGGGCTTTTATAAGTCTGACAACATGCCTAAAGGTATTGAGAAAGAAAACTTGGGCGCTCCAAACGCTCTGTCTCTCATCGCCCTGACGGATAAGCAGGTTCCATATCGGCAGTACCAAGCGGGGCCTATGCTTCGGGGGTTCCAGCTTGTGCTCGTCAATCGTACTGGCAAAGAAATGTCATTCAGGGCTCAGGATTCCCGAGTTAACATTATCTGCGAAGCGCAAACACCCGAACGTGTTTGGAAACCAATTGAGCGCCTGTCTCACAGCGACTGTGGCAACAGTTATCATCAGGTCTTCTTGCCAGACAAACACTGTTGGACATTTGCAGCTCCTGCCTTTGCAGGATCCCTCAAGACCAAAATGCGTTATAAATTAGTCAGCAAACAGTCAGACGTGACTTATTCCAACGAGTTTGAGGGCTTCATCAATCCTTCACAGTGGACAGCAGCCAAGCCTGAACCGCTTCACGAGGATCCACCTAAAATTCGGCTCTCACCGCCTCCGCTTGATCCCGAGGCGAGGAAACGTCTTGAACTACTGCGCTAGTCAAAAAAGTGCTCAGTCATAAATGCCACCGGCTGTCTCGCCAGTCAGAAAAAGTTCCGGTCATTTTGACAAGCCATGGGACCTTTCGATCTAAATCATAACCATGAGCAACAAATCCGCCCTCCTTTCCTCGGCTCATTTCCCTCCAGCCCCATGACCCAGAAACCCAAAGTCTTCACCATGAGCTTCGCAAAGGTCTATGCCTGCCTCGTTGCCAAAGCAGAGAGGAAGGGAAGAACCCAGGCGGAAGTTGATTCGATCATCCACTGGCTGACCGGCTACGATCCCAAATCGTTGCAGGGCCTCGTGACGAAGGGAACTGATTACGAGACCTTCTTCACGGAAGCCCCCCGGCTCAATCCCGCCAGATCCTTGATCACGGGAAGCATTTGCGGAATCCGAGTGGAGAACATCGAAGATCCGACAATGCGCGAGATCCGCTACCTGGACAAGTTGATCGATGAACTGGCAAAAGGCAAATCCCTGACCACCATCATGAGGAAAGCAGAGTAAAAGATGCCAGGGGCTGCAGGCACCAGCCTTAAAGCAACATTCCGGTCAGAGACAAAGGTGCTGACATCAAAACTCTTCTGCCTATAAATCGCCTGTTTGCCCAACCAACAGCACCAATGAGCGATTCAGCACCAAGCCTCCCCCTTAGTCGCAAGTCCGCTGCTGTGTGGCTCGTGAGTTCGTTGATCGGTTTTGCTTTCAGCATCTGGATTTCATGGGCTGTGCAGAGATGGTGGCTGATCATACCCGCGAGTGCAGTCATGGTGGGGATGCTTCGCTGGTGGTTGTGCAGGCAGGTGATGACACCTCCGCATCACTCATCCCTTGGCGTCCATGTTCTATCGTCGGTGTCGCTTGCCATTCCAATAGTGTCACTAGGCATTTTCCATTGCTCCCCGCGGCATTCCACGGAGCAGTTGATTCCTGTTCAACTGGTGGCTGTCGCCATGGCTCTTGTCAGTCTCGGAACACTTCGTGGCTGGAGGTCGTACAATGTCTTGATTGCTGGCGGGATTGCGATTCCGCTGGCTTTGACGGTGGCTTACCATCTGATTTTTGCAAACATGAGAATGTGGTACTAGCGCTACAAAAGCAGTCCATCGTTTGAATCTAAGCATTGCCTTTCTTTGGGGGGTGCTCTCAAGGCGAGACCGATGAGACACACCACCATTCACACTGACCCATGAAAACCATCGCGCACCGAGGAGGCATGGGAAAGGGAATGCAAAACACCCCTGCCGGGGTGCGCCTCGCCGCACAGCATCAAGCAGACTTTGTGGAACTGGACGTAGTCCGCACTCCGAACGGCGAATTCCACTGCGCGCATCATGGGTGGAACTCGAAATCCGAGCTGCGCGAGTGCCTGGCGGAACTCGGACCCCACATGCGACTCATCGCCCACCTCAAGGGCAATTATACCGAGGCAGATCTCATCTGCGTGGCCGAGTATCTGGCACCTCATCTCCCTTGGGAGAAGGTGGTCTTTGCTTCGCACCGGAGCGGCGTTTTGCGAAGGATGCGGCAGTTGATGCCGGACGTGCGCATGGCTCGCTTTGGGCTGCTCCCGGCCCTTGGAGCTTTGTGGAAGCAGCAGCCTTGGGACTGCTGCATGATCAACCAAGTGGTGCTGACACGCTGGCTCGTGAAAGCCTTGCAGCAGCGAGGCTATGAAGTCTTCGCAAGCTGTGTGTGGGAGCTGCGCTCCAGGCGAAGCGTGCAGGAGCTGGGGGTGGACGGGGCCTTCATGAATTTGCGATAGGATCAACAAGGCAGGGCATGAAGGGGAAGGCGGAGTTTCGCGGGTTTAGACGGTCGGCCTCTTGTGCCGCGCGGCAGCGTTTTGGAACCGAAGCGCAGCGGAGGCAGACAGCCGCAGGCTGCCCGAAGGGTGAGCGCAGCGAATCAATCAATGCGGTCGCGCAGATGCACGGCGCCAGCCTGCATCGGAGCTACCGCTTTCGCGGGCTGTAGAGTATTCTCCGGCCTTACCCTGCCCTCCGGCCTGCGAAAGCGGCGTCGGAGCATCGGCTCCCAGCCCCGCCGCCGCTCTTCTCACTGCATAATCAACCATGCGGTGCTGACACGCTGGCTCGTGAAGGCTCTCCAGCAGCGAAGTGCAGATCTTTATGTGGACTTAACAGTAATTTAGCCCGCACTTAAGCTAAATGATACGACCGTTCTTTGGGCGTAATCCGAAGGCTTATTCATGATAAGCCCCAACCAGCCAAGCAACAGTCTCTCCCCCCCAATAACTCTCGGAGAATTCCAAAGGAAGTGTGACGCGATGGAGGGATACGTGGACTTGGGGTTGCCTGAGGAAGCCGTTGAAGTGATGCGCAAGCTCACATCGGAACTCAACCTCACCGATGAAGGCGGCGAACAGTTCATGAACGTTCTCACGAAAAAGAATTTGCCAGCCCAGCCTGCTGTTGATGAAACAAAAAGCGCCACAGCACCTCTTTCCAATGAGTGAGTCTGGAACCATGATGCGCGCACAGCGTCCAGAGCCATTCAATATCTCCTGAGGCTGGCCAGCCCGCCCAGACCACCGCCTCCCACCGCGCGCGTATACCCAGGCGTTGTTTTAGTGGAGTTTGTTGCATTTTCTCCACGTGGGGGGCCGGCTTCCCGCTCCTGTTTTCGCGATTTTCCATCGCGTTCCAAAAAGGTTGGACACCCCAACCTTGTTTAAGATAGCTTCGGAGAGCAC